>NZ_LYVP01000033.1 GCF_001984065.1 Pseudomonas sp. KK4
CCTCTTACTCATGTTATGCCCGAACACAAAATTTCTGACACCCTCCCTTCAGGCACAGCACCGCAATCAAACTCAGCACCGCCGCCCCGGACACATACCCGCCCACATAGCTCAAACCGCCCATCGCCACCAGTTTCTGCGCAAAGAACGGCGCCGCCGAAGCGCCGACGATCCCGCCCAGGTTGTAGGCCGCCGAGGCGCCGGTGTAGCGAACATGGGTGGGAAACAGTTCCGGCAACAGTGCGCCCATCGGCGCGAAGGTCACGCCCATCAGGAACAATTCGATGCACAGGAACAACGCCACGCCCCAGGTCGAGCCCTGGGTCAGCAGCGGCTCCATGAGGAACCCGGACAGAATCGCCAGCACGCCGCCAATGATCAATACCGGTTTGCGCCCGAAACGGTCGCTGGCCAGGGCCGACAACGGTGTGGCGGCTGCCATGAACAGCACGGCGAAGCACAGCAGGCCCAGGAAGGTTTCTCGGCTGTAACCGAGTGTGGCCACGCCATAACTGAGGGAGAACACCGTGGAAATGTAGAACAGCGCATAGCACACGACCATTGCGCCGGCGCCCAGCAGCACGGGCAGCCAGTACTGGCTGAACAGCTCTATCAGCGGGATTTTTACCCGTTCCTCGCGGGCCATGGCATTGGCGAACACCGGTGTTTCATGAAGCTTGAGGCGCACGTAGAGGCCGACCATCACCAGCACGGCGCTGAGCAAAAACGGAATGCGCCAGCCCCAGGAGCGGAACTGTTCGTCGTTGAGCAGCATGGCCAGGGTCAGGAACAGGCCGTTGGCCGCCAGAAAGCCGACGGAAGGGCCCAGTTGCGGGAACATGCCGAACCAGGCGCGCTTGCCCTTGGGCGCGTTCTCGGTGGCCAGCAACGCCGCACCACCCCATTCGCCGCCCAGGCCAAGGCCCTGACCGAAACGCAGCACGCACAGCAGGATCGGTGCCCAGGCGCCAATGCTGTCGTAGCCCGGCAGCACGCCGATCAACGTGGTGCATACGCCCATCAGCAACAGTGAGGCGACCAAGGTCGATTTGCGGCCGATGCGGTCACCGAAGTGGCCAAACAATGCCGAACCCAGGGGGCGAGCGAGGAAGGCAATGCCAAAGGTCAGGAAGGCCGACAGCATCTGCGCGGTGCCGGACGTCTGCGGAAAGAACACCGGGCCGATCACCAGCGCAGCGGCGGTGGCGTAGACGTAGAAGTCGTAGAACTCGATGGCGGTGCCGATAAAACTCGCCGTGGCCACGCGGCTGGCGGAGTTGGTCGGTTGCGCGGGCGTGGAATCGCTGTAAGTCGTGCTGGTCGTCATGCGGTAATCCCTGACAGTCATGTGCTCCGTTGGAGCGAATTATTATGGTCGAACACCCAGGGATGTGGGTTTGCAGCAGGGTGCGGGTAGCACGGGTAGAGGCGGCTTGGGTAAGCGGATCGATTATAGGAAGGGGGCTAACGATTCAACAAGGGGCAGGTGCAGGCATCGGCATTCGCAATTGGCCGCCAGCTTTTGTGGCGAGGGAGCTTGCTCCCGCTCGGGCGCGCAGCGGCCGCAGACTTTATCAGGTGAATGTAAGGGGCCTGCTTCGCAGGCCAGCGGGAGCAAGCGCCCTCGCCACGGATGGTTTCAGAGGGTGGAAGGGACGGCGCTGGTCTGCCAGATCAACACCCGCGTCACGCGATTGTCTTCAGTCTGCAGAATTTCCAGCCGGTAGCGGCCGATTTTCAGGCATACCGCGCTCTCGGGAATGGTTTCCAGCGCTTCGGTCACCAGGCCGTTCAGAGTTTTCGGGCCGTCGCTGGGCAGGTGCCAACCGAGGGTCTTGTTCAGTTCGCGGATGGTGGCAGCACCATCGATCACCAGGCGCCCGTCGGCCTGGGGATGGATATGCGGATTGTCCTGGTTCTGTTGGCTTTCGAACTCGCCGACGATCTCTTCCAGGATGTCTTCCAGGGTCACGATGCCCAGTACTTCGCCGTATTCGTCGACCACCATGCCCAGGCGTCGCTGCTGCTTGTGGAAATTCAGCAACTGCAACTGCAGCGGGGTGCTTTCCGGCACGAAGTAGGGCTCGCGGCTGGCGGCCAGCAGCGCTTCTGTCGTCAGGCTGCCATCGCCGAGCAAGTGGCCGATCTGCCGGGTGTTGAGCACCGCTTCGACCTGGTTGATGTCACTGTGGAACACCGGCAGGCGCGTGCGGTTGTTGTGGCGCAATTGCTCGATGATCTCTTCGATCGGGTCGTCGAGGTTGATGCCGTCGACTTCGCTGCGCGGCACCAGAATGTCGTTGACCGTGATGTTGTCCAGCGCATGGATACCTGGCAGCGAATGCGGTCGGCAGACGGCGGGTTCGTGATCGTCGTGCCGCTCCTGCGGTACGTCGTCTTCACTGTGTTGCACAACCTTGGCTTTGCGGGCAAAGGGACGCGTCAGCAATTGGCTGATGGCGCTGAGCAGCCAGGCTGCCGGGTAGAGTATTTTCAGCGGGATGGGCAGCAGGTTGTTGCCCAGGGCCAGGATCGCATCCGGATAGCGAGCGGCGAGGGTGCGCGGCAGGTAGTCGGCGAGTACCAGCAGGATCGCACCGGCCCCCAGGCAGGCTATCCAGGGGCCGTTTTGCGCCCAGGTGAAAATCGCCAGCAGGGTGCAGATGACCACCACCAGCGTGCGGCACAGGGTATTGCAGAAAATCAGGCTGCTGAGGGGGAAGGTCAGTCTGGCCAGCGGCTTGTCGCTGGAGCGCGACGCCGTGCGCTTGGCCAGCAAGTGCAGGTGAGCGGATTCGATGGCGGTAAACAGGCTCGACCATAGAATCAGCAGGGCCACCACCGCGAGCATCGGCCCTAAGGGCAAATCGTCCATTAATGCCGCCCGTCAGATGTGCAGAATGTATTCACGGACCAGCTTGCTGCCGAAATAAGCCAGCATCAGCAGGCAGAAGCCGGCCAGGGTCCAGCGGATAGCCTTGTGTCCGCGCCAGCCGAGTCGGTTACGGCCCCACAGCAGCACACTGAAGACGATCCAGGCCAGACACGCCAGCAGGGTTTTGTGCACCAGGTGCTGGGCGAACAGGTTCTCGACGAACAGCCAGCCGGAAATCAGTGACATCGACAACAGCGTCCAGCCGGCCCAGAGGAAGCCGAACAGCAGGCTCTCCATGGTTTGCAGCGGCGGGAAGTTCTTGATCAGCCCGGAGGGGTGCTTGTGCTTGAGCTGATGGTCCTGAACCAGCAGCAGCAAGGCCTGGAACACCGCGATGGTGAACATGCCGTAGGCGAGGATCGACAGCAGGATATGGGCCAGGATGCCCGGTTCTTCGTCGATGACCTGCACTGTGCCGGCGGGGGCGAATTGCGCCAGAAGCACCGTCGCAGCCCCCAGCGGGAACAGCAGCACCAACAGGTTTTCCACCGGAATGCGCGAACAGGCCAGCAGGGTCAGGGCGATGACCGCGGCGGCAATCAGGCTGGCGGCACTGAAGAAGTCCAGGCCCAGGCCGATCGGCGTCAACAGATGGGTCAGCAGGCTGGCGCTGTGGGCCAGCACGGCCAGTACGCCGAGTGTGACCAGCAGGCGTTTGTTCGCCTTGGCGCAGTTGGCCAGGCGGGTGCCTTGATAGATAGTCGCAGCGGCATAAAGAAAGGCGGCGGCGAGGGTGGTGAGCAAACTGGGTGACAAGGGGAGCATAAGTCCTGTTAGGCAAGCCCGAAAGGCGCTGAGTTTGGCATAGAACCGATACGGCACGAAAGACCAGTCAAGCTGACGGCGAGGTGTCCGCCAGACGCAGTCTTCGCTATAATCCGCGACCTGCCCACGCCGCAGGCTCGCCGAGTACGTGTTTTTGTCCGGTCCGGGCCGCCATTATCCCGGTCTACACAGGGCCTGAAAGGATCGCGCAATGTTTGAAAACTTAACCGACCGTCTCTCGCAGACGCTGCGCCATGTCACCGGCAAGGCCAAGCTGACCGAAGACAACATCAAAGACACCCTGCGCGAAGTGCGCATGGCGTTGCTCGAGGCCGATGTGGCTTTGCCGGTGGTCAAGGACTTCGTCAGCTCGGTCAAGGAGCGCGCGGTCGGCACCGAAGTGTCGCGCAGCCTGACGCCGGGCCAGGCCTTCGTGAAAATCGTCCAGGCCGAACTCGAAAGCCTGATGGGCGCGGCCAACGAAGACCTGAACCTCAGCGCCGTTCCGCCTGCCGTGATCCTGATGGCCGGCTTGCAGGGCGCCGGTAAGACCACCACCGCCGGCAAGCTCGCGCGCTTCCTTAAAGAGCGCAAGAAGAAGTCGGTCATGGTCGTGTCGGCGGACGTTTACCGTCCGGCGGCGATCAAGCAGTTGGAAACCCTGGCCAACGACATCGGCGTGACGTTCTTCCCGTCCGACCTGAGCCAGAAACCGGTCGACATCGCCCAGGCTGCTATTAAGGAAGCGAAACTCAAATTCATCGACGTGGTCATCGTTGATACCGCCGGTCGCCTGCACATCGATGAAGAGATGATGGGCGAGATCAAGGCCCTGCACGCCGCGATCAACCCGGTCGAAACCCTGTTCGTGGTCGACGCCATGACCGGCCAGGACGCCGCCAACACGGCCAAGGCCTTCGGCGATGCGCTGCCGTTGACCGGCGTGATCCTGACCAAGGTCGACGGTGATGCCCGTGGCGGTGCCGCGCTGTCGGTTCGCGCCATCACCGGCAAGCCGATCAAGTTCATCGGTATGGGCGAGAAGAGTGAAGCGCTCGATCCGTTCCACCCTGAGCGTATCGCCTCGCGCATCCTCGGCATGGGTGACGTGCTCAGCCTGATCGAACAGGCCGAAGCGACCCTCGACAAGGACAAGGCCGACAAGCTGGCCAAGAAGCTGAAGAAGGGCAAGGGCTTCGACCTCGAAGACTTCCGCGATCAGTTGCAACAGATGAAGAACATGGGCGGCCTCGGCGGCCTCATGGACAAGCTGCCGAACATGGGCGGCGTGAACCTGGCGCAGATGGGCAATGCCCAGAATGCGGCAGAGAAGCAGTTCAAGCAGATGGAAGCCATCATCAACTCCATGACCCCGGCCGAGCGCCGCGACCCTGAGCTGATCAGCGGTTCGCGCAAGCGCCGGATCGCCATGGGCTCCGGCACCCAGGTGCAGGACATCGGTCGCTTGATCAAGCAGCACAAGCAGATGCAGAAGATGATGAAGAAATTCTCCGCCAAGGGCGGAATGGCCAAGATGATGCGCGGCATGGGCGGTATGCTGCCCGGCGGCGGTGGCATGCCCAAGATGTAAAGAATCCGCGCCGGTCATCGCACCGGCGCAGACCCGCAAGGACGCGGGATCTCCAGCAAACCCGCGCTTGGCGGGAGCTGACCGGCCGTTTACAACGACGGCTCTATAGCAAATCTGGCTGGTGACCGAAAGGCCGCCGGAAAAAGTCATTTGCAAAAGTCCGGATATTCCTTAGAATATGCGGCCTTTCGGGCACCCATGCCCGCTGTGCCTTTAGATTTGCAGCACCGACTACAGGAACGATGTTCACATGCTAACAATCCGTCTTGCCCTTGGCGGCTCCAAAAAGCGCCCGTTTTACCACCTGACCGTAACCGACAGCCGCAACCCGCGCGACGGTTCGCACAAGGAACAGGTTGGTTTCTTCAACCCTGTTGCTCGTGGTCAGGAAGTCCGTCTGTCCGTGAACCAAGAGCGCGTAGCCTACTGGCTGAGCGTTGGTGCACAGCCTTCTGAGCGCGTTGCTCAGTTGTTGAAGGACGCTGCTAAGGCTGCGGCCTGAGCAATATGAACGCGACGCCAGCTGTTGCTGATGATTTGATCGTTATCGGCAAGATATATTCTGTCCATGGCGTTCGTGGCGAAGTGAAGGTGTATTCCTTTACTGATCCGATTAAAAACCTGCTGGACTACAAAACCTGGACGCTCAAGCGTGACGGCAATGTAAAGCAGGTAGAGCTGGTCAGCGGACGCGGGAACGACAAGTTCCTGGTCGCAAAGCTCAAGGGTCTCGATGATCGTGAAGAAGCTCGTCTTCTGGCCGGTTATGAGATCTGCGTGCCGCGCAACCTGTTCCCTGAACTGACCGACGGCGAGTACTACTGGTACCAGCTGGAAGGTCTCAAGGTCATCGACACCCTCGGGCAGCTGTTCGGGAAGATCGATCACCTGCTGGAGACCGGCTCGAACGATGTAATGGTGGTCAAGCCTTGCGCTGGCAGCCTGGATGATCGCGAACGCCTGTTGCCCTATACGGAGCAATGCGTGTTGGCCGTCGACCTGGTCGCAGGCGAGATGAAGGTGGATTGGGATGCGGACTTCTAAGCGTGGCTAACTTGCGCGTAGAAGTGATCAGTTTGTTTCCCGAGATGTTCTCCGCCATCAGCGAGTACGGCATCACCAGTCGGGCGGTGAAACAGGGGCTCTTGCAGCTCACCTGTTGGAACCCGCGAGACTACACGACGGATCGACATCACACTGTGGATGATCGCCCATTTGGCGGTGGTCCGGGCATGGTGATGAAGATCAAGCCCCTGGAAGATGCATTGGTTCAGGCCAAGGCAGCCGCCGGGGAGGGAGCGAAGGTGATTTACCTGTCCCCCCAAGGCCGTCAACTGACTCAGTCGGCGGTACGCGAGTTGGCGAATCTGGATGCATTGATCCTGATTGCCGGTCGTTATGAAGGCATTGACGAGCGTTTTATTGATGCTCATGTCGATGAAGAGTGGTCGATTGGCGACTATGTACTGTCTGGCGGCGAGCTGCCGGCGATGGTCCTGATCGATGCGGTTACACGACTGCTGCCTGGAGCTTTAGGGCATGCGGACTCCGCCGAGGAAGATTCCTTTACGGATGGTTTGCTGGATTGCCCGCACTACACCCGACCGGAGGTGTATGCGGATCAGCGTGTTCCCGACGTATTGCTAAGTGGCAATCACGCGCACATCCGGCGTTGGCGTTTACAGCAGTCCCTTGGTCGGACCTATGAACGACGCGCCGATCTTCTGGAAAGCCGCTCGCTTTCTGGAGAAGAGAAGAAGCTGCTCGAGGAATACATCCGCGAGCGGGACGATAGTTAACAACGTATCGATGGTAGATCCGACGATTTACCTTAGGAGCACAGCATGACTAACAAAATCATCCTTGCACTCGAAGCAGAGCAGATGACCAAAGAGATCCCTACCTTTGCCCCGGGCGACACCATTGTCGTTCAGGTGAAAGTGAAGGAAGGCGACCGTTCGCGTCTGCAAGCGTTCGAAGGTGTTGTTATCGCCAAGCGTAACCGCGGCGTCAACAGTGCATTCACCGTTCGTAAAATCTCCAACGGTGTTGGCGTAGAACGTACTTTCCAGACCTACAGCCCGCAAATCGACAGCATGGCCGTTAAACGTCGCGGTGACGTACGTAAAGCCAAGCTGTACTACCTGCGTGACCTGTCTGGTAAAGCAGCTCGCATCAAGGAAAAACTGGCTTAAGTCCAGCTTCCGATGCAGAAAAAAGCAGCCTACGGGCTGCTTTTTTGTTGCCCGCGATTTATCTTCCATGGCCGTCTTGCCGGTCCTGCCTGAGCCTTTATGCCTGCCATCGATCATCCTCTGATAGACCAGTTTCTCGACGCCCTGTGGCTGGAAAAAGGTCTTTCCGACAACACCCGCGACGCCTATCGCAGTGACCTGGCGCTGTTCAACGGCTGGTTGCAGGAAAAAGAGCTGGAGTTGATCAATGCCGGCCGCGAATTGATCCTCGACCACCTGGCCTGGCGCCTGGAGCAAAACTACAAGCCTCGCTCCACGGCGCGATTTCTTTCTGGCGTGCGTGGTTTCTATCGCTATTTGTTGCGGGAAAAGTTGATTCCCGTCGATCCGACATTACGCATCGATATGCCGCAACTGGGCAGGCCATTGCCTAAATCCTTGTCGGAAGCGGACGTGGAAGCACTGCTCAAGGCGCCGGATTTGAGCGACGCCATCGGTCAGCGGGACCGGGCCATGCTCGAGGTGCTTTACGCCTGCGGCCTGCGGGTCACGGAGCTGATCAGCCTGACCCTGGAGCAGGTCAACCTGCGCCAGGGCGTGTTGCGAGTCATGGGCAAGGGCAGCAAGGAGCGGCTGGTGCCGATGGGTGAGGAGGCGATTGCCTGGGTCGAGCGTTACCTGCGCGATGGCCGCGGCGAGCTGCTCGGCGGGCGTCCCAGCGATGTGCTGTTTCCCAGCCAGCGCGGCGAGCAGATGACCCGCCAGACGTTCTGGCACCGCATCAAGCACCAGGCCAAGGTCGCCGGCATCGGCAAGTCACTGTCGCCGCACACCCTGCGCCACGCCTTCGCCACGCACCTGCTCAACCACGGCGCGGACCTGCGGGTGGTGCAGATGTTGCTCGGCCACAGCGACCTGTCGACCACCCAGATCTATACCCACGTCGCCCGGGCCCGCCTGCAGGACTTGCACGCCAAACACCATCCCCGCGGCTGATACGGTATCGGTGGGAGCGGGCTTGCTCGCGAAGGCGGTGGGTCAGCCGACACCTTCGCTGGCTGACCCACCGCCTTCGCGAGCAAGCCCCACACAGGTTCAGCGTGACCCCCAAGTCTTGCGACAGGCGCATTCGGCCCCGCGAGCCTTATGTGGTAGGCTTTGCCGGTTTGCACGATGGGCGATTACGACCCGGTGTTTCGATACCCGCGATCAGATCGTCCCATTTGTCCGCCTTCAGGAGTTCTCATGCGTCTGACCCAGATTTTCGCCGCCGCTGCCATTGCGTTGGTCAGTACTTTTGCCGTCGCCGATGACGCGGCCGACAAAGCCATCCGTAAAAGCCTGGAAAACCTCCAGCTCGAAGTGCCGGTAGAAACCATTACCGCCAGCCCGTTGCCGGGCCTGTACGAAGTCAAACTCAAGGGCAGCCGCGTGCTGTACGCCAGCGCCGACGGACAGTACGTGGTCCAGGGCTACATGTTCCAGCTCAAGGACGGCAAGCCGGTCAACCTGACCGAGAAGACCGAACGCCTGGGCATCTCCAAGCTGATCAACGACATTCCGGTTGCGGAAACCGTGGTCTACCCGGCCATCGGCGAAACCAAGTCGCACATCACCGTGTTCACCGACACCACCTGCCCGTACTGCCACAAGCTGCACGCCGAAGTGCCCGAGCTGAACAAGCGCGGCATCGAAGTGCGCTACGTGGCGTTCCCGCGTCAGGGCCTGGGTTCGCCAGGTGACGAGCAACTGCAGGCGGTGTGGTGCTCCAAGGACAAGAAAGTGGCCATGGACCAGATGGTCGACGGCAAGGAAATCAAGGCCGCCAAGTGCGATAACCCGGTGTCCAAGCAGTTCGCCCTCGGCCAGTCGATTGGCGTGAACGGTACACCGGCCATCGTTTTGGCTGACGGTCAGGTCATTCCGGGCTACCAGCCTGCGCCACAAGTCGCCAAACTGGCGTTGAGCGCGAAGTGATTCGCATCGTCACGGCCAGCCATTGACGATCGTGGTCCGGCAGCGACATCGCCGGGCCATCAATAGAGAGCCGCGAGCCCGCGGTTGTTTTCACGGCCGGCCTCGAGTCGGCCGTTTTATGGGGAGTTCACAGTGAAACCGGTCAAAGTAGGCATCTGTGGGTTAGGGACCGTCGGTGGCGGTACCTTCAACGTACTTCAGCGCAACGCCGAGGAAATTGCTCGTCGTGCCGGGCGTGGGATCGAAGTGGCACAAATTGCCATTCGCACGCCAAAGCCTCAGTTCCAAACGACCGGTATTGCGATTACCAACGATGTCTTCGATGTGGCCACGAACCCTGAGATCGACATCGTCATAGAGCTGATGGGCGGCTATACCGTTGCCCGCGAGCTGGTACTCAAGGCCATCGAGAATGGCAAGCATGTGGTCACCGCGAACAAGGCGCTCATCGCCGTTCACGGTAATGAAATTTTCGCCAAGGCTCGCGAGAAGGGCGTGATCGTTGCGTTCGAAGCGGCCGTGGCCGGTGGCATCCCGGTGATCAAGGCGATTCGCGAAGGCCTGTCGGCCAACCGCATCAACTGGGTCGCGGGCATCATCAACGGTACCGGCAACTTCATCCTGACGGAAATGCGCGAGAAGGGTCGCACCTTCGAAGACGTACTGGCCGAGGCTCAGGCACTGGGTTACGCCGAAGCCGATCCGACCTTCGACGTCGAAGGCATCGACGCGGCGCACAAGCTCACGATCCTGGCGTCCATCGCGTTCGGTATTCCGCTGCAGTTCGACAAGGCGTACACCGAGGGCATCACCAAGCTGACCACCGCTGACGTCAATTACGCCGAAGCACTGGGCTACCGCATCAAGCACCTGGGCGTGGCGCGCAGCACCACGGCCGGTATCGAACTGCGCGTGCACCCGACGCTGATCCCGGCCGATCGCCTGATCGCCAACGTCAACGGCGTGATGAACGCGGTGATGGTCAATGGCGACGCCGCCGGTTCGACCCTGTTCTACGGTGCCGGTGCTGGCATGGAGCCAACCGCTTCCTCGGTGATCGCCGACCTGGTGGACGTGGTTCGCGCCATGACCTCCGACCCGGAAAACCGCGTACCGCACCTGGCCTTCCAGCCGGATTCGCTGTCGGCCCACCCGATCCTGCCGATCGAAGCCTGCGAAAGTGCCTACTACCTGCGCATTCAGGCCAAGGATCATCCAGGCGTGCTGGCGCAAGTGGCGAGCATCCTGTCGGAGCGCGGCATCAACATCGAATCGATCATGCAGAAGGAAGTCGAAGAACACGACGGCCTTGTGCCAATGATCCTGCTGACCCACCGCGTACTGGAGCAACGCATCAATGATGCGATCGCCGCCCTGGAAGCCCTGGCGGGCGTGGTCGGTCCGGTCGTGCGGATCCGTGTCGAGCACCTGAACTAATTTAGAAGCAGCTGCAAGCTATCCGCTGCAAGCTGCCAGTGAGAAGCCTCGCCGCTTTGAACTTGCAGCTTGAAGCGTGAAGCTTGAAGCCCAAACCGAAGGTTTGCCCCCATGCGCTACATCAGCACCCGCGGCCAGGCACCGGCCCTGAATTTCGAAGACGTCCTGCTGGCAGGTCTTGCCACCGACGGCGGTCTGTACGTCCCGGAAAACCTGCCACGTTTCACCCAGGAAGAAATCGCCTCCTGGGCCGGCCTGCCGTACCACGAACTGGCTTTCCGCGTGATGCGCCCGTTCGTTGCCGGCAGCATTCCGGACGCCGATTTCAAAAAGATCCTTGAAGAAACCTACGGGGTCTTCGCCCACAGCGCCGTTGCGCCACTGCGTCAACTGAACGGCAACGAATGGGTACTGGAGCTGTTCCACGGTCCGACCCTGGCGTTCAAGGACTTCGCCCTGCAACTGCTCGGTCGCCTGCTCGACTACGTGCTGGAAAAGCGCGGCGAGCGCGTGGTGATCGTCGGTGCCACTTCCGGTGATACCGGTTCGGCCGCCATCGAAGGCTGCAAGCATTGCGAAAACGTCGACATCTTCATCCTGCACCCGCACAACCGTGTGTCCGACGTGCAGCGTCGGCAGATGACCACCATTTTCGGTGAGAACATCCACAACATCGCCATCGAAGGCAACTTCGATGACTGCCAGGAAATGGTCAAGGCCAGCTTCGCCGACCAGGGCTTCCTCAAGGGCACTCGCCTGGTGGCGGTCAACTCGATCAACTGGGCGCGGATCATGGCCCAGATCGTCTACTACTTCCACGCGGCCCTGCAACTGGGCGGCCCGGCGCGTTCGGTGGCGTTCTCGGTGCCGACCGGCAACTTCGGCGACATCTTCGCCGGTTACCTGGCGCGCAACATGGGCCTGCCGATCAACCAGTTGATCGTCGCCACCAACCGCAACGACATCCTGCACCGCTTCATGAGCGGTAATCAGTACGTCAAGGAAACCCTGCACGCCACGCTGTCGCCGTCCATGGACATCATGGTGTCGTCGAACTTCGAACGCCTGCTGTTCGACCTGCACGGTCGCAACGGTGCGGCGATTGCCGGGCTGATGGACAGCTTCAAGCAGGGTGGCGGCTTCAGCGTTGAACAGGAGCGCTGGACCGAAGCCCGCAAGCTGTTCGACTCGTTGGCCGTGGATGATGCGCAAACCTGCGAAACCATCGCCGAAGTGTACGAACAGACCGGCGAAGTGCTGGACCCGCATACCGCCATCGGCGTCAAGGCAGCCCGAGAATGCCGCCGCAGCCTGGATATCCCGATGGTAATCCTCGGCACGGCCCATCCGGTCAAGTTCCCGGATGCCGTGGAAAAGGCTGGCGTGGGCAAGGCGTTGGAACTGCCGATGCACCTCACCGATCTGTTTGAGCGCGATGAGCGCTGCACGGTGTTGCCCAATGACCTGAAAGCCGTACAGGCGTTTGTGAGCCAACACGGTAATCGCGGCAAACCGTTGTAACCGTCAATCTGCCACATAAAGAAGCCCGTCGTATGACGGGCTTTTTTTATTTCAATCAGGCCACAGGTTGATGTGCGCTTCATGAAATTTGGCAAACCGACAGACGTCACGCCCTCTGTTTTTTCTCTGTCATCTTCACCCTGCATGCTCTTTCGACCAGAGACGCACAGGTACATGCGTTCTGCAGCCAGAACTTTCTTCTCGTGCTGGCGGTCATTTACTGTAGACACGCCCCTGGCACTTCGTTTTCGGACTATTGAGTGGTGATCGAGATGGAAAGTATCTGCCTATTGCTCGGTGAGGCTCTGAGCCCGTATCAGGTGACATTGACCCCGTCAGGCATTCACGGTGAATGCCTGGTGACGTTGAAGAATGCAACCGGCGCCATAGTGGTCGAGCGGCTGTTCAATCAGGCGCAATTGGCTTACAAGCGTTCGCTCACCGATGTGGTCGATGGCTTGCACCGCGATCTGATGATTGCCGAAGGGCGCCTGGAACCCTGTGTGATCGCGGCGTTGCGCAATGTCGCGCAGGAGAAGGTCCTGGCCCGCGCGTAAGTGAATTATTTTTCACGGGAACCTTACCGGCCCCCGGTCAGTCAGAGGTTTTAACAGCAGGATCAAGCATTGTGCTCCGGTGCTTGTAGCTTGCTGCTACTGGTCTTATGCAGGCCACGTTTAGCCCCGAGTCGTCTCCCCACTTCTCGGGGTTTCTTTTGCCCGCGATTCAGTGCCCGGCCTGCTCCTCGAAAAACGCTTTCGAGGCCTCCAGGTATTGGCGGCGACTGTCCGGGTCGAGCCAGGTGGCGTAGGCCTCGCTCAGGTGATCCCGGGGCAGGGTGCGCAGCAGTTGGTTGATCTCGACGATGGCTTGTCGGCCTTGGGGCGTATCGGTGCAACCAATGTAGCCGGACAGGTATTTGCCCGTGCCGCGAATCGGGTAGAACTGCAATTCATCCTCGCCAATCCCCTGCTGCTGGGCCTGATAGCGAATTTCCGGACGATAGCCCAACAGGACCTGCAAGCGCCCCAGTCGCTGCATCTGCAACAGGCTGCCCAAGGCCTGGTTGCCATAGTGAAGCGTCAGGGCCTTGGGTGGCGCCTGCTTGAGCAGGGTGTCGAGGAACTCGCCGTAATTGCGCTCGGCGACTATCCCCAGTGTCACGTTACCCGGGGCCAGAAACGCCGCCAGATCCACTTCTCCGTCCTGGATAAAAGGCGCCAACAGTTCGCGATCGACGCGCCGTACGGCCAGGCCATTGCTCATGGCGCGAAAGAGCGGGGTGGAAAACGCTATCCAGGTTGCGCGCTCCTTGCTCCAGTTCAGCGCCGCATCGCAGGTGAGGGCGGGCTCGTGGAGCATTTGCAGGCCACGGGCGCGATTGACCCTCAACACACTGTGCTGGTATTGCGGCATGCCGGCGATCAACGTGGTCAAGAATTGATCGATAATCCCCTGACCCTTTTTGGGGCCCTCGAAAATGAACAACGGTGGCAAATCACGCTTGAGCCAGACCAGGGTTGGCTTGCCCTGCGCCAAGGCAGATGGCATCAGCGCCGCGAACATCATCGCAGCCAGCAATGCGCACACGGCCCGCTGGCCCTGTTGGATGGCGCGCGCAATCAGACGTTCGAGCTCAGATGGCCCCGTCCTTGCGCAGCTGTGTGATCTGCGACGCGTCATAGCCCAGGTCCTGGAGTACTTGTGTGTTGTGCTCACCCAACTGCGGCCCGACCCATTCACAATCTCCGGGAGTCTCTGAGAGTTTCGGCACGATGCCCGGCATCTTGAAGGCTTTGCCATCGGGCAGCTTGGCCTGCAGGAACATTTCCCGGGCCAGGTACTGCGGATCGCTGAACATGTCTTCGGCGCTGAAGATCCGGCTGACGGGCACCTCGGCCTGGTTCAACCGTTCAAGGACAGTGTCCAGCGGCAGCGAGTTGACCCAGCGATCGATGACCCCGTAGAGCTCGTCGCGACGGCTGTCACGGCCGTCGTTACTGGCCAGCACAGGGTCGTTGGCCAGGTCTTCACGGCCGATGATCAGCATGAAACGCTTGAAGATGGCATCGCCATTGGCGCCAATCTGCACGTGCTTGCCATCGGCGCTGGTATGGATCGAGGAGGGTGTGATGCCAGGCATGATATTGCCGGTGCGCTCGCGGATAAACCCGAACACGTCGAACTCCGGCACCATGCTTTCCATCATGGCGAAGATCGCTTCATACAGCGCCACGTCCACCACTTGGCCCTGGCCGCCGTTGACCTCGCGGTGACGCAACGCCATCAGTGCGCCGATCACACCCCAGAGCGCAGCAATCGAGTCGCCAATGGAAATGCCGGTGCGCACCGGAGGTCGGTCCTCGAAACCTGTGATGTAGCGTAGCCCGCCCATGGATTCACCGACGGCGCCGAAGCCGGGCTGATCCTTCATCGGACCGGTCTGGCCAAACCCCGAGAGTCGCACCATCACCAGTTTCGGATTCAGTGCGTGCAAAACGTCCCAACCCAGGCCGAGTTTCTCCAGCACGCCGGGACGGAAGTTCTCGATCAGGATGTCCGCTTCACTCAGCAGTTTTTTCAGAATCGCCAGGCCGTCCGGGTGCTTGAGGTTCAGGGTCAGGGACTTTTTGTTGCGCGCCTGCACGAACCACCACAGCGAAGTACCTTCATACAGCTTGCGCCATTTGCGCAGCGGATCGCCGCCGTCCGGCGATTCGATCTTGACCACATCGGCACCGAATTCGGCGCAGATGCGCGAGGCAAACGGACCGGCGATCAGGGTGCCCAATTCAATGACTTTAAGGCCTGAAAGCGGTTTGGCGGTGAACGGCATACGGGATCCTGTAGGACAAGAGACAGAGCGAATACAGAGTTTTAACATAGCCGACTGTCCGGCGCTCAGGGTAGATTGCCATCAATTCGATGATTGCCCGTCGCATCGGTTAGACTTGCCGCCTTTCCCCGTATCAAGAAGCCCGTTCATGGCCCAGCCGTCCACGACCTACAAGTTTGAACTGAACCTCACCGACCTCGACCGCAGCGTCTACGAGAGCGTCAAACAGACCATCGCCCGTCACCCTTCGGAAACCGAAGAACGCATGACCGTGCGCCTGTTGGCCTACGCCCTCTGGTACAACGAACAGCTGTCCTTTGGCCGTGGTCTGTCAGAAGTGGATGAGCCGGCCCTGTGGGAAAAAAGCCTGGATGACCGTGTCCTGCACTGGATCGAAGTCGGCCAGCCGGATGCCGAACGCCTGACCTGGTGCTCGCGCCGCACCGAACGCACCAGCCTGTTGGCCTACGGCAGCCTGCGGGTCTGGGAAGGCAAAGTGGTGCCAGCGGTGAAGAACCTGAAGAACGTCAACATCGCCGCCGTGCCTCAGGAAGTGTTGGAAACCCTGGCCAAGGACATGCCCCGCGTCATCAAGTGGGACGTGATGATCAGCGAAGGGACGATTTTCGTCACTGACGACCGTGGTCAGCACGAAGTCCAGTTGACCTGGTTGCTGGGCGAGCGCGGCTGAGGCTGCGCTGTCCCCGATTGATCCCCCGTATTCAATAGAAGCCTCTGTCACCCCATGCGTATCGAACCCCGCCTGCTGCCCGACACCCTGCCATTCCTTGGTGATATTCCACCTCTGCTGACCCGTCTGTACGCGGCGCGGGGCGTGCAGTCCGAAGCCGAACTGGACAAGAGCCTGGCGCGGTTGATTCCGTTCCAGCAGCTCAAGGGCATCGAGGCAGCGGTGGATTTGCTGGTGGTGGCGCTGGAGCAGCGCCAGCGCATCCTGATCGTCGGCGATTTCGACGCTGACGGCGCGACGGCCAGCACCGTGGGCACCCTGGGCTTGCGTCTGTTGGGCGCGGCCCATGTCGATTACCTGGTGCCCAACCGATTCGATTACGGCTACGGCCTGACCCCGGAAATCGTCGCGGTGGCCCTGGAGCGTCAGCCACAGTTGCTGATCACCGTGGATAACGGTATTTCCAGCGTCGAAGGCGTGGCGGCGGCGAAGAAGGCCGGGCTCAGGGTGCTGGTCACCGACCACCACTTGCCCGGCGATGAACTGCCGCTGGCCGATGCCATCGTCAACCCGAACCAGCCGGGTTGCGAGTTCCCGAGCAAGGCGCTGGCCGGTGTCGGGGTGATCTTCTATGTGCTGATGGCCCTGCGCGCGCGATTGCGCAGCCTGGGTTGGTACGAGACCCGGCCGCAGCCGAACATCGGCGAACTGCTGGACTTGGTGGCGCTGGGCAGCGTGGCTGACGTGGTGCCGCTGGATGCCAACAACCGGATCCTGGTGCATCAGGGCCTGGAGCGGATTCGTGCCGGGCGCGCCCGACCGGGGATCAAGGCGATTCTTGAGGTGGCCAAGCGCGACCCTGCACGCATCACCTCCACCGATCTGGGCTTCATCGTCGGCCCGCGCTTGAACGCGGCGGGTCGCCTGGACGACATGAGCCTGGGCATCGAATGCCTGCTCACTGAAGACGCCGCGCTGGCCCGGGAGATGGCCGCGCAACTGGACGGCATGAACCAGGACCGCAAATCCATCGAGCAGGGCATGCAGCGTGAAGCGCTGGCGCAGCTCAAGGATCTGCCGGTGGAATCGATGCCGTTCGGCCTGTGCCTGTTCGATGCCGAATGGCACCAGGGCGTCATCGGTATCCTCGCGTCGCGCATGAAAGAGCGCTATTTCCGCCCGACCATTGCCTTCGCCGATGCAGGCGATGGCCTGCTCAAAGGCTCGGGCCGCTCGGTGCAGGGCTTTCACATTCGTGATGCCCTGAGTGTGGTGGCGGCGCAGCATCCGAACCTGATCACCAAGTACGGTGGCCATGCCATGGCCGCCGGCCTGACCCTGCCGCAAGAGCATTTCCCGCTGTTCGCCGAAGCCTTCGATGCCGAAGTGCGTCGCCAGATGCGCGAAGAAGACCTGACCGGGCGCCTGCTGTCGGACGGCACCCTGGCGGTGGAAGAGTTTCACCTGGAACTGGCCCGCGCACTGCGGCATGCCGGACCTTGGGGGCAGCACTTCCCGGAGCCGCTGTTTCACGGGGTATTCCAACTGGTGGAGCAACGGGTGGTCGGCGAGCGGCACCTCAAAGTGGTGCTCAGAAGCGAGTGCGGGTCGGTGAAGCTCGATGGCATCGCCTTTGGCATTGATCGCGACGTCTGGCCGAATCCGACCATCAAATGGGTGGAATTGGCCTACAAACTCGACGTCAACGAGTTTCGCGGCAACGAGACCGTGCAATTGATGATTGCCCACATCGAACCGCGTTGAGCCCATAACGGCAGGGGCGGCATCCCCCGATGTCGACTAGGCTCTAAGCACTGCTTGATTATCCTTGTGACGTCTTGTCGAATTTTTTGCCCGCGGGGGCGGGTGTTGCATCCTTTTTCCTGTCACTCGTCGACTTTTCAAACAGAACCCTGGAGCCTGACCACTGATTCGAGAGGTGCCCCATGAGTCTGCTGCTTGAACCCTATACCTTGCGCCAACTGACCCTGCTCAATCGCATCGCGGTCTCTCCCATGTGCCAGTATTCCAGTGTCGATGGCCTGGCCAACGACTGGCACCTGGTTCATCTCGGCAGCCGTGCCATCGGCGGTGCCGGGCTGGTGTTGACCGAAGCCACGGCGGTCACCGCCGACGGACGGATCACCGCCCAAGACCTTGGTTTGTGGAACGATGAGCAGATCGAACCGCTGCAACGCATTACCCGCTTTATCACCGCCCAGGGCGGGGTGGCCGGCATTCAGCTCGCCCATGCCGGACGCAAGGCCAGCACCTTTCGGCCGTGGATTGGCAAGCACGGTAGCGTCAAGGTCGAAGACGGCGGCTGGATCCCGGTCGGCCCGTCACCGATTGCTTTCGATCCGGAACACACCAAACCCAAACAACTCGAAGAAACTGAAATCGCCGATATCATTCAGGCCTTCGTCGACGCGGCCAGGCGCGCGCTTGTCGCCGGTTTCAAAGTGGTGGAAGTGCATGCGGCCCACGGTTATCTGCTGCACCAGTTTCTGTCGCCCCTGAGTAATCAGCGGCGTGACCAGTACGGCGGTTCATTCGAAAATCGCATCCGCCTGGTGCTGCAGGTGACTGAAGCAGTGCGTGCGGTTTGGCCTGAAGAGCTGCCGCTGTTTGTGCGGGTGTCGGCCACGGACTGGGTAGAGGACGGCTGGAACCCTGATGAAACCGTCGAGTTGGCGAGGCGCCTCAAGACGCTGGGGGTGGACCTGATCGATGTCTCGTCGGGGGGGACCGCGGCCAACGCGGAAATCCCTACCGGTCCGGGTTACCAGACCCGTTTCGCCGAACGTGTACGCAAGGAATCGGGCATCGCCACCGGCACCGTCGGCATGATCACCGAGCCGGCGCAGGCTGAGCACATTCTGCGCACCTGTCAGGCGGACATCATCTTCCTCGCCCGCGAGCTGTTACGTGATCCGTACTGGCCGCTGCACGCGGACGACGACCTGGGCGGCCGCAAGGCGGTCTGGCCGGCGCAGTATCAACGGGCCACACATCGTGATCAGCCCATACATGAGTCGGATCTGCGGGATCTATAGAGACAGCAGCCCTGCACGAGCGGCATAAAAAAAACCCTGAATCGCCAGATTCAGGGGTTTTTTTAGGCCGTGTGATCAGGCCGCTTCGATCTTGCTGCGGTTCTGTTCGACCCTGCTCAGATAATCCTTGAGCTTGTCCTGTTCCTCGACGGTGGTGAACAGACCGAGCTTGGTGCGCCGCCACAGAATGTCGTGGGCGGTGGTGGCCCACTCCTCACTGCACAGGTAATCGACTTCGCGGGTGTAAAGACCACCGCCGATGTGTTCGCCCAGGTCGCTCAAGCTTTGTACGCCTTCGAGCATGCGCCAGGTGCGACTGCCGTAGGTGGTGGCCCAGCGCCGGGCAATTTCGGTGGGGAGCCAGTCGAACGTGTCGCGCAACTGCGAACTCAGCGCCTGGGGCGTGGTCATGCCTTCGCCACCTGGCAGGGTTTCGTTGGCGGTCCAGCTCGGCAAGATATGCGAGAAGTAAGGCGCCAGTTGAGCCAGGGCCGATTCGGCCAACTTGCGGTAGGTGGTCAATTTTCCGCCAAACACCGAGAGCAGAGGGGCTTCTTCACCACTGCCCGACAACGCCAGGGTGTAGTCGCGGGTGACCGCCGACGGGTTGTCGGACTCGTCGTTGCACAGCGGACGCACACCGGAATAGCTGTGCAGGATGTCTTCGCGGCCGATCTGCTTCTTGAAGTGGGCGTTGACCACGTTCAGCAGGTAATCGGTTTCGCCGTCCGTGATCGCCACAGCCGCCGGATCACCGGTGTACTCGCGGTCTGTGGTGCCGATCAGGGTGAAGTGGTTCAGGTACGGAATGGTGAACACGATGCGCTGATCTTCGTTTTGCAGAATGTGCGCGTGCTCGCCTTCATACAGCTTCGGCACGATCAGGTGGCTGCCCTGGATCAGGCGAATGCCGTAGGGCGATTCCATTTTCAGATCATCACGAATGAATTTAGCTACCCATGGACCCGCGGCATTCACCAGGGCTTTGGCGCGGATCGAGAACAGGCTGCCATCGGCGCGCTCCAGGTGCAGGTGCCACAGGCCCTTGGTGCGACGGGCGCTGACGCAACGGGTCAGGGTGTGGACATGGGCGCCTTTTTCCCGTGCGGCCATGGCGTTCAGCACCACCAGGCGTGCATCGTCGACCCAGCAATCGGAGTACTCGAAGCCTTTGGTGATTTCGTTTTTCAGTGCGCTGTCCGCACCGAACTTCAGGCTTTTCGAGCCTTTGAGCTGTTCGCGCTTGCCGAGGTTGTCGTACAGGAACAGGCCGGCACGGATCATCCAGGCCGGACGCAGGTGCGGACGGTGAGGCAGCACGAAGCGCATTTGCTTGACGATGTGCGGCGCCTTGGTCAGCAGCACTTCGCGCTCGGCGAGGGCTTCGCGCACCAGGCGGAATTCGTAATGTTCGAGGTAGCGCAGACCGCCGTGGATCAGCTTGCTGCTGGCCGACGAAGTATGGCTGGCCAGATCATCCTTTTCGCAAAGGAACACCGAAAGGCCACGGCCGGCGGCATCCGCGGCGATCCCCACGCCATTGATCCCGCCACCGATGACGGCGATATCGTAGACCTCGGCGAGTGGGGGCGTAGGCAAGGTGGAAGTGGGCATCGGCTAAGGCCTCGGGATTCTTTGATGTTCGGTATTTGAAATCGAACATAGATGTTCATTTGCGAAAATATTAGCCCATAAAGAGGCGCGCAGCCAGTCACGTTCGATTGAAAAAACTCATCGAATGGCCTTCAAAGGAAAATATACGAACATGGAATGATTAAGCCGCGTGCTTCCGTGGCGAGGGAGCTTGCTCCCGCTCGGCGGCGCAGCCGTCGCAAAAGAGGCCGTCCCAGTGGATCTGAATGAACTCGATCGAGCGATTTTAGGGCCGCTTCGCAGCCCAGCGGGAGCAAGCTCCCTCGCCACAGGGGTAGGGGTTAAACGACTTCCAGGCGCACCTTGTGCTGATTCAGCAACTGCGACAGCGCCGGCGATGGCGGCTGATCGGTGACCAGACAATCGACCAGGCTGATCGGCCCCAGGCGGATCATGGCGTTGCGCCCGAACTTGCTGGAGTCGGCGGCGAGGATCACTTGCCGGGCGTTGGCGATGATCGCCTGGGACACCCGCACTTCCTGATAATCGAAGTCCAGCAGGCTGCCGTCTTCATCGATGCCGCTGATGCCCACCAGGGCAAAGTCGACCTTGAACTGATTGATGAAATCGACACTGGCCTGACCCACCACGCCACCGTCGCGGCGCACGTTGCCGCCGGTCAGCAGCACGTCGAAGTCATCCTTGGCGCTGAGCATCGAGGCCACGTGCAGGTTGTTGGTGATGATTTTCAGATGGCTGTGATTGAGCAGGGCGCGGGCGATGGATTCGGTGGTGGTGCCGATGTTGATGAACAGCGAGGCATGATCGGGAATCTGCGCCGCGATCGCTTCGCCGATGCGCTGCTTCTCGTCGCGCATCTGATCGGCGCGCATCGCGTAGGCGGTGTTTTCGACACTGGAATCGTAGGCCGCACCACCGTGGTAGCGACGCAGCAGATTGGCTTCGGCCAGTTGATTGATGTCGCGGCGGATAGTCTGCGGAGTGACAACGAACAGCGTGGCCATTTCCTCGATGCTGACGTAGCCGCGTTCGCGAACCAGTTCGAGGATTTGCTGCTGACGGGGAGGCAGATTCATGGGGCGTCCTTTGGGCTGCCGTGCAAAATTTGCCCATGATGCCGCAGGAATCCACTCCCGACCAGTTACATGCACACGCTGGGTTATTCAGTCTCTTCGTGCGGCTCCCAATCGCGGGTGCGACTGACGGCTTTTTTCCAGCCGGCGTAGAGTTTTTCCTTCGCCGTTTCGTCCAGGGTCGGCTCGAATTTGCGCTCGATCACCGCTTTGCCGCGCAGCTCTTCCAGGCTGCCCCAGAACCCGCAGGCCAGGCCCGCCAGATAGGCCGCGCCCAGCGCCGTGGTCTCGCGCATCTTCGGCCGTTCGACCTGGGTGCCGAGGATGTCGGCCTGGAACTGCATGAGGAAATTGTTCGCCACCGCACCGCCGTCCACGCGCAGCGACTTGAGGCGTTCGCCGGCGTCCTGCTGCATCGCGTCGAGCACGTCGCGGGTCTGATAGGCGATCGATTCCAGCGCGGCGCGGATGATGTGGTCCACGCGTACGCCACGGGTCAGGCCGAACAGCGCGCCCCGGGCATAGGGGTCCCAGTACGGCGCGCCGAGCCCGGTGAAGGCCGGGACCAGGTACACGCCATTGCTGTCCTTGACCTTGCTGGCGAAGTATTCGGTGTCGTGGGCGTCGTTGATGATTTTCAGTTCGTCGCGCAGCCATTGCACGGTGGAACCGCCGTTGAATACCGCGCCTTCGAGCGCATACGCCACTTCGCCCCGTGGGCCGCAGGCAATGGTGGTGAGCATGCCGTGACTGGATTTGACGGCTTTGCTGCCGGTGTTCATCAGCAGGAAGCAACCGGTGCCGTAGGTGTTTTTCGCCTGGCCGGCTTCGACGCACATCTGCCCGAACAGCGCTGCCTGCTGGTCGCCGGCGATCCCGCCGATGGCGATGCCGCTCTTGGTGCGGCCGTAGATTTCTGATGACGCTTTAACCTCAGGCAGCATTTCCCGAGGGATATCCAGCAACTCCAGCATCTTCGCGTCCCACTTCAGGGTGTGGATGTTGAAGAGCAGGGTGCGCGAGGCGTTGGTGTAATCGGTGACGTGCACCTTGCCGCCGGTAAATTTCCAGATCAGCCAGCTGTCGACAGTGCCGAACAGCAATTCGCCGTTGCGCGCGCGTTCACGGCTGCCGTCGACGTGGTCGAGGATCCACTTGAGCTTGGTGCCGGAGAAGTAGGGGTCGGTGACCAGGCCGGTGGTTTCGCTGATGTACTGCTCATGGCCGTCGCGCTTGAGTTGCTGGCAGATCTCGGTACTGCGACGGCATTGCCAGACAATGGCGTTGTAGATCGGCCGACCGGTGTTCTTGTCCCAGACCACGGTGGTTTCACGCTGGTTGGTGATACCGATTGCCGCTACCTGATCGTGGTGCAGGCCGGCTTGCGCCAGGGCTTCGACCATGACGGCGCTCTGGGTGGCGAAGATTTCCATCGGGTCATGTTCGACCCAGCCGGCTTGCGGGTAATGCTGGGCGAATTCACGCTGTGCGGTGCAGACCACGTTGGCGTCGCGGTCGAAAATGATCGCCCGGGAGCTGGTCGTACCCTGATCGAGGGCAATGATGTAGTTCTTATTCTGTGTGTCGGTCATGTCGATTGCCTTGGACGAAATAAGGGAGTGAAGCCTGGCGCGCGTTGGCACGATCATGGGCCAACGGTATCAAGAAATTCGTCGGTATTGCGTGTTTTGTAGCAAGCGGTGTTTTCGATTAGCTTCACAAACGAAAAAATATAGACAGGAAAGAGGGCTGTCAAAGGTCGAAAGTGAACTGTTTCAGGCATGGTTTCGTTTGGAAGCCTTTTGTCGACCAATGTCCTAGAATCGGACGCAGTATTTTCTGTTGCCGCCCAGTCTGGAGTTTTCATGACCCCCGCGTTGGATTTGCTGAAAAAGGCTCGCGCCGAACACCGTGTGCACAGTTATGAGCACGACCCGAAAGCGGCGTCCTACGGATTGGAGGCCGCGGAAAAGCTTGGCCTGGACCCTGCCCAGGTGTTCAAGACCTTGCTGGCGGCCAGTGAAAAAGGCGAATTGCTGGTGGCGGTGGTGCCGGTGGGTGGAACCCTGGACCTCAAAGCCCTGGCCCATGCGGCCGGGGTGAAGAAAGCCGAAATGGCCGACCCGGCTGCAGCGCAACGCTCGACGGGGTATCTGTTGGGCGGAATCAGTCCGCTGGGGCAGAAAAAGCGTCTGCGCACCTTTATCGATAATTCGGCCCAGCCCTTCGCGAGCATCTTCGTCAGCGCGGGCCGGCGCGGGCTGGAAGTCGAACTGGCCCCCGCCCTATTGGCCGAACACACCCAGGCAAAATTTGCCGACATCGGCCGCGCCTGACGGATCGCTTCCCCTGTAGGAGCGAGTTCACTCGCGATGGACTCAAAGCACCGCGGGAAACCAGAATGCCCGAGTTTTCGTTAACGACCACCGCGAGCGAGCTCGCTCCAACAAAGGGACAGGTTATGCAATTGGAGTTTCACCAGGTCGATGCCTTCACCGATCAAGCCTTCAGCGGAAACCCGGCCATGGTCTATCGGCTGGATGCCTGGCTGGCCGATGAGTTGATGCAGAAAATCGCCGCCGAGCACAATCTGGCGGAAACCGCCTTTGTGGTGCGCGAGGGGCAGGGCTGGCACATTCGCTGGTTCACCCCGACCACCGAGGTGCCGCTGTGCGGGCACGCGACCCTGGCCAGCGCCCATGTGCTGTTCGAGATCTACAAGGAACCCGTCGAGCGCCTGGACTTCACCTGCAAGTCTGGCCCGCTGAGCGTCAGTCGTGAGGGTGGGCGCCTGTGGCTGGATTTTCCGGCCATCGTGCCGTCTGAGGTGGGGGTGACCCTGGACATCGAACGCGCCCTGGGTGTGGAAGCCGTCGATGCGCTGGGCTCCAACGAATTGTTCGTGGTGCTGGAATCCGAGCAGGCAGTGCTCGACTGTCAGCCGGACATGGTCGCTCTGGCGAAACTGCCCTGGCTGGGTGCCATCGTCACCGCCCGTGGCAGCAAGCACGATTTCGTTTCGCGCTACTTCGCGCCGGCCATTGGCATCAATGAAGACCCGGTGACCGGCTCGACCCATTGCAGCCTGATTCCGTACTGGTCAAAACGCCTGGGCAAGTCGAGCCTGACGGCTTACCAGTGCTCGAAGCGCGGCGGTGAGCTGTTCTGTCGACTGGAGGGGGATCGGGTGAAGATTGGCGGGCACGCGACACTCGTTGCGAGCGGGATGCTTCTTCTGGGGTGACAAAAACACATGTGGGAGCGGGCTTGCTCGCGAAGGCGTCCTGTCAGTCGATATGATTGTCGACTGGCACTACGCCTTCGCGAGCAAGCCCGCTCCCACATTTTTCCGCGTGTATCAGTTGGCGGTGCTGTAGCGTCGAACGCCGGATTCCACGCTCGGTATCTGCGCCGCGGTGCTGCCACTGGCCTGAAACAACACCAGATGTTCCGCCGCCACGCCAATCCCCACGTGCGCCCCGACCTGATGATCGGCATGGCTGGGGAAGATCGACTCCAGCTGCGCACCTGTCGGCATCTGCAGGCGATACAGGGTCGAGGCGCCCTGGAACGACTTGCCGACGATGCGCGCCCGCAAGGCGCTGTCCGGCGCATAGACGATGTCGTCCGGGCGCAGCAATACATCGACCGCCCCCCCGACCGGCCAGGTGTAGGCCCGATTGCCGCGCAACTCACCGAGCTCGGTCTGCACCGATTCCGGGCTGCTCAACTGACCGCGTATGAAGTAGCCCTGGCCGATGAAACTGGCTACATAGGGCGTCAACGGTTCGTGGTACAGGTTGTAGGGCGTGTCCCATTGCTCCAGCCGACCTTCCTTGAACACACCGACATGATCACTGACCGCGAAGGCTTCTTCCTGGTCGTGGGTCACCAGAATGGCGCTGGTGCCCCGGGCCTTGAGAATGTCGCGCACCTCATGGCTGAGCTTGCGACGCAATTCGCCATCGAGGTTGGAGAAGGGTTCGTCGAGCAACAGCAGTTGTGGCTCCGGCGCCAAGGCGCGGGCCAGGGCGACGCGCTGCTGCTGGCCACCGGAAAGCTCATGGGGAAAGCGCTTGCCGAGGTTTTTCAGGTTGACCAGTTCCAGCAGCTCTTCGACCACACGATCCTTTTGCGGATGCTTGCGAATGCCGAAAGCGATGTTGTCGGCCACGCTCAGGTGCGGAAACAGCGCGTAGTCCTGGAACACCATGCCGATCCGGCGTTTCTCCGGTGCCAGGGTGAAACCGGCGCTGGAAATGGTCTCGCCGGCCAGCTGGATATCACCTTCGTGCACCGGCTCGAACCCGGCGATGGCGCGCAGGGTGGTGGTCTTGCCGCAGCCGGAAGAACCCAGCAGGCAACCGATGTCACCGGCGTTCAGGTGCAGGTTGAGGTTCTGCACCACTCGCTGGTCCTGATAGCCACAGGCGAGGTTGCGCAGGTTAAGCAGTAATGGCTGGCTCATGCGTGGTGGTACGCCGGCTCGACGAGGAATTCGAGCAGGGCCTTCTGCGCGTGCAGACGGTTTTCCGCCTGATCCCAGGCCACCGAGCGTGGATCATCGAGCAAGTCGACGCTGATCTCTTCGCCACGGTGGGCCGGCAGGCAATGCATGAACAGCACATCGTCGGCGGCCAGGTCGAGCAGCGCGCGGTTGACCTGATAGGGCGCGAACAGCTCAAGACGCTTGGCGGTTTCCTCTTCCTGGCCCATGGAGGTCCAGACGTCGGTGCTCACCAGATGGGCGCCGCGCACGGCATCCTTCGGGTCGCGCACGATGGTCACCCGATCGCCGGCCTGGGCCACGAACACCGGGTTGGGCTCATAACCTTGCGGGCAGGCGATGCGCAACTGGAAGTCGAACTGGATCGCCGCTTCTATATAGCTGTTGCACATGTTATTGCCGTCGCCGATCCAGGCCACGGTTTTGCCTTGGATAGAGCCACGGTGTTCGAGGAAGGTCTGCATGTCGGCCAGCAACTGGCACGGGTGCAGATCGTCGGACAGGCCATTGATCAGCGGCACCCGGGAATTGGCGGCGAATTCGGTCAGGGTGCTGTGGGAAAAGGTACGGATCATCACCGCATCGAGCATGCTCGACATGACGATGGCGGCGTCGCTGATCGGCTCGCCGCGGCCCAGTTGGGTGTCGCGCGGCGACAGGAAGATCGCCTGGCCCCCGAGCTGGATCATGCCGGCTTCGAACGAAATGCGGGTGCGGGTCGAGGACTTCTCGAAGATCATCCCGAGCACGCGGTTTTTCAGAGGCTCGAACAGTACGCCGCGGTTACGCAGGTCCTTGAGCTCAACGCCTCGACGGATCACGCTGACCAGCTCTTCGGGCGTGCAATCCATCAGGGAGAGAAAGTGCCTTGCGCTCATCATTGACTACCTTTTTGCTACAAACCGCAGATGCTCAAAGCCTTGTTTAACGGAACAACGGGCGAGACCTGCGGCGTAAGCCGCACGGGGCGACGAAATAGGGGAAGGCGCGATCTTATAATTAAATGTCGCGTCTTACCAATAGGGCTACGGTTTTTAGGGGATTTCAGAGGGGCTACGGGATAACCGCAGTAGCGCTTTTGAAGCCTGTTTCCTGACAGCAGCCAGGCATTTGTACACCGCCCCTGCGCAGCTTGGCAATCGAGTGGGGCGGTGGGAGAGCATCGGCCGTCGGTTTCTGACCTGTCGTGCCGGGACGTGTTTAAACGGTGCGTTCCATCTGAAACATTTGCTAATGCAAAGTGCTGGGTTATAAATAAAACACCCGCGATGCAGGAAGCCTCCGCCGATGGAATCGAAAGAACAGCAGCTAATGGAATTGCTCGGCCTCACGGCCCGCTCCCTGACACACCTCACCGCCTCTGTCACATCCATGTCCTTCGAACTGCTGCGCAGTCACGACCCCGTGACCCGGGATGCCGGGCGCAAGATGATCGACCGCATGGCCACCATCAGCAGCGGGCTCGACGAGCACTGGCGGCTGATCGGCGAACTGACCGGCGTGCATGTCGCCCACGAACAGATCGAAACCGTCCAGGAAATCCAGATGCAGGCGCCGCCCAGGCTGCCGTCGAGCTGATCCTGCGTTGCCATCGGCTGGCCTGATGGACCGCAATTCACAAGACAAACGTCGCTGGCGCGCTCGCGGGGCAGGCGCCATAGTTTTGTTTCCGCGGCCGACCTTGCCCGCCCAGAACAAGACAGAGACTGGCCATGACCAAGACTCTCCATCACCGTGCCTGCCACCTGTGTGAAGCCATCTGCGGCCTGACCATCGAAACCACCGAGGTCGATGCCGGCCATTTGCAGATCACCTCGATCAAGGGGGACCCCCTGGACACCTTCAGCCGCGGGCACATCTGCCCCAAGGCCGTGGCCCTGCAGGACATTCAGAACGACCCCGATCGCCTGCATCAACCGATGCGGCGCGTGGGCAGCGAATGGCAGCCCATCGAATGGGAAGACGCATTCAAGCTGGTCGCCGAACGTCTGGCTGACATTCAGCAGCGCCATGGGCAAAACGCAGTGGCGGTCTATCAGGGCAATCCCAGTGTGCATAACTACGGGCTGATGACCCACAGCAATTACTTTCTCGGCCTGTTGAAAACCCGTAACCGGTTTTCCGCGACTTCTGTGGATCAACTGCCCCATCACCTGACCAGCCATTTGATGTACGGCCATGGCCTTCTGCTGCCAATCCCGGACATCGATCACACCGATTTCATGTTGATCCTTGGCGGTAATCCACTGGCATCCAACGGCAGCATCATGACCGTGCCGGATGTGGAAAAGCGTTTGAAGGCGATTCAGGCCCGTGGCGGCAAAGTGGTGGTGGTCGACCCGCGTCGCAGTGAAACGGCGGCCATCGCCGACCAGCATCTGTTCGTGCGTCCCGGTGGCGACGCGGCGTTGCTGTCTGGCTTGCTCAATACCTTGTTTGACGAAGGCCTGACCCGGGATGTCCACTTGCCGGTCGACGGTCTGGATCAGGTGCGCGAAGCCGTCGCCGGTTTTACCGCCGAGACCATGAGCCCGTTGTGTGCGGTGCCGGCCGAACAGATCCGCCAGTTGGCGCGGGACTTCGCCGCAGCCCCGAGTGCTGTGTGCTATGGGCGCATGGGGGTCTCGACCCAGGCGTTCGGTACCTTGTGCCATTGGCTGGTGCAGTTGATCAACCTGGTCACCGGCAACCTCGACCGTGTCGGTGGTGCCCTGTGCACAGAGCCAGCAGTGGACCTGGTGGCGTCGACCTCGGGCGGGCATTTCAATTTGTGGCAGAGCAGGGTTTCCGGGCGCCCGGAGTATGCGGGCGAGTTGCCGGTATCGGCCCTTGCCGAGGAAATGCTCACCGAAGGGGAAGGGCAGGTCCGCGCGCTGATCACCGTGGCGGGCAACCCGGTGCTGTCTACACCCAACGGACGTCAGCTGGAACAGGCGCTGGACGGGCTGGAGTTCATGGTCAGTGTCGACCTGTATATCAATGAAACCACCCGTTACGCCGACCTGATATTGCCGTCCACTTCAGCGTTGGAAAACGATCACTACGACACCACGTTCAACATGTTCGCGGTTCGCAACGTCAGTCGTTTCAACCGGGCGATCCTGCCCAAGCCGCAAGGGGCTTTGCACGACTGGGAGATTTTCGTCGGCCTGGCCAAGGCGTTTGCTGCAAGGACCGGCAAGGAATTGAAACCGACCATCGCACCGGCGCAGATGATCGATCGCGGCTTGCGCATGGGCTTGTATGGCGATGCCTCCGAGTACAAATTGTCGTTGGCGACCCTGTTCGATCATCCCCATGGTGTCGATCTCGGCCCGCTCAAGCCTAATCTCGCACCGCGACTCAAGACCGCCAATCAGCGAATCCAGGCGGCACCGGAGGCCATTCTGGCCGACCTCGAGCGCTTTGCCACGATGCAGGCGCCTGTGGCCGATGAGTTGTTGATGATCGGTCGTCGGCACGTGCGCAGTAATAACTCCTGGATGCACAACTATCACCGATTGGTGAAGGGCAAGCCGCGGCATCAGCTGTTGATGCACCCGGATGACCTGGCCAGTCGTGGCTTGAGCGACGGTCAGCGCGTGCGGGTCAGCTCGCGGGTCGGGGCGATCGAGGTGGAAGTGCTCGGCAGCCTGGATATGATGAAGGGTGTGGTCAGCCTTCCTCACGGTTGGGGTCATGCGCGTCCGGGTGTGCAGATGACCATTGCCAGTGGTCAGCCCGGTTCCAGTGCCAATGACCTGACGGACGAATGTCAGCTCGATGAGCTGTCGGGGAATGCGGCGTTGAACGGCGTGCCGGTGACGGTGGCGGCGGCCTGATCGTATCTGACGGAGAGACCGAGCATGGCGCTCGGCTTTCCGTTACAATGCGCCACCGTGCCGACCCATGAGTCGGAAAGTTCAGCCGAGGTGCTCCATGGATATCATCGAAACGATTAAAGAGCAGATTGCCAACAACACCATTCTGCTTTACATGAAAGGTTCGCCGAATGCCCCGCAGTGTGGCTTCTCCGCGAAAGCCGCGCAGGCCGTGATGGCATGTGGCGAAAAGTTTGCGTACGTGGACATCCTGCAGAACCCGGAAATCCGCGCCAACCTGCCAAAATACGCCAACTGGCCAACCTTCCCGCAACTGTGGGTCGGTGGTGAGCTGGTCGGCGGTAGCGACATCATGACCGAGATGGCTGCAGACGGTTCGCTGCAAACCACCATCAAGGCGGCTGTCGAAGCGGCTGCGGCGAACAAGACCGAAGCCTGATCCTGCTTCCTGCAGGAGCGAGCTCGCTCGCGATGGACCAAAGAACGCCGCGGAGAAACAGATTACCCGCGTTATCGTTGACGACCATCGCGAGCAAGCTCGCTCCTACAAGAGCAAAGGCACAAAAAAGCCCCGCCTCTTCAACAGAGCGCGGGGCTTTTTATTGCATCGAATTTAGTGCCGAGTCATTACTCGTCATCACCCATCTGCGATTGCAGATAGTTTTCGATACCAATTTTGTCGATCAGGCCAAGTTGGGTTTCCAGCCAATCGATATGTTCTTCTTCGGACTCGAGGATATCTTCAAGCAGCTCACGGCTGCCGAAGTCGCCGACGGTTTCGCAGTGAGCGATAGCCACTTTCAGATCGGCATGGCCGGTTTTCTCGATACGCAGGTCACACTCAAGCATTTCCTTGGTGTGCTCGCCGATGTGCAGCTTGCCCAGGTCCTGGACGTTCGGCAGGCCTTCAAGGAACAGGATGCGCTTGATCAGCTTGTCCGCGTGTTTCATCTCGTCGATGGACTCGTGGTACTCGTGCTTGCCGAGCTTGTTCAGGCCCCAGTCTTCATACATGCGCGCATGCAGGAAGTACTGATTGATTGCGACCAGCTCATTGCCAAGGATTTTGTTGAGATGCTGGATGACTGTAACGTCGCCTTTCATGATGGGGTCCTGCCCTGTATTAGCTGTCTATAAGGCAGAGTTTGAGCCGCACAACTAAGAGTGTCAAACCTAAGTTATTGAATAATATATGAAAATTAATCGGAATAAGAATGTTTGTGTTCCGCGTCTAGCGCCTAAGCAATTGATTTTAAGACATAAAAAAACCGGACATGAGTCCGGTTCTTTGAGATTCGATAGTTATGCAGCTGTAAATTCCACTGGAAAGGGAATCGCAGCCTGGGCGGTTTGCACAGTGGTCAGGGTTTCGCGGACCACTTCCTTGGCAAGGGTCGCACATTTACCGCATTGGCTGGCAACGCCAGTGGCTTGGCGGACTTCCTTGTAGCTGCAGCATCCTTCATAGATCGCATCGCGGATTTGGCCATCGGTGACGCCAATGCAGAGGCAAACATACATAAGTGAAGACCGTCGCTCGTTTATGTTTTGAATGCGATGGATCTTAATGTTAACGAGAATGATTGTCAAAGTGCTTTGCCGAAGGTTTTTTCGGGGCTGACGAACGGTTTGCCCTCCGGTGCCATGCCCGGCATTTCGCCACTGCGATTTTTGCATTGAAGGGAGAAACGGTTGAGGACAGACAAAAAACGCAGTGTATGATGGCCGGTCTTTTCGAAACGGGTTTGTGTCACAGGGCTGTCGCCTGAGGGTGGCAGGCTGGCGCAAACCTGAGTTTTTACGTTACTACACCAGGAGATATCCAATGAGCGTACTCGTAGGCAAACAAGCCCCTGACTTCACCGTACCGGCCGTACTCGGCAATGGCGAGATCGTTGACAGCTTCACCCTGTCTTCGGCCATCAAAGGCAAATACGGCCTGGTGTTCTTCTACCCGCTGGACTTCACCTTCGTTTGCCCGTCGGAGCTGATCGCTCTGGACAACCGCATGTCCGAGTTCAAGGCGCGTAACGTTGAAGTGGTTGCCGTTTCGATCGACTCGCATTTCACCCACAACGCCTGGCGCAACACCCCGGTCAACAATGGCGGTATCGGCGAAGTCCGTTACACCATGGCTGCCGACATCAAGCAGGAAATCATGAAGGCCTACGACGTCCAGTCCGCTGACGGCGTTGCATTCCGTGGCGCATTCCTGATCGACGACAAAGGCGTTGTCCGCTCGCAGATCATCAACGACCTGCCACTGGGTCGTAACATGGAAGAGCTGCTGCGTCTGGTAGACGCGCTGCAATTCCACGAAGAGCACGGCGAAGTCTGCCCTGCCAACTGGAAAAAAGGCGACAAGGGCATGAACGCTTCGCCAGAAGGCGTTGCTGCTTACCTGACCGAGCACGCCGCTGCTCTGTAAGGCACGCTCCAGGTACAAAAAAACCGGCCCTCGAGGCCGGTTTTTTTATGCGTGACACAATCTGAGCTGCTGGCTGGAACGCGACGCCGAACCTGTGGCGAGGGAGCTTGCTCCCGTTGGGCAGCTCAGCAGCCCTCGAACAGGCCTGCTGCGCAGTCCAGCGGAAGCAAGCTCCCTCGCCACAGGTTTGCGTTCATACCAGGAGAATCGCGACAAATCAGTCGTCGAAATCTTCCCAGCCACCCATCTGCTTCCAGCGATTGACGATGCCGCAGAACAGCTCGGCCGTCTTCTCGGTGTCGTAGCGAGCCGAGTGGGCCTCGCGACCGTCGAAGTCGATATCGGCAGCCTGACAGGCCTTGGCCAGCACCGTCTGACCATAGGCCAGGCCGGCGAGGGTGGCCGTGTCGAAGCTGGAGAACGGGTGGAACGGGTTGCGCTTCATGTCCAGACGCGCGACGGCGGCGTTGAGGAAGCCCAGGTCGAAGCTGCTGTTGTGGCCGACCAGGATCGCCCGCTTGCAGCCGTTGGCCTTCAAGGCCTTGCGCACGCCACGGAAGATATCGTTCAGCGCAGTCTCTTCACTCACGGCCATGCGCAGCGGGTGATCAAGCTTGATCCCGGTGAACTCCAGTGCTGCTGCTTCGACGTTGGCGCCTTCGAACGGCTCGACCCGGAAGAAGTAGGTGTGATCCGGGTAGACAAAACCCTTTTCATCCATGGCGATGGTGGTCGCGGCGATCTCCAGCAGGGCGTCGGTGGCCGAGTTGAAGCCACCGGTCTCTACGTCGACGACCACCGGCAGGTAGCCACGGAACCGGGCCGCCATTGGATGACGCGAACCGCCTCCACCGCCTTGACCTTCCAGTTCGTCGTCGAAATGGTCTTCACTCACGCGTGTTCCTCCAGCAGGCGCCAGCGCAGTTTTTCACCGGCGCGCAGCGGGATAACGGTCAGCTCGCCAAACGGCAGGCTGGCAGGGGCGGTCCATTCTTCGCGGACCAGGGTGATGCGATCGGTGTTCGCCGGCAGGCCGTAGAAGCGCGGGCCGTTGAGGCTGGCGAAGGCTTCGAGCTTGTCCAGCGCATTGCGCTGTTCGAAGGCCTCGGCATACATCTCGATCGCCGCAAAAGCGGTGTAGCAACCGGCGCAACCGCAGGCGGCTTCCTTGGCGTGCTGGGCGTGGGGTGCCGAGTCGGTGCCGAGGAAAAACTTCTCGCTGCCGCCGGTAGCGGCGTCCAGCAGGGCTTCCTGGTGGGTGTTGCGCTTGAGGATCGGCAGGCAGTAGAAGTGCGGCCGAATCCCGCCCACCAGCATGTGGTTGCGGTTGTACAACAGGTGGTGGGCGGTGATGGTCGCGCCGACGTTGGCCGGGGCCGAGTTGACGAACTGCACGGCGTCAGCGGTGGTGATGTGCTCGAACACCACCTTCAAGGTCGGGAAACGCTCGACCACACGACGCATGTGCTCATCGATGAAGATTTTTTCGCGGTCGAACACGTCGACATCGCCACGGGTGACTTCACCGTGGATCAACAAAGGCATGCCCACTTCGGCCATGGCCTCGATCGCAGGGAAAATCTTGTCGATGCTGGTGACGCCAGAGTCCGAGTTGGTGGTCGCGCCGGCCGGGTACAGCTTGGCGGCGTGAACGAAACCGCTGGCCTTGGCCTGGCGAATTTCTTCAGGCTGGGTGCGGTCGGTCAGGTACAGCACCATCAGCGGTTCGAACTGGCTGCCGGCCGGGCGGGCCGCGAGGATCCGCTGGCGATAGCCGTCGGCTTCAGCCGCATTGCGAACTGGGGGTACCAGGTTGGGCATGATGATGGCGCGCCCGAAGGTGCGCGCGACATCCGCGACGGTATTGGTCAACACAGCACCATCGCGAAGATGAATATGCCAGTCGTCGGGACGCAGCAGGGTCAGGCGGTCGGACATGAGGGGATTCCAGGCGGGTCAAACTGAGGGGAATGCTACCGGAAAAGACTCTTGCAGGCACTCGCTATCAAGTTTTGCCGCAAGCTTCCGATATCCAACAGGTATGCCGTAATGTCGGTCTTTGTGTTGCAGAAGCCAGTGGAGCCTCCCGTGCGCCAGCGTTATTTAGCCTTGCTCAGTGTGTTTGCCAGCCTTCCCGCGATGGCGCTCACTTTCCAGACCCGTCTGGAGAGCATCGAGTGGACGGTCGAAGGCGACAAGTTCGAGTGCCGCCTGACTCAGCCGATCACTGACTTCGGCTCCGGGCAGTTCGTGCGTCGTGCGGGCGAGCAGGCGACGTTTCGGCTCAACGCCTATAACGCGATGATGGGCGGTGGTTCGGCGACCTTGTTGGCCGCCGCGGCGCCGTGGCAGCCAGGGCGCGAGGATATCAACCTGGGCACGGTGCGCATCGGCAGCGGCAACGTGTTGTTCAACAGCTCACAAGCCCAGGCCGGGCGTTTGATCAACGGCCTGATCGATGGCCGCAGCCCCGTGGTTCGGCATTCTTCGGGGGATGGCAGGGTATCGGAAGTGCGCCTGTTGCCGGTGAGGTTCAACAAGGCGTTTGCCGACTATCAGGGGTGCGTGGCCAAGCTGCTGCCGCAGAATTTCGATCAGGTGAAGCAGTCGCAGATCGGTTTCCCGGGTGGCGGCATCGACCTGGATGCGGCTGCCAAGGCCCAACTGAAGGTGATGCTCGAGTACATGAAGGCCGACCCGACGGTCAATCACATCGAACTCGACGGCCACTCCGATAACAGTGGCAATCGCCTCACCAACCGTGATCTGTCGCGGCGCCGGGCATTGGCCGTCATGGAGTTCTTCAAGGCCAATGGCATTCTGGAGTCGCAGATTACCCTGCGATTCCATGGCGAAAGCTATCCGCTGGCGCCCAATACCAACAATGCCAACCGCGCGAAAAATCGGCGGGTTGCCGTGCGCCTGGAGCGTGGCGCTGCGCCAGAACAAGTGGCTCCTCAAGCGCCTCAAGCCCCAAAGCCGGCCAATTCGGCAACGTCCTGACCGATCGGTCATCGTCGCGCCCTCGACAGAATCTGTCGCTTCGTCGTCATAAGCTGTCGCGCCACTGTAAATTATTCTGCATGAGCGGTAGACTTCACGGCTTTCCGTAGAACCCCGTGGAGTGATGGCATGGCGGACGTAAACAAGGTCGTTCTGGCGTATTCCGGCGGCCTGGACACTTCGGTGATCCTCAAGTGGCTGCAGGATACTTATAACTGTGAAGTCGTGACCTTCACCGCTGACCTGGGTCAGGGCGAAGAGGTCGAACCTGCACGCGCCAAGGCTCAGGCCATGGGCGTCAAAGAGATCTACATCGACGACTTGCGCGAAGAGTTCGTGCGCGATTTCGTCTTCCCGATGTTCCGCGCCAACACCGTCTACGAAGGCGAGTACCTGCTGGGTACGTCCATCGCACGTCCGCTGATCGCCAAGCGCCTGATCGAAATCGCCAACGAAACCGGCGCTGACGCCATTTCCCACGGCGCCACCGGCAAGGGTAACGACCAGGTTCGTTTCGAACTGGGCGCCTACGCCTTGAAGCCAGGCGTGAAAGTGATCGCTCCGTGGCGCGAATGGGACCTGCTGTCCCGTGAGAAGCTGATGGATTACGCTGAAAAGCATGCGATCCCGATCGAGCGTCATGGCAAGAAAAAATCGCCGTACTCGATGGATGCCAACCTGCTGCACATCTCCTATGAAGGCGGTGTGCTGGAAGACACCTGGACCGAGCACGAAGAAGACATGTGGCGCTGGACCGTCTCCCCGGAGAACGCGCCCGACAAGCCGCAGTACCTGGAGCTGACCTACCGCAACGGCGACATCGTGGCACTGGACGGCGTCGAAATGACTCCGGCCACCGTGCTGGCGACCCTGAACCGTATCGGTGGCGAACACGGTATCGGTCGTCTGGACATCGTCGAGAACCGTTACGTGGGCATGAAATCCCGTGGCTGCTACGAGACCCCTGGCGGCACCATCATGCTGCGCGCCCACCGTGCGATCGAATCGATCACCCTGGACCGCGAAGTGGCTCACCTCAAAGACGAGCTGATGCCGAAATACGCCAGCCTGATCTACACCGGCTACTGGTGGAGCCCTGAGCGTCTGATGCTGCAACAGATGATCGATGCGTCCCAGGCACACGTGAACGGCGTCGTGCGCCTGAAGCTGTACAAGGGCAATGTGATCGTCACCGGTCGCAAGTCCGACGAATCGTTGTTCGATGCCAACATCGCGACCTTCGAGGAAGATGGCGGCGCCTACAACCAAGCCGACGCAGCGGGCTTCATCAAGCTCAACGCCTTGCGCATGCGCATTGCCGCGAACAAGGGCCGCAAGCTGTTCTGAGCCCTTTGAGCCTGTAAACGAACCGTGGCCCCGTCATCGATGGGGCCACGGTTTTTTTTCATTCCGAGAACTCGATTTTCAGGCTGATCTCGCGCAAGCAGGCCGAGAGCCGCCGTCGATGTTGGATTACCGGCCATTTGTCAGCGACCCCGGCTCCATGACCGTCACCCGTTGTGAACTTAAATCGTAGGCAACGCAGCAACGGGGGCCGCCTCGTTTGGTTCGCTGCCTGGAAAACTTGAGCAGGCACTCTTTCAGCGATTTTTCCAACGCCCGGTTGGTCAGCAATACAACCAGATCGGTCTTTCCCTCCTGGGGTTTTTTAACCTTGTCCAGCAAGGCGCTGAATTCCACTCGGCTGTTCATCCAGCGTGCGTCGATGATGTGCATGTCTTTCAATAACGCAGGCAAGCGAATGTGATTGAGCAGGCGGGCTTGTTCGGGTGGTGCCTGGGTGCTGCAAGATGAAGCGCCCGACCCTGGGGATTTCACCGCGGCGTTACTGTCCTGCGGATCGACTTCATCCATGGCCTTGAGGAAGTTTTCGTCTTTTTCAAAGTCCGAAGGCGAGTACAGCGACCGGTAATTGAAGTTGAGAGTGGCGAAGAAAAGGAACAATAGATAAAACGGAAAGCTGATCAGAAACCACACATAGATTTCTCTTTCATCGTTATCGAGGAATGGCAGAGAAATGGCGGCGGAAGTTTCAGACAGTGTTGCGAATGTCGCGATGAGCGTCATGGGGTTGGTCATTCGTTTCTTGAGTCTGGTCATATTGAATACTCATGGCTTTTGTCGATGCCCGCTTGATTGGTTTTGAGTTGAGATCACTGTTGTTGGGTTTCGATTTTTCGATTGGGTTAATAATTATCCATGCATGATTTTTTGCTGTAAGAGCAAGTAGATGCTCGGTGTGTGATATTTCCGGAGTTGATCTGGCAGCCCTGAAGTTTGGTTGCCTTTGATACAGCGATGCACGTGCCCACTGTTTTTTCAGGTCCGAACCGGAAGCAAACCGATACGGAAAACCACTGGCGCCATAAGGCAATCAAGGGGATACATTTTTCGCGACGTTGGGTTCGATGAAATTTTGTAAGATTAATCCGCGTTTCTTGTAGGGAATGTCTCTCGGTGCGGGTCGCCGGGTGGCGCGGCATGCCATGGGTGAAACGACTAGGCTATTGTGCGGGCTCTAAAAATTCGAACAGCGAAAATTGGACTTGCCCATGAATAAAGTGCTGATCGTGGATGATCACCCCGTCATTCGTCTTGCGGTGCGTATGCTGATGGAACGTCATGGCTACGAAGTTGTTGCGGAAACCGATAACGGGGTGGATGCATTGCAACTGGCGCGCGAATGCATGCCGGATATTGTCATTCTGGATATCGGGATACCCAAACTGGACGGGCTGGAAGTCATCGCGCGACTGTCATCGACGGCAATGCCGATGAAGGTGCTGATATTGACTTCCCAGGCACCGGGGCACTTTTCCATGCGCTGTATGCAAACGGGGGCTGCCGGCTATGTCTGCAAGCAGCAGGATCTCACCGAGCTGCTCAGTGCAATAAAGGCAGTGCTTTCCGGCTACAGCTACTTTCCCAATCAAGCCCTGCATACGGTGCGTGCAAGTTTGGGCAATGCCAGCGAGGCCGAAATGGTGGATCGTCTCTCCGGGCGAGAAATGATGGTGTTGCAACAGTTGGCCCGAGGCAAGACCAACAAGGAAATTGCCGATGGCATGTTTTTGAGCAACAAGACCGTCAGCACTTACAAGACGCGGTTGTTGCTCAAGCTCAACGCGCGTTCACTGGTCGATCTGATTGAGCTGGCTCAACGCAATGGAATAGTGTGACTTTATCGACGGAGACGATTCGCGATGAGCGCGCATTTATCGCAGTACGGCGCAATGAAAAAAGCCTCCGTAACGGAGGCTTTCAGGTGTCATAAGTCAAAATCGTAATCGGCCAATTGCTTTTGCAGTCGGCGCTCCTCCAGAAGATTGTCGATGGTGCGGCGCTTGCTCAGGTTGGTTTTCGCTACTTCGACCACCGGATCGGCATCATCAGCTTCAACGGCAGCGAATTCATCATCTACGTCCAATTGCTCTTTGCCAGTGCTCATTTAGTTACTCCAGGCTAAGACGGCCTTTGGCGCTCCTTATATCGACAATCCTACGGCGGGTAAAAAAGATTTTTTCAATCGGCGTATCGGTATTTTCAATAGCGCCTCAATCGTCGGAGGTCTTTTGCTTGTATTCGCACAAGTCTTCGATCCGGCAGCTGCCGCAGCGTGGCTTGCGGGCCAGGCACACATAGCGCCCGTGAAGGATCAGCCAGTGATGGGAATCGAGCAGGTATTGCCTGGGCACGAACTTCATCAATTTTTTTTCCACCTCGACCACATTCTTGCCCGGAGCAATGCCGGTGCGGTTGCTGACCCGGAAGATATGGGTGTCGACCGCCATCGTCAGCTGACGGAATGCCGTATTGAGCACCACGTTGGCGGTCTTGCGGCCCACGCCGGGCAGGGCTTCGAGCTCTTCGCGGGTTTGTGGCACTTCGCCCGCGTGACGCTCCACCAGCAAGCGACAGGTCTCGATCACGTTTTTCGCCTTGCTGTTGAACAAGCCGATGGTCTTGATGTATTCCGACAACCCTTCGACGCCCAGTGCGTGAATCGCAGCAGGTGTATTGGCGACGGGAAACAGTTTGGCCGTGGCTTTGTTGACGCCGACATCGGTCGATTGCGCCGAAAGAATCACCGCGATCAGCAACTCGAACGGTGATGAATAAGCCAGTTCAGTCTTCGGCTCCGGATTGTCTTCATGCAGCCTGCGGAATATTTCCAGACGTTTTGCGGCATTCATGGGCGGTGAGTTTCCTCGAAAACGATCATTGTTCAGATGTTGGACGGTGCCACGCCTGCCAGGCGGCGATCAACAGTCCCAGCAGAATGAAACCGCCAGGGGCCAGCGTGGCCAGGTGCAAGCCACCGTCGGCGCCCAACTGGCGCAGCACGCTCACGCCCACCATCAGGGCGCCGAATGCGCCACACAGGCGCAGGCGATCGCGCCAGGCAGTCCGCAAGAATCCGCCGTGCTCCAGCACGACACATTGCAACGCGATCAGCGCTGAATAAATCCCCATCTGTTGATGCCATTGCAGTGACCACACCTGCAGGCCGAGCTCTGCGCAAGTGGTCAGCGTGGCGGCGACGATCACGCTCGCCAGCACATGCGTCGTTGCCAGCAAGCGCGAGCGCAACGCACTCATCACAGCGCCAAAGGCACAGACCACAACGATGAACATCAGGCATAGGCCCAGTGCACTCATCAGCGAGCCGGTGGCGCCGACCAGCGGGGCAAGCATCAAGGCGTGCTGCAACGGCGGTGATTTACTCATGGGAAGGCCCCTCGAGCAGTGATTGCCGGTGTGTGTCGAAATAGCGAAGCGCGTCGTGGGTGGCGTTGATCACGGCTCTGGAGGTGATGGTCGCCCCGGCGATCTGGTCGAATTGTCCCTGGTCTTTCTTCAAGGCCCAGCCTTTGTCGTCCGGCTCGACGAGGGATTTTCCGGAAAACAGCGAGAGCCATGCATTGGGCCATTCGGCGATCCTGGCGCCCAGCCCCGGCGTTTCGGTCTGTTCGAGGGTCTTGACCCCGAGCAGCCTGCCATTGAGATCGATGGCGATCAGCAACTCGATGCTTGCCGCATACCCCCTCGTCTGGCTGCGCAGTAACACGGCAGTGGCCTGGCCGGTCCGGGTCGCGCGCCATCCGCCCTGCAGCGTACTGGTGCCCAACGCGGTGTCGTCCAGGCTGAGCGGTTGTTCCAGCGGCAAGTTGTCGTAGCTGTCGCGGGGCAGCAGGTCCAGCAGTTTGTCACTGTCGATCAGGCGTTGTTCTGCCGCAATGCGTGGCGCGCTGTTGTACTGCGCGACGTAGCTCAGCCCGATCCCCAGAGCGGCCAGCAACGCCAGAACGAAAACGCTCGATCCGCGGTTCATGGTGCGGTCCGCTCCTGCCGGGTGGCGACAAGGCGCTCCAGCGCCGGCACACCGAGGTTCATCAACAGCACGGCAAAGGCCACCCCATCCGGGTAACCGCCCCATGTGCGAATCACATAGGTCAGCAGCCCGACGCCGGTTCCGAACAACAGTCGCCCGCCAGGTGCCTTCGCGCCGGATACCGGTTCGGTGACGATGAAAAACGCGCCCAGCATGCTGGCGCCGCTGAGCAGATGAAACAGCGGCGAGCCATTGGAGTCCGATCCCGAGCCGTTCCAGCACAACAGGCTGATGATGAACAGGCTGGCAAGCATGCCGACCGGCGCATGCCAGCTGATGACTTGTCGCTGCAGCAGAAATGCGCCGCCCGCCAGAAATGCCAGGTTGACCCATTCCACCCCCCGTCCACCGAAGTGGCCGAACGCCTGGTTGCTCGAGAATAGTTCGTCCATGGTCAGGCTTTTGTTGATCCGCAGGCTGTCCAGCGCCGTGGCGCGGACCCAGGCATCGGGTGCATGGCCGAAGCCGAACACCTGTTGCAGACCGCCCCACAGATCCATGCCGTGGGCCGCGGGCCATTGGGTCATCTGTTGGGGAAAAGTCACCATCACCAGGGCAAAACCGAGCATCGCCGGGTTGAAAGGGTTGCTGCCGACACCGCCGTACAGGTGCTTGCCGAACAGCATGGCCGAGGCGACGGCACTGACCGTCAGCCACCAAGGGCAGTAGGGCGGTAACGCAAGGGCCAGCAGCGTTGCGCTGACGAGGGCACTGCCATCGCTCAACGTCGGCTTGAGCGCCCGCTTGCGCAAGTGCAGCACCGCGGCTTCCACGACCAAGGCACCGGCGCTCGCCAGCAGCAGATTGATCAACACCCCCCAGCCGTATAGCCAGAACAACGCCAGCATGCCAGGCAGGGTCGCCAGCAGCACCGTTTTCATCGCCTGCTGCAGGCGTGTGTCGACCGACTCAAGGGGTTGCATGGGCGTCCACCTGGCGTTCGGCTTCGCGCACGGCGAGTTCCAGGGCTTCTAACTGCGCGGTGGAGGCTTGGGCGGCCTGGGCTTTTTTCAGTTCGGAGCGACGCATGGCCAGCTGGATCTTCGCCCGATTCAAATCGGCGTTCTTTGCTGAAGCGGTCACGGGAGCAATCGCAGGTGCAGGCGGCGCGCTGCGTTCCAACTGCGCCAAGGCCTGTTCGGCGGCTTCGAACTGTTGTTGCAGCACAATCAACTGCGACTGCTGCTCGAAGGTCGGCGGGTGGCCGAACGCCTTGAGGGATTTGGTCAATTGCGCGCGGCTCATCGCCACATCGATCCTGGCTTTCTTCAAGGCGGCATCGGCGTTGGCCGCTTTCTGCGCCCGAACTCGCTCAAGGGCCGCCTGCACCGGATCGAGGCTGACTTCATTGGGCTGAACGGCCCGTTGGGCGCGGGCCTGACGTTCGGCGATTTTCTGTTGTTCTTCCCTTTGCAAACGGGCATTGCGTTGCTCGAAGCGGCGCCGCGCGTGATTGCGCTTGGCGGCCCTGGCCCGTTGCTCTTCAAGGCTGAACGCCATGCCACCGACAATCGGCAGCACCGTGGCCGTCGGCAGCGGGCGCATCTCGATACAGTCCACCGGGCAGGGCGCCACGCACAGATCGCAACCGGTGCACTCATCGATGATCACCGTGTGCATCAGCTTGGCGGCACCGACGATGGCATCCACCGGGCACGCCTGGATGCATTTGGTGCAGCCGATGCACTCGGCTTCGCGAATGTAGGCGATCTGCGCCGGTGCTGAACCCCGGCTGACATCCAGCTCCAACACCGGCACGTTCAGCAGTTCGGCCAGGGCGTTGATGGTTTCTTTACCGCCCGGCGGGCACTTGTTGATTGGCTCGCCACTGGCGATGCCTTCGGCGTAAGGCTTGCATCCGGGATGCCCGCACTTGCCGCATTGGGTCTGCGGCAACAGGGCGTCGATGCGTTGAATCAGACTCATGTTTTGATCAGTCCGGTGAATCCGAGAAAAGCCACTGCGATCAGTCCGGCACCGATCAGGTCGATGGGCAGGCCGCGAAAAGGCAGGGGAATATCATTGTCGAGTGTGCGTTGACGCAAGTCGCTGAACAGACTGAGCACCAGCCAGAACCCGAGCCCGGCCCCCAGGCTCAGGGCGGCCGCAGCCAACCAGCCTTTGTCGTTCTGCACACTGAGCAGCGCCAGCCCGAGCACGCCGGCGTTGCCCAGCAACAGCGGCCACAACCCCTCGAACGACAGTGTTGAGAACAGCCGCGACAGGCCGCTAAGCAGCGGAGCGATCAGCAGCACGCTCAGGGGCAGCAATACAAACAGGCGCAACCCAGTGATCTGCAGCGGCACCAGCAACCAGTGATAGAACGCATGACCAAGTACACCGACGATCAGCATCAGGCAGGTGGTCGCGATGCCCAGGGCATGAACCTGCCGACGTCGGGCCGCCAACAACGGATCGACACCCAGCGGCCAGTGCAACGCGAGGTTGTTGATCAGGGCGGTGCTGACAAGCATTAGCAGTGCTTCGGTCATGATCGTGCCGGCGTTTGTAGGAGCGAGCTTGCTCGCGATGGACTCAAGGCCGCGGTGTTCAACCTGTGGCCACGCATTATCGTTGACGACCATCGCGAGCGAGCTCGCCCCCACAGGGAATGGGCTGACGCTCAGGCATTATCCGGCAAGGACGGAGGGTGGGCCAGACATGAAAATCCCACAGTCGCGTCAGGCACGACTGTGGGATCGGGTTACCGCGTTGCCTTACTTGATCCGCTGACCAGGCTTGGCGCCGCTGTCCGGGCTCAACAGGTAGATTTCTTCACCGCCGGGACCTGCCGCCATCACCATGCCTTCGGAGATGCCGAACTTCATTTTCCGTGGCTTGAGGTTGGCGATCATCATGGTCAGGCGACCATCGAGCTTGGACGGATCCGGGTAGGCGCTCTTGATCCCGGAGAACACGTTGCGTTGTTCGTCGCCGATGTCCAGGGTCAGGCGCAACAGTTTGTCGGCGCCTTCCACGTGTTCGGCCTTGACGATCAGCGCCACGCGCAGGTCGACTGCGGCAAAGGTGTCGAAGTCGATTTCCGGCGACAGCGGGTCCTTGGCCAGCTCGCCGTTGCCGGCGGGTTGGGCCTGGCCGGTGTCGGTCTGACTGGCGGTCAGGTCTTCTTTCGAAGCGTCGGTCATGGCTTGCACCTTGACCGGGTCGATCCGGGTCATCAACGGCTTGAACTCGTTCAACTGGTGATTGGCCAGCCAGATCTGATGGTCGTTCCAGGTCAGTGGCGCGACGTTCAGGAACGCCTCGGCGTCGGCAGCCAGCAGCGGCAGCACAGGCTTGAGGAAGATCACCAGTTGACGGAACAGGTTGACGCCGGTGGCGCAGATGGCCTGCACCTCATCCTGCTTGCCTTCCTGTTTGTTCAGCGACCACGGCGCCTTGTCGGCGATCCAGGCGTTGGCGCGGTCGGCCAGGGCCATGATTTCGCGCATGGCACGGGCGAAATCGCGGGCTTCATAGGCGTCGGCGATGCCTGGCGCAGCAGCCAGGAAGGCTTCGGTCAGTTCCGGCGCGGCGTTGGTGTCGACCATCAGGCCGGCATTGCCCTTGTGGATGAAACCGGCGCAACGGCTGGCGATGTTGACGACTTTGCCCACCAGGTCGGAGTTGACCTTCTGCACGAAGTCTTCGAGGTTCAGGTCCAGGTCGTCGACGCCACGGCTGAGCTTGGCCGCGTAGTAGTAGCGCAGGTATTCCGGCGACAGGTGGTCCAGGTAGGTGCGGGCCTTGATGAAGGTGCCACGGGACTTGGACATTTTCTGACCGTTGACGGTCAGGTAGCCGTGCACGTTGATGCCGGTCGGCTTGCGGTAGCCCGCGCCTTCGAGCATGGCTGGCCAGAACAGGGCGTGGAAGTTGACGATGTCCTTGCCGATGAAATGGTACAGCTCGGCGGTGGAGTCCTTGCCCCAGAACGCGTCGAAGTCCAGCTCCGGCGTGCGGTCGCACAGGTTCTTGAAGCTGGCCATGTAGCCGATCGGCGCATCGAGCCACACGTAGAAGTATTTGCCCGGCTCATCGGGAATTTCGAAACCGAAATACGGCGCATCGCGGGAGATGTCCCACTGTTGCAGGCCGGCGTCCAGCCATTCGGCGATCTTGTTCGCCACGGCGTCTTGCAGGGTGCCGCTGCGGGTCCAGGTTTGCAGCATTTGCTGGAAGTCCGGCAACTTGAAGAAGAAGTGCTGGGAATCCTTGAGCACCGGGGTGGCGCCGGAGATTGCCGACTTCGGATCCTTCAGGTCGGTCGGGGCGTAGGTGGCGCCGCATTTTTCGCAGTTGTCGCCGTACTGGTCTTCTGTGCCGCACTTCGGGCAGGTGCCCTTGATGAAGCGGTCGGCCAGGAACATTTTCTTTTCCGGGTCGAAATACTGGGTGATCGAGCGGGTGGCGATGTGCCCGGCGTCGCGCAGCTTCAGGTAGATATGGCTCGACAGCTCACGGTTTTCTTCGGCGTGAGTGGAGTGGAAGTTGTCGAAGTCCACCAGGAAGTCGGCAAAGTCGGCGCTGTGTTCAGCCTGGACGTTGGCGATCAGTTGTTCCGGGGTGATGCCTTCCTTTTCCGCGCGCAGCATGATCGCCGAACCGTGGGCGTCGTCGGCGCAGACATAAATGCATTGGTTGCCGCGGTGCTTCTGGAAGCGCACCCACATATCGGTCTGGATGTATTCCAGCATATGGCCAAGGTGAATCGAACCATTGGCATAGGGCAGGGCGCTGGTGACGAGGATCTTGCGTGGCTCGGACATGGGGCTCGGCTACTTGATGAAACGGAGGTCGGCCACTATAAAGCGGTGGCGTTAATTTTTCACCCTGTGCGCCTGTTTCATTGGAGGAGCAACCTGTGGGGGGCTTGCCGGCGATAACGGTCTTGAGTACGCCATCGCCGGCAAGCCGTGCTCCTGCAGAGGACGTTTTTTTTCGCCATCCCGCCCGACGATCAGAACAGGTACGATACCTGCCTGATTTTCCAGTCTCGTTATCGGAGTTGCCCATGAGCGCCGTCAATCGCGCAGCGGTGGAAGCCGTCCTTCGTCAGTACACCGACCCTTACCTGAACCAGGACCCGGTCAGCGCCGGATGCGTGCGCAGCATCGATGTCCAGGGCGATCGCGTCAGCGTCCAGCTGGAGCTGGGCTACGCCGCCGGCCTGTTCAAGAGTGGCTGGTCACAGATGCTGCAAATGGCCATCGAAGGCCTCGATGGCGTAGCGTCGGCCCGGGTCGACATCACCAGCGTGATCGCCCCGCACAAGGCCCAGGCACAGATCCCGGGCCTGGCCAACGTCAAGAACGTGGTGGCCGTGGCGTCCGGCAAGGGCGGCGTGGGCAAATCCACCACCGCTGCCAACCTGGCGTTGGCCCTGGCCCGCGAAGGCGCCAAAGTGGGCATCCTCGATGCGGACATCTACGGCCCGAGCCAGGGCATCATGTTCGGCATCACCGAAGGCACCCGCCCACAGATCAAGGAACAGAAGTGGTTCGTGCCCATGGAGTCCCACGGCGTCGAAGTGATGTCCATGGCCTTCCTGACCGATGACAATACGCCGATGGTCTGGCGCGGGCCGATGGTTTCCGGCGCCTTGCTGCAACTGGTGACCCAGACCGCGTGGGGCGACCTGGATTACCTGGTCATCGACATGCCGCCAGGCACCGGCGACATTCAACTGACCCTGGCGCAGAAAGTGCCGGTGGCCGGCGCGGTCATTGTCACCACGCCACAGGACCTGGCCCTGCTCGACGCGCGCAAGGGCGTGGAAATGTTCCGCAAGGTCAACATCCCGGTGTTGGGCGTGGTGGAAAACATGGCCGTACACATCTGCTCCAATTGCGGACATGCCGAGCATCTGTTCGGTGAGGGCGGTGGGGTGAAACTGGCCAACCAGTACGGCGTCGAGCTGCTGGCTTCGCTGCCGCTGTCGATGGTCATCCGCGAACAGGCCGATGGCGGCAAGCCAACGGTCATCGCCGAGCCGGACAGCCAGATCGCCATGGTCTACCAGGAGCTGGCCCGCCACGTCGGCGCGCGGATCGTGTTGCAGGAAGCGTTGTCGCCGGCAATGCCGAACATCAGCATCAGCGACGATTGATCGCCTGCACGCGGTCAAAATTGTGGGAGCGGGCTTGCTCGCGAAAGCGGTGGATCAGTCGACATATCCGTTGAATGACTCACCGCTTTCGCGAGCAAGCCCGCTCCCACATTCGTTATGGGGTGTCTTTAAATGCGCAATCCGCCATCCATCTCCAGAATCCGCCCGGTGTAGTAGTCGTTCTCGAAAATATACGCCGCCGAATGGGCGATCTCCTCAGGCTTGCCCATGCGCTTGAGCGGAATCCCCGAAGTCATCTTCTCCAGCGCCTCGGGCTTCATGCCCAGGGTCATCTCGGTTTCGATGAAGCCCGGTGCGATGCCGGCCACGCGAATGCCGTAGCGCGCCAGTTCCTTGGCCCAGGTCACGGTCGCGGCGGCGACACCGGCCTTGGCGGCGGAGTAGTTGGTCTGGCCGACGTTGCCGGCACGGGAAATCGACGAGATATTGATGATCGCGCCGCTGTTGTTCAGCTCGACCATTTTCGCCGCGACTTCACGGGTGCACAGGAACACGCCGGTCAGGTTGACGTCGATGACTGCCTGCCACTGGGCCAGGCTCATCTTGGTCATTTCGCCATCCTTGACCTTGAGCAGCAGACCGTCGCGCAGGATGCCGGCGTTGTTGATCAGACCATGGATCGCGCCGAAATCTTCGGCGACCTGCGCGACCATGTGGGTCACCTGCTCTTCGTTGGCGACATTGCACAGGTAGGCGCGGGCTTCTGCACCCGCGGCCTTGCACGCGGCCACGGCGGCATCGAGCTTCTCCTGGTTCAGATCCACCAGGGCCAGCTTCGCGCCCCTGGTCGCGAAATACTCGGCCATGGAGCGGCCTAAACCCTGGCAACCGCCAGTGATAATGATTACTTTGTCAGTGAGTTGCATTCGCATGCCCCGGTAGCAGGTCTGAGTTGGTTTCCTTCTTGAGCCCCTCTCGATCTGCGCCCGACGTGGCCTGGCTGCACATGAGAACTGCCCTGATGGCGCACTGGAACTTTCGCCAGTCGCCCGTCCGTTTTTCTGACGGATTCTATAAAAGGAGTCATAAATTGAGCGTTGAAGTTGCCAAGCATGCCCGAGAATTGCTGCTCAAGGAATACCGTGGCGTCCTGTCGACGCTCTCCAAGGCCATGCCCGGTTTTCCGTTCGGCTCCGTCGTTCCTTATTGCCTGGACGAGCAGGGCCGGCCGTTGATCCTGATCAGTCGGATCGCCCAGCACACCCATAACCTGCAGAAGGACCCCAAGTGTTCGCTGCTGGTGGGCGAGCGCGAGGCCGAAGATGTGCAGGCTGTGGGCCGTCTGACCTACCTGGCCGAAGCGCACAGGATCGAGGACCAGGCCGCCATTGAAGCGGCCGCTGAGCGCTACTACCGTTATTTCCCCGATTCACAGAACTACCATAAGGCCCACGATTTCGATTTCTGGGTGCTGCAGCCGGTGCGTCACCGCTACATCGGCGGTTTTGGCGCCATCCACTGGATCGACAACCTCACCTTGGTCAACCCGTTCGCCGGCAAGGCCGAAGCGAGCATGATCGAGCACATGAATGCCGATCACGCCAAGGCCATCGCCCATTACGTGGATCTGGCGCGATTGCCGAAAACCGCACCGGCGCAAATGGTCGGTATCGACAGCGAAGGCATGCACCTGCGCATCGGCCAGGGCGTGTATTGGTTGCCGTTCCAAGCCCCGTGTAATACGCCGACACAAGTTCGCGAAGCCTTGGTTTTCCTGGCTCACGCCGAGCAGTGGCCGAAAAATGAAGTGGCCGATGCTTGAATTCACGAAAGGGCGACGTCATCTAAGGTGAACTGGCAAGGCATTCTTGCGTTGAGGAACCATTTGATGCGCCCTTTTTTGTTGCTCTTTCTGCTGTTTCCGGTGCTGGAACTGTTCGTATTCGTCAAAGTGGTCGGTGCCATCGGGTTTTTCCCGGCCCTGCTGCTGATCATTCTCGGCTCGATGTTCGGTATTTTCGTCCTGCGGGTCGCTGGCCTGGCCACGGCGCTGCGTGCCCGTGAAAGCCTGAACCGCGGCGAGCTGCCGGCCCAGACCATGCTTGAAGGCCTGATGCTGGCACTGGCCGGTGGCCTGTTGATCCTGCCGGGCTTCATCAGCGACGTGGTCGGCCTGATCATGCTGCTGCCGGTCACCCGCCGCCTGCTGGCCAACAAGATGCGCCAGCGTGCCGAGGAACAGGCGATCCGCCAGCGTGCGTTCGCCGATGACCTCCAGCCCCGTGGCGGTCCATCGCCACGAGAGCCACTGGGCCGCGAGCCCAATGTGATCGAGGGCGAGTTCGAACACCGCGACAGCAAGTAGCTTCTCCCATGACACGGCACCCTCGGGTGCCGTGATCGTTTGCGCGGTATCGAGGTGAAAATTTTTCGATCCCCGCCCTTGTAATAAGCTTATGCGCCCTTATGTAACGGTCACCGCAAGGTTTCTGGCAATCACGCCAGGCAGACTTCCGCGGTTCGCTCGACGAACCGCACCCGGCACCGCCGGACTTTGTTAAACCCGCCGGGACTACACCGGCCGATGAAAACCACAATTAGGAGAGATCGACAATGAAGCTTCGTCCTCTGCATGACCGCGTCGTCATCCGTCGCAGCGAAGAAGAAAAGAAAACCGCTGGCGGTATCGTCCTGCCAGGTTCGGCTGCCGAAAAAGCCAACAGCGGCGAAATCCTCGCTGTAGGCAGCGGCCGCGTACTGGAAAACGGTGAAGTGCGCGCACTGTCCGTAAAAGTGGGCGACAAGGTTGTGTTCGGTCCTTACTCCGGCAGCAACACTGTGAAAGTCGACGGCGAAGACCTGCTGGTAATGGCTGAGAACGAGATTCTCGCTGTTATCGAAGGCTGATTACCCGCTCATTTTCCCGCTACTACAAAGTATTTAAGGAATATCGATCATGGCTGCTAAAGAAGTTAAATTCGGCGATTCCGCCCGCAAGAAAATGCTCACCGGTGTCAACGTCCTGGCTGACGCAGTAAAAGCGACCCTCGGCCCGAAAGGCCGTAACGTGATCATCGAGAAGAGCTTCGGCGCTCCGACCATCACCAAGGACGGCGTTTCCGTAGCCAAAGAAATCGAACTGGAAGACCGTTTCGAAAACATGGGCGCGCAGCTGGTCAAAGACGTTGCCTCCCGTGCCAACGATGACGCAGGCGACGGTACCACCACCGCTACCGTTCTGGCTCAATCGATCGTCAACGAAGGCCTGAAAGCCGTCGCTGCCGGCATGAACCCGATGGACCTCAAGCGCGGTATCGACAAGGCGACCATCGCCATCGTCAAAGAGCTGAAGTCCCTGTCCAAGCCATGCGCCGACACCCGCGCCATCGCTCAGGTAGGCACCATCTCCGCCAACTCCGACAGCTCCATCGGCGACATCATTGCCGAAGCCATGGAAAAAGTCGGTAAAGAAGGCGTGATCACCGTTGAAGAAGGCTCGGGCCTGGAAAACGAACTGTCGGTTGTAGAAGGCATGCAGTTCGACCGTGGCTACCTGTCCCCGTACTTCGTCAACAAGCCAGAGACCATGGTCGCTGAGCTGGACGGCCCGCTGATCCTGCTGGTCGACAAGAAGATCTCGAACATCCGCGAAATGCTGCCAGTGCTGGAAGCCGTTGCCAAAGCCGGCCGCCCACTGCTGATCGTGGCCGAGGACGTTGAAGGCGAAGCCCTGGCGACTCTGGTTGTGAACAACATGCGTGGCATCGTCAAAGTCGCAGCCGTCAAGGCTCCAGGCTTCGGCGACCGTCGCAAGGCCATGCTGCAGGACATCGCCGTCCTGACCGGCGGTACCGTAATCTCTGAAGAGATCGGCCTGAGCCTGGAAAGCACCACCCTTGAGCACCTGGGTAACGCCAAGCGCGTGACCCTGTCCAAGGAAAACACCATCATCGTTGACGGTGCTGGCGTACAGGGCGACATCGAAGCACGCATCGCTCAGATCCGTGCCCAGGTTGCCGAGACTTCCTCGGACTACGACCGTGAAAAACTGCAAGAGCGTCTGGCCAAGCTGTCCGGCGGCGTTGCAGTGATCAAGGTTGGCGCCGGTTCCGAAGTTGAAATGAAAGAGAAGAAAGCCCGCGTTGAAGACGCCCTGCACGCTACCCGTGCAGCCGTTGAAGAAGGCGTGGTGCCTGGCGGTGGCGTGGCCCTGATCCGTGCCCTGCAGGCACTGACCGAACTCAAAGGCGACAACGCCGATCAGGACGTGGGTATCGCTGTACTGCGTCGTGCTATCGAAGCACCGCTGCGTCAGATCGTTGCCAACTCCGGCGACGAGCCAAGCGTAGTGGTCGACAAGGTCAAGAACGGCCAAGGCAGCTTCGGCTACAACGCCGCGACTGGCGAGTACGGCGACATGATCGAAATGGGTATCCTGGACCCAACCAAGGTCACCCGTTCGGCTCTGCAAGCTGCAGCGTCCATCGGTAGCCTGATCCTGACGACCGAAGCGGCCATCGCTGATGCACCGAAGAAAGAAGGTGCAGCTGGCGGCGGTATGCCAGACATGGGCGGCATGGGTGGCATGGGCGGCATGATGTAAGCCAGCCTTACCCCTGTACTGAAAAACCCCGCCTGCGAAAGCAGGCGGGGTTTTTTATTGCTGATGAATCAAGGTCCGCATCGATCCATTGTGGGAGCGGGCTTGCTCGCGAAGACGGTGGGTCAGCCAACATCAATGTAGGCTGACCCACCGTCTTCGCG
>NZ_LYVP01000034.1 GCF_001984065.1 Pseudomonas sp. KK4
TGGGTGGGGTGCGGGTCAATCCGAAGCGTGCGACTGCGTAAAACGCATTCGCGAGCAAGCCCGCTCCCACAGGGGATTTGTGTCGATCACAGATCCAATGTGGGAGCGGGCTTGCTCGTGAAGCGTTTGATTCAGAGGTTGGCGAGTTTCTGCCAGACCTTGGGCTTGAAGAACAGCGTCTCGCCCTTGGCCAGGCCGATCAGGCTGTCGTGATCCTTGACCACTTCGGCCTCGATCAGGTCGGTCTGGCCTTCTACCTTCAGCGTCACCCGGGTGGTCGCACCCAACGGACGGATGTCCCGCACTTCGGCCGCGTGGTGGTCTTCCAGCTCATGCTTGGACAGCGAGACTTCGTGCGGACGGAACAGCACATGATTGTCTTCGCCCAGGTGCAATCGGTTCGAATCACCCAGGAAGTGATAAACGAAATCGCTGGCCGGGTTTTCGTAGACGTCGCCCGGTGAGCCGATCTGTTCGATCACGCCCTTGTTCATCACCACGATGCGGTCGGCGACTTCCATGGCTTCTTCCTGGTCGTGGGTCACGAACACCGACGTCAGGTTGATGTCTTCGTGCAGGCGCGCCAGCCAGCGACGCAGCTCTTTGCGGACCTTGGCGTCGAGGGCGCCGAAGGGTTCGTCCAGCAGCAGCACTTTCGGCTCCACCGCCAGGGCGCGGGCCAGGGCGATACGCTGGCGCTGGCCACCGGACAGTTGCTCCGGGTAGCGATCGGACAGCCAGTCGAGCTGCACCATGTTCAACAGTTCGTGGACCTTGGTCGCGATCTGGCTTTCGCTCGGGCGCTGGTTTTTCGGCTTCATGCGCAGGCCGAACGCGACGTTGTCGAACACCGTCATGTGGCGGAACAGGGCGTAGTGCTGGAACACGAAACCGACGTTGCGATCACGCACATCGTGGCCGGACACGTCTTCGCCGTGGAACACGATGTTGCCCTGATCCGGGGTTTCCAGGCCGGCAATGATGCGCAGCAAGGTGGTCTTGCCGCAGCCGGACGGGCCGAGCAAAGCCACCAGTTCCCCGCTCTGGATGTCCAGGCTGATGTCATTGAGGGCCTTGAACGCATTGAAATTCTTGCTGACGTTACGCACTTCGATCGACATGAAATCATTCCTCCGCGGCGCTGGCGCGCAGGCGGTTAATACGGTTTTCGCTCCACTGCTTGAGCAGCAGGATGAAGAGCGCCAGGATCAGCAACAGGCTCGCCACGGCGAACGCGGCCACGTGGTTGTATTCGTTGTAGAGGATCTCGACGTGCAGCGGCAAGGTGTTGGTCACCCCGCGAATGTGCCCGGACACCACCGACACCGCACCGAACTCACCCATGGCCCGCGCAGTACAGAGCACCACGCCGTAGATCAGACCCCATTTGATGTTGGGTACGGTGACGTGCCAGAACATCTGCCAGCCATTGGCCCCCAGCAGGCGCGCGGCCTCTTCTTCCTGAGTGCCCTGCTCCTGCATCAACGGGATCAGTTCCCGCGCCACGAATGGCACGGTAACGAAGATCGTCGCCAGCACGATGCCCGGCAAGGCGAAGACGATCTGAATGTCGTGATCCTGCAGCCACGGGCCGAACAGCCCCTGGGCGCCGAACATCAGCACGTAGACCAGACCGGCGATCACCGGCGAGACCGAGAACGGCAGGTCGATCAGGGTCACCAGCATGCTCTTGCCGCGGAACGAGTACTTGCTCACGCACCAGGCGGCACTGACACCGAACACCAGGTTCAGCGGCACCGAAATCAGCACGGCGATCAGCGTGAGCTTCAACGCGGACAAGGCGTCCGGCTCGAAGATCGCCGTGAAGAACGCGCCCAGGCCGTTTTTCAGGCCCTGGGACACCACGATGAACAGCGGCAATACCAGAAACAGCGTGAACACCAGCCAGCACAGGCCGATCAGGATGCGTCGCGAAGTGGCGCTGCCACGGCGGGCAGCGTTGGCCGAAGAGGCGGCCGCAATAGACGATTGGGACATGACGGGCGCCTCCTTATGGGGTTTCGATGCGGCGTTGCAGCAGGTTGATCAGCAGCAACAGGACGAAGGAAACCACCAGCATCAGTACGCCGATGGACGTTGCGCCGGTGTAATCGTACTGGTCGAGCTTGACCATGATCAGCAACGGCAGAATCTCGGTTTTCATCGGCATGTTGCCGGCGATGAAAATCACCGAGCCGTACTCGCCGACGCCGCGGGCAAAGGCCAGTGCGAAGCCGGTCAGCCAGGCGGGCAACAGGGCCGGCACCAGGATATGGCGGAACACCTGCAGGGGTTTGGCCCCCAGGCACGCGGCCGCTTCTTCCACTTCACGAGGGATGTCGGCCAATACTGGCTGTACGGTACGTACCACGAATGGAAGGGTCACAAACGTCAGGGCCAGGGTGATACCCAGGGGGGTGTAGGCGATTTTGAACCCCAGGTCCGCTGCGAACTGGCCAACCAATCCGGTGGGGGTGTACAGCGCAGTCAGCGCGATACCGGCCACTGCGGTGGGGAGTGCGAAGGGCAAGTCGATCATCGCGTCGATGATTTTGCGTCCCGGGAAGGTGTAGCGCACCAGCACCCAGGCCAGCAGCGTGCCGATGATGCCGTTGATGATCGCGGCATACAGCGCGGTGCCGAAGCTGAGCTTCAACGCCGCCAGCACCCGTGGCGCCGAGATGATGGCCCAGAACTGATCCCAGGTGAGTTGAGCGGCATGCACGAACATCGCCGCCAGTGGTATGAGCACAATCAGGCTGAGGTACACCAAGGTGTAGCCCAGCGTCAGCCCGAAGCCGGGTATGACGGGGGAGATACGACGCGACATAAAAGTCCTTGGTTAAAAAAGCGATCCGCTGAACGCATCAATGTGGGAGCGGGCTTGCTCGCGAAGACGCTCTATCAGGCGACATTGACGTTGTCTGATACACCGCTTTCGCGAGCAAGCCCGCCCCCACACAGTACGCGCCCGGCATTAGGCCCGTGGTATGGCTTGAGTCAGATTACTGTGCCTGGTAGATTTGGTCGAATACGCCGCCATCGTTGAAGAATTTCGGCTGCGCGGTTTTCCAGCCGCCGAAGTCTTTGTCGATGGTCACCAGCTCCAGTTTCGGGAACTGATTGGCGTACTTGGCAGCGACGTCCTTGTCACGTGGACGATAGAAGTTCTTCGCCGCGATTTCCTGGCCGGCCGGGCTGTACAGGTGCTTGAGGTAGGCTTCGGCGATCTGCTCGTTGCCTTTTTTCTCGGCGTTCTTGTCGACCACGGCCACTGGCGGCTCGGCGAGGATCGACAGCGAAGGCACGACGATGTCGAACTTGTCAGCGCCGCCATCTTCTTTCAGGGCCAGGAACGCTTCGTTTTCCCAGGCCAGCAACACGTCACCCTGACCGTTGTTGACGAAGGTGATGGTCGAACCGCGAGCACCGGTGTCCAGCACAGGCACGTGCTTGAACAGGGTTTGTACGTATTCCTTGGCCTTGGCTTCGTCACCGCCGTTGGCTTTGAGGCCATAGGCCCAGGCCGCGAGGAAGTTCCAGCGCGCGCCGCCGGAGGTTTTCGGGTTCGGGGTGATCACCGAAACGTCATTCTTGACCAGATCACCCCAGTCCTTGATGCCCTTAGGGTTGCCCTTGCGCACCAGGAACACGATGGTCGAGGTGTACGGCGTGCTCGCTTCCGGCAGACGCTTCTGCCAGTCGGCGGGCAGGGTCTTGCCCAGCTTGGCGATTTCGTCGATGTCACCGGCCAGGGCCAGGGTCACTACGTCGGCGCGCAGGCCGTCGATCACCGCACGGCCCTGTTTGCCCGAACCACCATGGGACTGCTGGATCTTCACCGTGTCGCCGGCATGGTCCTTCTGCCAGAACTTCACGAATTCGGCGTTGTAGTCCTGATACAGCTCACGGGTCGGGTCGTACGACACGTTGAGCAGTTCGTAGTCCTTGGCAACCGCGGAACCCGCAAAAAGGGCGCTGGCCAGAGCGGCCAAAGCGAAATGGCGAATCGACGACATGGTGAAAGCTCCTGGAATTCTATTTTTGTGTTGGCGGGTTCTTATGGATTTCTGCAATCGCGGTGTCGGTTCAACGCTCTACGGCATCAGCTCGGCTTGTTTCCCGGCTGCTGCAGGCGGAATTTTTCCTTGCGTTCGATCTGGACCACCTGGGCGTTGTGCACAGTGATTTCCACGGCGCCAAACCGCAGATCGCGCAGGGCGCTCTGGATTTCACGCAGGATGGTTGCTTCGTCCTGGCCGTCAACGCTACGTAGGGATGCGCTCATGGTGCTGCTCCTTCGACTGTGTGGTTGCCTGGCAGTGGCGGCACTGCTTGCGGCGTGAAACCAATAGTAGAGAGGCGCGGATATTCTTAAAAAGACTATTTAAGAATGTTTATATAACCAGAAGAGATTATTTGGCAGGACAAGGGTTTGCGAGGAGTTGTCTGCCCGAGAAACACACGAAACTCCTGTAGGAGCGAGCTCGCTCGCGAGGGTCGAAGGTGCCCCGCGTTGCTTCAGGCAGCCCTCTTATCCGTTAGCGTCCATCGCGAGCGAGCTCGCTCCTACAGGATTTTTGGGGCATGTAACAAATCCAGCTGCTGCGCCGGCACCGGTCGACCGAACCAGTAGCCCTGGCCCAACTGGCTGCCGTGTTCAAGCAGGAACGCCGCCTGCTCGACCTGCTCGATCCCTTCGGCCTGCACCTGCATCCCCATGGTGTGCGCCAGAGCGATGATCACCTGAACGATCGCCGCATCGTCCTCGTCCCACGGCAACCCGGCGACGAAACCCTGATCGATCTTGAGCTTCTGCACCGGCAGGCGCTTGAGCCGCAGCAGGGAAGAATACCCTGTGCCGAAGTCATCGATAGCCAACTGCACACCCAGCTCACGCAGGCGATGCATCTGCTCCAGTGCCACTTCCGGGTCTTCCATGACTGCGCTTTCGGTGACCTCCAGCTCGAGCAAGGCCGGATTCAACCCGGTGTCGTACAGCACCTGCGCCACCTGCCGGTACAGCTCGCGGCGGGCGAACAAACGCGACGAGATGTTGACCGCGACAAACTCCAGCACCACACCGGATTGTTGCCACTGGCACATTTGCTGGCAGGCCTGGCGCATCACCCAGGCATCGATGTCGGCGATCAACCCGGTCCGCTCCGCAATCGGAATGAATTCGGCCGGCGACACCAGGCCCCGCTGCGGATGCTCCCAGCGCACCAGAGCCTCGACGCCGATCAAGCGGCTGGTCTTGAGCTCATGCACCGGCTGGTAGTAGACCCGCAGTTGCTGGCGCGCCAGTGCATGGCGCAATTGGAACGCGGTCTCGACCCGCTGCTGAGCGTGGGCGGTCAATTCTTCGGTATAGAAGGCGTAGCCATTGCGACCGACACTCTTGGCCTTGAACAGCGCCGAATCGGCATTGCGCAGCCATTGCTCGGCGCTCAGGGCATCGCTGGGGAACAGGCTGATGCCAATGCTGGTATTGATGTACAGCGAATGCCCCTCGATCGGGAACGCCTCCTTGAGCCCATCAAGGATGCGCTGGGCCAGCGCTGCGGCCTCCACCGATTGCGGGCAACTTTCGGCCAGCACGGCGAACTCATCGCCCCCCAGCCGGGCCAGGGTGATGCCCGGCCCGAACATGGCTTTCAGGCGCTCGGCGACTGCCTTGAGCAGTTGATCGCCGATGGTGTGGCCGAGGCTGTCGTTGATCATCTTGAAATGATCCAGGTCGACCAGCAGCAGCGCGCAACCACGCTTGTGAACCTGCGCCAATGCCAGGGCCTGTTCGGCGCGATCGGTGAACAACAGCCGGTTGGGCAGATCGGTCAATGGATCGTGGTGCGCCAAGTGCTTGAGCTCCTCTTCGGAGTTCTTGATGGCGCTGATATCGGAAAACACGGCAACGTAATGGCTGCGCTGCCCTGCATCGTCCTCAATGACGCGGATGGTCTGCCACTGCGGGAAGATCTCGCCGCTTTTGCGACGGTTCCAGATTTCCCCGCTCCACTGGCCTTCGTGGTCGAGGGTCGCGAACATCGCTTGGTAGAAGTCCGTCGAGTGGCGCCCGGATTTGAACAGATTGGGCCGTTTGCCCAGCACTTCTTCGCGCTGGTAACCGGTGATGCGCATGAAAGCCGGGTTGACGTGTACGATCAGGCCGGCGCGGTCGGTCACCAACACCCCTTCGCTCGTGCAATCGAAAACGGCAGCGGCCTGGCGCAATCGCTCACGATCGTCGCTGCGTTCCCGTAACTGGGCGCCGATTCCCAGGCAACGCAGCAATCGTGCACGAAAGATGAAGACATACCCGGCACTGAACAGCACCCAGACATAACCGTTGATCAGTTGCCACCGCGATCGCTCGACGGAGCCATCGAAGAAACTGTTCAATAAATGATCACTGAGCTGCAACCAGACAAGCGACAGCAACAGGTAAAGCAGTGCTGCACGCACGGCATCGCGATAGCTGGCAGGCATAAGACTGTCCATGTCCCTACGAAAGTGCCGGGATTATAGAGTAAAGACCCATCCAGCCACTCTTATCTGAAAGGGCGACTGGTTTTCTGTGTGGGCTTGGTGATAATGCAACGGCTGTTTTTTTCTTTATCGAGGGCCCTATAGCCTATGTGGTACGAAGGTTTTCTCGGCTTGTCGCCCTGGTCTCTGGTGGCGGTCACCCTGCTGATGACTCACGTGACGATTGTCGGTGTCACGGTCTATCTGCACCGTTATTCAGCCCATCGCTCGCTTGAGCTCAATGCCGGCCTGAAACATTTCTTCCGCTTCTGGCTGTGGCTGACCACGGCGCAGAACACCCGCGAGTGGACGGCCATCCACCGCAAGCATCACGCCAAATGCGAGACCGTCGATGACCCGCACAGCCCGGTCATCAAGGGCTTGTCCACCGTCCTGCGCAAAGGCGCCGAGCTGTACCGCGCCGAAGCGGAGAACGCCGAGACGCTGCGCATCTATGGCAAGAACTGCCCCGAAGACTGGATCGAGCGCAACCTCTACAGCCGCTTCCCGCTGCTGGGCGTGGCGATCATGGCCGTCATCGACCTGCTGCTGTTCGGCACCATCGGCATCACCATCTGGGCCATCCAGATGATGTGGATTCCGGTCTGGGCCGCCGGCGTGGTCAATGGCCTGGGCCATGCCGTCGGCTACCGCAACTTCGAGTGCCGCGATGCGGCGACCAATCTGGTGCCCTGGGGCATCCTGATCGGCGGTGAAGAACTGCATAACAACCATCACACCTACCCCAACTCGGCAAAACTGTCGGTGAAGAAGTGGGAGTTCGACCTGGGCTGGGCCTGGATTCAAGTGTTCAGCTTCCTGCGCCTGGCCAAGGTTCAGCGCGTCGCCCCGATTGCCCACCGCGTCGAGGGCAAGGGCAGCCTGGACATGGACACCGCCATGGCCATCCTCAACAACCGCTTCCAGATCATGGCCCAGTACCGCAAGTTGGTGATCGGGCCGCTGGTCAAGCAGGAGCTGGACAAGGTCGATCACTCGGTCCGCCACCAGTTCCGCCGCGCCAAGCGCCTGCTGTCGAGGGAAACCAGCCTGCTGGATGACAAACACCACCTGCGCATCCAGAGCATGCTTGAGCACAGTCAGGCGCTGAAGGTCATCTACGAAAAACGTCTGGCGTTGCAGCAGATTTGGGTCAAGACCAGTTCCAATGGTCACGACATGCTGGCTGCCATCAAGGACTGGGTCCATGAAGCTGAAGCCAGCGGGATTCAATCCCTGCGTGATTTCGCCGATCAGTTGAAGACCTACTCGCTGCGTCCAACCGCGTAAACCGTAAACCTGTGGGAGCGGGCTTGCTCGCGAAAGCGGTGCGTCAGTCACCTAATGTGCCGACTGACCAACCGCTTTCGCGAGCGAGCCCACTCCCACAGTTGCTTGTGACCGCCGCCCGGCGGGAGCAAGCTTCAACACCGCAGATAGCGGGAACTTCGCTGCAAATCCCCCCTCTCAAAGACACTTCGCCATCACGGCGGGCTTATGCCCTTTGAGATCTGTGCCGATGGTCAATAAACATCCGAACGACCCTAACCCTCCAGAAGCTGCACAAACCTTGCTGGCATTGATGCATGCCCAAGGCGAGGTAGCACGCCTGAGCGAGCGCGAGCAGTTGTTGAGCACCCTGCTGGTCAGCGTCAACGCCGTGCTCTGGGCCTTCAATTGGGAAACCCGGCAAGTGCTGTATGTCAGCCCGGCCTATGAACGGATTTTCGGTCGTTCGGCTGACCTGTTGCTGGCCGACTACAACCAGTGGCGAGACAGCATCTACCCCGAAGACATGGAATATGCCGAGCGCAGCCTGGCGCAGGTGCTGGTCGACGGCGCGGTGGAAGACCGCGAATACCGAATCATCGATGGCGCCGGCCAGTTGCGCTGGCTCAGTGACAAATGCTTCATCAACCGCCAGGCCGAACCGGGTCAACCGGTCATCATTGTCGGCATCGCCGAAGACATCACGGAAAAGAAAAGCATGGAAGCCCAACTGCAGCGACTGGCCACCACCGATGCCCTGACCCAGAGCAGCAACCGTCGGCACTTCTTCGAAGGCGCCCACGAAGAATTCGAACTGGCTCGGCAACACGGCACGCCGCTGTCGTTTCTGATGCTGGACATCGATGATTTCAAGGTGATCAACGACACCTATGGCCATCAGGAAGGCGACAACGTGCTGCAACGCATCGCCGACAGTGGTCGTGCAGCGTTGCGTCGCGGTGATCTGTTCGGGCGCATCGGCGGGGAGGAATTCGCCGCGGTGTTCCCGGGCTGCGCGCCAGACATGGCCCTGCAAGTGGCTGAGCGCCTGCAACGGGAGATCCAGCGCCTGAGCTTCAATCACGGCGGCCAGGTATTCGCCATCACCGTCAGCCAAGGCCTGACCAGCCTGACGGACGAGGACGAAAACGTGGAAAGCCTGTTCGCTCGCGCGGACGCGGCAATGTATGAGGCCAAACGCGCCGGCAAGAACCGGATAGTCACGGGCTGACAGAACACAAACCCTGTGGGAGCGGGCTTGCTCGCGAAAGCGTCGTGTCAGTCGACATTGATGTTGAATGAACGAATGCATTCGCGAGCAAGCCCGCTCCCACAGTTTTTTGTGCACGACCCTACTGTTTGCGCATCCGCATCAGCTCCGGCAGCCCGATCTTGAGCAGCCGCGCGGTCCGGCTCCGGGCCAGCTCCTCAACCCCTTCATGCTCGGTCAGGCGCGCCAGTTGCGCCGCCATGTTCATCACCAGCGCTTCGCGGGAATAAACACCGCCACCGAGCTGATAGGCCGCCGCAATCAGCTCTCGCAGTTCCAGCGGCAACCGCCAGCGGGTGCGCAACGCCGAACCGTAGGCGGCGCTGAATTCGGCGAGCGCTTCGCCCACTTCTTCCTGTTCGTCCAACTCGCCACCGGCCTGTTTCCATTCCTGCAGGCACCGCAACAACGCCAGATCCCCAAGACGATGCAGCATGCCGGCGCAATAGCAGCGCGCCTGATCCAGGTCGAGCAAGCGCGCCAGGGTTCGCGCGTATTCAGCGGTGTGCAGCGACAGGTCCCAGTAACGTTCGGCATAGTCCGCCAGATACGGGTCGCTGAGCCGCGCGCTGCGCTTGAGGGCCAGCCCCAGAATCAGGTTCATGCTTTGCCCGGTGCCCAGCCGATGCAATGCCTGGGACAGGGTTTGCACGGCGGCCCCGTGGTGTTGGGCTGCGCTGTTGGCGGCGGCGATCAGCACGGCGGTAATTTGAGGATCGGTGCGGATCTCGTCTTCCAGCTTGGTCAGATCCAGACCGTTGGGATTGAGGCTGCGCTTGACCGCCAGTTGCACGTCGGTCATCAACGGCGCACCTTCGGCCAGCTCACGGCGCCGCTCCAGGTACACCGACAACGTCATGCCCGGCGCCAGCGACGGCACGTCACACAGGACCTCCTCACCGGCATTGAGCAGCAAATCCTGCAAACGGTGGGTCAGGCCTTCCATGTTCAGGGGCTTGGTCAGGTACGCGGCAGGGGCCAGCGGCAGCGCTTCACGCACGCTGGCACTGTCGTTGCGGCTGCTCATCAGAATGAAAGGCAGCGGTGGATTGCGTTTACGCAGACGCACGTTGCGCAACACATTCAGGCCATCGATCCCGGGCAACTCCCAGTCGACGATCACCAGATCGTAAGGATTGGCCGCCAGCAGCTCCAATGCGTGTTGGCCGTCGGCGCACAGATCCAGTCGCGCATCGCAGCGCACGTTCAACAGCACTTCCTTGAGCAGATCACGGGACCATGGGTCTGCTTCAGCAATCAACACTCTTGGAACGGCGGGTAAAATGACAGTCGTCATACGGCTCTCCCTGGCAATGCCTGAACCTTAGCGAATGCTGGCCATTCGATACAGTACCAATACGTCGTATGTGTTTTGGCAGGCATGAAAAAACCCGCCGAAGCGGGTTTTTTGTCGATCAGGTCACACTTGGCAATCAGAGTTCAGCGAAGCACTCTTCGATGATCGCCAGGCCTTTGTCCAGTTGCTCGTCCGGCGAGGTCAGCGGTACCAGGACGCGCAGAACGTTGCCGTAGGTGCCACAGGACAGCAGGATCAGACCCTTGTCGCGAGCCTTGGCCACAACGGACGCCACGGCTGCAGCGTTCGGCTTGTGGCTGTCGCCGTTTTCGAACAGCTCGACCGCAATCATCGCGCCCAGGGCACGGACTTCGCCGATCACCGGGTACTTGGCCTGGATGGCCTTCAGGCCGGTGACCAGACGCTCGCCGACAGCCTTGCAGCGGTCCAGCAGGTGCTCTTCTTCGAACACTTCCATCACGGCCAGGGCCGCGGCGCAAGCGATCGGGCTACCGGCGTAGGTGCCGCCCAGGCCGCCTGGAGCGATGGCGTCCATGTACTCGGCCTTGCCGCACACACCGGCCAGGGGGAAGCCGCCAGCGATGGATTTGGCAAAGGTGGTCAGGTCGGCGGACACGCCCATCTGTTCCATGGCGAAGAAAGTACCGGTACGGCCAGCGCCAGTCTGCACTTCGTCAGCGATCAGCAGGATGCCGTGCTGGTCGCACAGGGCACGCAGGCGCTTCATGAATGCTTGAGGCGCGACGTAGAAACCACCTTCGCCCTGAACCGGCTCGATGATGATCGCGGCGATGTCTTTCGGCTCGGCGTCGTTCTTGAAGATGCGTTCGATGCTGGCGATCGAATCGTCGATGCTCACGCCATGCAGTTCGTTCGGGTACAGCGCGCGGAAGATGCCGCCTGGCATCAGGCCCATGCCGGCCGAGTAAGGCACGACCTTACCGGTCAGGCCCAGGGTCATCATGGTGCGGCCGTGGTAAGCGCCAGTGAAAGCGATCACGCCGGCACGGCCAGTGGCGGCCCGGGCGATTTTCACGGCGTTTTCAACGGCTTCGGAACCGGTGGTGACCAACAGGGTTTTCTTGGCGAAATCACCTGGCACCTTGGCGTTGATTTTTTCGCACAGCTCTACGTACGGCTCGTAGGCCAGTACCTGGAAGCAGGTGTGGGTCAGCTTGTTCAACTGCTCGGTCACGGCGGCGATGATTTTCGGGTGCACGTGGCCGGTGTTCAGTACGGCGATACCGCCGGCGAAGTCGATGAACTCGCGACCTTCAACGTCGGTCACGGTCGCGTTCTTGGCCGACTCGGCGAAGATCGGGTGAATCTGGCCAACACCACGTGGAACAGCAGCGGTACGGCGGGCCATCAAAGAAGCGTTAGTCTTGCTCATTACATTCCTCATTCGCCGCTCATCGGGCGGCGTGGTTCAAGGATTAAGCGGCGGGGAGTCAACGGTGGCAGCATGCGATGATCGACTGCCACGGCGTTCCCGGCCGCAAAGAAAATTCCCGTTTGAAGCGGCGCAAAGGGACAGCGCTCTCGTGCCCTTTGCGCTTGAAGCAATGCCTTGCCGGGCGGCTTAGATGCCCAGGCAGAGGTATTTGATTTCCAGGTAATCTTCGATGCCGTACTTGGAGCCTTCACGGCCCAGGCCCGAAGCCTTGATGCCGCCGAACGGCGCGACTTCGTTGGAGATCAGCCCGGTGTTGACGCCGACCATGCCGTATTCCAGGGCTTCGGCCACGCGGAACACACGGCCCAGGTCGCGAGCGTAGAAGTACGAGGCCAGACCGAACTCGGTGTCGTTGGACATCGCGATCACTTCGGCTTCGTCTTTGAAGCGGAACAGCGGCGCCAGAGGACCGAAGGTCTCTTCCTTGGCCACAGCAGCGTTCTTCGGCACGTTGGTCAGGATGGTCGGTTCGAAGAAGTTGCCTTCCATCGACTTGCCGCCGGACAGCACGGTGGCGCCTTTGGCAACGGCGTCAGCAATGTGCTCTTGCACCTTGGCCACGGCTTTTTCGTCGATCAGCGGGCCAGTGGTGGTGCCCTCTTCCAGACCGTTACCGATCTTGAGCTTGGCCACGGCCACTTTCAGCTTCTCGGCGAATGCGTCGTAGACCGAATCCTGAATGTACAGGCGGTTGGCGCAGACGCAGGTCTGGCCGTTGTTGCGGTACTTGGAGATGATCGCGCCTTCGACGGCCTTATCCAGGTCCGCGTCGTCGAACACGATGAACGGCGCGTTGCCGCCCAGTTCCAGGGAGACCTTCTTGATGTCCTTGGCGCATTCGGCCATCAGCTGACGACCGATTTCGGTCGAACCGGTGAAGGACAGCTTGCGCACGATCGGGTTGCTGGTCAGCTCGCTGCCGATGTCACCGGCGCTGCCGGACACGACGCTGAACACGCCCGCAGGGATGCCGGCACGCTGGGCCAGTTCGGCCAGGGCGAAGGCGGAGAACGGCGTTTGCGAGGCAGGCTTGAGCACCATGGTGCAACCAGCGGCCAGGGCCGGGCCTGCTTTACGGGTGATCATCGCGGCCGGGAAGTTCCACGGGGTAATGGCCGCGGTCACGCCGATCGGCTGCTTGATCACGATCAGGCGCTTGTCTGGCTGGTGGCCGGGAATCACGTCACCGTAGACACGCTTGGCTTCTTCGGCGAACCACTCGATAAAGGAAGCGGCGTAGACGATTTCGCCCTTGGCTTCGGCCAATGGCTTGCCCTGCTCCAGGGTCATCAGGCGAGCCAGGTCGTCCTGGTTCTCGATCATCAACTCGAACCAGCGACGCAGTTTGCCCGCACGTTCTTTGGCGGTCAGTGCACGCCAGGCCGGCAGCGCCTTGTCAGCGGCTTCGATCGCACGGCGGGTTTCAGCAGCGCCCATCTTCGGCACAGTGCCCAGAATTTCGCCCGTTGCCGGGTTGTTGACCTTGATCGTCTGACCATTGTCCGCATCGACCCAAGCGCCATCGATGAAGGCTTGCTGGCGGAACAACTGGGTGTCTTTAAGCTGCATGTCGGCTTTCCTTAACAGCACCGCGCACGCGCGGAGCAAATTATGATTGTAGAAAGGCGCCTCGGTAGGCTGCCGTCAGGGAAATCATTCACCGGGCTGAAGCACATAAATAGCGCACGGATTGAATTCGTGCGGTTCAGCACCCAGACAAGAGCGTTTGAAATCTCAAACGAATCCTAGGATCAAAGGGGGTAAAGGACAATAGGGCGTTCGAAAAAAAGAACGAAAAGCGCTTTTTTGCTACGGATTTCTGATCAACGTAGCCAATGCCCGTTACCGTTTAAAAAAAACGCAAGCGATTCAGCAGCATGGACGCCCGCGACGCATATGCGTATCATGGCGCCCGCTGCACCAGTAGCTCAGCTGGATAGAGTACTGCCCTCCGAAGGCAGGGGTCGTGGGTTCGAATCCCGCCTGGTGCACCATAGACAGAAACGAGAAAGCCCCGGATCGAAAGGTCTGGGGCTTTTTTGTGGATGCTTGGTTTATCCGAACGATGGCTGGTAAAAAACGCAAACGAGATTTTTCATTCTGTCGTCCAATCAAACTCGTCGTACCCATCCTCCTCGTCGTCCTCAAAAAAAGCCTCTTCAAGGTCGTCGTCTTCAGCAATCGCCTCTTCCGGCTGATTCAGCAGAAAATCCTTACGACTCTCGGTAATCGCGCGCCGCAGTTCTTCGCCCTTTTCCGGGCAGTTGAGCATTTGGGCGATGCGGTCGATTTTTTTTGCCACGGTTTTCTCCAACCCCATCGGCGAATGGCTTGATAGTGCGCGTTTTCGGGCGTGGATGCCAAATCGCCGGGGTGGGTGGGGTCAGTTTTTTTGCAGAGCTTTGAGTCGGGCGCTGAGGTTTTGGTCTGGATAGCGCTTGTGCAGATCGGCCAGCAGTTTGTCGGCCGCGTGGGCCTGTCCCGATTTCTGCAGATGAATGACCTCGCGCAGTTGTTCATCCAAGGCTTTAACCGGGACCGCTGCCCGCTTGCTGACTTTGGCCTCATCGGCCATGTCGGCGCTGAAGGATTCGCTTTGCATCGGCGCTGCCGATTCCGCCATGGGCGCTGCGGGTGCCGGGGCTGCCAGTGAACGGGCCGTCGAGGGTTCGGCTTCTTTCTTGGCGAGCGGTGCCGCGGCTTTTGGCGCAGGCGCAAAGTCGTAGCTCGGCAATTGCTCGGGCGTGCGCTGCACCAGTGTCAGCATCAGCGCGACACCGACGAGGCTGGCGAATGCGACTTGCCAGCGCGGTTGTTGGCAGGCGCGCAGCCAGCGTTGCCACAGGTTTGGCTTGGGCTTCGGGGCTTCGCGATGGGCGGCAGACAGGATCAGGGCGTCTAGATGGGCCGACGGCTCGCTTTGCGATTGCTCACGGAAGTGTTTAACCAGTGGGTCTTGCGGTGTAGGACGGGCGTCAGTCATGTCAGTACCTCCTCGGCCAGCAGCCGACGCAGTTTTTGCTGGGCGTAACGCAGGCGGCTCTTGACCGTTTCCAGCGGTGTTTCGGTAAGGGTGGCGATCTGCGCCAGGTCGAGATCGCTGTAGGCCCGCAGCAGGAACACTTCGCGCTGGTCGGCGGGCAAGGCTTGCAGGGCGGCTTCGAGGCGTTGGCTGTCGCGGCTCAAGCTCAGCAATTGTTCGGGGTCATTCTGTTCGTCGGTCAGCGCATGTGTTTGTTCGTCGTAGCTGTCGTGCATTGGTTGATGAATACCGTGCTTGCGCCAGTGATCGATGAGGCGATTGCGGGCAATCTGGAACAACCAGGTACGAAAAGTCGCCCGGCCTTGTGGCTGGCTGCCGCTGCGGATCAGGCTCAACCAGGTCTCCTGATAGACCTCTTCGGCGAGTTCGGTGCTGCCGCTCAGCCCCAGCAGAAACCGGTACAACCCTTGGCGATGGCGGGCGTACAAAATCTCGAACGCCGCGCCGTCACCCTCGCGATAACGGGCCAACAGCGACTCGTCGCTGTTGGTCTCAAGGCTGTTGGCGCCAGTAAACAGCTGGCTGATGAACCCCTTCAGTCCGCTCACTATTCGATCCGTCGCTCAGTGCCAGTTGGGTTCGACGCGGTGGTGGTGCGCAGGCTTTGCGCCAGTTCCACCAACTGCACGAACTCGCTGCGCAAGCCGAAGCGGTCATCGCCCCGTGCGCCACGGGCCAGGGCTTCGGTGTCTTTGAGGCTGAATTCACCGGTGTAACGACCGTCCTTGAGCTGCTGGGAAAACGCTGCCACGGCTGCTGCGAAGCGCAGGTCGTTACTGGCAACAGTCACGGCGTCAGTGATCGGCCGCTCGATCAGACGACTGTTCCCACCTTCCGGCAGCTGATATCGCACACGCAGCATTGCCAATTCCCCGTTATTCCCGGCATCGACAGTATCGGACCGGCGATAGCGCAGCTGCTCGAGCCAACCCTTCTCGCCCGTGGGGACAATTTCATACAACGCCGTCACCGTATGCCCTGCACCAATCTCACCGGCATCGACCTTGTCATTGCTGAAATCCTCACGTTTCAACGCACGGTTCTCATAACCCAACAGCCGATATTCACTGACCTGCGCCGGGTTGAACTCCACCTGCAGCTTCACGTTCTTGGCGACCACCGCCAGGGTCGAGCCAAGCTGATCCACCAGCACCTTGCGCGCCTCGCGCAGGTTGTCGATGTAGGCATAGTTGCCATCGCCGGCATCGGCCAGTTGCTCCATCAGGTGTTCATTGTAGTTATCCACACCAAAGCCCAACGTCGTCAGGGAAACGCCGGTCTTGCGTTTATCCACAGCCAATTGCTTGAGGCTGTCGAAGTCGCTGATGCCGACGTTGAAATCACCGTCGGTGGCCAGTAGTACGCGGTTGATGCCCTTGGGGATGAACGCCTGCTGCGCCTGTTGATAAGCCAGTTCGATGCCCGAAGCACCGGCGGTGGAGCCGCCAGCGGTCAATTGGTCGATGGCTGTACGAATCTTCGTTTTTTCCCGTCCGGAAGTGGGCTCCAGCACCACTCTGGATTCGCCGGCGTAGACCACCAGGGACACCCGGTCTTGCTCGCGCAGTTGATCGACCAACAATTTCAGCGTGCTTTTGACCAGGGGTAAGCCCTCGCGACGGTCCATCGAACCGGACACGTCCACCAGAAACACCAGGTTCGCCGGCGCCAGTTCCGCCACGGCGCGGTCCGAGGCCTTGATGCCGATGCGCAGCAGGCGGGTATGCGGGTTCCAGGGCGTCGCGGCCAGTTCGGTGGTTACGCCGAAGGGCGAGCCATCGGTGGGCAAGGCGTAGTCATAAGGAAAGTAATTGACCATTTCCTCCAGGCGCACCGCACCTTCTGGCGGCAGGCGGCCTTGGTTGAGCAAACGGCGGACGTTGGCGTAGGCCCCCGTATCGACATCGGCGCTGAAGGTCGAGACCGGCGTTTCGGCGACGCTGTGGATCGGGCTGTCCGCCAGGCCCTGATATTGCTCACGCCCCTCGTCACGATAACCCTGTGGATAAATTTCAGCGGCCGGCATCGGCGCGAAACGGGCCAAGGGTGCTGCGCGCACGCTTGGCTTGGCCATCGCCGTATCGGCCATGACGCTTTCGTGCTGTACCAACGCTTCGGTTTTCAACTCCGATTGAGCCGGTGGCGGTACCGCTGCCGACTCAGGTTTCGACGAAACGCCGCAGCCGGAAACGGCCAGCAACAACCCGGCAGCGAAACCCTGGGCGGCCGGACGATAAAAACTCAGCGGAACAAACATGGGGCTGACCTCAGGATGAAATTGACCTGTTCATCCGGTGAGACGGGCAGCCCTTTGGATTCGGGTTAACCCCGCGTGAAAAAATCTTCAGCGGTGATAACGCCGCACCACGCTGCTGTTTCGCAGCACGTGGCCTTTGATTTTTTCAAGGAACTGCGCGCGGGTCAGGCCGGCGGGCAAGGCGTCCGGGGCCAGGTCCAGGGCGTAGATCTGGATGATGTAGTGGTGCGCGCTATCGCCCACCGGCGGGCATGGGCCGATATAGCCCGTGGTGCCTTTGCTGTTGGTGCCGCCCATGCCTTCGAACGCGGATTTGGCGCCCACGCCGGCCGGGATCTGACGGGTGCTGGCCTTGATGCCGTAATGCAGCCAATGATCGACGCCCTGCCCTTTCTGGCCGTCCGGGTCGTGCATGACAATGGCGTAGCTGAGGGTGCCTGCGGGGCCGGCGTTCCAGCTCAGCGCTGGCGAAACGTTGTGCCCGCCGCATCCCTGGGCGTCACTGGCGGCGGCCGACGTGAACAGACGGTCATCCGAAACGCCCGGGATGTTCAGGGTGAAGCGCTCCTGGGCGGCCTGTGCTGGAAACTGCACGCAGAAAACAACGGCCATGGCTGCCAGCAAAGGGTTCAAAGAGGTCAATCGGGTCATACCGGAGCACCTTTGTGCGTGTGGGGCCGTCGTCGGCGTGCAAACTATAGCCGGACCGTTCGCGCCTTGGCAGTGGGATTTGGATGAACCTCACGATTAGCCCCGGACTCTCAAATGAAACGCCCGTCTGGAGAGCGATCATGACCTTGCATCGCGTCGCCCGTTTCACCGATGTCGCCGAAAACCGTGGCCTGGAAGTCCGCATCGCCGACAACAAAATCCTCTTGCTCAAAGTCGGCGATCAACTGCGTGCCTATCAGGGTGAATGCCCTCACGCCGGCGCTCCCTTGGCAGAGGGAGCGCTGTGCAATGGCCGCCTCACCTGCCCATGGCACAAGGCTCAGTTTCGTATCGAGGACGGCGCGTTGTGCCAGCCACCGGCCCTCGACAGCCTCAAGCGTTACCCGCTCGAAGTACGTAACGGGGAAGTCTGGGTCGATGATCAACCGCTGTCGGATGCACACACCCCACCCGCCGATGACCCGCGCACATTCGTGATTGTCGGCGCCGGCGCCGCAGGCACCGCAGCGGCATCGGCGTTGCGAGAGAAAGGTTTCGGCGGCCGGGTGCTGTTGATCGATCGGGAGCCCCAGGCTGGTTACGACCGCACGGTATTGAGCAAATTCGTGATTGCCGGAGAAACGCCGCCGGATGAAATCCCACCGCTGCGTGAGGAAGATTTTTACCGCGAGCAACGCATCGAACGCATGAATGCCGAAGTCGCAAGCCTCGACATCGCCAGCAAAACCCTGCGACTGACCGACGGCCAATCACTGGCTTATGACGCCGCGTTGCTGGCAACCGGTGCCACGCCCAAATCACTGGACTTGCCCGGCGCCGACCTGCCTCATGTGTTTGTCTTGCGCTCCAGGTTCCACGCGCAACAGATTCTGGACAGCGCCCAACCCGGTCAGCGGGCGGTGATCATCGGTGACAGTTTTATTGCCATGGAATCGGCCTCGGCGCTGCGCCAGTACGGGCTCGATGTCACGGTGCTGGCCCGTCAGCCGGTGCCTTTCGTCAAACAGTTCGGTGAAACGGTCGGCAAGGCGATTCTTGCGCGGCATCAGGCCAACGGCGTGATCTATCGCACCGAGGGTGAAGCCACACGGATCGAAGGCACGGACACAGTCGAAGCGGTGCGCCTGAGCAATGGCGAGCGGTTGCCTGCGGATCTGGTGCTGGTCGGAATTGGCGTGAGCCCTGCGACCGCTGTCTTTGCTGACCTGCCCGAGGAAAAAGATCAATCGCTGCGCGTCGACGGCGGCATGCGCGTGTGCGACGGGGTCTGGGCGGTTGGCGACATTGCCACTTTCCCGCTCAACGGCCAGCCCGTGCGCATCGAACATTGGCGACTGGCCCAGCAACACGCACGGATCGCCGCGGCGAACATGCTTGGTGGCGATGAGCATTACCTCGACGTGCCGTTTTTCTGGACCTGGCATTTTGGCAAGAACTACGACTACCTGGGTCATGCCGAGGCGTGGGACGAAGTCGAGTTCAAGGGTGACCCGTTCAATCCGCCCTTTATCGGGCTGTTCGGTAAAAACGGCGTGGTGGTGGCGGCGGTGGCCTGTGAGGAGGAGCGCGCGATGGCGATGCTTGCCGAGCGGATGAAGCAGCCGCTGTCGGTGGATGAGGGATGGCGCTTGATTCGAGGCTGAAAACACACACTGTGGCGAGGGAGCTTGCTCCCGCCCGTCTGCGCAGCAGACGCAAAATCCATGACGATGGTTGTTCAGAAAAAATATCGTCGTGAGAATCGGGTGTCCTTCGGCCACCAGCGGGAGCAAGCTCCCTCGCCACAGAGATCTCGGAGCGGATTTCTTGGTTACTGGACTTCGACAGTCCCACCAAACTTGCTCATCAGGAACGCCACAAACTGTTCGACGGTCATTTTCTGGCCGTTGAAATCCACCTGATTGTTGGCGTAGTGCAGTTTGCTGACGACGTTGTTGCCATCCAGCACCGCCAATTGCGTGCCGACGGCCATGCTGCTGAACATGTCAGCCGTGGCGGTGGCCTGGTCGGCGATCAGTTTGGCGTCGGTCTGGCCATCGATTTGCGATTGCACGGTCAGCACATCAACGATCATCGGCTTGGAGACTTTCACGTTGACGTCCAGCAACGCGATCAATTGGCGGACCAGTTGGTCGGCAGGCAGGTCGATCGACTGCGGCTTGGTCAGGTCGAGCACCAGGTTCGCGCGGCTTTCACCATTGGCGGTGTTGAACGACAGGTTCTCCAGGGCCAATTGCGGGCCGGCGGCGAGTAACTTCTCCAGATTGGTCTTGAGTTGCGCTTCTTCGGCTTCGGTCAGGTTCAGCTCCGGCGCCGGTTGACCGGCGGCCGTAGCCTCGGCGGCAGCCTGTTCGTAGGGCTGCAGTTTGGTCTGGTAAATCTCCATCAACGCCAGGGTCGACGGGATGTCGAGATTTTTCAGGCTCAGGGCCATCTGCGCCGAACCGATGGTTTTGCCATTGAGCGACACCTCGCCCACCTTGTAATCGGCACGCCCCGAAGCGCTGGTGCCCGACTCTTCGGTCTGGTTCTTCATTTCGAAATTCTTGAAGCCCAGCACCGACTGTTTCGGGCCGAAGGTGGTTTTGCTGTTGCTCAGCTCGACGGTGTTCTCGCCGGTGTAGTAACCGTAGGTGCTCTTTCTCAGGTTGCTGGCCAGGGTCAGGCCACTGAGCTCGACCTGCACCGGCGACTGATCTTCGGCAACGGTGGTGAGTTTAAGGCTGTCCATGTAGCCATCGGCCTTGACCTTCTGCGCCTGGGCGCTGGCCGCGACATCGAGCTTCAGACCGGAGAATTTCAGGCTGGACTTGTCATCCAGGGCGCTCTCCAGCGGCAGCAATTCCAGCGAGCCGTTGGTGGAGTTGTCGTAGCCGATGTTGACCACGCCTTTGAGTGGCGAGGCGTCCTTGGTGGCGGCGAACCATTTTTCCGTGAGCGGGGTTTTTTCCAGTTCATAGTTGCTGGTGGCCATGACCGGCAGCCACTTGAGCGACATCAGGCGCGAAAACGGCAGTGGGCCATGCTCGATGTGATCGACGAACAGCAACTCGACCGGCGCTTCGCCGAACATTTCACCTTCGGCCTTGAGGCGATAGTGCGCGGTACTGCTGAATACGTGACGCTCCAGTGAAACCAACTCCACCTTGGCGGTGCCTTTGTGCCCGACCATGGCCGCCTGCAATTGCTGGTTGGCATCGGCCAGGGAGGTATTGAGCACGCTTTCGATTTTGGTCCCGGTGTACCAGGCGCCGCCGGCGCTGACGACGCCAATGGCCACAACAATTCCCAGAAGCACGCCTGCTGATTTATTCATGTATGACCCGATCATTGTCCGTTGTTGAGGGTGTGGTCGTCTTCCTTGAACCCGAAGTGGGTTGCGGTCACGACTGCGCTTTAAGTGGGGTGCAGATTAGCATCAGGCGCGCGGGGTGGCCCAATTGATGTGTGTCTTTGGCGTTGGTTTGTTGATGAAAGATCGCAGCTTCCGACAGCGCCTACAGACTATTCACCAAGACCTGTAGGAGCGGTCGAAAGCTGCGATCTTTTTGCGATCAGGAATACTGTACTTCGATCTCATCAAGCTGATGATCAAAGGTCTTGAGCCGTGCAGTCCAGGTGTACACCAGCACTTCGAAATCGCGATTGATCACCGCCCCGCCCGTGACTTCCCCACGGGGATCGCAGAAATCCAACTGATAGCGCTCGCGGGCCATGGCCGTGGCGACGTCAGCCAGTTCCCGGGCGTTGTTGAGCCAGTGTCGACCGTCGTCCGCCACTTGCCGGTCCAGCGCCAGGCATTGCTTCTTCAGGGTTTCCAGGCTCTTTTCCAGCGGCGTGCCGGTGAGTTCGCCCATGACTTCCTGGAACGTGCGCCCCGGTTGCCAGTAGCTGCCCCAGAAATAGCGATCGAACACCGTTTCGACACGGCGCAGCGCCACCTTGGTGTCCCAGATCAACACCAGGGTCTTGCCTTGTTCGAGTTGTCTTTTCTTGATTCGCTGGTTCTGGACGGACGCCCAGGCCACTACCGCGACGGACATCACCGCGATCAGTGCGACGGCGCTGTCGAGAAACACCATTGCCTTGTCGATCTGATGGGCCAGCATGATGCCGTAGAAATAGGTAGCCGTGAGCAGCACCAGCGCCACGACGGCACACCAGAAGCCGAGAGCATAAGGGTTTTTCATTATTGGTTTCCCCATGACCTGCGCAAGCTTTGTGCGTTGCAGGGCTGCTGTTGCTCCAGCACCCTTGCAACACTTCAAAGCATAGCAACGGCCTCAGGGTTTGCCGGAGTTCGACGCTTGCGTTCGTCCGCTTTCCCAACCACCGCCCAGGGCGAGGAACAGATCGATCTGGCTCATGGCAACTTGGGTGTTCGCCGAAGCCAGTTGCGCCGTGACGTCGGTGTAGGTGCGGGTGGCCTGCAAGTCCGCCAGGAACGACTCGCGCCCGGCCTGGAAGAAGCGATGCGTCTGATCGGCCGCCTGTTTGGCCGACTGCTCGGCGTCCGCCAGGGCATCGCGGCGCTGCAGCAAGGCCGAGTACTGGGCCAGGCTGGTCTGGGTTTCGCGGATGGCGTTGAGCACCACACCATCGAAATGCGCCAGCGTCGCCTGGGTGATGGCTTCTGCCTCGCGGATGCGCGCCCGGGCGCCGTTGGTCGGTACGTTCCAGGTCAGCGACGGCCCGAAGCCCCAGCGATTGGTGGATGGCTCACCGAGATTTTCCAGAATACCTACAGTACCGATGGTCGCACCGATGCGAATGTCCGGATACAGCTCGCCGGTGGCCACGCCGATACCGGCGGTCGCGGCGGCCAATCGGCGCTCGGCCTGACGGATGTCGGGACGACGCTTGAGCAAGGACGCGCCGTCGCCCACCGGCAGCCGTTGGGCGATTTTCGGCAGTTCGGCGCAGGTCGCGGTGCCGGCCGGCAATTGATCCACCGGTTTGGCCAGCAACATCGACAGGCGGAACAGCCCGGCCTGACGCGCCGCTTCATAGCGCGGCATGTCGGCGCGCAGGGATTTGAATTGGGTCTGCGAACGGGTGACCTGGGTTTCATCGCCGCGCCCGGCGTCGCGCAGACGCTGGATCAGTGTGGTGCTCTGGGATTGCAGATCGAGGGAATGCTGGGCGATCTCCCGCTCTTCGTTGGCCGCGCACACCTGGGTGTAGGCGCGGACCACATCGGCCACCAGGGTGATGCGCGCGGTGTCGGCGGCGGCCTGGGTCGCGTCGGCATTGGCCTTGGCCGCTTCGATGCCACGCTGCAAGGTGCCGAACAGGTCGAATTGATAGGACGCGCTGATGCCGATATCGCCGATGTTGGCGACCGGCACCTTTTCCGGCAGCAGAAACGCTTCGCCGGACTCCTGCAAACGCTGGGCGCCCATCTTCACCCCGCCGCTCCAGCCACCGGCCGCCTCGGCCTGGTCAACCTGAGCACGCGCCCGCAACAGGCTGGCCGCCGCCACGCGCAAATCGGTGTTGGACGCCATGGCCTGCTGTACCAACTGGTCCAGCCGCGGGTCTTGATACAGTCGCCACCAATCGGCGGGCACCGGTGCCGAAACCACCGGTTTGCCGTCGACGGCCAGTTCGCCCTGCAAATCCTTGCGCTGGATGGCCGCCTCGTCCGGCAGGTGATAGTCCGGCCCGACCACCTGACACGCCGACAGCATCAAGGCCAATCCCGCGACCGCCACACCCGAGGCCCTGGTCATTGCGCGGGCTCCCGTTGCGTGTCTGCGATGATCGACACAGTGGCGGTACGCCCGGCGATCATGCGGAAGTCTGCCGGCACATCGTCGAAGGCGATCCGCACGGGAATCCGCTGGGCCAGGCGCACCCAGCTGAAGGCCGGGTTGACGTTGGGCAGCAGGTTGTTGCCGCTGGTGCGATCGCGGTCTTCGATACCGGCGACGATGCTCACCACATGCCCACGCAACCGCGCACGGTCGCCGATCACCCGGATGTCGACGCTCTGGCCGACATGAATGCCGTCCAGTTTGGTTTCTTCGAAATAACCGTCGATGTGGTAGGAGTTGCTGTCGACCACCGACAGCACCGGACGACCGGCACTGACGAATTCCTGGGTACGCGGCGCACGGTCGTTGACATAGCCGTCCACGGGGCTGCGGATCACCGAGCGGTCGAGGTTGAGCTGGGCGCTGTCCACCGCGACCTGGGCTTCCATCAACGCCACTTGCGCACGGGCGACCTTGGACTGGCTTTCTTCCATCTGCTCGGTCGGCACCAGGTTACCCAGGCCTTTGTTGCGCTTGGCTTCTCGCTGGGCCTGGGCCAGGGTTTCCTCGCGATCGGCCACCGCCGCTTTCGCCTGGCGCAGGGCCAGTTTGAAGCGGTCCTGATCGATGCTGAACAGCACCTGGCCGCGCTTGACCTGCTGGTTATCGGTCACGTCCACCTGCTGGATCAGCCCGGACACGTCCGGCGCGATCTGCACGATGTCGGCGCGGATGTGCCCATCGCGAGTCCAGGGGGCAAACATGTAATACATCACCATGCGCCACACCACGACGACGGCGAAGGTCACGATCAACAGGGTCAGAACCACTCGGCCGAGGGTTAAAAAAGGTTTTTTCATGTCATCAGGTATCGACTGAGTGAGTCCACCACGCCAAGCAGCAAGGCGTAGAGAGCCACGTTGAACAATGCCCGGTGCCAGACCAGACGGTAAAAGTGCAAGCGTGTCAGCAACCCGTGCACCAACAGGTAAAACAGATAGGTGATGCCCATCAGCACCAGCAGCGTGGGCAGGAATACACCGCTGATGTCCAGATCTCCGATCATAGAGGCGCTCCATCGATGCCATGGGGAAGCGGTTCTTCGAGTTCGGTGGAACCGACGAATTCAACGCCGGGCAACAGCGCCAGGCGCAAGCCGCTCAAGGCGTGCAACAGGTGCAGTCGGGTTTCGTCATCGCCGGCACCGCCGAGGGCGCGACGGGCGCGGTCCATGGTCATCAGCAGAGGGCTTGGCGCCGGCAAGCGCTCGCCGGCCTTGAGGCAGGCCTTGAAGTATTCCCCCACCTCGACCACCACCTGGCGCAGCAGGGCCTGCGGTGCACCTTGAATGCGCGGCGTATAGGCGAGCAGGTCCAGCATGTTCAGCGCCACACGCACTTCGCGCAGGGCGATGCCGGTGTCCTGGCCGGTGATGGCCAGACGCGGCAGGTGCTGCATCAGGCGATCGAGCACCTGTACGCCCAGTTGCCGATGTTCGGCCAGGGATGCAGGTTCCGTCAGGCTGACGATGTCGCGCCAGCTGAATCGGGTCAGGCGCTTGGCCGCCAGTTCGGCGCCGAACGGCCGGGCGATCAGGGTCCAGACAAAGGCGAACAGCAAGCCCACGGGACCGGCCAGGTTGGAGTTGGCAAAACTGAGAAAATCGGCGTCGTAGGCACCCTGAATACTGATGAACGACGAGGTGTTGACCAGCGTCAGCAGCATGCCCAGGTAAAATTGCGGCTTGACCGTCAGCGTACCGACGACGATGAACGGCACCGAAAATGCCAGCACCAGCATCGGGAAATCATGCAGGTTCGGCAGCACCAGGAACAGGTAAAGACTGGCGAACAACACCGACATCGCAGTCCAGAAAAAGAACCGGTAGATCTGCGGCGCCGGGTCGTCCATCGAGGCGAAGAAACTGCACGACACCGCCGCCAGAATCACTGCGGCCCCGCCATCGGTCCAGCCGAGCAGAATCCACAGCACCGAGGCCACGATGATCGCGCTGACGGTGGACGCGGCGGAATACAACATCAGGCCACGGTCGAGAAACGGCGTCAGCCGCCCCAGACGCCAATGCCGGTAAACCGCGCGCCAGCTGTCCTGGTTTTCGCACTCGATGGCGATCTGCAGGCTGCGGCAGTCCTGCCACAGATCGATCCATTCGCCGAGGCGATACAAGGCGTTGGAAAACAGCAGCTGCCTGCGATCCTCCAGCGCTTGGGCACTGGGTTGCAGGGCCTCGAGCTGATCTTTCAAGGCCTGCCAGCGCTCGATGTCGGCATCTTTGTGCTGCAGCCATTCGCTGGCGGCGGCGAGCATGGGCGCGAACTTGTCCACAAGCTCGGGCGTACGTCGTTCGAGGGCATAGAGTGCGTCGTCGAGGGCATCGATGACCGGCAGCAGGTGGATCATGCGCCCGCGCAGTTCCTTGGTGTTGCGCACGGTTTGCGGGCGGGCGCCCTCGTGGGGCAGCTGGCCGATCATCAGCTCCAGGCTGTTGAAGGTCGCGACCATCGATGTGCGCAAACCGCTGACTTCCTCCGGTCGCACATCGCGGCTGAGAAAACGCAGGCTGTAGGTCGACGCCTCGGCAAACCATTTGCTCACCGAGTCCTTGAACACCGGCGCCAGCCGCCGTGGCCAGAACATCGCACTCACCACCGCCGCAACGGCGATGCCGAGGAAGATTTCCTCGGTGCGCGCTTCGGCCACGTCCCACACCGCCAACGGGTTGTCCACCACCGGCAGGGCGATCAGCGGCAAGGTGTAGCCGGCGAGCATGAAAGCGTAATTGTTGGCGGTGCGCAGGTGCAGGGACAGGAACAGCAGCGTGCCCGTCCACAACGCAATGACCAGCACCAGCACATAAGGGCTCTGGACAAACATCGGCACGAACAGCACCGCCGCCGCGGCGCCGAGAAAGGTACCGATCGCCCGGTACAGCGCCTTGGACGTGGTCGGGCCGAGAAACGGGTTGGACACAATGTACACCGTGGCCATCGCCCAATAAGGCCGGGGCATTTGCATGAGCATGGCGATGTACAAGGCGATCATCGACGCGGCGAAGGTCCGCACGCCGTAGAACCAGTCCCGCGCCGGGGGCATTCCGCTGAAGAAACCGCTCACGGTTGGGCCGCCGGAAACTGACTGGCCGACTCGAACGCCTTGAGCACGCGCAGCGCCGCCTCCAGATCGCGCTGGTCGATGCCTTCGAGCACTTCATTGCGCAGGCGCACCAGTTCGATTTCCACTTTCTGCACCAGCGCCCGGCCGGTGTCGGTCAGGCTCAGGCATTTGGCGCGACGGTCCTGGGCGTCTTCGGTGCGGCACACATAGCCGGAATGACACAGCTGATCGAGCAGACGCACCAGGGACGGACTCTCCATCCCCGCCGCCTGCGCCACCGCCACCTGACGCACACCCTCCCCCAGGCGCCCGATCATCAACAACGGGACGGCACAGGCTTCGGAGATGCCATAGTTGACCAGCGTGGTCTGGCAGATTTTTCGCCAATGCCGCGCAGCCACCACCATGGAGCTACTGATGTTCATCTGGAGAGCGTCGAGATTATTCGGCACGAGAAAATGCCCACACTGTTAGTTTGCTAACTATCAATATCGCATTTGCAGGGATTTTTCGTCAAGTTTTGAAATGAATTAGCTGGCTGCAGGAGCGAGCTTGCTCGCGATGAACCTCAGTACGCCGCGGGGTATCAGGCTTTCAGCGTTATCGTTGGCGACCATCGCGAGCATGCTCGCTCCTACAACTGAAGGGCCTCTAAGCCCCCCGCCCCTTCCTCAACATCACATCCAGCTGATCCACCACCTCCGCCCAATCGGCATCATCCAGAATCTCATTGCGCAGCAGATCCGCCTGGCTCGGGCTCCAGAAAAAGGCGTCTGCCAGGTGCAGTTCCGGTTTGAGCGGTGAATGGGTGGCGATGAATTTGTCGATGTTTTCGGCGTCGTCGGGCAGGCCGAGTTGTTTGAACAGGGAGGGGAGGCTGTGGGTCGGGTTTTCCATGTTGGGCTCCAGCGAATTGATTGAGGGACCGCTGCGCGGCCATCGCGGGCAAGCCCGGTCCCACAGGGACATGCGCAAATACTGTGGGAGCGGGCTTGCCCGCGATGGCGGCAGTCAAAGCACTGCAAGACTCAATGACTCAACTCCCGCACCTCCGCATGGGGCACCATTTTCAGGAAGTCGGGCATGTTCATGTGCAGCAGGTTGATGTGGTTGCCGGCCTCCAGGTAGATGTCTTTCTGCCGGGTCAGCAGCGGGTCGATGACCACGTCCAACCCATAGGCTTCGCCCAGGGCGGGCACCGCGCCGCGTTCACAGTCTTCGAACAGATGCGGCAGGTTGCTTTCGCGCGATACCTGCCACTGCCCGCTGCTGCGGACTTTACTCAGGTCCAGGTGACGGCTGGCGGGCAGCACCGCCATCAGGTAATGCCCATGGTGGTCGTCGAGGATCACCGATTTGGCCACCCGCTCGGCCGGAATGCCTGCGACTCGCGCTGTTTCCAGGCTGCTGGCCGAATGGGGGTGGGTGACGATGTCATAGCTGCATTGAGCCTTTTCCAGGCTGCGCTGCACGGTTCTTGCCATACGCATGATGCACCTCGGTGTCCGCCATGACGCTTGGCGGGCGTTGGTTGACGCCTTTGTTCGTAGTGAAAGTCTAGGCCCGAGAGAACAATCCGCCGGGAAATCCGCCCACTGGACACTTCGGTATTTGAGTAAAATTCATACAACCGGCGCGTCAACTAGACTGTATACAGAACCCCACCGACTCTCCCGGAGGGTCACGTGAACACCCGTTGTTGTGCCATGGCCTGGTTGATGGTGGCGAGCAGCTGCGCCCTCGCTGCGGACACGGCTGGACTGACCTCCCCCGCCCCCACAGGCATGTGGCTGATCACCTTCGGCATCGCGTTTCTGATCGCCGAGGCGACCATGCCCAACTATGGCCTGATCGGCCTGGGCGGGATCGTGATGTTCGTGATCGGCGCGCTCATCCTGACCAATGCCGAACTGCCCGTGCCCCTGATGATCGGCCTGGGACTGCTCAGTGCGCTGTTGCTGATTTTCCTGCTGATCCGCGCCCTGAAAACCCGACCACGCCACGCCGTCAGCGGCGATGCCGGATTGCTTGGCAGCGTGGCGCCTGTGCTGGCGGTGCAGGCCGGCGATACCTGCCACGGGTGGGTGCATTTGCAGGGTGAGCGCTGGCAGGTGTCGAGCGCCAAGCCGTTGCAGATCGGGCAGCGCGTGCAGGTGATGGCTCGCAAGGGACTCATGCTGGAAGTGGCCGCGACTGACGCGGTATCGGTTGGAGAATGACCATGGGCCTGCAAGTGGGTTTCGCCGCGCTTCTGTTGTTGCTGATCGCCCTGGCCAGCGCGACGTTCCGCATCCTGCGCGAATACGAGCGTGGGGTGGTGTTCCAGCTCGGTCGTTTCTGGCAGGTCAAGGGCCCGGGCCTGATCCTGTTGATCCCGGTGATCCAGCAAATGGTCCGCGTCGATTTGCGCACCATCGTGCTCGACGTACCGGCCCAGGACGTGATCACCCGCGACAACGTCTCGGTCAAGGTCAACGCCGTGCTGTACTTTCGTGTGCTGGATCCACAGAAGGCGATCATCCAGGTCGAGGATTTCCTCATGGCCACCAGCCAACTGGCGCAAACCACCCTGCGCGCCGTGCTTGGCAAGCACGAACTCGATGAACTGCTGGCCGAGCGGGAACGGCTGAACATCGACATCCAGCAAGTGCTCGACGCCCAGACCGACGCCTGGGGCATCAAGGTCGCCAATGTCGAGATCAAGCACGTTGACCTCAACGAATCGATGATCCGCGCCATCGCCAGGCAAGCTGAAGCCGAGCGCGAACGCCGGGCCAAGGTGATCCACGCCGAAGGCGAATTGCAGGCTTCGGAAAAACTCATGCAGGCCGCCGAAATGCTCGGCCGCCAGCCGGGTGCCATGCAGTTGCGCTACATGCAGACACTGAGCTCGATCGCTGGCGACAAGAGCTCGACCATCGTCTTTCCGCTGCCGATCGAGTTGCTCAAGGGCATGGCGGACTTATCTGCGAAACCTTGAACATTGCCATCAGCGCGGTTCGGAGCCCATGACGAACAGGCGTGCTCGATTGTTTCCCGCCTCGGTCTCGCACACTTTCTGCCATCCAATCGGCAGCGGCGCGAATTCGTCCGGTTGATCGGCCGTGCTGATCAACCAGACACGGCCGGTTCCCATGGGTAACTGACTGAGATGATCGAGGTAGATCCGGCTCGCTTCATTGACCACCAAGGTACCGAACCCGTAGGCGTTCGGCCGCCTGGAAGCCCCCGTTGCCGAGGGCGGCGTGTAGAGCATTGGCACCGCATCGGTGCGGTTGTAGTAGACGTAGCTCAGGTACCAGAGCATGTCACTGATGACGATCCGGTCGCCCGGTACAAAGCGCTGATTCACAAACTCGACCATCACACTCGTCTGGTCATTCACATCCACCGTGGTATTGATTTTCAGCCCTATCAATTCGGTCCCGACAAAGAGTGCCAGCAACCCGAACGCCAGCACGCGAAACCCATGGAGCAAGCGGTCGATCACCAGCCCCATGAGCAGCGGCAGCCCCAGCGCATAAGCCGTCAGATAGCGCTCGATGAACACCGGCGAAATGAACGAAATCAGAAAAATCAGTACCAGCGGTAACAGGGTGTAGAGTGCCAGCAGGACACTCCCGCGATAGCGACTGCGGTCACGCATCACTGTCAGCAAAATCACTGCCAGCAACAGCAGCGGCATGGCGCCGAATAGCAGCCAGGGCAGGCTTTCCCCGTCGTCCTGAATCAGGAAACTCCACGCCATCGATGGCAGGGAGCTGAACGTCACCGGCAACTCCCAGCCTACATCTCCGTTGGCCTTGAGCTGGTCCATATGCTCGATCAGGTCGATCAAACCGGGCACCCACGGTGCAAACAGTGCCACGATGGTGATATTGGCGACCCACCAGGCCGGACGATTGATGTGTTTCAGAGGATGGCCGGGCTGCAAGCTCAGCACCAGCAGGTACGCCCAATGGACCAGCACGCACAACGCAGTGAAATAGTGAGTGTAAAACCCGGCGCTCATCAGCAGCGTGTAAACCACCAGTGCCCGCTTACGGCGAGGTTGCTTGACCCAGTACACCAGCGCAATCGTCGCGCCGAGCAGCCACATGCCCAGTAACGAGTACATGCGCACTTCCTGGCTGTAGCGCACGGCGGTTGGCAACAGCGCCAGCATCAACCCTGCCAGCAGTGCCGCACGAGAAGTGGCGATCAGTCGCACCAGCCACACGCCCAGCACGACGGCGACAACGCCCGGCAACGCGCTCAAGCTGCGTATCGAGAACATGCCATCGCCAAACAGCTCGATCCAGGCATGGAGCAGCATGAAATACAGCGGCGGGTGCACGTCGTGCGCAGCATGAAACCAAATGCCGCTGAGGGTGTAGCGGCTCATCAGCAGGCTGGAGCCTTCATCACCCCAGATCGCTGAAGCCGTCAGATCATAAAACCGCGCCACCACGGCCAGCATCAGGATAAGCACAGCGCCCAGCCAGGCGTGCGGCCACACCTGGCAGCCAGGCACCGGGCGGTTGGCGTCGGATCGGCGGGGCTTGACCAGAGGCGCCTTGCTTTGCCCATCCATGATCGCTTTTCACCCACACCGTCGAATATTCAGCTCACTCTAGGCCACTGCTCGCGCAACGTCGCCGTCCGGGACGGTGAATCGATGAAGTGAGCACTGGGCACTCAGCGTTGCGCCGCCAGCGGATACACCGACTGCCATCCGCCGCCCAGTGCCTTGTACAACCCGACCGCCGCCAGTGACACGCCGGTGGAGCTCTCGACCCACTGCTCCTGGGTCGTCAGTAACGCACCCTGTACGGTGAGTACGTTGACGAAGTCCACCACACCCTCGGTGTATTGCCGTTGTGCGGTTTGCAGCGCGATCTGGTTCTGGCGCACGGCTTCAGCCAGGCTGTCGCGGCGTAATTGGCTGGCGTTATAGGCGCTCAACTGGTCGTCGATTTCATGCCAGGCACGCAGCACGGTTTGCTGGTAGGCGATGGCCGCTTCCTGTTGCTGGGCTTCGCGCAGGTTCAGCACGCCGCGCAAGCGTCCGCCGTCGAACAACGGCAGTGAAAATTGCGGGCCGATGCCGAATGCGCGCGAGCCCCACGAGCCGAAATCACTCAACTGCATGGCTTGCGAACTGATGCTGCCCGACAGGGTAATACGCGGATAGAAATCCCCTTTTGCCACGCCGATGCTAGCGGTCGCGGCATGCAGGCGGGCCTCGGCCTGGCGGATGTCCGGGCGACGCTCGGCCAGTTGCGACGGCACGCCGATGGCGACCTGGCGCGGCGTTTGCGGTACTGGCGCGTCGGCCGACAATTCGGACGCCAGCGCCTGGGGCGGTTCGCCCATCAGCAGGCTCAAGGCGTTGATCAATTGAGCCTGGCGTTGCTCCAGCGCCGGCAGGCGCGATTCGATGGCCGCCACTTGTGCGGCGGCTTCGGCTACGTCCAGGTCAGTGGCGACGCCATCGCCCAGGCGCAGTTGCGACAGCTTCAGGCTGTGACGGGCCACCTCGAGGTTCTGCTCGGTAACTGCCCGGGTGTTTTGCACGCCGCGCAACTGGATGTAGTCCTGGGCGGTTTCGGCGAGGACCGACAGCAGTACGCCACGCCGATCGTTTTCCGCGACCTCTAAGGTGGCATCGGCAGCTTCGGTTTCGCGGCGCACCCGGCCCCAGAAGTCCAGCTCCCAGGACGCGGAGAAACCGCTATCCCAGAGGTTGAACGCCGAGTTGCCATTGTGTCCGGAAGGGTCGCTCAAGCCTTTGCCGCTGTTGCGCTCACGACTGTAACTGCCCGTGGCGGCTGTGGTCGGATAACGGTCGGCGGTGGTCACCTGACGCACGGCGCGGCTTTGCTCCAGGCGACTGCTCGCCAGTTTCAGGTCGAGATTGTCAGTCAGGGCGCGCTGGCTCAGTGCCGACAGTTTCGAGTCGTTGAACACTTCCCACCAGCGTTCGTTCAGGGTCTCGGCGACGGCCTGGCTGGCGGCGGGTTTTGAGGGTTTGGACCATTCGCTGACTTGTTGGGCTTCGGGCTTCAGGAAGTCCGGGCCAACGGTGCAGGCGCTCAATGCAAGCAAGCTCAGCCCGATGGTCAATGCCTGAATGGGCAACTTGTGGCGAGGGAGCTTGCTCCCGTCAGAGTGCGCAGCACTCCGGGATGTTGGGGCCGCTTCGCAGCCCGACGGGAGCAAGCTCCCTCGCCACAGGGAACGGTGATTATTGAGGATCATTGCTGCGCCACCTCATGTTTGGCACCGGTGCTGGCGGTATCAATGTTCGCCACCACCGACATCCCCACCCGCAACCGCTCGGCCAGTGGCTGGCCCGGTTCGAGCACGATCTTCACCGGAATCCGCTGCACCACTTTGGTGAAGTTACCGGTGGCGTTGTCCGGCTTGACCGATGCAAAGGTCACGCCGGTGGCCGGTGCAATGCTCTCGACACGCCCGTTCAACGCGGCGCCGCCAAAGGTATCGACGCGAATCTGCACGTCTTGTCCCGGCTGCACGTGGGTCAATTGGGTTTCCTGGAAGTTGGCCACCACATAGGCCTGGGCCAGTGGCACCACCGCCAGCAGTTTGCTGCCCGGCGTGACATAGGCGCCGACCCGCACGGCGCGCTCGCCGATCATGCCGTCCTGCGGCGCGACGATGCGTGTGTAGGACAGGTCGAAACTGGCGATTTCCAGCTTGGCCTGCGCCCGTTTCAAGCCACCTTCGGCGGCGTCGCGCTGAGCGGTGAGAATGTCCACCTGCTTGCGTTCGGCGGCCAGCACCGCCGTGACATTGGTCAAGCGGGCACTGGCCTGATCGATGCGGGTACGGGCCTGTTGCGCGTTTTGCACCGTACCGGCGCCGACGCCGGCGAGGTGGTCGTAACGATTGAGCTCGTGTTCAGCGAAGGCCAGTTCAGCCTTGGCCGACACCACTTGTGCCTGGGCCTGGGCAATCACCGACGCCTGACGTTCAAGGGTCGCCCGGGCATTTTCCAACTGCGCCTTGGCCACCAGCGTTTCGGCACTGACCGCATCGGCGGCGGCACGCAGGTCGCGGTCGTCGATCAGCGCCAGCAACTGGCCGGCCTTGACCTGTTCGTTGTCTTCGACCAGCACTTGCTTGATGAAGCCGGCCACGCGCGGCACCACCAGGGTGTAGTCCGCCGAGACGTAGGCGTCATTGGTGGTTTGCTGCGTGCGCTGGCCGAACAGGCCGGGCACCATCAGATAAACAAACGCGCCCACCGCAATCACGACGGCAACGCCCACGGCCACTTTTTGCTTCGATTGAGTCGTCATAAAAAACCTTCAGTTTCAGTGGAGCATTCAAGTCGGTGCGCGGGGCGGAAAGATCCGCGTCGGCATCCAGAAAATCAGCAGGATCAACGCCACGGCGATGCCGGCCATGCACAGGTAGAGGTCCGAGGCGGTCAGCACCACCGCCTGTTCATGCAATTGGTGGGCAAGGCCGGCGCTGTCGGATTCGGCCAGCGGTGAATTGCCCAGGCGATCGACCAGCATCGTCGAGTGAAAATGCAGCCGCGCGGTGGTGAGGGTGTCCAGTACGCCGGTGGCAATCACTGCGGCCATGCCTTTGACCGTGTTGAACCAGGCCGAGGCGAACGGCCCGTCCATCGGGTTGATGCTGCCGGTGGAAAGCATCAGCAGCGGCAGCACCGACATCGGCTGGCCGAAGATCTGCAACAGTTGCAACACGTAGAAGTCGTCGCGAATCCATTCCGACGTCAGCTGCGATCCACCGATGCAGGACAGGATCAGCATGCTCAGGCCGATGCCCAGCACCCAGCGACAATCGACCCAGCGCAGGTTGCACAGCGCCGCCACCAACGGCAGTGCGATCAACTGCGGCAACGCCGCCAGCAGGGTGATCGGCGCGGTATGCACCGGGCGATAACCCTGGACCTGCGCCAGGTAGCTCGACGGAATGATGACCACCGCCGACAACACCACCAGCACCCCGGACAGGGTGATCAGGGCGAACGACAGGTTGCGGATGCCGAGCATCTGCATCTTGAAAAACGGGATCGGTTGCGACCACTCGTTGATCAGGAACGCCACCAGCAGCAACGAGCCACAGACCAGCAACGCAGTGATCAGGTCCGACTCGAACCAATCCAGGCGATTGCCCTGGACAATGCCGATCACCAGCATGCAGATCGCCGGAAAACCCAGCAGCAGACCACGCCAGTTGAACTGCTTGAAACGCTCCAGCCGCAGTGGGTCCTGGGGAATGCCATAACCCACCGCGACCATGGCGATCAGGCAGGGCACGACGATCTGCCAGAAGGTCCACTGCCAGCCGACATACTCGGTCCACAGCCCCGCCAGCGGCGTACCCAGGCCCGGGCCGAACGTGGCGGTGAGGGTGTAACCGGCCAGGCCGTAGAGCTTCACGCCCGGTGGCAGAAAACGCAGGGCGACGGTCATCAGCATCGGCGGCAGCGCGCCACCGGCCAGGCCTTGCAAGGTACGCAGCACCAGCAGGCTTTCGTAGTTCGGCGCCAGCGGGCACAGCACCCCCAACAGGATGAATGCGCTGATCGCATAGAGCGTGAAGCGGCGCAACGAGAAGGTCACCGAGCACCACGGGGCGAAGGCTGCGGCGGCCACTGAGGTCGCGGCGTAGCTGGCGACCAGCCAGGTGCCCTCGTCGTAGCCGATGCCCAGGTTGCCGCGAATATCAGCCAGGGCGACCTTGGTCACCATCTCGTTAAGGCCCGCCACCAGCACCGCCAGCAGTACGCCCACCAGGCCGATGATGATCCGGGGTCCAAACACCATTGGTGCGGCGGCTGGCGTTGGCGCAGCCAAAGGCGCCGTGGCCGTCAGAGAGGTCATCGGTTCAAGACTCCAAAAAAGATTGGCGCCAGTCTACGAATACCGACCCGTTACGAAAACTGACTTATTGGCAATTTATAAGTGCGTCGTGCGCAGCAATCAGTGGATGGCTGCTTATGAGCAAGGGAAAGGAAACTAACATCGGCGTGAGCGCCTGAACCACCATCCATAGGTGTTAGCGCAGTGGCCTCCATGCAACAAAAAAACCTTGTTGTGAGGGGATTTATCCCCGCTGGGCTGCGAAGCGGCCCTCGCTTTTCAGGGCCGCTTCGCGACCCGACGGGAGCAAGCTCCCTCGCCACAGGTTTGTCGCCGTTCACAGGATGGGCTCAGCCCTGCGCCGCCTGCCACGTCTCTTCGCAACAGCGCTTGAGTGTCTCGCGCAGCCAGCGGTGGGCGGGGTCGTTGTCGAATCGGGGGTGCCAGGCCTGGGTCAGCATCACGGTGGGCAATGGCACCGGCAGGGTGAACGAGCGCAGTTTCATGCCCAGGCGCCGCACGCTCAGAATGGTTTCCCTGGGCACCGGCAGAATCAGGTCGGTATCGGGCAGGGCGAACATCGCCGCATGGAAACTCGGTGCGATCAGCGCCACCCGCCGCTCCAGCCCCAAGGCATTGAGGGCCGTATCGATCGGCCCGCGGGCGATGCCGCGCCGGGACATGCTGATATGCGAATACCGGGCGAAGCGCTCAGGGGTGATTTCTTCATCGAGCAGGGGATGGTCTTCACGCACCAGGCCGACGAACACCGTGGAAAACAGGGTCTGCACTTTCACTTCCGGCATCAGCGGCCGATTGTTGCTGACGCTCAGGTCGATGCGGCCCTCACGCAAGGCTTCGTCATCACCGTCGCCTTCGGGCACGAAGCGCAATTCGCAGTGCGGCGCCTGGCGATCGAGCGTGTCGAACAGCTTGCCGCCGTAGATGCCGATGAAAAAATCGTTGGCCCTGATGTTGAAGCGCCGACGCAAATTGCTCAGGTCCACCACACGGGCCGAGTGAAACAGATGCGCGGCTTGCTCCACCACATCCCGCACCTGCTCGCGCATCTCCAGCGCCTTGGGGGTAGGTACCAGGCCACGACCGGCGCGCACCAGGATCGGATCGCCGATGGCCTCGCGAATGCGCGTCAGGGTCCGGCTCATGGCGGCCGGGCTGAGGTTCATTCGTCGCGCCGCGCCGACCACACTGCCCTCGTCGAGCAAGGCATCGAGGGCGATCAGCAGGTTCATGTCTGGGAGTTGCATGGCGGGCACTCGTGTCTGATCGGAGATGATTCAGACGCAATGCTAGCAAACATGCTCGCTGGATCGGCGGTGATTGGTCGGCCGCTTTCGCGAGCAAGCCCGCTCCCACCATTGAACCGAGTTGGCCCAACTGTGGGAGCGGATTTGCTCGCGAAGAGGCCGGAACAGGCGCCAGAGAACCTAGCGCTGCATGCCCCAACGCTTCACCGTCACCCGCTCCAGCGAATCAAACACCAGGTTCTCCACCAGCAAGCCAATCAGAATCACCACCGCCAACCCGGCAAATACCTTGTCGGTGTACAGCTCGTTGCGATTCTGGAAGATGTACCAGCCCAACCCACCCTTGCCGCTGGTCGCACCGAACACCAGTTCTGCGGCAATCAGCGTGCGCCAGGCAAACGCCCAGCCGATCTTCAGGCCGGCGAGGATCGACGGCAGCGCCGCCGGGATCAGGATGAACAGCACGAAGCGCATGCCCTTGAGGCCGTAGTTGCGCCCGGCCATGCGCAGGGTTTCCGACACACCCAGGAACCCGGCATAGGTGTTCAGCGCCAGCGCCCACAGCACCGAGTGCACCAGCACGAAAATCAGGCTGTTCTGCCCCAGGCCAAACCACAGCAGCGCCAGCGGCAACAGCGCGATGGCCGGCAGCGGGTTGAACATCGAGGTCAGGGTACTGAGCAGGTCGCGACCGAACTGGGTCGACACCGCCAGGGTGGTCAGGCCGAACGCCAGGACGATGCCGATCAAGTAGCCCTTGACCAGTACCACCAGGGAAATCCACACCTTGCCGAGCAACTCGCCGCTGAGCAGACCGTCGTACAGCGCACTGGCGGTTTGCAGAAAGCTTGGCAGCAACAAGTCGTTGTTCTGCACGCGGGCGATTACTTCCCAAAGCACCGCGAGCAATATCAGGATCAGGCTTTTGCGAATCCAGCCCTGTTGCCACAGGCGCTGACTCAGAGGCAGTTCACGCTCCAGCGGCACGCTGGTGAGTGGCTGCAGAACGGTTTCGAACTCTTCACGCGGGGATGATAAATGGCTCATCGGGCCCTCCTCGAACACTGGCTCAATAAGCGATGCGGATGTCGGCGAAATCCAGTTCGCGCTCGGTTTGCGGCGACTGGCCCTCATCGAACAACAACCGGTGAATGCGCCGCGCCGATTCCTGGAATGCCACGCCACCGAGGCTGTGCAGATCGTACTGGTGACTGTGCACCTCTGCCCTCACCCGCCCCGGGTGCGGCGACAGCAACAGGATGCGGTTGCCCACCACCAGCGCCTCTTCGATCGAGTGGGTGACGAACAACAGCGTGAAGCGCACCTCTTCCCACAGCAACAGCAACTCTTCCTGCATCTTGCGCCGGGTCAGCGCATCGAGGGCGGCGAAGGGTTCGTCCATGAGGAGGATTTTCGGCTGCATCGCCAGGGCTCGGGCGATCGCCACTCGCGCTTTCATGCCGCCGGACAAGGTATGCGGATAAGCATCGGCAAACGCCGCCAGACCGACCTTTTCCAAGTAGTGGAGCGCTCGCTCTTCGGCCTCTTTGCGCTTGAGGGTTTTGGAAGCCAGCAGTGGAAACATCACGTTCTGTTTGACGGTTTTCCACGGCGGCAATTGATCGAACTCCTGGAACACCACGATCCGGTCCGGCCCCGGCGCTTCCACGCGCTGGCCTTGCAGACGAATCTCGCCCTCCACTGGCTGAATGAACCCGGCAGCGGCCTTGAGCAACGTCGATTTGCCGCATCCCGATGGGCCGAGCAATACAAAACGGTCCGCCGGGTCGATCTCGAAACTGACTTGATGGGTCGCCCGCACCACACGCTGGGGCGTGCGGTATTCGAGGCTGACGTTATCGACCGACAGCAACGCCTGGGTTGCTGCGTTCGGTTTGCTGACCGTGTGGCCTTGCAAAGGGGCGTTCATGACGGTCAGCTCCCTTGCAACGGTTTGGCGTCCTGGAAGAAGTAATCCTTCCACGAGTCCGGTTTGTTCTTGATCGCGCCGACGCGGTAGAGGAATTCGGCCAGCGGATAGGTGTTTTTCGGCGTGACGCTGAATTCGAACTGCGGGTTGTCGATGATTTTCAGCAACGCGGCGCGGTCGATTTTCGCCTTGGTGACACGCAAGTAGGTATCCGCCGCGGCGCCCTTGTCGTTCTGGGCGAATTGCGCCGCTTCGGTCAACGCGTCGACGAAGGCCTTGTAGGTTTTCGGGTTTTCGTCACGGAATTTCTCGGTGGCGAACAACACGGTCGGCGAGTTCGGGCCGAGCACGTCGTAGGAGTTGAGCACCACGTGCACGTTGGGGTTTTCCAGCGCCTGATCCTGGAACGGCGGGTTGGAGAAGTGCCCGGTCAACTCGGTGCCGCCAGCGATCAGCGCCGCCGTGGCATCAGGGTGCGGTACGGCGATGGTGTACTTGTCCAGGCGATTGAATTCCTGGTCGCCCCACTGTTTGGCGGCGGCGTATTGCAGGAAGCGCGACTGCACCGATACCCCTACCGCTGGCACCGCGATGCGGTCCTTCTCGGTGAAATCGGCAATGGTCTTGACCTTCGGATTATTGCTCACCAGGTAGTACGGGAAGTTGCCCAGCGAGGCCACGGCCTTGACGTTCTGCTTGCCGTGGGTGCGGTCCCAGATGGTCAGCAGCGGGCCGACACCGGCGCCGGCGATGTCGATGGACCCGGAGAGCAAGGCATCGTTGACCGCCGCGCCGCCGGACAGCTGAGTCCAGTCGACCTTGATGTCGATGCCTTCCTGCTTGCCGTACTTCTCGATCAGGTTCTGATCGCGCACCACGTTGAGCAGCAGATAAACGATGCCGAACTGCTCGGCGATGCGGATTTCACCTTCGGCGTGGGCCACGGTCGGCGCCGCCAGGCTGCCGGCGATCAGGCTGAAACCCAGGCCGATGGCCGCGGCCAGCGGTGCAAAGGGAAGACGTTTGGACATGATCAAATCTCCGACAAATCAGAAAGGCGCGTCGCCCTGGATGGTGGTGCGATACAGCTTGCGGCGCAGATGGCTTGGGCACCCGGCGGCAAGGTGGATCAGCGAACGGTTGTCCCAGAACACCAGGTCGTGGGGCTGCCATTGATGGCGGTAGATGTTTTGCGCCAGCACGCTGTGGGCGTAGAGCTCGTCCAGCAGTTGCTTGCTCTCGTCTTCCGGCAGGCCAACGATGCGGGTGGTGAAGCCTTCGCTGACGAACAGCGCCTTGCGGCCGTTTTCCGGGTGAGTGCGCACCACCGGGTGGATAACTTCGGCCACTTGCGCCAGTTGCTCCGGGGTCAGGGTCGGGCGCCAGTTGCCTTCGAATTTGGTTTCGCTGTAGCGGGCCGTGTAGGAGTGCGCAGCGGAGCGTCCCTCGACGGCTTTGCGCAGTGCATCAGGCAGGCTGTCCCAGGCCTTGTGCATGTCGGCGAACAGCGTGTCTCCGCCCTCGGACGGCAACTCCTGAGCGTGCAGCATCGAGCCCAGGCTCGGCAGTTCCTTGTAGGACAGGTCGGAGTGCCAGAACTTGCCGGCATCGCCCAGGCCAATGTTCTGGCCGTTCTCGACGATGTTGGAAACGATGAGGATTTCCGGGTGCCCGGCCAGCAGGAACTGCTTGAGCACGTGGATCTGCAACACGCCGAATCGGCGGCTGAAGGCGATCTGTTGTTCGGGGCTGATGCGCTGGTCGCGGAACACCACGACATGATGATCCAGGTGCGCGCGGTGAATGCGGGCGAAGTCCTGGTCATTGATCGGGCGGGACAAGTCCAGGCCAATGATTTCGGCGCCGACGGCACCGCTGAACGGACGGATTTCGAATGCTTGCGGCGCGATGGTCGCGGCGCTTGGGCTAGCAGTGGCTGCAGACATTAATTACTCCCACGCACGGCACGCTCAAGGGCGCGCGCGTCGATCAGAAACTCACGGATGTCGTGTTGGTTCGTGTCGTGCGGCGCGCCGATTGGTCGGCAGGTACGCAGGAGTGTGACTTTATAGCTATAAGAAGAGGATTTTAAATACCGTTAGCGAATAACCATATGGCGTATTTCACCTATGCTGCTGACAGCATGACGCGGTTCTTTTCCGAGGGATGATCCATGTTCTACGTGCAACGCAATGCAGAAGGGCAACTGATGCGCGTCGAAACAGAAGCCTATGCAGACGCTACGGAGACGCTGCCGGCCGACCACCCCGACCTGCAGGCCTGGTTTGCCAATGAGGTCATGGCCACCAGCGTCAAGCAGCTCAAGCAGATCAAACAACTCAAGCAGCTGCGCCAGAGCGACCTGGAAATGATCCGGGTACTCGACGACTTGATCGAGGTGTTGATCAGCAAAGGCGTGATCCTCGTCACCGACCTGCCGGCGCCGGCGCAGGCCAAACTCATGGACCGGTCCCAGGCCCGGGAGGCGTTGGGGGGGTTGAGTCATTTGGTCGATGATGATGAGGAAGGGTTTATCTAGGTCAGAAGATCATTGCCTGTTCGGACGCCTTCGCGAGCAAGCCCGCTCCCACAGTTGTCCGAGTTGCCTGGGCGCGTGCGATCGAATGTGGCTTGCTCGCGCAGGCGGACTCATTGACGGCACGGCTTCAACGGCTTACCAAGGCTTGGGCTCGCCGATCAACCGCCCCTGAACCCCATACACCCCCATCTCGCGAATCACCGCCAGCTCGCCCTCGGTTTCCACCTGCTCGGCAATCAGCGGCAGGTCGATGCTGTGGGCCGCACGCTGGATGGCTTCGATGAACAGGCGCTTGTCGCTCTCCTGATCGATCGCACGGATATAGCTGCCGTCGATTTTCAGGTACGCCAGTCCGAGTCGCGCCAGGTTGCCGATCATGCTGAAGCGCCCGCCGAAGTGTTGCAGGCTCAGCGAGAACCCGAGGCCACGCAAACGCCGTGTCAGGTCTTCGAGCAGAGCCTGCTCCGGCAGTTGCTCCTCGCCGATTTCCAGGGTCAAGCGCGACCCCAGATTGGAATGTGAGCGCAGCAATTCAAGAAGCGCATTGAGCGCCTGCGGATCTTCCAGGCTGGCTGAAGACAGGTTCAGCGCCAGCGATGCCTCGTGGTCGGCCATCTGCTCCAGCACCAGCTCCAGCATCAGACGATCCAGCCGCGCAGTCCAGCCGAAGCGCTGCAGCCAGGGCAGGAAGCGCCCGGCCGTGACGCTCTGGCCGTGGTCGTCGATCAGCCGGGACAGCACTTTGTAATGCAGCACCAGTTGCGTGTCCTGACTGGCCACCACCGGCTGGAAATACAATCTGAAACGGCGTTGATTGAGCGCCTGATCCAGCAGGTTGTGCCAGGCATGATGATCATCGCCGACATCCGCCGACGCGCTGTGATCCAGGCAGACCCAATGGCTATCGACCTGGCCCTCGGCCTGCGCCAAGGCCTGATCCGCCAGCCCCAGCACCGCTTGCGGTGTGTCGCCGTGAACGAACGGCGCCAACCCGATGGCCGCAACCGAGGCCACGTCGGTCGCGCCCGTGGCGTGCAGGCTGGCCAGGGCCGTGTCGAGGTGTTGCGCCAGTTGCAGCGCTTCTTCGCGCATCAACCCCGGCGCCAGCACGGCAAACTCGCCGCCGCGAATACGCGTGACCAGGTTTTGCGTCACCGGATATCGCGCGCACGCACGGGATAACTGTTCGCCGACCGCCTGCAGCAGTTCGTCGGTGCGCTGCCCGCCCAGGCGTTGGTTCAGCCCCGCCAGGTCCTGCACCCGCAACAACAGCAGGTAACCGGAGCTGGCCTGTTCCGGGTTGCTGACCCGGGCGTGCAATTGCATCTCGAAATAGCGGCGATTGGCGAGCCCTGTCAGGTTGTCCTGATAGGACTCGGTGCGCAGTTTTTCGCTGCGCTCGGCCTGCTCCTGAAACAACGCCTTGAGCTTCTCGACCATCTGGTTCATGGCTTGCACCACGCGCCGCAATTCCGGCGTGCGCGGCAGCTCGGGCAGGCTCAGGAACTCACGACGGGCGATGGCGTGGGACTGTTGCACCATGTAATCGAGTGGTTTCAGCTGCCGACGCAGCAACAGCGCCCCCAGTATCGCGCTGACCACACCGCAGATCAGCAGCCACGCCAGGCTGCCCAGGGCGCTTTGCCACAACTTGGACAGGGCGAACATCGGATGGCTGACCACCTCGACCCGCGCCGCCTGCTCCCAGCCACGGCTGACAATCGCATCGCCACCGGCAGGCTCCAGGCCGATCAGCCTGACGAACCAGTCCGGGACGTGGGTATCGGCAGGAATGCCGTTGCGCTCCACCAGGGTCTTGCCGTTGGCCAGATCCACTACCCGGATGCTCGCGTAGTAACCACTGTCGAAGATCGAGCTGACCAGCAGTTCGGTCATCGCCGGGTCGTCGATGTTGGGCGTCAGGGACAGCGCCAATGCCGTCGCGGCGTCCTGGGCATGGGAGCGCAACTGGTTGACGTACTGGGTACGCGAACTCTCCAGGCTGACCATGAAGCTGCCGGTGAAGGCGACGACCAGGAACAGACAGATAGCGAGCAACAACTGTTTGAACAAGGACATCTGTGGGCAGCTCCTAGTTAGTGGTCTCGACCGGGAATCCTTCGGCCTGCATTCTCTTGAGCAGCTCCTGCCAGCGGGACAGGCGCTTGGTGTCACCGACCTTCTGGTTGCCCTTGGCACCGGGCAGCCACAACCCTTCTGCATTGAAAGAGTAGACCGGCAGCAAGTCGGTTCGTTGGCTGGCCGGCTGGATATCGTCGATCAGGCTGTCTAGCACCAGCGGCATGGCGTCCGGGCTGGCGTAGTAAGTCAGCACCATGTGCGCCCGGTTCAGGCGCAATGCCTTGACGTAGGTGATGCGCAACTTGTCGCTGGCAACCCCCAGATGACGCAGGCTGAAGTACTTGGCGATAGCGTAGTCCTCGCAATCGCCAGCGCCTTTCCACAAGGCTTCGATCGGGGTTTCCCAATAATCGACCTGATGCCAGAGGTCGACGTCCTCAACGTAGCGCACCCGCTGGTTGAAGAAGCGGTTGACCCGGTTGAGCAGGTCCACATCGCCGGCGGGTGTGCGGTTGGCCAGCAGCCGCTGCCAATCATCAATACGCTGCTGACCTTCGCCCAAAGGTCCGTACAATGCCTGCGCCCGACTTTTGATCAGGGCAAAGTCCCAATCGACCGGTGCATCGCCCAGCACATCGCCCAACATCATGCCGACGAGCAGCAATGCGCCACACAGCCAGCTGAACGTCCGGGGAATGGGGATAGGTAACGCCAATGCGAGACATCCTGGGAAGGCAGGAGAAAGTCGTTTGATGGTGTAGGTTAGCCCGTTAAAAAACAATGGCACGGTGCGATCACCGCCAGCGGGCTAAACTTGAATGCAGGCGCTCTGCGCTGCGTTTGACAAGCCGTCACGCCGTACTAGTGTCAGTTGGATCCAAATTTATTCAGTCAATCAGGGTGCGTTGTAGTGACACAAAAGCCCAACCCTCTCAGCAGTATCAAGGTCAACGGGCCGATTCCCGCTCACCTGGCGCGGTCGGTGATCGAAGAAACATTGCGTGCGGCGATTCTCGATGGCCGCCTGCCCTGCGGCATTGCCCTGCGCCAGCAGGATCTGGCCGATCTGTTCGGGGTCAGCCGCATGCCGGTGCGCGAGGCCCTGCGTCAGTTGGAAGCCCAGTCGCTGCTCAACGTGATCGCGCATAAAGGCGCAGTCGTTGCGCCGCTGGTCCAGGGGGACGCCGCAGAAACCTATGCGCTGCGCATTCTGTTGGAGTCCGAAGCGTTGCGCCTGTCGGTCCCGTTGCTCGAGGCTTCGGACCTGGAACAGGCAGTTCGCTACATCGACGAACTGGAAACGGAAACCGACTACAGCAAAATCGGCCGGCTCAATCGTTTGTTTCACATGTCGCTTTACAGCAAAGCTCCCAACCAGCGTCTGCTGAAGCTGATCGATGAAGCGCTCAATGAGGAGGAGCGCTTCCTGCGTTTCAACCTGCAAGCCATGGGATTGGGCAAGTTGTCCCAGGAAGATCACCGAGCGCTGTTGCGCGCTGCAGAAAATCGCGATGTCGAAACCTCGATGAATCTGCTCGTGCATCACCTTAATCGTGGGGTTGAGGTGATGACTCGCTACCTTGCGAGTCCTGAAGCTCAAAATCGAAAAGCTCTGAAGTAACGCCTACGATCATCCCAGACCTGCAGGAGCATGCGGGCAAGTCGGCACGCCGCCCGCAAACGCCTACAGAACGCACCTACACGAACGATCCGCTTACATTTTTCCCCTCTCCAGGCCCATCTCCGATTCCCGGTTCCCGGTGATAGCGGCTGCCTTGAATTACGCTCAATCCTGGGTCGACAACGAACCATGAACGGGCGACACCTGCAGCAGTGGCGCAGACCCCATACCAAGAACCAACGGAAGGAGTCTTGCCCCGGGATCGGAAGGGTCGATGTCACCCTTGGCCCACTTCCGCCCAAAGATATCTCCTCACAATTTCATCCAGAAAGTTGCTTCGAGTGAGGCATTCACTCTTTATAAAAATTCTGACTTATCTAAGCCGGAAGGAGCAGCCACGCCTAAATAAAACTTTATATAAAAGTCTTATCGGAAGTTATCGCGCCTGAAAAAGTCAAACTTTTAAATACCAACAAAATAACTTGCCCGATACTTGTTTTGTGTATTAGCTTTTTTTACGCCGCCCGCTGTCAGCGCCTTACGGCCTTATCACGACGAACTTACCGCACGTTACGAATATCAATTCGTACGAAGCGCTGGCTTGCCAACCTAGAAGTTCATACAGCAATTAACGCCTATCAGAACATCAGTCCAAAACACTTGAGGGTTATTCATGAACGCTACTAAAGAACGTCTTGCCCAAAAGAAAGCAGAACTGAGCACACACCCGATTTTCTGCGAAATCAATTCACTGTCGTTATTACAGCGGTTTATGGAAACCCATGTGTTTGCCGTGTGGGATTTCATGTCGCTGACCAAACGCCTGCAGCAAGAGCTGACCTGTACCCATTTACCCTGGCTGCCACCGAGTGATCCACAGGCGGCACGTCTGATCAACGAAATCGTACTGGGTGAAGAGTCTGATGAACGCCCGGCCCAGGGTCACTACAGCCATTTCGAGCTGTACCTGGAGGCTATGCGCGAAGTCGGCGCCAGTACTGTCGCCGTCGAGCGCTTCGTAGCGCTGCAACGCGAAGGCGTGAGCTATGAGATGGCGTTGCAGAGCGTGGATGTCGACCCGCAAGCGGCGCGTTTTGTAAGGCATACGCTGCACACGGCGTTGAACGCTCCGCGACACAGTGTCGCCGCGGCGTTCCTGCATGGGCGCGAGAGCGTCATACCGCAGATGTTCCAGCGCATTCTCGACGACTGGGGCATTGGCATCGACCAGGCGCCGACCTTCCGTTACTACTTGCAACGGCACATCGACGTCGATGCCCAAGACCATGGCCCTGCGGCGGAAAAACTTCTCGCAGGTTGGTCGATGGTGATCCGCAACGGCAGGCCGACGTGTACGCCAGCGCCCTGGCCGCCGTGGAAAGCCGCATCGCCCTGTGGGACGGCTTGCGCCTGAGCATGCGTGAACCTGTGTTGGAGGTGAACGCATGAACGCCGCCGACTACCTGTCGTTCGCCGAAGCCTGGGAGAGCCGCGCCACCATCCGCACCCGCCCGCGTCGCGTGCTGGAGAACGACGATAAACTGATCTACCCCATGAGTCGCCAGCCACTGGTGCTCAGCGAAACCTTCCTGCGCGAATGCCCGGCGCAGCGCGACTTTGCCCTGGTGCAGACGCTGTACAAATTCATCAACGACGTGGTGATTTTCGAAACCGAGATCGTCGACAAGACCGCCCGCAGCATCGCCAAGAATCGCTTCGAACTGACCTTCCCTTTCGCCTGTCGCTACGACGCCATGACCGTGGTGGTCGATGAGGATTACCACGCACTGGTGGCCATGGATTTCATGCAGCAGACCGTGGCCATGACCGGCATTGCGCCCATCGAACTGCCGGATCAAATCGAGTTGAGCCGGGCTATCCCTGCGGCGGTCAATCTCGCGCCTGCGCATCTGCGCAGCGCCGTGGAACTGATCTGCGTGGCCATCGCCGAGAACACCGTGACCGGCGATGTGGCGGCCTTCGCCAAGGACGACACGATCAAGCAATCGATCAAGGGTTTGATGGCCGACCACTTGCTCGATGAGGGTCGGCACTCCGGCTTCTGGTCGCAGATGGTGCGCATCTACTGGCACACCGCGAGCGAAGACGATCGCCACTGCATCGCACAGATCCTGCCGGTGTTCATCGGCCATTACCTGACCAATGACATCCAGAAGTCTTTCGACTTGCGCCTGATCGACGCCTTGCCGATCAGTGACGCGGCACGTCAGGACCTGAGACGTGACGTGTCGCGGCTGGCCTTCCCGATTAATCACCATCACCCACTGCTGGCCAACATCGTGCGGTTTTTGCGCAGCAGCACGTTGCTCGATTCGCCGTGCGTGCAAAGCGCCTTGCGCGACTACCTGATCTGAGGAGCACATCATGAGACGTCTCGACATTTTGCTGGTTGGACGAAGCCAGGGGTTGGCCGACCTGGGGCTGGAGCTTGAACGACACGGACATAGGCTGGCGCGGGTGACGACGTGCGACGCCCGTGCGCCGACTCGTGCGGATCTGCTGATTGAAGATGCAAGCCTGCATTGGCAGGAGCTCAGTGGCGTGCAGCGCCTGCGATTGCAATTGGGAGTCGACGTTGTCGGCGCGTCCGGCCTGCCATCACTGGAGTTGTTATTCAGCGTCGATTCCAGGCTCCTGAGTCGAGTGCCAATCGCCGATGAGCCTTCGGGTAACGGGCAGACACTGCGTCTGCGCGCGCTGGCGCAGCTGGTGGATCATGTGGCTTTGCTGGTGAGTCGCTACTCGCGGGATGCGGAGTATTTCAGCGGCGCCGAACCGATCGCCCGTGCTGACTTCGAGAGGGTCGAAAACCTGCTGTATCTCGACAGTCTGGCCTTTGTTCACCGGCTTAATGCGACGACTGAACCTCGTCTGCTGGCGCTGGCTCAAGGGCCGATGATCGAGCGCCTGGAACAAAGCTTTGTTCGGTATGCCGAGCGGCCGGCGCTGAGGGTTGCAGGCAGTAGCCTCGACTATCGCCAGTTACATGCCCTGAGCCGGGCTATCCAAGAGCGTTTGCAGCCGTTGCTGGATCAGCATGAAGGGCCGTCGGTGGTGGGCATCTGCCTGCCGAAATGCGGTGTGCTGTATGCGGGGATTCTGGCAATCCTGGGCAGCGGTGCGGTGTACCTGCCGCTGGAGCCGAGTCATCCGCTGCAGCGTCAGCAATACATCCTGGCGAACGCTGGCGCAGTGTTGCTGCTGCATGACGGACAGCATCCTCTGGCGGCCGACATGCCGGGGCTGGATATCAGCCTTATTGGTGCCGATGAAGGCGACGTCGACCGCCCCCTGATGCGCCACCGTCCCGATCTCGGCGCGCCGTGCATGGCCCTCTACACCTCGGGTACCACTGGCCATCCCAAGGGCGTATTGCTCAGCCAGGCCAATCTTGCCCACTTCACGGCGTGGTACGCCGATTATGTGCAAGTGACCGAGCAGAGTCGGGTGTTGCAGTTTTCCTCGCTGAGTTTTGACTCGTCGCTGATCGATATTTTCCCGACCTTGTTGCAAGGGGCGCAGTTGATCGTGCCCGACGAGGAACAGCGTCGCGATCCGCTGCAACTGGTGGAGCTGATCCGCAGGCAGCATCTGAGTCACGCGTTTCTGCCGCCTGCACTGTTGAGCATCCTGCCGCTGGAGCAACTGCGCGGCCTCGATCATGTGATGACCGGAGGCGATGTCTGCGAGCCTTGGGTCATCGAGCAACTGACATGCCAGGGCAAGCTGTACAACCTTTACGGCCCCACCGAAGCCACGGTGCTGATCACCGCGCGGAAAATGCAGCCAGGCGATCTCAATCGGACCCTGGGCGGGCCTATTGCCAACAGTCAGGTGTTGATTCTCGATGAAGATTTGCAGCCGGTTCCTGATCGGGCAGTGGGCGAGTTGTACATCGTCGGGCCTGGGGTTTGCCTGGGTTATCTGAATAACCCGCACCTGACGGCCGAGCGCTATGTTCACGTGACGCTGCCCGATGGCCGGAGTCTTCGCGCCTATCGAACTGGCGACATGGCCAAGTGGGCGGCGAACGGCATTGAGTTGTGCGGTCGCCGGGATAATCAGGTGAAGATCCGCGGCTTTCGGGTCGAGCCGGAAGAAATTGAACGCTGCCTGCGTGACAGCCAGTTGTATCGTCAGGTGGCGGTGGTGATCGACAGTCAGCGGCGGATACTTGCATTTCTCGCCAAGCCCCGGGAGAACAGGGTTGGTGTTGCTCGTGAGACGCTGAGGGCACATGCGGCGCAGTACTTGCCGGACTATATGCAGCCTCTGGCATGGACCGAACTGGCGACCTTGCCGTATGCCAGCAACGGCAAGGTCGACCGCAAGGCGTTGCTGGCGCTGCCAGTCAGTTGTGGCGACAACGTTGCGCGACGCTTACCGGTCAACGCCGACGAAGCGTTGTTGCTTGAGATCTGGGCTGACCTGCTGGATCTGCCAACCCGTGAGATTTCCACTGACGAAAGCTTTTTCAATCTCGGCGGCCATTCGATCCTGCTGTCGCGGATGCTGCTGCGCTTGCGAGAAGCGTTCGGGCGAAGTATTTCGATCAACCGCTTCATCGAACAGCCCACCATCGCGAAACTGGCAACGCTGCTAAGGGGCTCAGGCACTGAAGAGGTACTGAGTGAACAGGCGATGGCAGATGCCTGCCGCGAACTTCAGGTACAGCCATTGCCCGCCGCGCGTATGGGCGATGTGCATAAGGTGATCGTCACCGGTGCTAACAGTTTCGTCGGGGTACACATTGTCGAGGCGCTGCTGGCGTGGGGCGCCAGTGAAGTGGCTTGCCTGGTGCGCGATGGTCATGGGCAATCGGCGGCGGAGCGCTTCTGCGAGGCGCTGCGGGAGAACCGTTTGGAGCATCTGGACATGAGTCGGGTGCGGGTTTACGCGGCGGATATGACACAACCGTCGCTGGGACTTTCGGTTGCGGCTTACGAGCGGCTGGATCGGGAGTTCGGCGCTTTGGTGCATAACGCTGCCAACGTCAATCACGTGCTCGATTACGAGTCGCTGGTACCGGACAACGTCGAACCGATTTTCGAGTGCCTGAGGCTGTGTGAAGGACGGAGCAAGAAAATCTTCAATTTCGTCTCGACGCTTTCGGCCTCCAGCACAATTACCAGCGAAGGCCGAGTGCTCGAACTGCCTGCGGCGCAGACACCGCCAATCTACATCAGAAATGGCTACAACCTGTCCAAGTGGGTGGGCGAGCGGGTTCTTGAACGTGCCCGCCAGCGTGGTGTGTGGGTCAACCTCTATCGTCCCGGCAATATCAGTTTCAACAGCCTCACCGGGGTCTGCCAACCGCACAAAAATCGCTTGATGCTGATGCTCAAGGGCTCGATTCAGCTCGGCCAGGTGCCGGAGTTCGCGCTTAATTTCGACTTGATGCCGGTGGACTTCCTCGCCCGCTTCATCGCCTTCCATGCCAGCCGTTATCAGCTGGAAAAATCGGTGTTCAACCTGCACAACCCCGAGCCGCTGAGTTGGGACAACTATGTGGCGTCTTTTCGTGAAGCCGGTCGGGATTTTGCCCTGGTCAGCGTCGCTGATTGGCAGCGGCAACTTGTCCGGGTCGACAGCGATAACGCGTTGTTCGGTGTGCTGGGGTTCTATCTCAACGGCTTTGAGGAAGACATCGGCGACATCTCGCTGATTGGCCATGAAAACGCACAGGCGGGCGTTCGGCAGATGGGCGCGCGTTACCCGGAAAAATCTCCGGCGCTGCTGCGGCGGGGTTGCGACTACCTCAAGCAAATCAATTTCATCTGATGTGCCACAACCAACAACGGAGCAAAACCATGAATACGCTGCAACCCGATACCTTGATCAAGAATCCCCAAGGCTGCCAGGTCGTCTCTTCGGTGGAAGTGCCCGCTGATGCTATGCAGGTCTGGGCCGTCGTCGGTGACTTTGCCGGCTTCGATCGGTTCATTCCCGCGCTGTCGCATATCGAAATGACTGGCGAGGGTGTGGCGTCCTTGCGAAAGAAGTTTTTCAAGGACGGCAACCTGGTGGTCGAGCAACTCAACTCCCGTGATGACCAAACCCTGAACATGACGTGGACCACGATCTACAACACCCTGGGGGTGGCCAATCTGTGGGCGGCGATGCAGGTCAAACCTTCGGGCCCGCAGAGATGCGTCGCGACCTGGAGCATCATTGCCGAGCCGGTAGAGGACGTGCCCGGGTTCAAGGATTTCGTTCAGGGGTTTGCCGATGATGCGATGGGGAATGTGCTGAAGCTATTTGCTTGAACACTTGGTGAAAAGCCAGCCTCTGAGGTCGGGGCTGGCTTTTCATGTCTGCGTTTTTTAATACCCCAGAAAGACAAAACCCCAACTGCTTTCGCAATTGGGGTTTCGGAATTCAATCTTGACGATGACCTACTCTCACATGGGGAAACCCCACACTACCATCGGCGATGCATCGTTTCACTTCTGAGTTCGGGATGGGATCAGGTGGTTCCAATGCTCTATGGTCGTCAAGAAATTCTGTGACCAGCCCGTTACGAGTAACGATCCGGTGAAAATTGGTGACTTCTACTAAAAACAAAACCCCAACTGCTTTCGCAATTGGGGTTTCGGAATTTAATC
>NZ_LYVP01000035.1 GCF_001984065.1 Pseudomonas sp. KK4
AGCTGCCTTGCCACAGCAAGCTGCCTTGCCACAGCAAGCTGCCTTGTCACAGCAAGCTGCCTTGTCACAGCAAGCTGTCTTGCCAAAACAAGCTGCCTTGCCACAGCAAGCTGCCTTGCCACAGCAAGCTGCCTTGCCACAGCAAGCTGCCTTGCCACAGCAAGCTCCCTCGCCACAAAGAGCAGGCCGGTTCAATGCTTGCCGGCAATCTCCTCCAGGTGATCCTCGATCTCCTGCGGCTTGAGCACCAGCACATCGCTCTCTACCGCATCGAGCACCACCTCCGCCGTATTGCCGATCAACGTCCCTGAAAACCCGCTGCGCGCCACGGTGCCGATCACCGTCACGGCCGCTTGCAGCTTGTGCACCATGAACGGGATCAACACATCCGCCGGGCCTTCTTCGATGTGCAGGTGCGCGTCGTCGATGTCGAACTCCGCCTGGAACGCCCTGCATTGCTCGCGATAGCGCGCCTCGATGGTTTCCTTGAGCTGGAAGGTCGGGTCCGCCGAGGACAGCATCGGCGAAGGGTGGGCGCTGATCACATGCAAATGCCCTTTGGCCAGGCTGGCGATGTCATAGCCGTGATCGATGATGGTGTTATGCAGGTGGCGGTGTTCAGGGTCGGTATTGCCGACATCGACGGCCGCCAGAATGACTTTGTCCTTCCAGGAGCCGGCGGTTTTCACCAGCAGGACCGGGGTAGGGCAGTGGCGCAGCAGCTTCCAGTCCGCCGGGGTCAGCAAGGCCTTCTTCAACGCGCTGTCGGGAAAGTGCTGCTTGACCACCAGGCCACAGCCTTCGGCCTGCTGCACATCGACGATGGTTTCGTGCAGGCTCTGATTCCACGCCTGTTCGGTGGTGACGCTGTAACCGTCCTCCAGCAAGGCGGCCTTGAGCACGCCCAGCATGGCGCTGTGATCATGCTTGGGGTCGCACACCAGCAGGTGCAGATGCGCCTGGGTCACCCGTGCAATCACCTTGGCCCGTTTCAGCGCCAGGCTTTCCGAGTGTTCGGGCTCGATGACCACCAGAATGCTGCGAATGGCTTGCATGATCGGGATCTCCTGAAAATGAAAAAAGCATGGCGTTGCACAACTATAGTTGCTGCCCGCCGGCAGGGGCGTTGATGCATATCAATGCACGGCGACTGGTGGTCTGCCGGCAGGCCGGTATAATCGGCGCCCTTCGTTTTGAACCTTTTATTCCGTGGGCCCCATGATCCTTCCCGAAATTCACGAATTCCTTGGCTGTCGCACCCCCGACGGCTGGGTCCAGGCCGCGCTGGCCGATCAGGAAACCCTGCTGATCGACCACAAGAACTGCGAATTCAAGGCCGCCAGCACCGCGCTGAGCCTGATTGCCAAATATCACGCCCACGTTGACCTGATCAACATGATGTCGCGCCTGGCCCGGGAAGAGCTGGTGCATCACGAACAGGTCATGCGCCTGATGAAAAAACGCAAGGTCGAACTGCGTCAGTTGTCCGCCGGACGCTACGCCTCGGGGTTGCGCAAAGTGGTGCGCAGTCACGAGCCAGTGAAACTGGTGGATACCCTGGTGGTCGGCGCGTTCATCGAGGCCCGCAGTTGCGAGCGTTTCGAGGCGCTGGTGCCGCATCTGGACGAGGAACTGGGCAAGTTCTACTTCGGCCTGCTCAAGAGCGAGGCCCGGCATTTCCAGGGTTATCTGAAACTGGCTTACCAGTACGGTGACGCCAAGGACATCGCCCAGGTGATCGACAAAGTCCGCGCCGCCGAGCAGGAACTGATCGAGTCGCCGGATGTTGAATTTCGCTTCCACAGCGGCGTTCCCGCCACCGCCTGACCACTTCTGTAGGAGCGAGCATGCTCGCGATGGTCGTCAACGATAACGCTGGCTGTCTGACACCCCGCAGTGTCCGTGAATGCCTCGCGAGCAAGCTCGCTCCTACAAGCTCAATCCCAGCCGCTCATGCCAATCGGCAATGGATTCCTCGGGATAGACATCGAACTGCTTGTCGCCCGGCTTGATCTCCACCTCTACCCACGGCGCCTTGGAATCGAGCAGCAAATGGGTGTGCTCCGGCGGCACCGGCAGCGGGGTGTCGATGGCCGAGGCGAACGGGTGGATCAGTTCCGGCCATTCCGGGCTGAACAACCACAAACCTGACCCACACACCGAACAGAAATGCCGCTCGGCACTGCTGCGATGAGCTCGCGCTTCACCGTCGCCCTTGAGCAGCGCATGGTAGATCGCGACGTTCTTGCGCCCGCGGACCCGCAGGCTGTCGGCATCCCCGGCAATATTGATCGAATAACCGCCCCCGCCCTGGGTCTTGCGGCAGATCGAGCAATAGCACCGTTGATACGGATAGGGATGCTCACTGGTGAGGCTGAACGAAACGGCGCCGCAATGGCAGGAGCCTTCGAGATGCATGGTGGTCTCCGTTGCAATCGGGATGATCCCATCAGCCTAGACCGGCACCAGAATCGCGTCGCCGGCGGCCACTGGTTTCAAAGTAACCTGTTTGCTGCAGCCTGGTGGGCAAGCGTGCGGAGATCTTCGGCGGCCCCTTCGCGAGCAAGCCCGCTCCCACATTTGGACTGCATTCCCTCTGCAGAAGCTGACGCGCTTCCAGATATGGAATGCATTCCCCTGTGGGAGCGGGCTTGCTCGCGAAGAACGATAACGCGGTCTACCGGGCCGGCACCCGCCACAAATACCACGCAGCCACCGTCCGATACGGGCTCCACGCCTGCCCAATCTCAATCATCTGTTTGCGCGTGGGCTGCACCGCCAATCCCTTCCAACGCCGATACCCCTCACGCACGCCAAAATCATCCGCGGGCAAGATATCCGGCCGCTCCAGGCTGTAGATCAACAGCATCTCCACCGTCCAGCGGCCCACGCCGCGCAGGGTGACCAGTCGTTCGATCAACGCTTCGTCGTCCATGGCCAAGGCGCTGGCGTAGTCCGGCACCACACCGTCCAGGGTCGCTTGAGCAATACCCTGGATAGTGGCGATCTTGCTCGCGGAAAAGCCGCAGCTGCGCAGTTGATCGAAGTCGCTGGCGACAATTTGTTCGGGCCTGGGGAACGTGACCTGCGGAAATAGCGCAAGCAGTCGTCCGACGATGGCATCACCGGCCCGGGCGTGCAGTTGCTGGTAGGCAATCGCCCGCACCAGCGACTCGTAGGGATCGCGGGCAGGGTGGGGTTGATGCAGGCAGGGGCCGATGGCGTCGATGTGCCGACGCCAGTCGTCATCCAGGGATGCCAGCCAGTGCATGGCGGGCAGGTAAGGGTCAGGCATGGAGCGTCCTGCTTGTGTTCAAAGGGCCAGTTGCTCGGTGAGCTGCACCGCGGCATTTTCCAGCCGCAACAGAAACGCCTTGCGTGGCTGGCCTCCAGCGTAGCCGGTCAGCGAGCCGTCGGCGCCGATCACGCGATGGCAGGGCACCACGATCGAAAGGCGGTTGTGACCGTTGGCCAGACCCACGGCGCGGCTGGCGCCGGGTTTGCCCAGCAGGCGTGCGATGGCGCCGTAGGTGGTGGTATGGCCGTAAGGAATGTTGGCCAGTTCGGCCCAGACCCGGCGCGAGAACTCGCTGCCAGGCATGTGCAGGGTAACGCTGAATTCACTGCGTTGGCCAGCAAAGTACTCGGCCAGTTGCTGTTCGATGTGCTGCAAATGCGCGTTATGCCCCGGTGCGACGGCGTAGCCGAAGCGGTGTTGCAGGGATTCGACTTGCCGGGTCAGGGATGGCTGGTCAAGAAATTCCAGCAGCACCAGGCCGCGCCGTTCGGCCATGGCGATCATCGGTCCCAGGGGCGTGGTCAGGCGAGTGAACAGCAAGGGTTCGCTGTTGGCGGCGCGGCCCGGGGTGATGTGGAAGGACTTCTGGAACGCGTCGCGAAAACCGCTCAGGGATTCGTAACCGGAGTCGAAGGCCGCGCTGTCGATGGAATCGCCTTGCTTGATGCCGCCCAACGCCATGCCCAGGCGCCGGGTGCGCAGCCAGGCATGGAAAGTCATGCCGAAATGCTGCTTGAACCAGCGACGCAATTTCAGCGGCTCGATGCCTTCGGCCTGCAACTGGGCGTCGCTCCAGCGCTGCTCGGGGTCGCCGTCCACCAGGGTCAGCAAGCGCTGTACCCATGGCGGCGCAATCGCCGCAGCGTCCATGGGTTTGCAGCGCAGGCACGCTCGATAGCCCGCCGCCAAGCACTCATCGGCGTGACCGAAGAACTCGACGTTCTCCGGTTTCGGGCTGCGCGCGGTGCAACCGGGGCGGCAGAAAATTCCGGTGGTCTTGACCGCGGTAAAGAACACCCCCTCATAGGAAGTGTCTCGTTCGAGCATGGCGCGAACCATCTCGGCGCGGGGTGGAAGGAGCGTGTTTTGTAAGTTCATGGGCGCAGCATAGAACGGGGCGACAGGCGCCTCCACCGGAAAATCGACAGGGAATTTCTTCAGCTACGCCGTGCCATCAGCAACACCGAGGCGGCCGCCGACAGCAGCCTTCACGCCACTCGGGTGAATCGCCCCATAGAGTCAGGTCGCCAGTTGCCGGAGCAGTGCCTAGCGAGCGAACTTCTTCGCCCCGGCCACACAGGCAATCACCGCGACAGTCACACCCAGCATGCCGATGCTTACGTGCTCATGCAGCAGGGTCGCCGCCAGTGCCAGGCCGAAAAACGGTTGCAGCAGTTGCAACTGCCCGACGGCGGCAATCCCGCCCTGGGCCAGGCCCCGATACCAGAACACGAAGCCGATCAGCATGCTGAACAGCGACACATACCCCAGGCTGAACCAGGCGGGTGTGCTGATGGTGCTGAACGACGCCGGCATGCGCCACCAGGTCAGGGCCGCCATGACCGGCAGCGCCAGCACCAAGGCCCAGCAGATCACCTGCCAGCCGCCCAAGGTGCGGGACAATTTCGCGCCTTCGGCATACCCCAGGCCACAGGCCAGGATCGCCAGCAGCATCAGGATGTCGCCCTGAGGCGAGGCGCTCAGGCCCTGGGCGAGGGCAAAGCCGACCACCAGCAGGCTGCCCAGTATCGAAAAGAACCAGAACACCGGCCGAGGCCGTTCACCACCGCGTACTACCCCAAATACCGCAGTGGCCAGAGGCAGCAGGCCGACGAAGACGATGGAGTGCGCGGACGTCACGTACTGCAGTGCCAGGGCGGTCAGCAGCGGAAAGCCGAGCACCACGCCCAATGCCACGATGGCCAACGGCAGCAGTTGCTGACGCGCCGGGCGCTTTTCCCGGAACAACAGCAGCAGGCCGACCGCCAGAAGCGCCGCAATGGTCGCGCGGGCGACCGTAAGAAACACCGGGTCGAATTCTGCCACCGCCACCCGCGTCGCGGGCAATGAGCCGCTGAAGATCACCACGCCGATCAAGCCATTGATCCAGCCGCTGACGCCGTTTTCCAGTACCCGGTTTTGCAAGTTCGAAGTCCGTTCCATGTCGCTCACACTCATTGATGGGTTGCATGAAACCCATGCTATGGCTGAGTATCGATACAATCAAAAAATTGTCATGGATACATCTCGACATGCCACGCTCGCGCTATAAATCCCTGGTCGATGCCTTTGCCGCTGACATCCGTTCAGGCCAATTGCCCCCCGGCACACGGCTGCCCACCCATCGGCAATTGGCGTTGGAGCATGGTCTGGCGCTGGTCACGGCGAGCCGGGTCTACGCGGAACTGGAGGGCATGGGCCTGATCAGCGGCGAAACCGGACGCGGGACCTTTGTCCGGGAGACGTCGCTGCCGCCCGGTCAGGGGATCTCGCAGTCGGTGGTGGCGGCGGGGATGATCGACCTCAACTTTAACTATCCGTCGCTGCCCGGCCAGGCGGATTTGTTGCGCACGGCGCTGCGTCAGCTTGCGTTGTCCGGCGACCTGGAAGCGCTGCTGCGTTATCAGCCCCACGCCGGCCGCCTGCACGAACGCGCCTCGGTAGCGCGGCATCTGGTCGAGCGCGGCCTCAAGGTGTCGGCCGAACAGGTGCTGATCGTCAGCGGCGCCCAGCATGGCCTGGCGGTGGTGATGATGACGCTGCTCAAGCCCGGCGATGTGATCGTCGCCGATGCCTTGACCTATCCAGGGTTCAAGACCCTGGCCGAAACCCTGCACCTCGAAGTACTGCCCATTCCCGTCACCGACCTGGGGCCGGATCTGCCGGCCCTGGAAAAGCTCTGTCGCAATCGCCCGGTACGGGCCATCTACTCGATGCCGACCCTGCAAAATCCACTGGGATGGGTGCTGAGCGCCGATCAGCGCGAACGGTTGGTGGCGATTGCGCGCCAGCATGACCTGACGATCATCGAGGATGCCGCCTACGCGTTCCTGGCCGAGAATCCGCCGCCACCCCTGGTGGAAATGGCGCCGGAGCGCACGGTGTATGTCAGCGGTTTATCGAAAAACATCGCCACCGGTTTGCGCGTCGGCTTTATCGCCGCGCCCGCGCGCTGGATCGCGGGATTCGAACGCACGATCATGGCCACCACCTGGAACACGCCTGGCGTAATGACGGCCATCGCCACTGCCTGGCTGGACGATGGCACCGTGGTCAAGTTGGAGGCGCAAAAGCGTGCAGACGCACGGGCCCGCCAAGCAATGGCCCGTGAGCAGTTGGCGGGGCTGCGGATCATCAGTCACCCGTCCTCGTACTTCATCTGGCTGCCGTTGACCGAGGATGCCCGCGCCGACCGGATCGCCATGGCCTTGATGCGGGAACAGGTATCGGTTTCGCCGGCCGAACCCTTCGCGATCACCAGCCATGTGCCCCACGCCATTCGCCTGGCTTTAGGGTCGGTGGACGTGGAGTCGCTGCGTCAGGCGCTGGTGAAAGTGAAGCGGGTGGTGGGCTATTACCAGTAGCGCAGGGCAGTTTTGTTCAATACGCGCCGTGTCGCGCTCTTTACCTTGAGGCCTGGTTCAACTGACAGGAAGAAGGTGTGCGATGAGTCTGATGATGTCCATGGCGGCGTTTGCGCTGGCCGCTTCGATCACCCCGGGGCCGGTGAATATCGTGGCCTTGAGTTCCGGCGCCCGTTTCGGCTTTCGCGCCAGCCAGCGGCACGTGGCCGGGGCGACCCTGGGGTTCGTGTTACTGCTGGTGCTGATGGGCCTGGGGTTGCATGAGTTGTTGCGGCTCTGGCCGGCCCTGACCCAGGTGGTGCAGTGGGCCGGGGTGGCATTTTTGTTGTACATGGCATTCAAGCTGGCGGCGGACAACGGCCAGCTTGAAGCCAAAGACGCAAGTCGCGCGCCGTCGATGCTGTACGGCGCGGTGATGCAATGGCTCAACCCGAAAGCCTGGCTGGCCTGCGTGGCCGGCATGGGAGCGTTCGTCGCCGATGGTGAAGCGCGGTTGGTGTGGCAGTTTGCGGCGGTGTACCTGGTGATCTGTTATCTGTCGGTGGGCTGCTGGGCTTATGCCGGGACGTTTTTGCGCGGGTACTTGAACAATCCGGCGGGGATGCGGTTGTTCAATCGGCTGATGGCGATGATGTTGGCGGTGAGTGCGGTTTACCTGGTACTGCCCGGCAGCTGACCTGATGCTGCCCGGCAGTTGACCTGTGGCGAGGGAGCTTGCTCCCGTCCGGCGGCGAAGCCGTCGCGAAACCTGAATGCATGGTGTGCCTGAAGAATCGCCGGGGGCCGCTTCGCAGCCCAGCGGGAGCATGCTCCCTCGCCACAATGAATATGCCGAGGGCTGATGCTCACCCCCGATACTGCCCCGGCGTCGCCGCCAGGTGCTGCTTGAACGCCCGCTGGAAATGCGCCTGATCGGCAAACCCCGCTTCCAGCGCGACATCGGCAATCAACCGGCCATTGCGCAGTTGATCCCGGGCGAACTGGATGCGCTGGTTGACCACGAAGGCGTGGGGCGTCATGCCGTAGTGTTGCCTGAAGGCGCGGATCAGGTAAGAGGGCGACAATTGCGCCGCTTCGCAAATGTCTTCGAGCTTGAGCATCTGCGTGCAGTGTTCGCGGATGAAGTCGGCGGCGCGTTCCAGTTTGAAATTGGGTTCGCGCAGCACCTGTTCGATCGGGTTCAGCCGCAGTTGCACCTCGGTAAAAAACTCCACCGCCGCGCTATGCTTGCCCAGCACGTCCTGCTGCGGATCCAACAGCACCTCATACAGCGTCTTCAGCCCGGCGAACAACCCGGCGTCCGTCGTGTGGGTGACCGCAAAGCGCCTGAACGCCAGGTCGTCGCTGAACCCCAGTTGATGCTGCAGGTCGGTCAGCCACGGGGTGTCGACATACAGCATCAGGTAGGACCAGGGCTGATCATCGATGGGGTTGCAGGCATGGACGTCAGCGGGGTTCATTAGCACCACGGTGCCGGCGCTGACCTCGAACCGGGATTGTTCGTGGACATAGGTGCTGCGCCCGGCCGTGATCGCGCCGATGGAAAAGTGTTCGTGGGCATGCCGCGTGTAGCACACCTCGCGCCCGTCGGCGATGGCCCGCGCCTCGATGAAGGGCAGGGCGTCGTCGCGCCAGAAACGCGGGGCCTTGTCAGTGTCCTTGAGTGTCGAGCGCTTCATGTTCAGTCCTTGGCCGGTCAGCCTCGGAGTGTATTAGCTCTCGCCATTGAAGGCTCGTTGCAGTGCGGCGATATCGAGTTTTTTCATCTGCATCATCGCCGCCATCGCGCGCTGGGATTTGTGGGTGTCGGGGTCTTTGAGCATGTCCATCATCGCCACCGGCACGATCTGCCACGACACACCGAACTTGTCCTTGAGCCATCCGCACTGCTGCGCCTCCACGGGCCCGCCGGCGGACAGCCGGCCCCAGAAGTGATCGACTTCTTCCTGGGTCTGGCAATTGACCTGAAACGAAATCGCCTCGCTGAAGGTGAAATTCGGACCGCCGTTAAGGCCGGTGAATGTCTGGCCGTCCAGTTCGAAGCTGACCGTCAGCACCGAGCCTTCCGGATGCCCGTGGACCTCCTGGCCGGCCTTGCCGTAGTGCGTGATGGCAGTGATTTTTGAATGATCGAAGATCGCGCAATAGAACTTGGCAGCCTCTTCGGCCTGGCCGTCGAACCACAGGCAAGGCGTGAGTTTTTGAACATGGAGCATGGTGGGTCTCCCTGGCAGTTTTTGCAGGCTGGACTATCAGCGTAGTCAGCGTGGGGGAGTCTTGTGGGGCCGTAGATCGCCAAGCCATGAAATTGCGGGTTGTCTGGTTTCCAGCGTTATCGTTCGCGTCCATCGCGAGCGAGCTCGCTCCTACAGGGGTGGGTGTGGTCATTATGACTTTGAGGTGTGTCAAGTTGACTCGGTTTCGATGGAGTCTTTTTGACATGGATGGGATCAAGTTGTTGATTTTTATGGGGTAAATTTCTGACACGAGACTTGATATAGCCAACGTACAACTGAACTGCTACAGGAGTACGGAAAATGTTCCATTTCTTCAGCAATCCTCAGAACGTTCTGCACCTTTCCAGCCGTGTCCTCGGCCTTGGCCTGGCGATGTTGCTGGCCGGCATCTACGGCGCTTACCTCTACGACGGTCACCTGTCGATCGTGGCCCTGGTGGCGATGCACGCGATGACCATTGTCGGGCCGACGCTGTTGAAAATCGGCTACGTCATGCGTCTGCTGTCCCAGCACCGCCTGAGCAACCCCCTGGCCGTGGCGCTGGCCTGATGCGCAAGCGGTTGGCGGCACCCGTGTGGAGCATCGGTTTTCGCCCGTTCTTTCTGGCCGGTGCCGCGTTTGCCGTGTCGGCGGTGGCGATTTGGGCGCTGTGGTTGTACGGCCGCTTGCCCGGGGCACACCCAGTGGGCGGCATGCTCGCCTGGCATCGGCACGAAATGCCATTCGGTTTCACAGTGGCGATCATCGCCGGGTTTCTACTGACGGCAGTGCCCAACTGGACCGGGCGGCCAGCACTCAAGGGCTGGCCGTTGGTCGGCCTGTTACTGGTCTGGCTGCTGGCGCGACTGGCCTGGCTGGTGCCAATTCCTCCTGCGCTGCTGCTGATACTGCAACTGCCTTTTCTGCCGCTGCTGGCTGTCGTCCTCGGTCTTGATCTGATAGCGGCCGGCAAGCGTGACCACTATCCGATCCTGTTGATGGTGTTGCTGTTGGCCGGCTGTCAGGCCATGACCCTCTGGGGCTTTTTTACCGATGATGTCGGGGTGCAACGCCGCGGGATGCTGACGGCGTTGTGGCTGGTGGGCGCGCTGATGAGTGTGATCGGCGGGCGCGTGATCCCTTTCTTCATTCAGCGCGGATTGAATCGCAAGGCCATGCCGGCGGCCAACCCTTTGCCGACGCGGGTTCTGATGGTGTGCGGTTTTCTGGTCGCCCTGACCTTCGCCGCCGGCATGAACGAGGCGCCAAGGCTGTGGCTGGCAGTGCTGTTTGTGCTGATGGGGCTGCTGCATCTTCAGCGCCTGTGGCGCTGGCACGATCGCGGTATGTGGCGTGTGCCGTTGCTGTGGTCGCTGTACCTGTCCTACGTCTGGCTGGTGGCGGCGGTGTGTGCCATGGCGTTGTGGCATGCCGGGTGGATGCCGCAGCAGAGCCTGGCCACTCATTCCCTGGCGGTGGGTGGGGCAGGTGGCTTGATATTGGCGATGATCGCCCGGGTCAGCCTGGGTCATACCGGGCGCCCCTTGCTGGCGTCGAAGGCGATTGTCCTGGGGTTTGTCCTGGTGCTGGTGGCCGGTTTGACGCGGGTGGTGCTGGTGCCGTTTTCCGCATGGGGGTTGGCGGTGACGGCGTTGCTCTGGTGTACGGCGTTCGGGCTGTTCTTGTGGCGTTACACCGGTATTTTGCTCAAGCCCAGACACGCCGATTGACGACCGGTGGTCGATACACATCGGTCTGGCGGGCAAATTGCGCTTAGCTGAAGGGATAACCCCAGGCGTGCGCAGGTGCTTGATTGCCACAGCGGCGCGCGCTTCAGAACACCGTGAGTCTGAGGACCTTCGCAATGCTGACCCTCAATATCAATGGCCAGGACCAGGAACTGGACGTCCCCGCGGACATGCCGCTGTTGTGGGTCCTGCGCGATGTCGCGCACCTGACCGGGACCAAGTTCGGTTGCGGCATGGCCCAGTGCGGCGCCTGTACGGTCCACGTCGACGGCGCACCGCTGCGCTCATGCATCACGCCTGCCACCGCCGTGGCCCATGGCCAGAAAATCCTCACCATCGAAGGCCTGTCCCTGGACGGTTCGCACCCGGTGCAGCAGGCCTGGGCCGAGCTCGATGTGGTGCAGTGCGGTTATTGTCAGTCGGGGCAGATCATGTCGGCGGCGGCGCTGCTGGCGAAGATCCCGCAGCCGACCGACAGTGATATCGACCAGGCGCTGTCGGGCAACATTTGCCGTTGCGGCACCTATCCAAGAATCCGCGCGGCGGTCAAGCGCGCGGCGCAATTGGGTTGATGGCCATGAACAGCCTCAATCCGCTGTCACGCCGTGGTTTTCTCAAGGGCAGTGCCGTGCTGGGTGGCGGGCTGGTGGTGGCGTTTGTCATCCCAGGCAGCCATCGCTTTGCCGTGGGCGCCGAGAACCAGGGCAATGTGTTCGCACCCAACGCCTTCCTGCGCATCGGCAATGACAACAGTGTCACGGTATTGCTGGGCCACGCGGAAATGGGTCAGGGCATCTGGACCGGCCTGACCATGCTGATTGCTGAAGAGTTGGACGCCGACTGGTCGAAAATCCGCGTCGAACATTCCCCGGCCTCTGCCAAGGATTACGGCATGGCCGGTTTTGGCGGCATGCAGATCACCGGCGGCTCGACCTCGACCTGGATGGAGTTCGACCGCTATCGCCAGGCCGGAGCGGCGGCGCGGTTGATGCTGATCGAAGCGGCGGCCAAGCGTTTCAAGGTGGCGCCGTCGGCCATTCGTACCCAGTCGGGCGTGGTGATTGCCGGCGATCAGCAGGCCACCTACGGTGAACTGGCCGACGACGCCGGCCAGCTGCCGGTGCCGGACCCGGCATCGCTCAAGCTCAAGGAGGCGAAGGACTGGACGATCATCGGCAAGCCCACCCAGCGCCTGGACACACCGGAGAAAATCACCGGCCGCGCCAAATTCGGCATGGACGTGCAGTTCGACGGCCTGATGACGGCGATGGTCGCCCGTTCGCCGGTGTTCGGCGGCAGCGTCAAATCCTTTGAAGGCGCTCAAGCGCTGGCCATTCCCGGCGTGCATAAAGTGGTGCAGGTGCCGACCGGCGTGGCGGTGATCGCCGATCATTACTGGGCAGCGAAGCTGGGCCGCGATGCCCTGAAAGTTGAGTGGAATCTGGGCCCGCACAGCGGTCTGGACAGCCAGAAACTGCTGGAGACTTTTCGTAAACTCGCCGCCACACCGGGCCTGCCGGCCAGTCAGGCCGGCGACGCCAAGGCCGCGCTGGCCAAGGCGAGCAAGACCCTCGACGTCGAATACAACGTGCCCTACCTGGCCCACGCGCCAATGGAGCCGCTCAATTGCACGGTCAAGATCAGCAAGGACAAATGCGAGATTTGGACCGGCACGCAGTTCCAGACCCTGGACCAGATGATTGCCGGGAAAATCACCGGGCTGAAACCCGAGCAGGTCGAAATTCACACGGAGTTCCTCGGCGGCGGCTTCGGCCGGCGGGCCAATCCGACCTCGGACTTCGTCGCCGAAGCGGTGGAAGTGGCCAAAGCGGCGGGTGAACCGGTGAAGACCGTGTGGGCCCGGGAAGATGACATCCGTGGCGGCTATTACCGTTCGGCATTCCTGCATCAGGCGCGGGTAGGGCTGGGGCCCGATGGCCTGCCGATGGCGTGGAAGCATGTGCTGGTCGGGCAGTCGATCATGGCCGACACCTTGCTCGAGGCGGCCATGGTCAAGAACGGCATCGACAAGACCTCGGTGGAAGGCGTGGCGGACAGTCCCTATATCGAAGGTCTGGCCGACCATCAGGTCGAGCTGCACTCACCGAAAACCGGGATCAACGTGCTGTGGCTGCGCTCGGTGGGGCATACCCACACCGGTTTCGTCATGGAGTCACTGATCGATGAACTCGCCGCGGCGGCGGGCAAGGATCCGGTGGAATACCGACGCACCTTGCTCAAGGATCATCCGCGGCATCTGGGCGTGCTGAACCTGGCGGTGGAAAAGGCCAACTGGAAGGCGCCGCTGCCCGATGGCCATGCCTTGGGCGTGGCGGTGCATGAGTCCTTCGGCAGTTTCGTGGCTCAAGTGGCCGAGGTGTCCCAGGACAACCTGGCCATTCGCGTGCATCGGGTGGTGTGTGCGGTGGACTGCGGCATCGCGGTCAACCCCAGGAGCATCGAGGCGCAGATGCAATCCTGTATCGCCTTCGGCCTGGGGTTCACCCTGCACAGCAAACTGACAATCAAGGACGGCAGCGTGGTGCAGTCCAATTACCACGATTACCAAGTGCTGCGACTGCATGAAATGCCGGTGGTCGAGGTGCATATCGTGCCCAGCAGCGAGAAGCCCGGCGGCATCGGCGAGGCCGGTGTGCCGCCCACGGCGCCAGCCGTGGCCAACGCGGTGTTCGCCCTGACCGGGCAGCGCTTGCGGGAATTGCCGCTGCAGTTGTCGGGGGTGTGAGATGAAACGACATCATTGGGTACTGGGCTCGGTCATGCTGGTGTGCCTGTTTATCTATGCGACCGAGTTGTTTGCCGACGACCAGGCGGCGCTCAAGGCGTTCGACACCGTGCAGAAGGTGTTCCAGAGCCCTCGCTGCCAGAACTGCCATATCCCGGGGGATTCGCCGTTGCAGTTCGACGCGGGAATTCCCCATGCGATGAACGTGGTGCGCGGCATGGACGGTAAAGGTGCGGCGGGATTGCCCTGCGCCACGTGCCATGCCGAAGCCAATCCTCCGGCCAGTTATGGCCCCAAGGCGCCGCCGGGTGCGCCGCACTGGAGCCTGCCGCCGGCGGCACACAAAATGGCCTGGATCGGCCTGCCGCCGGACAAGCTGTGCAGCATGATCAAGGACCGTTCGAGCAACGGCGACCGGGATTTTGCGGCACTGATCAAGCATGTCAGCGAGGACAAACTGGTGCTCTGGGGCTGGAATCCGGGCGGCAATCGCGCCCCGGTGCCGGTGCCCCACGATATTTTCGTCACCCAATTCAAACTCTGGGCCGATGCCGGTGGGCCATGCCCGGTCGTGGGCAGCTGACCAACGGGCCGTAAACAGGGAGTCAAACCCGATATCGAAGACTCTAAAGAACATACCCACCACTGGAGTATGTGATGCTGATTTCAGGCAAACCGCACAAATCAGGTGGACGTGCAGGGACGCCACAGCAAGCGCGTGAATGGCTGCGCGATCTGGCCCGCCAGGCTGAGCAAGAGCTGATCGGCGTGCAAATGGCGAGCATGGATGAGCTGACGCTGCTGCCCAATCGCCACGGCTTCATTGCCCTGGCCGACATGGGGCTGCAAGCCTGCGCTCAACTGGGTCGGCCGGCCACGCTGCTGTTCTTCAACCTCGATGAATTCAAGCGCATCAACTACCTGTTTGGCCGTGCCGAGGGCGACCATGCGCTGAAAACCTTTGCCGATGTGCTGCGCATCGGTTTTCGGGAAAGCGATGTGATAGGGCGGCTGGAGGGCGCCACTTTTGTCGCTTTGCTCACGGGCTCGGGCGCGGTGGAGATCGCTGCGATCAAGGCGCGGCTTGAGGAGATGCTCGATGAGCGCTATGCCATGGCTCATCGGGGGTATGAAATTCGATTCAGCATTGGGCAGATCGAGCATGACACGGCTTTTCATGGCTCGGTTGAGGAGCTGTTGGAAGAGGTCGATAGGGTGATGGGGCGGTAGTTTTGTGGGGTTTTGGCGGGCCTCTTCGCGAGCAAGCCCGCTCCCACATCTTGACCGCATTTCATCTGAAGGCACTCGGTCAAAAATGTGGGAGCGGGCTTGCTCGCGAAGGCGTCCTCACAGTCGCCACCTACTTGGCAAACAACTGCCCGATATCCTTGAACGCCTTGAACTCCAGTGCATTGCCACAGGGATCGAACAAGAACATCGTCGCCTGTTCCCCAACCAGCCCCTGGAAGCGAATCCCCGGTTCGATCACGAACGGCGTCTCCAGCGCCGTCAGCCGTTCGGCCAGCGCCTCCCATTCAGCCATCCCCAACACCACGCCAAAGTGCGGCACCGGCACGTCATGACCGTCGACCGCGTTGGTGTGGGCGGCTTCCTGGGAGGCGTTCTTCGGCGCCAGGTGGATCACCAGTTGATGACCGAAAAAGTTGAAATCGACCCAGTGATCACTGGAGCGACCTTCTTCCAGGCCGAACACGCTGCCGTAGAAGTGCCGCGCGGCGGCCAGGTCATACACCGGTATGGCGAGGTGAAAGGGGGAGAGCTGCATCGGGCGAGCCTCGATTGTTGGGAGATGAAACCCAGTTTAGCCACGCTCGCGCAGAGATCGCATCAATCCAGGAATCGCAGGCATAAAAAAACCCGCCAGACGAGGCGGGTTTTTTGTGGCTAACCGAAAATCACTCTTCGATGTTGCCCATGGCCGTGGTGTTGAAGCCACCGTCCACGTACATGATTTCGCCGCTGATGCCCGACGCCAGGTCCGAGCACAGGAAGGCGCCGGCGTTGCCGACTTCTTCGATGGTGACGTTGCGACGCAGCGGGGTTTGCGCTTCGTTGGCGGCCAGCATCTTGCGGAAGTTCTTGATGCCGGAAGCGGCGAGGGTGCGGATCGGGCCGGCCGATACGCAGTTGACGCGTGTACCGTCCGGGCCCAGGGAGCCGGCCAGGTAACGAACGCCCGCTTCCAGGGAGGCCTTGGCCATGCCCATCACGTTATAGTTGGGCATGGTGCGCTCGGCGCCCAGGTACGACAGGGTCAGCAGGCTGCCGTTGCGGCCTTTCATCATTTCGCGACCAGCCTTGGCCAGGGCCACGAAGCTGTAGGCGCTGATGTCGTGAGCGATGCGGAAACCTTCACGGGTGGTGGCTTCGGTGAAGTCGCCGTCCAGTTGGTCGCCCGGGGCGAAGCCGACGGAGTGCACGATGCAGTCCAGGCCTTCCCACTTCTTGCTCAGTTGTTCGAAGACCTTGGCGATTTCGGCATCGCTGGCCACGTCGCACGGGAAGCACAGCTCAGGGCTCGAGCCCCAGCCTTGTGCGAATTCTTCGACACGACCCTTGAGTTTGTCGTTCTGATAAGTGAAGGCAAGCTCAGCGCCCTCGCGATGCATGGCGGCGGCGATGCCGGATGCGATGGACAGCTTGCTGGCGACACCGACGATCAGTACGCGCTTACCGGCGAGAAAACCCATGTGTTGCTCCTCTTTCAGGTTATTGCGCAGTGTCTGGAACCAGGAAGGCGGCTTCCAGCAACTGCTGTGTATACGGATGTTGGGGAGCGGCAAAGATACTTTGCGCGTCTCCCTGTTCGACCACTTGACCATGCTTGACCACCATCAGCTGGTGGCTCAGCGCTTTGACGACAGCCAGGTCATGGCTGATGAACAGATACGTCAGGTTGTACTTTTTTTGCAGTGAACGCAGCAGCTCCACCACCTGGCGTTGAACGGTGCGGTCCAGGGCCGACGTCGGCTCGTCCAGCAGAATCAACGCCGGTTTTAACACCAATGCCCGGGCAATGGCGATTCTCTGCCGTTGCCCGCCGGAAAATTCGTGGGGGTAGCGGTTCCGGGTTTCCGGGTCCAGGCCTACCTCCCTCAGTGCTTCAATGATCGCTTGTTCCTGCTCCGCCTCGGTGCCGATCTTGTGGATGCGCAGGCCTTCACCGACGATCTGGCTCACGCACATCCGTGGGCTCAGGCTGCCGAACGGGTCCTGAAACACCACCTGCATCTCCCGCCGCAGCGGCCTGACCTGTTGTTGCGTCAGGCAGTCTAGCTGCTTGCCTTCAAAACGGATGGCACCCTGGCTGCCGATCAACCGCAAAATCGCCAGGCCCAGGGTCGACTTGCCGGAACCGCTCTCGCCCACGATGCCCAGGGTCTGGCCCTGGGGCAGGCTGAAATTGATACCGTCCACCGCCTTGACGTAATCCACCGTGCGTTTGAGCAGCCCTTTTTTGATCGGAAACCAGACCTTCAAGTCATCGACCGTCAACAACGGCGGGCCGATTTCATTGGTCGCCGGGGTCCCGCTAGGCTCCGCTGCCAGCAGGATCCGAGTGTACGGATGCTGCGGCGCACGAAACAATTCCTCACAAGATGCCTGTTCGACGATGCAACCGCGCTGCATGACACATACGCGGTGCGCAATTCTTTTCACCAGGTTCAAATCGTGGCTGATCAACAGCAAAGCCATGCCCAGGCGCGCCTGCAGTTCCTTGAGCAATTCGAGGATTTTCAGCTGAACGGTCACGTCCAGCGCGGTGGTGGGTTCATCGGCGATCAGCAGTTCCGGCTCGTTCGCCAGGGCCATGGCGATCATCACCCGTTGACGCTGACCGCCAGACAATTCATGGGGCAGGGCCTTTAGACGTTTGTGCGGCTCAGGAATGCCGACCATCTCCAGCAGCTCAAGGGTGCGCTTGGTCGCCACTTTGCCGACCAGGCCCTTGTGGATGCCCAGCACCTCGTTGATCTGCTTCTCGATCGAGTGCAGCGGATTGAGCGAGGTCATCGGCTCCTGGAAGATCATCGCGATGCGGTTGCCGCGGATGTGGCGAATGGTCTTCTCTTTCAGTTCCAGCAGGTTCTGCCCGGCGTACTCGATCGTCCCCGAGGGGTGCCGGGCCAGCGGGTAGGGCAGCAGCCGCAGGATCGAGTGGGCGGTCACCGATTTGCCGGAACCGCTTTCACCCACCAGCGCCAGGGTTTCGCCACGCTTGATATCGAAACTGACACCTTCGACCACGCGCTGGCTGTGCTCGCCCACGACGAACTCGACGGCGAGGTCGCGCACTTCGATCAGATTGTCCTGATTCATTTCACTTCCTCGGGTCGAAGGCATCGCGAGCGGACTCGCCGATGAACACCAGCAGGCTCAGCATCAGTGCAAGCACCGCAAACGCGCTCATGCCCAGCCACGGCGCCTGCAGGTTGGATTTGCCCTGGGCTACCAGTTCACCTAGCGACGGGCTGCCCGCCGGCAGGCCGAAGCCGAGGAAATCCAGGGCGGTCAGCGTACCGATGGCGCCGGTCAGGATGAACGGCATGAAGGTCATGGTCGAGACCATGGCGTTGGGCAGGATGTGGCGGAACATGATCGCGCCATTCTGCATGCCCAGCGCCCGGGCCGCACGCACGTATTCCAGGTTGCGCCCGCGCAGGAACTCGGCGCGCACCACGTCCACCAGGCTCATCCAGGAAAACAGCAGCATGATTCCCAGCAGCCACCAGAAGTTGGGCTGCACGAAACTGGCCAGGATGATCAGCAGGTACAGCACCGGCAACCCGGACCAGATCTCCAGGAACCGCTGGCCCGCCAGGTCGACCCAGCCGCCGTAGAAGCCCTGCAAGGCGCCGGCAATCACACCGACGATCGAACTGAGAATGGTCAAGGTCAGGGCGAACAGTACCGACACGCGAAAGCCGTAGATCACCCGGGCCAGCACGTCGCGGCCCTGGTCGTCGGTGCCCAGCAGGTTGTCCGCCGACGGCGGTGCGGGGGCCGGGACCCGCAGGTCGTAGTTGATGCTCTGGTAGCTGAACGGAATCGGCGCCCACAGCACCCAGGCGTCCTTGGCCTTGAGCAGTTCGCGGATGTACGGGCTCTTGTAGTTGGCTTCCAGCGGGAACTCGCCGCCGAAGGTGGTTTCCGGGTAGCGCTTGAGCGCCGGGAAATACCAGCCGTTGTCGTAGTGCACCACCAACGGTTTGTCGTTGGCGATCAATTCGGCGCCGAGGCTGGCGCCGAACAGGATCAGAAACAGCCACAGCGACCACCAGCCGCGCTTGTTGGCCTTGAACAGTTCGAAGCGGCGGCGATTGAGAGGGGACAGGTTCATCTCAATGCTCCCGGCTTTCGAAGTCGATGCGCGGATCGACAAAGGTGTAGGTCAGGTCACCGATCAGTTTCACCACCAGCCCCAACAGGGTGAAGATGAACAACGTGCCGAACACTACCGGGTAATCGCGGTTGATCGCTGCTTCAAAACTCATCAGACCCAGGCCGTCGAGGGAAAAGATCACCTCCACCAGCAGCGAGCCGGTGAAGAAAATCCCAATGAACGCCGACGGGAAACCGGCGATCACCAGCAGCATGGCATTGCGGAACACGTGGCCGTAGAGCACGCGATGGTTGGTCAGGCCCTTGGCCTTGGCGGTCACCACGTATTGCTTGTTGATTTCATCGAGGAAGCTGTTTTTGGTCAGCAGGGTCATGGTCGCGAAGTTGCCGATCACCAGGGCGGTCACCGGCAGCGCGAGGTGCCAGAAGTAGTCGAGGATCTTGCCGCCCATGCTCAATTCGTCAAAGTTGTTGGAGGTCAGGCCCCGCAGCGGAAACCAGTCCAGGTAACTGCCGCCGGCAAACACCACGATCAACAGGATGGCGAACAGGAACGCCGGGATCGCATAGCCGACGATGATCAGGGAACTGGTCCAGACGTCGAAGTGGCTGCCATGCCGTGTAGCCTTGGCAATCCCCAGGGGGATCGACACCAGGTACATGATCAGGGTGCTCCACAGTCCCAGGGAGATCGACACCGGCATCTTTTCCTTGATCAGGTCGATGACCTTGGCATCGCGGAAAAAACTGTCGCCGAAATCCAGGGCCGCATAGTTCTTGACCATGATCCACAGGCGTTCCGGCGCCGACTTGTCGAAGCCGTACATGTGTTCGATTTCCTTGATCAGCGCCGGGTCCAGGCCCTGGGCGCCGCGATAGGCGGAACCGGCCACCGACACTTCGGCACCGCCGCCGGCAATGCGGCTGGTGGCACCTTCGAAGCCTTCGAGCTTGGCGATCATCTGTTCCACCGGCCCGCCGGGCGCGGCCTGGATGATCACGAAGTTGATCAGCAGGATGCCGAACAGGGTCGGGATGATCAGCAGCAGTCGCCGAAAAATATACGCCAGCATCTGATTACTCCGTGCCCGCAGGGTCGGCTTGCAATTTGGTTTCGATCTCTATGGCCGGCTTGGCGTCGGGCTTGACCCACCAGGTTGCCGTGCCAATGTCATATTTAGGCGAGACCTTGGGGTGGCCGATGTGGTTCCAGTACGCCACGCGCCAGGTCTTGATGTGCCAGTTGGGGATCACGTAATAGCCCCATTGCAGCACACGGTCCAGTGCCCGGGCATGGGCCACCAGGCTTTTGCGCGAATCGGCATTGATAAGCTGTTCGACCAACTGGTCCACCACCGGGTCCTTGAGGCCCATGGAATTGCGGCTGCCAGGCTTGTCGGCGGCCGCCGTCATCCAGAATTCGCGCTGTTCGTTGCCCGGCGAATTGGACTGCGGGAAGCTGCCGACGATCATGTCGAAGTCCCGGGAGCGCACGCGGTTGACGTACTGTGAGACGTCGACCCGGCGGATCACCAGGTCGATGCCCAGGTCGCTCAGGTTACGCTTGAACGGCAGCAACACACGCTCGAACTCGGTCTGGGCCAGCAGGAATTCGATGGTCACCGGTTTGCCGGTGGCATCGACCATCTTGTCGTCGACAATGCGCCAGCCGGCCTCTTGCAGCAACTGATAGGCCTTGCGCTGCTGGGTGCGGATCATGCCGCTGCCATCGGTGACCGGGTTCTGGAAGGCTTCAGTGAACACCTGCTCGGGAATCTTGCCGCGAAACGGCTCGAGGATCGCCAGTTGATCGGCATCCGGCAGGCCGGTGGCGGCCATTTCCGAGTTCTCGAAATAACTGCGGGTGCGCGCATAGGCGCTGTTGAACAGTTGCTTGTTGGTCCATTCGAAGTCCAGCAACAGGGTCAGGGCCTGGCGCACGCGCACATCCTGGAACACCGGACGGCGCAGGTTGAACACGAAGCCCTGCATGCCGGTGGGGTTACCGTTGGGGATCTGTTCCTTGATCAGCCGGCCTTCGGTGACGGCCGGAATGTTGTAGGCATTGGCCCAGTTCTTCGCGGTCATCTCCAGCCAGTAGTCGAACTGCCCGGCCTTGAGGCCTTCGAGCGCCACGGTGTTGTCGCGGTAGTAATCGGTGGTCATCACATCGAAGTTGTAGAAGCCGCGGTTGACCGGCAGGTCCTTGCCCCAATAGTCCTTGACCCGCTCATAGCGCACGGAGCGACCGGCCTTGACCTCGGTGACCTTGTACGGCCCGCTGCCCAGCGGCATTTCGAGGTTGCCCTTGTTGAAGTCGCGGTTCGCCCACCAGTGTTTGGGCAGCACCGGCAACTGGCCGAGGATCAACGGCAGTTCGCGGTTGTTGCTGTGCTTGAACTTGAACAGCACGGTCAGCGGATCTTCGGCGACCACGTCCTCGACGTCGTTGTAGTAGCCGCGGTACATCGGTGCGCCGTCCTTGATCAGGGTCTGGAAGCTGAACACCACGTCTTCGGCGCGCACCGGGTGGCCGTCATGGAACCGGGCCTCGGGCCGCAGGTAGAAGCGCACCCAATCGTTGTTCGGGGCTTTTTCGATCTTGCTGGCGATCAGGCCGTATTCGGTGAAGGGCTCATCCAGGCCCTGCTTGGCCAGGGTGTCGTAGATCAGGTCGACGTCGTTGGCCGACACGCCCTTGCTGATGAACGGGTTTAGGCTGTCGAAACCACCGAAGCCGGCCTGACGGAAGATCCCGCCCTTGGGCGCGTCCGGGTTGACGTAGTCGAAGTGCTTGAAGTCGGCCGGGTATTTGGGCGGCTCGTTGTACAGGGTCAGGGCGTGTTGCGGGGCGGCACAGGCCAGCCCGGCGAACAATAGGGCGCTGGCCTGCAACAGCAGGGCGCTGATGGGTTTCATCGATCTTTCTCCGAAGATTTCAACCACCACGCGCTCAAGCCCAGGGTGTAGGGCGGCGTGGTGACGAAGGCGAACCGGTTGCGGTACGCCAGGCGGTGATAATTGAGGTACCAGTTGGGAATGATGTAGTGCTGCCACAGCAGCACCCGGTCCAGGGCCTTGCCGGCGGCGACCTGGTCGTCCCGGGTCTTGGCCGCGAGCAATTGGTCGAGCAATTGGTCGACCACCGGGTTGGCGATGCCGGCGTAGTTCTTGCTGCCTTTGACCGTGGCCTGGCTGGAGTGAAAGTACTGCCACTGTTCCAGGCCCGGGCTGAGGGTCTGGTTGAGGGTCATCAGGATCATGTCGAAGTCGAACTGATCGAGGCGCTGTTTGTACTGGGCGCGATCCACCGTGCGCAGTCGGGCGTCGATGCCGATGCTGGTGAGGTTCTCGACGTAGGGCTGAAGAATACGCTCCAGGTTCGGGTTGACCAGCAGGATCTCGAGCCGCAGAGGCTGCCCGGCAGCATTCTGCAGGCGCTGGCCGTTGAGCTTCCAGCCGGCTTCGGCGAGCAGCGCCAGGGCCTGGCGCAGGGTGTCCCGGGGGATGCCCTGGCCTTGGGTCTGGGGCAGGCTGAACGGCTCGGTGAACAGTTTGGCGGGGAGCTGGTCGCGATAGGGCTTGAGCAGCAGCCATTCATGACCGACCGGCAGGCCGGTGGCGGAGAATTCACTGTTGGGGTAGTAACTCATGGCGCGTTTATAGGCGCCGCTGAACAGGGTGCGGTTGGTCCACTCGAAGTCGAACATCAGGCCCAGCGCCTCACGGACCTTGGTGTCGGCCAGCGTTGGGCGGCGGCTGTTCATGAACAGGCCCTGGGTCTGGGTCGGGATCTGGTGCGGGATCTGCGCCTTGATCACGTCGCCGCGACGGATCGCCGGGAAGTTGTAGCCGGTGTCCCAGTTCTTCGCCTGATGCTCGATATAGATGTCGAATTCACCGGCCTTGAACGCCTCGAACCCCACATCGCTGTCGCGGTAGAACTCGACTTCCATGCGATCGACATTGTATTTGCCGCGATTGACCGGCAGGTCCTTGCCCCAATAGTCCTTGACCCGTTCGAAGACGATCTGCCGTCCCGGCGTGACCGAGGTGATGCGATACGGTCCGCTGCCCAACGGCGGCTCGAAGGTGGTGGCCTTGAAGTCGCGGCCTTTCCAGTAATGCTGTGGCAGCACCGGCAACTCGCCCAGACGCAGGATCAGCAAGGGATTGCCGGCGCGCTTGAACACGAAGCGAATGCGTTGCGGATTGAGGATGTCGACCCGCAAGACTTCCTGCAGGCTGGTGCGGTACTGCGGATGGCCTTCCTTGAGCAGCAGGCGGTAAGAGAACGCCACGTCGTACGCGGTGATCGGCGTGCCGTCGTGGAAGCGCGCCTCGGGGCGCAGGTTGAACACCACCCAGCTGCGATCCTCGCTGTACTCGACCGACTGGGCGATCAGGCCATAGCTGGACGTCGGTTCATCGCCGGACGGCGCGTACTGGCCGGTGCCCACCATCAGCGGCTCGTTGAGCTCGTTGATGCCGTATTGCAGGAAGTTGGGCGTGGTGACGGGGCTGGTGCCCTTGAAGGTATAGGGGTTGAGCGTATCGAAGGTGCCAAACGCCATCACCCGCAACGTACCGCCCTTGGGCGCTTGCGGGTTGACCCAGTCGAAGTGGGTAAATCTGGCCGGGTACTTGAGCGTGCCGAACTGCGCATAACCATGGCTTTCGCTGATCGTCGCGCTTGCGGTGGAGCTCAAGGCCAGGCTGATCAGGAGCGAGAGGAGGGCACGCTTCAAGTAAGGAATCCGATCCAGGCGGCTTGGGCTTTGTGGCCCGTACAGTAACAGCTTGTATGGACAGGAAAAAGACGGGGAATTAATGCGTGGTCAATTGCCAATGAGAAAGGCCTGTCAAACCCATTCCGTGGCGAGGGAGCTTGCTCCCGTTGGGCTGCGCAGCGGCCCCTGCGTCTTCCAATCAAAGGGCATCCACCGGATTTACGACTGCAGTGCAGCCGAGCGGGAGCAAGCTCCCTCGCCACAGGAGCCATACCGGTTCTCAGCTTGCATTAAAAAGCCCCTCGATCGAGGGGCTCATTGTTAATGCGGGTTGGAGACGGTCAACATCTGTCCCGGCTTCAGCGCCTGGCCCACTCGGGGGTTCCAGCGCTTGAGGTGTTGCATTTCAACGTTGAAACGCTTGGCCACGATGTACAGCGAGTCGCCTTGCTGAACCTTGTATTTGGACTGCGGCTTTTTGGCGTCACCCTTGGTCCTGGCGTTGGCCGCCACCACGGTGTTGATGCGCCCGGAGCTACGCTTGCTGGTGTCCTGCATGACCAGTGTCTGGCCCGGCTTGAGGTTCTTGCCGCTGAGCTTGTTCCAGCGTTGCAGATCCTTGATATCGACGTTGTTGGCCTTGGCGATGGTGCCCAGGCTGTCACCGCGCTTGACCTTGTAGTTGCGCTTGACGCTCGCCACCTGAGTGTCGTCGGCGCCGTCGAATACCGGTTTGAGCGGCTTTTTGCTGATCAGCTCTTCCGGCCGCATGGTCTGCAGGCTGGTCGTCAGCAGTTGTGCCTTGGACGTCGGCACCAGCAGATGCTGTGGGCCGTCGATGGTGGTGCGCTGTTTGAACGCCGGGTTGAGCTGGAACAGTTCGTCTTCGTCGATGTTGGCCACCGCGGCAACCTTGGACAGGTCCATGCGCTGGTTGATTTCGACGACCTGGAAATACGGCTCGTTGGCGATCGGGTTGAGGTTCACGCCGTAGGCTTCCGGCGCCATGACCACTTGCGACAGTGCCAGCAACTTTGGCACGTAGGCCTGGGTTTCGGCGGGCAGCGGCAGGTTCCAGTAGTCGGTCGGCAGGCCGAGCTTTTCGTTGCGCTCGATGGCCCGGCTGACCGTGCCTTCGCCGGCGTTGTAGGCCGCCAGGGCCAGCAGCCAGTCGCCGTTGAACATGTCGTGCAGGCGGGTCAGGTAGTCCATCGCGGCGGTGGTGGAAGCGGTGATGTCGCGACGGCCATCATAAAAGCGGGTTTGACGCAGGTTGAAGTAGCGCCCGGTGGAGGGAATGAATTGCCAAAGGCCAACCGCATCGGCCCGGGAATAGGCCATGGGGTTGTAGGCGCTTTCAATCACTGGCAACAGCGCCAGTTCCAGCGGCATGTTGCGTTCTTCAAGGCGTTCGACGATGTAATGAATGTAGAGGCTGCCGCGTTCGCCGGCGTTTTCAAGGAAAGAGGGATTGCTGGCGAACCACAGGCGCTGCTGCTCGATGCGTGGGTTGACGCCCAGGCCGTCCTGCAACTGGAAGCCCTGGCGCATTCGCTCCCAGACGTCCTGCGGAATCTGCGGGCTCGGCTTTTCGCTGAGCCAGACGGGCTTCTGCTTGGCACGCGCGGCAATATTCGGAGTGTGCGTCGCTTCGGTTTGCGGCACATGGCTTGAGCAGCCCGCCAATGTCGCGGACACAGCCACCGCTATGGCTTGCGCCAGGCGGGTTAACGCGTCCGAACTGATGGCATTTCGAATGGATGACGACATTGGCTGGAAGTAAGTTCCGGGCAAAAATGTCGGGCGATTCTAGAAAGCGTACCCCCCGCGGTCAACCATTCATGGATTTCGCACCATCGTGCCAGTCCTTCAGAGCTTGTCTTTCCAGCCCCTGAGCGCCGCAAAAACCATATCGGGCGCAGAGTTATCGGTGCCGGTCCGTTCGTCCGCTTTTTCTTTAACGGATGTTTCGGCGGTGCGCAGGAATGGGTTCGTACGCTTCTCCAGGGCGATGGTGGAGGGCAACGTGATGACCCCGGCCTCGCGCTGGTCGATCACGTTGGCCAGGCGTTCGAGGGTGTCCTGATTGCCGGGCTCCACCGCCGCAGCGAAGCGCAGATTGCTCAGGGTGTATTCGTGGGTGCAGTACACCAAAGTGTCTTCGGGCAGCGCCGCGAGACGGGACAGCGAGCTATACATTTGTTGCGGCGTGCCTTCGAACAGGCGACCGCAGCCGGCGGCGAACAGGGTGTCTCCGCAGAACAGCAGGCCGTGGTGATAATAGGCAATATGCCCCAGGGTATGGCCGGGTACGGCGATGATTTCGAAGTCATGGCCCAGCACCTGGATACGGTCGTTATCCTTGAGCGCGATGTCCCTCCCCGGGATGGTTTCGCTGGCCGGTCCGTAGACCTTCGCGTCCGTCGCTTTCTTGAGCTGTTCGACGCCGCCGACATGGTCATGGTGGTGATGAGTGATCAGAATATCGCTCAATACCCAACCGGGATTCGCTTCGAGCCAGTCCTGGACCGGCGCGGCATCACCCGGGTCAACGACCGCGCAGCGGCGAGTGTTGGGGTCTTGCAACAACCAGATGTAGTTGTCGGTAAAGGCAGGCAGGGCACTGATCTGTATCATCGTCGGATTCGCCAAGCGGGAAACAATGGCGCATCTTAGAACTTCCTGGCGCGTTGGAGAATGCAATGACCGATAAAGCGTTCGCTCAAGCCGACCCTGACTGGCTCGCGTTGATCAGCGCGGCCCGTGAGTGGCTGTCCGGCCCACTGGGGCAGTTTTTGCTCGATGAAGAGCGGCGCATGCTCGAAGAGGAGCTTGGCCGCTTCTTCGGCGGCTATCTGGTGCATTACGGTCCGTCGGCCCAGACGCCGCCTTCGGCGCCGCAGGTGCAGCGCAATGTGCGCCTGGGGGCGCCGTTGCCGGGGGTCGAGATCGTGTGTGAGGAACAGGCCTGGCCCTTGAGCGAACATGCGGCCGATGTGGTGGTGTTGCAGCACGGCCTGGATTTCTGCCTGTCGCCCCACGGCTTGCTGCGCGAAGCGGCCAGCAGTGTGCGCCCGGGCGGGCATCTGCTGATCATCGGGATTAACCCCTGGAGCAGTTGGGGCTTGCGTCACGTATTTGCCCATGACGCCTTGCGCCAGGCGCGCTGCATTTCGCCGTCGCGGGTGGCCGACTGGCTCAACCTGCTGGGCTTCGCGCTGGAGAAACGCCGCTTCGGGTGCTATCGTCCGCCGCTGGCTTCCCCGGCCTGGCAAACCCGTCTGGCAGGTTGGGAGCGCATGGCCGGCCACTGGCAGTTGTCCGGCGGTGGCTTCTATTTATTGGTCGCGCGCAAGATCGTGGTCGGGCTGCGGCCAGTCCGCCAGGAGCGCCGCGAACCGATGGGCAAGCTGATTCCCTTGCCGATGGCCAAGGTCAATCGCCGCCGCATCGAACCGTAAACCTTCTTTTATATTTGCGGCCGGGGTTACCCCGGTCTCGGGCGTTGTCGATCCATGATCGACGAGCCAACGAATTTTCTGGATAGATTGGCATGAGCGATAGCGTAGAACTGTTCACCGATGGCGCCTGCAAAGGCAACCCCGGCCCTGGCGGCTGGGGCGCGTTGCTGGTCTGCAAGGGCGTCGAGAAGGAACTGTGGGGCGGCGAAGCCAACACCACCAATAACCGCATGGAGCTGCTCGGCGCCATCCGCGGCCTGGAAGAACTCAAGCGCCCCTGCGACGTACTGCTGGTCACCGACTCCCAGTACGTGATGAAAGGCATCAATGAGTGGATGGACAACTGGAAAAAACGCGGCTGGAAAACTGCCTCCAAGGAGCCGGTGAAAAATGCCGACCTGTGGAAACTGCTCGACGAGCAAGTCAATCGCCATAACGTCACGTGGAAGTGGGTCCGCGGGCACATTGGCCACCACGGCAACGAACGCGCCGACCAACTGGCCAACCGCGGGGTGGATGAAGTGCGCGGGTACAAGCAGGCCTGAAACACACAGTACCCGTGTTAATATCGCCGCTTTTTCAAGAATGACCCGTTGAGAGCTGAGCACTGATGGCCACCAGATCCGTTGTACTCGATACCGAAACCACCGGCATGCCGGTGACCGACGGCCACCGGATTATCGAAATCGGTTGTGTCGAGCTGATCGGTCGGCGCCTGACCGGCCGCCATTTTCACGTTTACCTGCAACCGGACCGTGAAAGTGATGAAGGCGCCATCGGCGTCCACGGCATCACCAACGAATTCCTGGTGGGCAAGCCGCGTTTCGCCGAGGTGGCCGAAGAGTTCTTCGAGTTCATCAAGGGCGCGCAGCTGATCATCCATAACGCGGCGTTCGACGTTGGCTTCATCAACAACGAATTCGCCCTGATGGGCCAGCACGATCGTGCGGACATCACGCAACACTGCACCATCCTCGACACCCTGATGATGGCCCGGGAACGTCACCCGGGGCAGCGCAACAGCCTCGACGCTCTGTGCAAACGCTACGGCGTCGACAACTCCGGCCGTGAACTGCACGGCGCCTTGCTCGACTCCGAGATCCTTGCCGACGTCTACCTGACCATGACCGGCGGCCAGACCAGCCTGTCCCTGGCCGGCAACGCCTCCGATGGCAACGGTTCGGGCGAGGGTGCAGACAACTCGGCAACGGAAATCCGTCGCCTGCCCGCCGATCGCAAACCGACCCGTATCATCTACGCCAGCGAAGACGACATGGCCCGACACGCGGCACGCCTGGAGATCATCAGCAAGTCCGCAGGGGCACCGGCGTTGTGGTTGCAATTGGCCGAGGCTGAAGCCGAGGCGCAAGCGCAGGCCTGAAGCGCAGTTCAAGAAGATTTTCTGTGGCGAGGGAGCTTGCTCCCGTCAGGTCGCGAAGCGGCCTCCGCGTTTGTTTCTGCAACACCGCATCTGCAGGTTGGTGACTGCTGTGCAGCCGAACGGGAGCAAGCTCCCTCGCCACAAGGATGGGCGCCGAATGAACTTTTTTGCATCAGCTTGGTGCATGCACCGGCCCGCTTCAGGGCATCACACTCGCCACATTCGCTCCAACCCTCTACCCTGAGGTGATTGGCAGGCTCTGGCTTGCCGCCTCAGGACACTGAGCCTCATGTATAAAGATCTGAAATTCCCGGTCCTGATCGTCCATCGCGACATCAAGGCCGACACTGTTGCCGGCGACCGCGTGCGGGGCATTGCCCGGGAGCTGGAACAGGAGGGCTTCAGCATCGTCTCGGCGATGGACTACACCGAAGGGCGCCTGGTTGCGTCGACTCACCACGGCTTGTCGTGCATGTTGATTGCCGCGGAAGACGCCAGCGCCCATTCTCATTTGCTGCAAAACATGGCCGAACTGATCGGTCTGGCGCGAGTGCGCGCACCCGACCTGCCGATCTTCGCCCTGGGTGAGCAAGTGACCCTGGAAAACGCCCCCGCCGATGCCATGGCCGAGCTCAACCAGCTGCGCGGCATCCTCTATCTGTTCGAAGACACCGTGCCATTCCTTGCTCGGCAAGTGGCGCGGGCCGCGCGCAAATACCTGGACGGCTTGTTGCCGCCATTTTTCAAGGCGCTGGTCCAGCACACCGCCGATTCCAACTATTCCTGGCACACCCCCGGTCACGGCGGCGGTGTGGCCTATCACAAAAGCCCGGTAGGCCAGGCCTTCCATCAGTTCTTCGGCGAAAACACCCTGCGTTCGGATCTGTCGGTCTCGGTGCCGGAACTGGGTTCGCTGCTCGACCACACCGGCCCTCTGGCGGAGGCCGAGGCCAGGGCGGCGCGCAATTTTGGCGCCGATCACACCTTCTTCGTCATCAACGGCACCTCGACCGCCAACAAGATCGTCTGGCACTCCATGGTGGCCCGCGACGACCTGGTGCTGGTGGACCGCAACTGTCACAAGTCGGTGTTGCACTCGATCATCATGACCGGCGCCATCCCCTTGTACCTGTGCCCGGAGCGCAACGAACTGGGGATCATCGGGCCGATCCCGCTGAGCGAATTCAGTCCGCAGTCGATCCAGGCCAAGATCGACGCCAGCCCGCTGACCAAGGGCAGGGCGCCCAGGGTCAAGCTGGCGGTAGTGACCAACTCGACCTATGACGGCCTGTGCTACAACGCCGAACTGATCAAACAGCAACTGGGCAACAGCGTCGAAGTGCTGCACTTCGACGAGGCCTGGTACGCCTACGCGGCGTTCCACGAGTTTTTTGCCGGCCGTTACGGCATGGGCACGTCCCGCACCGAGGACAGCCCGCTGGTGTTCACCACCCATTCCACTCACAAGCTGCTGGCGGCCTTCAGTCAGGCGTCGATGATCCACGTGCAGGACGGCGGCGCCCGACAGCTCGACCGTGATCGCTTCAACGAAGCGTTCATGATGCACATCTCCACGTCGCCGCAGTACGGCATCATCGCCTCGCTGGACGTGGCCTCGGCGATGATGGAAGGCGGGGCCGGGCGTTCGCTGTTGCAGGAAATGTTCGACGAAGCCTTGAGCTTTCGACGGGCGCTGGCAAACCTGCGGCAACACATTGCAGCGGATGACTGGTGGTTTTCCATCTGGCAGCCACCGTCGGCGGAGGGCATCGACCGGGTGGTGACGCAGGACTGGCTGCTGCAACCGCAACATGACTGGCACGGCTTTGGCGAAGTGGCCGACGATTATGTCTTGCTTGATCCGATCAAAGTCACCTTGGTCATGCCGGGCCTGACTGCCGGTGGCGCCCTGAGCGAACGCGGTATTCCCGCGGCCGTGGTCAGCAAGTTCCTCTGGGAGCGCGGGCTGGTGGTGGAGAAGACCGGGCTGTATTCGTTCCTGGTGCTGTTCTCCATGGGCATCACCAAAGGCAAATGGAGCACGCTGCTCACCGAGTTGCTGGAATTCAAGCGCAGTTACGACGCCAACGTCAGCCTGGCGGCCTGCCTGCCGTGCGTGGCGCAACAGAATGTCACACGTTATCAGGGCATGGGCCTGAGGGATCTGTGCGATCAATTGCACGCCTGCTATCGCAGCAATGCCACGGCCAAACACCTCAAGCGCATGTACACCGTGCTGCCGGAGATCGCCATGAAGCCCGCCGATGCCTACGATCAACTGGTGCGCGGCGATGTTGAAGCGGTGTCGATCGATGCCCTGCAAGGGCGAATCGCCGCCGTGATGCTGGTACCGTATCCACCGGGCATTCCATTGATCATGCCGGGCGAGCGCTTTACCGAGTCGACCCGCTCGATCATCGATTACCTGGCGTTTGCGCGGACCTTCGATAGCAGTTTTCCAGGATTTGTGGCCGATGTGCACGGCTTGCAACACGAAGATGAGGGCAATGGGCGGCACTACACCGTCGATTGCATCAAGGAATGAGGACCTTTCCCAGCATGCAACCCGTCATGAATCCGAATCACCCGGGGTTGTCGGTGCGCGTTGCCGACGAAGGCTTTGCCCCCTACATCTGGGGCAGCGATTTCAGTTTTGAGGTGGCGGCCTACGGCACACCGGAAATCGGCCGGTCGGTGGAGCAGTGGCGGGTGACTCCGATCACGCCTTACCGCAAATGCTACGGCATCGATCCGGAAGAATTCAGCAGTTTTCGCGACGCGCCCGACAGTGCGATTTTCATGGCCTACCTGGACGACGAGCCGGTGGGCCACCTGGTGATCAGCACCAACTGGAACGGTTTTGCCCATATCGACGAGCTGGCGGTGCATGCCCCGGCACGCCGTCACGGGGTGGCCAAGGCGTTGCTGGATGTGGCTCAGTTCTGGAGTCGCAAGAAGAAACTTCCCGGCATCATGCTCGAGACCCAGAACAACAACCTCGGCGCGTGCCGTCTGTATGAGCGCTGCGGTTATGTGATCGGCGGCATTGACCACATGCGCTATCGCGGCATCGACCCCAATACCGCCGAGGTGGCGCTGTTCTGGTACCGCGTGTTCGATAATCCGCTGGAAAACCCGATCAGCTCGCCATCATCGCCGCGGCTCGTTCCGTGATGATGTCCAGCAGGGTGTTGACGCCGGGCGAAGACTCGGCGTTTTTCAGCGTCAGGGCGTAGACGCTGATCGGCACGGCGGGGGACAGCGGGCACGCGTCAAGCCCGGCCGCTTTGGCGCCCAGGGCGGTGAACGGATCGACGATCGCCAGGCCTTCGCCGGCCTCGACCATGCTGCGCATCATCTGATGAGTCTGCACCCGTGTCTGGATCACCGGCGCCGGGCGCAGCGCGTGCAGTTTGTGCTCAAGGGCCGGGCTCAGGGGGTCATGACCTTCAAGTCCGACCATCGCTTGCCCCGCCAGGTCCTGCAGCGAGATGTACTTCTGTTTCGGTTGAAGCCAGCCATGGGGCGCCAGCAGTTGCAGCTTGCCCTGGGCAATGACCTGGCAGTGGATCTCGGGACGATCCGGATCGTGCAGGCTCAGCCCCAGGTCACTTTCGCGCAGCAACAGGCTCTTGACGATCTCGCGGGTGGGTTGGCTCAGGAGGGTGCAGGGCGCGTCCGGCAGGCGGCGACGCAGGGCGGCGATGCTGTGCGGCAGCAACTGCTGGGCAAGGGGCGGGGTACAAATGATGCGCAAAGGCGGCGCCAGATATTGCCGCAGACTGCTGGCCAGGCGTTGCACCGGCTCTAACGCGTCGTAGACGGGGGTGATGGCAACTTGCAGTTCCCGCGCTTCACGCGTGGCCTGCAAACGACCGCGCACGCTGGAGAACAGCATGAAACCCAACTGATCCTCGGCCTCGCGCAATATCCGTTCGACCTCGGTCACGGGCAACTGCAACCATTCGGCGGCGGTGCCCAGGTGACCGGTCTGCAAGAGCGCCTGGATCACTTCGATATGGCGTAAACGCATGCGTGAAGTCCATGTTCAGCAGGTGAAGGAGTCAGTGCCTGAATCCTAACCCAAGTCTGCGCATATGACTTCTGCTCATAACGGCGAGTTATGAAGCGACAAGCGATTCCGGTTCGCGGGTGAGGGTAACGCCCGACTGGACCAACTGAAACTCGTTGTCCGCCAGCTTGTTGACGCGGTCGCCAATGGCCAGTTTATAGGTGGTGACCGTGGTGCCGTCCGCCGATGGCGTGGAATCCTGGAACTCATGCACCGAATAAATGCGGCCTTCTGCGTCTCTTGCATGAAACTGACCGACGAGTACTGCTGCCATCTGCTTAGAACCTCTGGAGATAAAACGCTGGGGTGTGCGGTTTTTGTAGACCGCTGCCCGGCACGGTAAGTTTTCCTACAAATAAAAAATAATCAGCACGCGGATATACCTACGTTCACTGGCTCAATCGTCGTCTGATCATCTATAACTACAGGCTCCCCCTACAGACAATCGAGAGTCTTCCATGAGCAATGTCTATAACGTCGCCGTAGTGGTCGGCAGCCTGCGCAAAGCATCGATCAACCGCAAGGTTGCCCTGGCGCTGGCGGATCTGGCGCCGGCCAACCTCAAGCTGACGATCGTCGAAATCGCAGACCTGCCGCTGTACAACGAAGACATCGATGGTGCTTCACCGCCGGCAGCCTACAGCACTTTCCGCCAACAAGTGAGCTCATCCGACGCAGTGCTGTTCGTAACCCCGGAATACAACCGTTCGATCCCGGCCCCGCTAAAAAACGCCATTGACGTCGGCTCGAGGCCCTATGGCCAGAGCGCGTGGAGCGGCAAGCCAGGCGCTGTGATCAGTGTGTCTCCGGGAGCCGTCGGCGGGTTCGGCGCCAACCACCACCTGCGCCAGTGCACGGTGTTTCTCGATATCCCGATGATGCAGCAACCGGAAGCCTACCTGGGCGGCGCGGGTTCGGCGTTCGACGAGGCCGGTCAGTTGTCCGAGTCGGTGCGGCCGTTTTTGCAGAAATTCATCGATGCCTACGGGAAGTGGGTCGAGCAACATAAAAAAGTCTGAAAAAATCCTGTAGGAGCACGGCCTGCTCGCGATAACGTTGTCTGATTCAACATAAATGTTGAATGGGGCACTGCCATCGCGAGCAAGCAGTGCTCCTACAGTCATTTTCAGCCGTTGCTACGCGATTTGATTCCCTCTAAGGATACCCATGCTGTTAGCGTCACTGATTTTCCTGCTGACCATCACCCTTGTGATCTGGCAACCCAAAGGCCTCGGCGTTGGCTGGAGCGCTGTGTTCGGCGCGGCGCTGGCGCTTGTTTTCGGCGTGGTACACCTGACCGACATTCCCCTGGTGTGGCAGATCATCTGGAACGCCACCGGTACCTTTATCGCCCTGATCATCATCAGCCTGCTGCTCGACGAAGCCGGGCTGTTTGCCTGGGCCGCGCTGCATGTGGCGCGGTGGGGGCGAGGTAATGGGCGCAAGTTGTTCGCTTATATGGTGCTGCTCGGCGCACTGGTTTCGGCGCTGTTCGCCAACGACGGTGCGGCGTTGATCCTCACGCCAATCGTGATCTCCATGCTGCTGGCGTTGCGTTTTTCCAAGACGACGACCCTGGCGTTCGTCATGGGGGCCGGGTTTATCGCTGACACCGCGAGCCTGCCGCTGGTGGTGTCGAACCTGGTGAACATCGTCTCCGCAGATTTTTTCCACATTGGTTTCAATCGCTACGCCGCGGTGATGATCCCGGTCAACCTGGTGAGCGTGGCGGCGACCCTGGCGGTGCTGATGTGGTTTTTCCGTCGCGACATTCCCAAGGCTTACGACCCTGAACAACTGGAACATCCGCAAACCGCCATCCACGACAAGGCGACGTTTTATGCCGGCTGGGCGGTGCTGGTGATTCTGCTGTTGGGTTGTTTTGCGCTGGAGCCACTGGGCATCCCGATCAGCGCGATTTCCGCGGTGTGCGCGGCCTTGCTGCTGGCCATCGCTGGCCGTGGCCACAAAATCTCCACGCGCAAAGTGATGAGGGGCGCACCGTGGCACATCGTGATCTTTTCCCTGGGGATGTACCTGGTGGTCTACGGCCTGCGTAACGCCGGGCTCACCGGGTATCTGGCCGGCTGGCTCAACGGCTTCGCCGACTATGGCGTGTGGGGCGCTGCCATGGGCACCGGGGTGCTGACGGCGCTCTTGTCATCGATCATGAACAATTTGCCAACGGTGCTGATCGGCCTGTTGTCGATCGATGCCAGCCAGGCGACGGGTGTGGTGAAGGAGACCATGATCTATGCCAACGTCATCGGCAGCGACCTGGGGCCGAAAATCACCCCGATCGGCAGCCTGGCGACGCTGTTGTGGCTGCACGTGCTGGAGCGCAAGAGCATTCATATCGGCTGGGGGTATTACTTCAAGGTCGGGATCGTGTTGACGGTGCCGGTGTTGTTGGTGACGTTGGCGGCGTTGGCGTTGCGGTTATCCATCTAGACCGAGTTGGCCCCTTCGCGAGCAAGCCCGCTCCCACAGTAGTTTTGTGTTGGTCATGGTTTTTTTGGTGGACCCAAAACCATTGTGGGAGCTGGCCTGCCAGCGATGGCGGTGACGAATGGCAGGGGGGAAGACAGTGGCTCCCACAGCCTTTTTGAGTTGGCCATGGATTTTGTGAACGACCCAAAACCCCTGTGGGAGCGGGCTTGCTCGCGAAAGGGCCTGACCAGCCACCCCAAGACTCAACCCTGCCCCGGCACATCCGGCCACAGATCCGCCACCAGAAACAACCGCTCCGCCTCTTCCCAATCACCCTCGGCATTTTCCGTCAGGCGCACCAGCAACTGCGCGGGCGCCAAAGGCGACAACTCAGTCAGCCAAGCCTCCAACTGCCCGGCACTCCAGGCCTGATCAGCCGGATAGTGCGCCGGTGCCAGCCAGGCGTGGCGGGGCAGGGGTTGCCAGCGCCCCGCTGGACTCCGTTCGACAAACTCAAGCCAATCCTTTTGATGCAGCCAGCGCCCACGCAAGTGCTGCGGGTGTGCGCCCGCCGGCGATGCCGCTTGCCCGGGCCAGGGGTAGAGCAGATAACCACCGAGCCACAGATGCGCGCTCAAATGCTGGATATCCAGCGCCGCCAGCACCTCGCGGCTTTCGGGGCGGGCGGAAATCGGCAGTTGATGCTGGCTCAGGTGCGCCAACTTGCGGTCCAGTCGATCGTGGCAACCCGGGCCCAGCCACTGCGCGGCGTCGCACCCGTCGCCGCTTTGCGGGCCGAGATACAGCTTGATCGCCAGTTCCAGGTGATGCACACCGTCGCGGTCCCGCAGCAGCATGTCCAGCTCGCCCAAGGTGTGGCCTTCGCGGCGGATCGGCATGTTGGCGGCGATCAACTCCACGCCTGGGGCATGTTCGACGGCAAATTGCCACAGCCGCTCGTAGTACAGGCCCAGGCGCCGGGTTCTGGCCTGGGACAGCCAGTGCAGCAGGCCGTAGCTGTCCTGGTCCAGCCGGCGCAGCCACTGCTCCAGACGCTCCGGGGCCTGCACCCAGTCGCTGCCGGCCAGCGGATGGCGTTGCGGCCAAGGGGTGTCGACAAGCATCGGCGGTGCCAGGATGACCCACGCCAGGTCGCGCACTTCGGGGTGGCGCAACTGGTGGGGTAACTGCGATAAATCTGGAAATAGGATCATCTTGCGAGCATAGCCTCAAACAGGAGTACATCCCTGGCGCTGAAAGGATTTTGTCTATCCCCCGGTTTCGCCCATAATCGTGCCTTTCGCCGTCGCAGAGTTTAGGGACCCCATGGAGCAATTTCGTAATATCGGCATCATCGGACGCCTGGGCAGCTCCCAGGTGCTGGATACCGTCCGCCGACTGAAACGGTTTCTGCTCGATCGTCACCTGCATGTGATCCTCGAAGACACCATCGCCGAAGTCCTGCCGGGCCACGGCCTGCAAACCTCGTCGCGCAAGATGCTCGGCGAAGTGTGTGACATGGTGATTGTGGTCGGCGGTGACGGCAGCCTGCTCGGCGCGGCCAGGGCGCTGGCCAGGCACAATATTCCGGTGCTCGGCATCAACCGGGGCAGCCTGGGGTTTCTCACCGACATCCGCCCCGATGAGCTGGAGCTCAAGGTCGCCGAGGTGCTCGACGGCCACTATCTGGTGGAAAACCGCTTCCTGCTGCAGGCCGAAGTCCGGCGCCACGCCGAAGCCATCGGCCAGGGCGATGCGCTCAACGACGTGGTCCTGCACCCCGGTAAATCCACGCGGATGATCGAGTTCGAGCTGTACATCGACGGCCAGTTCGTCTGCAGCCAGAAGGCCGACGGCCTGATCGTCGCCACGCCGACCGGTTCCACGGCCTACGCGCTGTCCGCCGGTGGCCCGATCATGCATCCCAAGCTCGACGCCATTGTAATTGTGCCGATGTACCCCCATACGTTGTCGGGTAGACCGATTGTGGTCGATGGCAACAGTGAGCTGAAAATCGTCGTGTCCAAGGATATGCAGATTTACCCGCAAGTCTCGTGTGACGGCCAGAACCACTTTACCTGTGCGCCCGGCGACACCATCACCGTCAGCAAGAAGGCCCAGAAGTTGCGGCTGATCCATCCGCTGGACCACAACTACTATGAAGTCTGCCGGACCAAGCTCGGCTGGGGCAGCAAGCTGGGCGGTGGAGGCGACTGATGCTCGATCCCGCGCGTAGCTACGACCTGATCGGTGACGTGCACGGTTGCGCTCTGACCCTTGAGCATCTGCTCGACCGGCTCGGTTATCACAAACACGGCGGCGTCTGGCGTCATGCCTCGCGCATGGCGGTGTTCGTTGGCGACATCATCGACCGCGGCCCGCGGATTCGCGAGGCGCTGCACATTGTCCATGACATGGTCGAGGCCGGTCAGGCGCTGTGCATCATGGGCAACCATGAGTTCAACGCACTGGGCTGGGCCACGCCGGCGCTGCCGGGCAGCGGCAAGCAATTCGTGCGCGAACACACCCCGCGCCATGCCCGTCTGCTGCATGAAACCCTGACCCAATTCGAAAACCATCCAGGTGATTGGCACGACTTCCAGCAATGGTTCTATGAACTGCCGCTGTTCGTCGACGCCGGGCGTTTCCGGGTGGTGCATGCCTGTTGGGACGCCGGCCTGATCGAACCGCTGCGGGCGTTGTTCCCCAATGGTTGTGTCGATGAGCATTTCCTCCAGGAATCGGCCATGCCCGGCAGTTTTGCCTCCACGGTGTTCGATCGCCTGCTGCGTGGCACCGACATGCGCCTGCCCCATGGCCTGACCATGACCAGCGGCGACGGTCTGACCCGTTCGTTCTTCCGTACCAAATTCTGGGAAGATGACCCGCAAACCTACGGCGACATCGTGTTCCAGCCCGACGCGCTGCCCGATCCGGTGGCGCAGACGCCGCTGTCGTCCAGCGAGAAAAACAACCTGCTGCGTTATGGCATCGACGAACCCTTGCTGTTTGTCGGCCATTACTGGCGCAGCGGCAAACCGGCGCCGATTCGCCCCAACCTGGCCTGCCTGGACTACAGCGCCGTGCTCTACGGCAAACTGGTTGCCTATCGACTGGACCAGGAAACGCGGCTCGATCCGCATAAATTCGTCTGGGTCGATGTCGAGCGGCCAGAGGTGTTGCAATGAGTACGGTGGCGGTATTGCGCCTGCCCTTGGCGGTGGACCTGAGCGGCTTCGTGCAATTGCTGCGGCGCATGCAGGTGCCGCACCGGGTCAGCGAAGAGGCGGGCGAGCAGGTGCTGTGGGTGCCGGACAACATCAGCGAAGACGTGCGCGCGTTGTACGAGCGCTTCCCGGCGGGCGATCCGGATCAGCAACTGGATATCCCGGCGGCGCAAACCGTCAAGCGGCCAGGCTTCCTCCAGCAGGTGCGCTATGCCAGGGCAACGGCCGCGGTTTTGTTGCTCAGTGCGCTGGTCGGCGCCTTGACCATGCTGGGCGATAATTTCAGCACGATGCACTGGTTTACCTTTCTCGATTTTCGCGTTGTCGGCGAGTACCTTCATTTCCGGCCCCTGGGTGACAGCATGGCGGCGGGGCAGTGGTGGCGATTGGTCACACCGATGCTGATTCACTTCGGCATCCTGCACCTGGCGATGAACGGCATGTGGTACTGGGAGCTGGGCCGGCGCATCGAATCGCGCCAGGGCAGCATCAACCTCATCGGCCTGACCCTGCTGTTCAGCCTGGTTTCCAACTACACCCAATACCTTTTCAGTGGCCCGAGCCTGTTTGGTGGCCTGTCCGGCGTGCTCTACGGGCTGCTCGGGCATTGCTGGATTTTCCAGCTGTTGGCGCCGAACGCCGCCTATCGCCTGCCCAAAGGGGTGCTGGTGATGATGCTGGTGTGGTTGCTGCTGTGCCTGTCCGGGCTGGTCTCGATGATCGGCTTCGGGCAAATCGCCAACGCGGCCCACGTCAGCGGGTTGCTCGTCGGATGCTTGACCGGCCTGTTGGGTGGTTTGTACAACCGCCGTAAACTGGCCGCCTGAACCCGTTATGTATTAAAGGATGCGCAGAACCCATGTCCACTTTTAACGAAATGATCAAGAACATCACCCCGGATATCTACCAGAGCCTGAAACTGGCGGTGGAAATCGGTAAATGGTCCGACGGTGGCAAGCTCACCGCCGAGCAGCGTGAATTGTCGTTGCAGGCGATGATCGCCTGGGAAATCCAGAACCTGCCCGAAGAAGAGCGCACCGGTTACATGGGGCCTCAGGAGTGCGCGTCGAAGTCGATCCAGGTACCGAATATCCTGTTCAAGTCGGATGCCATCCATTGATCGAGATTGGCCGCGGTGCAATCAGCAAAATGTCGGCACGCCTGGACGGGCCGAACGTGCAATACGCATTTCGTCTGGGCGATGCCGAGGTTCCGGTCAATCCGTTGATCGGCACCACGGTGCGCCTGGAGTACCTGGGGGCGATCCACTGCACCCATTGCGGACGCAAGACCAAAACCAGTTTCAGCCAGGGTTACTGCTACCCCTGCATGACCAAGCTGGCCCAGTGTGACCTGTGCATCATGAGCCCGGAACGCTGCCATTACGACGCCGGCACCTGCCGCGAGCCGGAGTGGGGCGAGAAGTTCTGCATGACCGATCACGTCGTCTACCTGTCCAACTCTTCCGGGGTGAAGGTCGGGATAACCCGCGCCACCCAGTTGCCGACCCGCTGGATCGATCAGGGCGCCAGTCAGGCGTTGCCGATCATGCGCGTCGCCACCCGTCAGCAATCGGGCTTCGTCGAAGACCTGTTCCGCAGCCAGGTCGCCGACAAGACCAACTGGCGTGCCTTGCTCAAGGGCGATGCGGTTTCGGTGGATCTGCCCGCCATTCGTGACCAGTTGTTCGAGAACTGTGCCGAAGGCCTGCAAGGGTTGCAGGAGCGATTCGGCCTGCAGGCGATCCAGACGATTGCCGATGTCGAGCCCTTGGAAATCCGCTACCCGATCGAGCAATACCCGGCCAAGATCGTCAGCTTCAACCTGGACAAGCAACCGATTGCCGAAGGCACGTTGATGGGGGTCAAGGGGCAGTACCTGATCTTCGATACCGGCGTGATCAACATTCGTAAATACACGGCCTACCAACTCGCCGTGCATCGTTAAGGATTCCAGCATGCGCACCGAACAACCGAAGATGATTTACCTCAAGGACTATCAGGCACCCGAGTACCTGATCGACGAAACGCACCTGACCTTCGAGTTGTTCGAGGACCACAGCCTGGTCCATGCGCAACTGGTGATGCGCCGCAACCCCGAGCGTGGCCCGGGGCTGCCGCCGCTGGTGCTGGACGGCCAGCAACTGGACCTGCTGTCGGTGACCCTGGCTGATCGCGAGCTTGGTGAATCCGACTACCAGTTGACCGAGAACCACCTGACGCTGCACCCGACCAGCGCCACCTTCACGGTCGACACCAGCGTGCGCATCCATCCGGAAACCAACACGGCGCTGGAGGGCCTGTACAAGTCCGGCACCATGTTCTGCACCCAGTGCGAGGCCGAAGGCTTCCGCAAGATCACCTATTACCTCGACCGCCCGGACGTGATGAGCAAGTTCACCACCACCGTGGTGGCTGAACAGCACAGCTATCCGGTGCTGCTGTCCAACGGTAACCCGATCGCCAGTGGTCCCGGCGAAGACGGCCGGCACTGGGCCACCTGGGAAGACCCGTTCAAGAAGCCGGCGTACCTGTTCGCGCTGGTGGCCGGTGACCTGTGGTGCGTCGAAGACACGTTCACCACCATGACCGAGCGCACCGTGGCGCTGCGCATCTACGTCGAGCCGGAAAACATCGACAAGTGCCAGCACGCCATGGACAGCCTGAAGAAGTCCATGCGCTGGGATGAAGAGGTGTACGGCCGCGAGTACGATCTGGACATCTTCATGATCGTCGCCGTGAACGACTTCAACATGGGCGCCATGGAGAACAAGGGCCTCAATATCTTCAACTCCAGCGCCGTGCTGGCCAAGGCCGACACCGCCACCGACGCCGCGCACCAACGGGTCGAGGCCATCGTCGCCCACGAATACTTCCACAACTGGTCGGGTAACCGCGTGACTTGCCGCGACTGGTTCCAGTTGTCGCTCAAGGAAGGCTTCACGGTATTCCGCGATTCGGGCTTTTCCGCCGACATGAACTCGGCCACGGTCAAGCGCATCCAGGACGTCGCCTACCTGCGCACCCACCAGTTCGCCGAAGACGCCGGTCCCATGGCCCACGCCGTCCGGCCGGACAGCTTCATCGAGATCTCCAACTTCTACACCCTGACCGTGTACGAGAAGGGCTCGGAAGTGGTCGGCATGATCCACACCCTGCTCGGCGCCGATGGCTTCCGTAAAGGCAGCGACCTGTACTTCGAACGCCATGACGGCCAGGCCGTGACCTGCGATGACTTCATCAAGGCCATGGAAGACGCCAACGGTGTCGACCTGACCCAGTTCAAGCGCTGGTACAGCCAGGCCGGCACACCGCGTCTGGCGGTGAGCGAGTCCTTTGACGCGGCGGCGAAAACCTACAGCCTGACCTTCCGCCAGAGCTGCCCGCAAACCCCGGACAAGGTGGAAAAACTGCCGTTCGTGATCCCGGTCGCACTCGGCCTGCTCGACAGCAAGGGTGGTGAAATTGCCCTGCGTCTGGCCGGTGAAGCGTCGGCACAAGGCACTTCTCGGGTGATTTCGGTGACCGAGGCCGAGCAGACCTTCACCTTCGTCGACATTGCCGAACAACCGCTCCCTTCGTTGCTGCGTGGCTTCTCGGCGCCGGTGAAACTGAGCTTCCCGTACAACCGCGACCAGTTGATGTTCCTGATGCAGCACGACAGCGACGGCTTCAACCGCTGGGATGCCGGCCAGCAACTCTCGGTGCAGGTGCTGCAGGAGCTGATTGCCCAGCAGCAGAAGGGCGAGACACTGGTGCTCGACCAGCGTCTGGTGTCGGCTCTGCGCACGGTGTTGTCGGATGAATCGCTGGATCAGGCAATGGTCGCCGAAATGCTCTCGCTGCCAAGCGAAGCCTACCTGACCGAAATCAGCGAAGTGGCCGATGTCGACGCCATTCACATCGCCCGCGAGTTTGCCCGCAAGCAACTGGCCGATGCGTTGTTCGAAGGCCTGTGGCTGCGTTACCAGGCCAACCGCGACCTGTCGAAGAAAACCCCGTACGTGGCCGAAGCGGAACATTTCGCCCGTCGTGCGCTGCAGAACATCGCGCTGTCGTACCTGATGCTCAGCGGCAAGCCCGAAGTGCTGGCGGCGACCCTGGAACAGTTCGACGCCTGCGACAACATGACCGAGCGTTTGACCGCGCTGGCGGTGCTGGTCAATTCGCCGTTCGAGGAGCAGAAAGCCAAGGCCCTGGCCGGTTTCGCCGCACACTTCAGCGACAACCCGCTGGTCATGGATCAGTGGTTCAGCGTTCAGGCGGGCAGCACCTTGCCGGGCGGCCTGGAACGGGTTCGCCAGTTGATGCAGCATCCTGCGTTCAACCTCAAGAACCCGAACAAGGTCCGCGCGTTGATTGGCGCGTTTGCCGGGCAGAACCTGATCAACTTCCATGCGGCGGATGGCTCCGGGTATCGCTTCCTGGCGGATCTGGTGATCGAGTTGAACGGCTTCAATCCGCAGATTGCTTCTCGGCAGTTGGCACCGCTGACGCGCTGGCGCAAGTACGACACTGCGCGCCAGGCGTTGATGAAAGGCGAGCTGGAGCGGATTCGGGCTTCGGGGCAGTTGTCGAGCGATGTGTTCGAGGTGGTAAGCAAAAGCCTGGCCTGAGTTGAAAGGCTCCTGCAGGGTTCACCGCGAACCCTGCAGGAGCGAGCTTGCTCGCGATGGACGCGGGCACACCGCGGGGTATCAGGTTTCCCGCGTCATCGTTGACGACCATCGCGAGCGCGCTCGCTCCTACAGTGGATTGGGTGCAATCGCAGCATCCTGGGCGGCCGGCAGGCTGCCTCGCCGACGTCACCGAAAAACCGGATACGCACACCAACCCCCGAAACCCAAATCACCCCACCAAATATCTCATCATTCAGCCCAACCACATCCCCCCACGGTTAACAAAAGATAACGTGCCGTCGATTGTCAGCCCTTCAAAAACACCGATAGGATAAGCCAGCTTCCGAAGGGGCTCTGGATTGCGGGTTTCAGGACTATGCTCTGAAACAGGTGGTCCGGACGAGCACCCTGTCGGCGCCCTGAAAAGGTTGAAGGACCTGACAATAATAATGGGGGAAGATCTATGAGTGAGCCTGTCATGGGTGTGGGTACTTGCCGCCCGCCGGCACTGCGCAAGTTCGCGTTGCTGGCTACAGCGCTCTCGCTGTTGGGCTCTGCCGTGTGGTCGGCATCCGTGCTGGCGGCTGATGCGCCGGCAGCCGACGTCGTTTATTCCGTTGAATCGCCCAAGGCCAGCAAAAGCCTGGTCCTCGATGTCGTCCACGCGGGCAAGCGCCTGGTGGCGGTCGGGGATCGCGGGCACATTCTGTATTCCGATGACCAGGGCACGACCTGGACCCAGGCCAAGGTGCCAACCCGGCAACTGCTGACCTCGGTGTTCTTCGTCGATGACAAGCACGGCTGGGCCGTCGGCCATGATGCGCAAATCCTCGCCAGCGAGGACGGCGGCGTCACCTGGACCAAGCAATTCGAAGACCTCAAACGCGAATCGCCGCTGCTCGACGTCTGGTTTCAGGACGCGAGCAACGGCTTTGCCGTGGGCGCCTACGGTGCGTTGCTGACCACCACCGATGGTGGCAAGCACTGGGAAGACGTCAGCGATCGGCTGGACAACGAAGACCAGTACCACCTCAACGCCATCACTGCGGTCAAGGACGCCGGCCTCTTCATCGTCGGTGAGCAGGGCAGCATGTTCCGCTCCGCTGATTGGGGGCAGACCTGGGAAAAACTCGAAGGCCCGTACGAAGGTTCGCTGTTCGGTGTGATCGGCACCGCACAACCCAACACTCTGTTGGCCTATGGCCTGCGCGGCAATCTGTTCCGCTCCACGGATTTCGGCAGCACCTGGGAACCCGTCGAGCTCAAGGCCGAACGCGGTGCCCTGGAATTCGGCCTGTCCGGCGGTACGTTGCTTGAAGACGGTTCGATCGTGATCGTCGGCAACGGCGGTTCGGTGATCAGCAGCAGCGACAACGGCGAGACGTTCACCGTCTTCAACCGTCGCGACCGGATTTCCATTTCCTCGGTGGTCGGTGCCGGCAACGGCAATCTGATCCTGGGTGGACAGGGCGGCGTTCGCGCCACTTCGCCAAACGGCGCCGAGCTGGGCAAATGAGCCAGGTTAATAATAAGAAGGCGGGGCTATGACTTCCTTGAGCACTCATCATCAGGACAAGGCGACGTTTCTTGAGCGCCTGATCTTCAACAACCGCCCGGCAGTGATCACCATCTGCCTGCTGGTCAGCATCTTCCTGTTCTGGCAGGCGACGCTGATCCGGCCATCCACCAGCTTCGAGAAGATGATCCCGCTGGAGCATCCCTTCATTCAAAAGATGATGGAGCACCGCAACGATTTGGCGAACCTGGGCAACACCGTGCGCATCTCGGTGGAAGCCACCGACGGCGACATCTTCTCCAAGGACTACATGGAGACCCTGCGCCAGATCAACGACGAGGTGTTCTACATTTCCGGCGTCGACCGTTCCGGCCTGAAGTCGCTGTGGAGTCCGAGCGTACGCTGGACCGAAGTGACGGAGGAGGGTTTCGCCGGGGGTGAAGTGATCCCGCAGAGCTACAATGGCTCGCAGCAAAGCCTCGACATGTTGCGCAACAACGTACTCAAGTCCGGGCAGGTCGGGCGGCTGGTGGCCAACGACTTCAAGTCGAGCATCGTCGATATTCCGTTGCTGGAGTCCTACCCGGACCCGCAGGACCAGGGCAAGCTGCTGGCGCTGGACTATCGCAAGTTCTCCCACGAGCTTGAAGACAAGATCCGCAACAAGTTCGAAGCCCAGAACCCCAACGTGAAGATCCACATCGTCGGCTTCGCCAAGAAGGTCGGCGATCTGATCGACGGCCTGGTGATGGTGGTGATGTTCTTCGGGGTTGCCTTCGTCATCACCCTGATCCTGCTCTACTGGTTCACCAACTGCATGCGCAGCACCGTGGCGGTATTGATCACGACGCTGGTGGCGGTGGTCTGGCAACTGGGGCTGATGCACTTCTTCGGCTTCGGGCTCGATCCGTATTCGATGCTGGTGCCGTTCCTGATCTTTGCCATCGGTATTTCCCATGGCGTGCAGAAGATCAACGGTATCGCCCTGCAATCGAGTGACGCCGACAACGCCCTGACCGCTGCCCGGCGCACTTTCCGCCAACTGTTCCTGCCGGGGATGATCGCAATCCTCGCCGACGCCGTGGGCTTCATCACCCTCTTGATCATTGATATCGGTGTGATCCGCGAGCTGGCCATCGGCGCATCCATCGGCGTGGCGGTGATCGTGTTCACCAACCTGATCCTGCTGCCGGTGGCGATTTCCTACGTCGGCATCAGCAAGCGCGCCATCGAACGCAGCAAGAAAAACGCCCATCGCGAACACCCGTTCTGGCGCCTGCTGGCAAACTTTGCCAGCCCGAAAGTCGCTCCGGTCTCGATCCTGCTGGCGTTGATCGCCTTCGGTGGCGGTCTCTGGTACAGCCAGAACCTGAAGATCGGCGACCTCGACCAGGGTGCGCCGGAACTGCGTCCGGATTCGCGCTACAACAAGGACAACAACTTCATCATCAGCAACTACTCCACCAGCTCCGATGTGTTGGTGGTGATGGTCAAGACCAAGGCCGAAGGTTGCTCGCGCTATGAAGCCATGGCGCCGATCGACGAGCTGATGTGGAAGATGCAGAACACCGAAGGCGTACAGTCGGCGATTTCCCTGGTGACCGTGTCCAAGCAGATGATCAAGGGCATGAACGAGGGCAACCTGAAATGGGAAACCCTGTCGCGCAACCCGGACGTGTTGAACAACTCCATCGCCCGTGCCGACGGCCTGTACAACAACAATTGCTCCCTGGCGCCGGTGCTGGTGTTCCTCAACGATCACAAGGCCGAGACCCTGGATCGCGCGGTGCATGCGGTGCAGGACTTCGCCAAGGAAAACAACAAGGAAGGCCTGGAGTTCATCCTGGCCGCCGGTAACGCCGGGATCGAGGCCGCCACCAACGAGGTGATCAAGAAGTCCGAACTGACCATCCTGATCCTGGTGTACATCTGCGTGGCGGTGATGTGCATGATCACCTTCCGCTCGTGGGCTGCGACCCTGTGCATCGTGTTGCCGCTGGTACTGACTTCGGTACTGGGTAACGCCCTGATGGCCTTCATGGGGATCGGCGTGAAGGTGGCGACCTTGCCGGTGGTGGCACTGGGCGTGGGGATCGGTGTGGACTACGGCATCTACATCTACAGTCGCCTGGAAAGCTTCCTGCGTGCCGGTCTGCCGCTGCAAGAGGCGTATTACCAGACACTGAAGTCCACCGGTAAGGCCGTGCTGTTCACCGGCCTGTGCCTGGCGATCGGCGTGTGCACCTGGATCTTCTCGGCGATCAAGTTCCAGGCCGACATGGGCCTGATGCTGACCTTCATGCTGCTGTGGAACATGTTCGGTGCGCTGTGGCTGCTGCCGGCACTGGCACGGTTCCTGATCAAGCCGGAAAAGCTGGCGGGCCAGAAGGGCAATTCGCTGTTCGCTCACTGATCCACTGCTCAGAAACACAAAAGCCGCAACCTCAGGGTTGCGGCTTTTTTATTCCTCGAATTCGCAAAGAACCCTGTGGGAGCGGGCTTGCTCGCGAAGGCGGTCTGTCAGTCAAACAATGTGCCGACTGACCCACTGCATTCGCGAGCAAGCCCGCTCCCACAAGAGATCTGTGGTGTTCAGGAAGGATCGCTGCCCAACACGACATTCAACGCACTGCGCGCATCATCCAACTGCACCAGCGTCGCGTGCCGCGCGCCCAAGGCATCCCGATTCTCGATCGCCGTGAGAATCGCCTTGTGCCGTGGCAGCGCCAGTTCATGCAGATTCGGCCGTTGGTTGGAATGCTTCAACGCCTCGGCAATCGCCACCGACAACATGTTGCAAAGATTGGCCAACAAGTCGTTGTGGGTCGCATCGGCGATGCGGCTATGGAAGTCCAGGTCCGGTTGCAGCAGGGCTTCCGGGGTCGGCGCCGCTTCCATGCGTTGGTAGGCTTCGCCGATGGAGGCGATGTCCGCGTCGGTGGCGTACTGCGCGGCGAGGGCGGCGGCGGCCGGTTCGATGATGCTGCGCACGCTGGTCAGCAGGTCGAAGAACTCATTCTGCGGACTGCTTTGCATCAGCCAGTGCAGCACATCGGGATCGAGCATGTGCCAATCCTTGCGCGGCTTGACCACGGTGCCGACCCGCGGGCGAGAGTAGACCAGGCCCTTGGCCACCAACACGCGCGTGGCTTCACGCAACACCGGCCGGCTGACGGCGTATTCCTCACACAACAGGGCTTCGGCGGGCAGTTTGTCGTCCGGCAGGAAACGTCCGGAGACGATCTGCATGCCCAGTTCCTGAACAATGCGCGAATGCATGCTTTTGCGGTCGGAGGGTTTGCGGTAATCCATGGGAAACGGCGCGGTCCTGTGCGTGGGGATGCCGGGCATGATAACAGGCACGGCGCAAACTTGAGGCAGGTGCACAACCAAATGTGGGAGCGGGCTTGCTCGCGAAGGCGGTGTGCCAGCCAGCATAAATGCTGAATGTACTACCGTTTTCGCGAGCAAGCCCGCTCCCACAGTGGGTGGTGTCAGTGCGAGTGTCGAGGCACTTCAGCGCCGCGGCAGCCGACCAGGAAGTCGAAGTCGCAACCCTGATCCGCTTGCAACACATGGTCGATGTACAGCTGACGATAGCCGCCCACGATCAGATTCTGTGGCGGTTGCAGATCAGCCATGCGCGCCGCCAGTTCGGCGTCCGGGATGTCCAGGTGCAGGCGGCCGTTGGCGCAGTCCAGTTCGATCCAGTCGCCTTCCTTCACCGTCGCCAAAGGCCCGCCGGCCGCCGCTTCCGGTGCCACGTGCAGCACCACGGTGCCGTACGCGGTGCCGCTCATGCGCGCATCGGAAATCCGCACCATGTCGGTCACGCCCTGGGCCAGCAGTTTGGCCGGCAGGCCCATGTTGCCGACTTCGGCCATGCCCGGGTAACCCTTGGGCCCGCAGTTTTTCATCACCAGGATCGAGTTGGCGTCGACGTCCAGTTCCGGGTCGTTGATCCGGGCCTTGTACATGTCGAAGTTCTCGAACACCACCGCGCGACCACGGTGCTGCATCAATTCTGGCGTCGCGGCGGATGGCTTGAGCACCGCACCCAACGGCGCCAGGTTGCCCCGCAGCACGCAGATGCCGCCGTCGGCACGGATCGGGTTGTCCAGAGTACGAATCACCTCGTCTTCGCCATAGATCGGCGCGTCCTTGGTGTTTTCGCCGATCGACTTGCCGTTGACGGTCAAGGCGTTCGGGTTGGGGATCAGGTTGGCTTCGCCGAGGCGACGCAACACCGCAGGCAAGCCACCGGCGTAGTAGAACTCTTCCATCAGGAAGCGCCCGGACGGTTGCAGGTCAACGATGGTCGGCATGCCACGGCCCATGCGGGTCCAGTCGTCCAGGTCCAGCTCCACGCCAATGCGGCCGGCGATGGCCTTGAGGTGGATCACCGCGTTGGTCGAACCGCCGATGGCAGCGTTGACACGGATGGCGTTTTCGAACGCTTCCTTGGTCAGGATCTTCGACAGTTTCAAATCTTCGCGAACCATCTCGACCGCGCGCATGCCGGACATGTGCGCCAACACGTAGCGACGGGCATCCACCGCTGGGATCGCCGCGTTGTGGGGCAGGGAAGTGCCCAGCGCTTCGGCCATGCAGGCCATGGTCGAGGCCGTGCCCATGGTGTTGCAGGTACCGGCCGAACGGGACATGCCGCCCTCGGCCGCGAGGAAATCGTCAATGGTGATGGTGCCGGCCTTGACCTGCTCGCTGAGCTGCCAGACCACGGTGCCCGAACCGATATCCTTGCCCTTGTGCTTGCCATTGAGCATCGGCCCGCCGGTGACCACGATGGCCGGCACGTCGCAACTGGCGGCGCCCATCAAAAGGGCCGGGGTGGTTTTGTCACAACCGGTCAGCAGTACCACGCCGTCGATCGGGTTGCCGCGAATCGCTTCTTCAACGTCCATGCTCGCCAGGTTGCGGGTCAGCATGGCGGTAGGGCGCAGGTTGGATTCGCCGTTGGAGAACACTGGGAATTCCACCGGGAAGCCCCCGGCCTCGATCACCCCGCGTTTGACGTGCTCGGCAATCTGGCGGAAATGCGCGTTGCACGGGGTCAGTTCCGACCAGGTGTTGCAGATGCCGATGATCGGCTTGCCATGGAACTGGTGGTCGGCGATGCCCTGATTCTTCATCCAGCTGCGGTACATGAAGCCGTTCTTGTCGGCCGTGCCAAACCATTGGGCGGAGCGCAGGTTGGGTTTCTTATCAGACATGATCGATTCTCTTATTGTATGACTAATATGTTCGAGCTGTGGCTTAACATAAGCGCAAAACGCGCCATTTGGAAGTGTTGTTGGGTAATTAGTATTACTATATAGTCATTTTCAGCGGAGGGATGGCCCTGGCGATTTATCGCCGGAGGCGTCTCCCGAGGTTCTATAAAAACAACAATCGGAGACCGATCTCATGAGCCAGGAACTGCGGCTTATTCGCCGCATCACGCTGAAACTGATTCCCTTCCTGATCCTGCTGTACCTGATCGCCTATGTGGATCGCTCCGCGGTGGGGTTCGCCAAATTGCACATGGGCGCCGACATCGGCCTGGGTGATGCCGCCTACGGCCTGGGCGCAGGGCTGTTCTTCATTGGTTACTTCCTGCTGGAAATCCCCAGCAACCTGATGCTCGATCGTTTCGGCGCACGACGCTGGTTCGCGCGGATCATGATCACTTGGGGCGCCATTACCATCGGCATGGCGTTTGTCCAGGGCCCCAACAGCTTCTATGTGATGCGTTTTCTGCTCGGCGCCGCGGAAGCCGGGTTCTTCCCGGGCGTGCTGTACTACATCACCCAATGGTTCCCGGTTCGCCATCGCGGCAAGATCCTCGGACTGTTCATCCTCTCGCAACCGATCGCCATGATGATCACCGGCCCCGTGTCCGGCGGTTTGCTGGGCATGGACGGCGTACTGGGTCTGCATGGCTGGCAGTGGCTGTTCATCGTCATCGGCACCCCGGCGATCCTGCTGACCTGGCCGGTGCTGCGCTGGCTGCCGGACGGCCCGCAACAGGTGAAATGGATGGACCAGGCGGAGAAGGACTGGCTCAGCGGTGAGCTGAAAAAGGACCTGCAAGCGTATGGCCAGACCCGCCACGGCAACCCGCTGCACGCCCTCAAGGACAAGCGCGTCCTGTTGTTGGCGCTGTTCTACCTGCCGGTGACCCTGAGCATCTACGGTCTCGGTTTGTGGCTGCCGACCCTGATCAAGCAGTTCGGCGGCAGCGATCTGGTGACCGGGTTCGTCTCGGCGGTGCCGTACATCTTCGGGATCATCGGTTTGCTGATCATCCCGCGCAGCTCCGACCGCCTGAACGATCGCTACGGCCACCTGGCGGTGCTTTACGTGCTGGGTGCCATCGGCCTGTTCCTCAGTGCCTGGCTGACATTGCCGGTGCTGCAATTGATGGCGCTGTGCCTGGTGGCGTTCGCGCTGTTTTCCTGCACGGCGGTGTTCTGGACCTTGCCCGGCCGCTTCTTTGCCGGCGCCAGCGCAGCGGCCGGGATTGCCCTGATCAACTCGGTGGGCAACCTGGGCGGCTATATCGGCCCGTTCGTGATCGGTGCGCTCAAGGAATACACCGGCAACCTTGGTTCGGGGCTGTATTTCCTGTCGGGTGTGATGGTGTTTGGGCTGGTGCTCACCGGCGTGGTGTATCGCTTGCTGGAGCGCAAGCACGTGCTGCCGGCCGATGAGTTTGCGGCCAGTGCCCGTGGCGCGACCCGTACCTGAGGCCAACGCGATTCAAATGTGGGAGCGGGCTTGCTCGCGAAGACGGTGTGT
>NZ_LYVP01000036.1 GCF_001984065.1 Pseudomonas sp. KK4
ATTACGGGTGGGGCTATGCCTGGGGGCCGCGTCTGTATCCGGCACCCATGCCGTGGGGCGGCGTCGCCTATGGCTATCACGGCGGCGCGGCGGCCTGGGGACCCGGTGGCTGGGCCGGCACCACCGGCAACATCTACCGCCAATGGGGCGATCGCGCCTCGGTCAGTCGCTACGGTGCCGGCTACAACGCATGGACCGGCAACCGCTGGGCCGGGCAGGTCGGCGCCTCCTATAACTCGCGAACGGGCATCGCAGCCGCCGGCCAGCGCGGTGCCATGCAAAACGTTTACACCGGCAACTACGCGGCCGGTCGCAGCGGCGTCGCCACTGGCCCCAATGGCGGGGCAATCGCCGGTCAGCACGTCACCGCCGGCAACGCTCGCACCGGCACCCAGGTCACCGCCAACCGCGGCGCCGTCTACAACCCCAACACCGGCAATACCACCGACTACAGGAGCGTTCGCGGACGCAACAGCGGTGCTGCGCAAATTGGCGACAACGTCTACGCAGGCCACGATGGCAATGTCTACAAGAAGACGGATGACGGCTGGCAATCGATGGTCGGCGGGGCCAACCGGCCCAATCCGGCCAATACTGCTCAAGTACAGAACCTTGACCGGCAATCCCAGGCGCGTTCGTTTGGCAATGATCGCTTCAACAACGTCCACAATTCGTCCCAACTGATGAACCGCTCTTTCGGTGGCGGCGGACTGCACCGACGCTGACGATGCCGGGATGATTGACATGACAGGTGCCGAACCGGTCATGCTGGTAAAAAACCGGGCGTCGCCCTGCCCGGTCCCCACGTCGGAGAACACTCAAAATGAGCCAATGGCCAGACACCCGCATTCTTGATCTGCTTGGCATCGAACGGCCGATTATCCAAGGCCCCATGGCCGGTGCCACGAACGCGTCCATGGTCATTGCGGCCAGCAACGCCGGCGGCCTGGGTTCGATGCCGGCAGCCATGCTCAGCATCGAACAATTGCGCGCGGAGCTGACGACGATCCGCCAACACAGCCAGCGCCCGATCAACGTCAATTTCTTCTGTCACCAACCGCCGGCCGTCGACGAGCAACAGGCGCAAGACTGGAAGAATCTGCTCGAACCCTATTATCGGGAGCTGGGCGTCGACTTCGACGCACCAACCCCGGTGTCCAACCGCGCGCCGTTCGATGCCGCCGGTTGCGAGGTGGTCGAAGCGTTTCGCCCCGAAGTCGTGAGTTTCCACTTTGGCCTGCCGGAACAATCCCTGCTTGATCGGGTGAAGGCGACCGGGGCGAAAGTGCTGTCCTCGGCCACCACCGTCGAAGAAGCCATCTGGCTCGAGCAACATGGCTGCGACGCGATCATCGCCATGGGTTACGAAGCCGGCGGGCATCGCGGGATGTTTCTCAGCGATGACCTGAACAGTCAGATCGGCACCTTCGCGTTGGTGCCGCAGGTGGTCGATGCAGTCAAAGTGCCGGTGATCGCCGCGGGCGGCATTGCCGATGGGCGCGGGGTTGCCGCGGCGTTCATGCTGGGGGCGTCGGCGGTGCAGGTGGGGACGGCGTACCTGTTCACCAAGGAAGCCAAGGTCAGTGCTTCGCACCACAAGGCGCTACGCACCGCTCAGGCCAGCGAGACCGCCGTCACCAACCTGTTCACCGGACGCGCGGCGCGGGGGATTGTGAATCGGGTGATGCGTGAGCTTGGGCCGATCAATGCCAAAGCCCCAGCCTTCCCCTTGGCCGGGGGCGCGTTGATGCCGTTGCGGGCCAGGGAGGAGGCGCAGTTCAGCAATTTGTGGGCTGGGCAGGCGTTTACCTTGGGGGTTGAGTTGACCACCGCTGAATTGACGCGGCGCCTGGCAGAGGAAGGGTTGGCTAGATTGCTACTGCGTTGAATCGAACAACCCTCTGTGGCGAGGGAGCTTGCTCCCGCTGGGTCGCGCAGCGGTCCCAAAAATGTCGAGACTGCTGCGCAGCCGGACGGGAGCAAGCGCCCTCGCCACAAAAGCTTTGAACAGTTGACGAGTCGCGTGATAGTCCAAGTTCCGTTTGTGGGCTTTTCGCTATATATTCCGTTATATACCGCCTCACCCCCACTGTTTATAACGGAGCCGTTTCATGACCCTTCGCGCCTCACGTTTCGCCCCCACTTGCCTGGCAACGCTGCTCGCCGCCTTGGCCTTCGGTTCTGCCCAGGCCGATGAAGTCCAGGTGGCGGTCGCCGCCAACTTCACCGCGCCGATCCAGGCCATTGCCGCCGATTTCGAAAAAGACACGGGCCACAAACTGGTGACCTCGTTCGGTGCGACCGGTCAGTTCTACACCCAGATCAAGAACGGCGCGCCGTTCGAAGTGTTCTTTTCGGCAGACGACACCACCCCGGAAAAACTCGAAAAAGAAGGCGACACCGTCAAAGGCTCACGCTTCACCTACGCCATCGGCACCCTGGCACTGTGGTCGGCCAAGGAAGGTTACGTCGATGCCAAGGGGGAGGTTCTGAAAAAGAACGAGTACCAGCATCTGTCCATCGCCAACCCCAAAGCCGCGCCTTACGGCCTGGCCGCCACTCAGGTGCTGGCCAAGCAAGGCCTGACCGACAAGGTCAAGGACAAGATCGTTGAAGGCCAGAACATCACCCAGGCCTATCAATTCGTTTCCACCGGCAATGCTGAGCTGGGTTTTGTAGCCCTGTCGCAGATTTACAAGGACGGCAAGATCACCAGCGGTTCGGCGTGGATCGTTCCGGCCAACCTGCATGACCCGATCAAACAGGACGCGGTGATCCTCACCAAGGGCAAGGACAACCCGGCCGCCAAGGCGCTGGTTGAGTACCTCAAGGGCCCGAAAGCCGCGGCCGTGATCAAATCCTACGGTTACCAACTCTAAATGACCCTGACGAGTGCCGATTTTTCCGCCATCTGGCTGACCCTGAAACTGGCGTCCCTGACGACCGTCATTCTCCTGGTGATCGGCACTCCGCTGGCGTTGTGGCTGTCGCGCACCCAATCCTGGTTGCGCGGCCCGGTCGGGGCGATCGTCGCCCTGCCCCTGGTACTGCCGCCTACGGTGATCGGGTTTTACCTGTTGCTGGCGCTCGGGCCCCATGGGTTCGTCGGCCAGTTCACCCAGTCACTGGGGCTCGGCACTCTCACTTTCAGCTTTGCCGGGCTGGTGATCGGTTCGGTGTTGTATTCGATGCCGTTCGTGGTCCAGCCGCTGCAAAACGCATTTTCGGCCATTGGCACGCGGCCATTGGAAGTGGCCGCGACCTTGCGCGCCAACCCCTGGGACACCTTCTTCAGCGTGACCCTGCCCCTGGCCCGCCCCGGTTTCATCACTGCCGCCATCCTCGGCTTCGCCCATACCGTCGGCGAATTCGGCGTGGTGCTGATGATCGGCGGCAATATTCCCGACAAGACCCGGGTGGTGTCGGTGCAGATCTACGATCACGTCGAAGCCATGGAATATGCCCAGGCCCATTGGTTGTCCGGGGCGATGCTGGTGTTCTCCTTCGCAGTGTTGCTGGCGCTGTACTCCAGCCGAAAAACCAAAGCGGGCTGGAGCTGATCGATGATTCATATGCGCCTCACACTCAGCTATTCGGGGTTCGCCCTGGATGTCGACGAGCGGCTTCCCGGTCGCGGGGTCACTGCGCTTTTCGGTCACTCGGGCTCCGGCAAGACCACCTGCCTGCGGTGCATCGCCGGTCTGGAAAAGGCAGGTCAGGGCTGCATCCAGGTCAACGATGAAGTCTGGCAGGACAGCGACAAGAACATTTTCGTAGCGCCGCATAAGCGGGCCATTGGCTACGTCTTTCAAGAGGCCAGCCTGTTCGCGCACCTGTCGGTACTGGGCAACCTGGAGTTCGGTCTCAAACGGATCCCGAAACCGCAGCGCCGGGTAGACATGGCCCACGCCACCGAACTGCTGGGGATCGGCCACCTGCTCGATCGCCATCCGCAGCATTTGTCGGGTGGCGAACGCCAGCGTGTCGGGATTGCCCGCGCCCTGCTCACCAGCCCGAAACTGTTGTTGATGGACGAACCCCTGGCGGCCCTGGATTCCCAACGCAAAAGCGAAATCCTGCCCTACCTGCAACGGCTGCATGATGAGCTGGACATCCCGGTGCTGTACGTCAGCCACTCCCAGGACGAAGTGGCGCGACTGGCCGACCATATCGTGCTGCTCAGCGAAGGCAAGGCACTGGCCAGCGGCCCCATTGGCCAGACCCTGGCCCGTCTCGATCTGCCGCTGGCCATGGGCGACGACGCCGGCGTGGTGATCGAAGGCCGTGTCAGTCAGTACGACGCCGACTATCAATTGCTGACGGTGCAACTGCCCGACACTGCCCTGCACATTCGCGTGGCGCATACGCCCTTGGCGCCAGGCCAGACGCTGCGCTGCAAGGTTCAGGCGCGGGACGTGAGCCTGAGCCTCAACAACGCCGAGCACAGCAGCATCCTCAATCGCCTGCCGGTCACCGTGATCAGCGAGCTGGCGGCCGATAACGCCGCCCATGTGCTGGTGCGCCTGGACGCGGCGGGTACGCCGCTGTTGGCGCGCATCACCCGTTACTCGCGCGATCAACTGAACGTGCATGCCGGCCAGCAACTCTGGGCCCAGATCAAGGCCGTGGCGGTGCTGGCGTAACTGATTGGCACGACTGTGAAGGCATGGGGTCAATGGTTTTAACGGCCCCTGCCCCCTCGCCAAGGACAATCGCCATGCCCGATGCCCTACCCTGCGACCTGCACTACGTCGATGACACCCTGCCCGGAATCAGCCGCAAGAAAGTGCGCGGCAAATTCCACTACTTTGATCCGGACGGCCAACGCATCACCGATCCGGCGGAAATTCAGCGCATCAATGCGCTGGCGGTGCCGCCGGCCTACGTCGATGTGTGGATCTGCGCCGACCCGCGCGGGCATCTGCAGGCCACCGGGCGTGATGCTCGCGGGCGCAAGCAGTACCGTTACCACGTGCGCTGGCGCGAAGTGCGCGACACCGATAAATACTCGCGCCTACGGGATTTCGGCCTGGCCCTGCCGAAATTGCGCAAAAAGCTGGAATCGATATTGGCCGCTCCGGGCTTCAGCCGGGAAAAGGTCATGGCCACGGTCATCACCTTGCTCGACGCCACACTGATCCGCATCGGCAACACCCAATACGCCAAGGAGAATCGCTCCTACGGCCTGACCACCTTGCGTGACCGGCACGTCGAGATCAACGGCAGCGCGATCCAGTTCCAGTTTCGCGGCAAAAGCGGCGTCGAACATCAGATCACGGTCAAGGACCGGCGACTGGCGCGGATCGTCAAGCGCTGCCAGGACATCCCCGGACAACACCTCTTTCAATACCTGGATGAGGACGGAGAACGGCACCCCATCACCTCAGCAGACATCAACGCCTATCTTCAAACCCTGACCGGTGCCGACTTCACCGCCAAGGATTACCGGACCTGGGCCGGCAGCGCCCTGGCGTTGGCGGTGTTGCGTCAACTGGCGTGGCAACCGGAAACCGAAGCCAAGCGCCATGTGGTGCAGACGGTGAAGGACGTCGCCAGGCAGCTGGGCAATACCCCTGCAGTCTGCCGCAAGTGCTATATCCACCCCGGCGTACTGGACGGATACCACCTCGGCGCACTGGCCGAGTTGCCCCGGCCGAGGATTCGCAAAGGCTTGCGGGCCGAGGAAGTGGCCCTCGCCATGTTGCTGGAAAAACTGGCGTCAGAGCCGACGAATTGACCTGGCTATTTTTTGCACGATGACAAATGACTTCTATAGTTGATCTGTACACGAATCAGCTGCGGTAGAAGCCATGGAAGACATTTTCGTCGTCAAGCGCTGCAACAAGATCATCATTCATGGCCGCCGGGCCGGGGAATCCGGTCATCCACCTCCTGATGCCGCTGTGTGGTACCGCATCAACGATACCCGCACCAACGGCTTCATCGGCGACGGCTACGAAAGTGAAGAGGACGCGCAGCGCGTCTGCCGCCAGCTCAACGCCCGTTCACAAGTGACGGCCCGCCAAGGCTGATGAGCCTTGACCCGTCTATTACGGGGCTATACTGAAAGGGATCAACCCTTTCCCCTGTAGGAGCGAGCTTGCTCGCGATGCATCAAAGAGCGCTGCAGCCAGTTGCCCCGCGTAATCGTTAACGACCATCGCGAGCCAGCTCGCTCCTACAGTAGTCATTCAGCCGCATGACCGTACAACCTGTCTTCAACGGAGGTGCTTCCCATGTCCGAAAAAGAGTCCATCACCACCCTGCTCACGCTGCTCGATTCCCGTCAGGTTCGCCTGGCCGCCGCCTGTAAGGAAATCGCCGATTGGGTCGATCATCAAGGCGGGCACCCGACAGCCCTGCGCATTCGTGATCGCCTGAACGACATCGAAAAGGACACCCCGCTCATTCGCAACACTCTGTCAGCGCTCAAGCCTGTGGATCGGCCGCTGCCACGGTTCAGATGAGTTGACCCGCGACTGTTGCAAACTCCTCGAGCCTGACTGACGAGCTTTCGTCAGCGGGCGCGTGTTCGTCCCACCACTCCATGCCTGCCCCCCCGCACCTGCCCGGCGCTGGGATTGTTACGCAAAAAGCCATGGCCGAACGTCACCAGCCCCCTGATGTCAAACGAACACACGTCAGGAGGAGACGACCCATGGTCACTCACTTCAAAGTCAGCGGGCATCTGGCCTGCGGTCACAAAGGCAACAATCTGGTATCGACCCGCGAACTCAATCGGGTCAAATGCAGAAGCTGCCGCAACACTGACGCCTACAAAGAGGCGCGCAAAGCCCAGCGCAATGCGACACGACGCGCCGCCCGCAAAACCCGAGCCATCCAAACCGTAAACGACTGGCGCCAAGCCTGGACCGAGCGCCTTGCAGCGATGCCCGGACCGCAAAGACTGCCCCGTGGTTTTACCGGACAGCCTTTCGTATAGCCGATGGGGTCGGCGGCTGTTTGCCATGAACTGACACAGCCGTCCGATGCTCTTTCAATCAGCTTGCATGATCTCGCGCAATGACATGCGCTTGTACGTCTCGACCAATGCCCGCCCCTCTGCGGGTGCGCAAGAGATGGCCAGGCGCATGGTCGACTCCCCTAGATGCCAGATCAGAAACGCAGCCTCCCTGACCTTTCGCGGATCGCTGTGGGGGTACACCCGCAGCATCGCCTCGGCCAGCAGCCCGCCGGCATTGCGGCTTTCCTCGAGTTCCAGCGCCAACAGTTGCTTGTCGGCCTGCATCCCGCACCAGATGTCGCGCATCGCCGGGGTCGCCAGAACGATTTCGTAGTATTGATCGAGCAGGTCTGAAAAGGCCCCTCGCAGCCCAGGCTCATCTTTCACCGCTGCCAACGCTTGCTCGATACAGCATCGGCATTCGCCGTTATACCGCTCGGCCAAGGTGCGAATCACTGAGCTTTTATCCGGGAAATATTGATAGAGAGAGCCAATTGAGATGTCCGAGCGCTCGGCGATTTCACTCATCTTCAATTGATCGCTGCCCTTGGCTGCAATCAACTCCGTGGCCACGGCCAGGATGCGCTCCTGGCGCTGGCGACTGCGCTGCTGCGTGGGGTTGCGTCGAATGGGCTCCACAGACTGTTGCAGGGATTGGCTGGTCTTCTTGGGCACGGCGGTGCTTCCGACTGATAAACATGACGTTGACTCACCTTAGCACTCTCATTGTGCGCACCCAAGAGGCGGCGTCCGTTTGTCGCTTTGTACGATCCAGCAATTGACGACTAAACATGAGGGTTTATCATCTTTTTAAAGGTGAGTGTTACTCACATTGACCAGGGAGATGAACGCGATGAACAGCAGCCAATCGACTTTTCTGATTCTCGGCGCCACGGGCAAGACCGGACGGCGCATCGCTCAGCGGCTTGAGGCTGGCGGCCAGTCTGTTCGCCTGGGCTCGCGAGGGGCTACCCCACCGTTCGACTGGGATGACCGGTCAACCTGGGCCGCCGCCCTCGATGGCGTTGAGGCTGCGTACATCTGCTTTCAACCGGATCTTGCGGTGCCTGGCGCTCTGGCCACAATCCAGGCATTCACCGACCAGGCAGTCGCCAGTGGCGTTGGCAAGTTGGTGCTGCTGTCGGGCCGTGGGGAGATTGAAGCCGAGCAAGCGGAACAGGTTGTGCAAAACAGTGGCGTGGACTGGACCATCCTGCGTGCCAGCTGGTTTTGCCAGAACTTCAGTGAGGCGCATTTTCTCGAACCGATCCTGCAGGGTGAACTGGTGCTGCCCGTCGGCAACGTCGCAGAGCCTTTTGTAGACGTCGAAGACATCGCTCAAATCGCGGTGGCGGCGCTGACCCAACCGGGGCACTCGGCTCAACTGTACGAACTGACCGGCCCTCGGGCACTGACCTTTGGCGAAGCCGTCGCCGAGATCGCCCGCGCTACAGGCCGTGAAATCGGTTTTGCAGCCGTACCGGGGGATGCCTATCGTCACGGGCTGGAGCAAGAGCAACTGCCTGGCGAATTGATCGATCTGGTGATGTATCTGTTCACCACGGTGCTGGATGGGCGCAACACTGGCGTTGCCGACGGCGTCAATAGAGCGCTGGGGCGGCCGCCGCGAGATTTCTCAGAGTATGTGCGGCGCACCGCAGCCACAGGCGTGTGGCATCCGCAGGATTGATTGCCGACGCGCTGCATTGGCGCCAATCGCCTTCCTCGGCTAGGGTCTCTTGCGTATTGAACAGCGACGCCTTTATTGGCAGGAGCCTGATTAAGGAGGAAGCGATGTCATCCATACGCAGTGCCGAAGAAACCTACCGGAAGTGGTCCAGCCCCATCCTGCTTGAACTCAAGGAGCGCGAACACCAATTGGCACCGTCAGACCGGGAAGCGCTGCACAATATTCTGCTGGAACGCAGGCTGATCAACAGCGGCAACCCCCACGGCAGCGATCGGCGCAGATCAGAACCGGGCACATAGCGACTTGCAGGAGCGAACATGTCGCTCCTGCAAGGTTTCCGCTCGTCAGGCACTCAGCACCTTTTCCTTCGCAGCCCTTCCAACGCTGTATATCCCTGCACGCGGAAGGCTTGAACATGAAAAGAACAATCGCTGCATTAGCCGTTGTCACGATGCTATCGACCGGCTCGCTGGCCGTATTGGCCGCTGATACCTCCACACGGGAATCCGTCGTTCCCCCCGCCGCGATTCCAGGCTTGAATCAAGGCACCGAGTCCAACCACGAGAAGGCCAGCAAAAAAGGCGAGGAAGCGTCAGGCTCGAACTCGGGTGTCGATGCGCAGACCCATGAGAAAGAAGCAGCTTCCACCCAGCGTTCGAAGCATCAGACGAAAAAACAGGCCGGTAGCGCCTCTGGAAGTTGAATTTCGGACCTGCCATTGATTTATTTCATTCGCAACGCCTTTACTCCCTCCCGGGCTATTCTTTGCCTGGAATTTGCCCGAACCACTGTTCCCGCCGCATCCTGAGCTAGTCTTTCTACTCTAAAATACAATTGAACAATCTCCTTCCTGCCCCACCCTTCTTTCAAGAGTACGTCAATGTGAAAGGCAGATTGATTGGCGCTGCGGTCGTCGCGGCCTGCATAGGTGCCGGGGCTTATGGATTAAGCGCCTGGGAAGCCATCAAGGATCGGCGCCAGGACGAGCTGTGCCAGGTTGCGCGCGACCATCTGAAATCGGCGGAAATCGAAGCCCGCGCGATGGTCGCTGGCCTGTCGGTAGAGGGTTACGCCGAATCGGAAAAAGAAGACGTCGGCAAGCTCATCCACGCGCTGGACACCGCTAACACCAAAGAAGAAGTCGAAGCCGTCATTTCCGAACACTCTGCGACCGTCGAGGCGAAGGTGGCAGCGACCGATGCCGAAGTGAGGTCCCGCGGCGATCAAACCTTCCTCGGGCAACAGCTCAAGGAGCAGCGTATTACCGTTGATGTGAAACAGGAGATTCAGCGGGCGGAGAAGGCTGTTGCGGGGGCTTGTGAATGAACCAGGGTTTTCGTCAGGCAAAAATAAGGGCTTGCATGAGGTATCTCATGCAAGCCCTTGATATTCATGGTGCCCGAAGCCGGAATCGAACCGGCACGCCCTTACGAGCGGGGGATTTTAAGTCCCGAGAGGAAATCAATCAGGACGCGCCTTGTGATAGGTTTTCCGGTCCGCAATCAATCTCCAAAGCCTTCCATGCAGACCAATGTTTCCGCATGTCTTGAAATGATTGCGGCCCAGAAAATCTTGTCCTTTTTGAGTCAGAAAAAGGTTATCAGCAGCTCAACGGAGCGATAACGTTATGCCGATCCTGCATAGCACCAGAGCATCCGGCGCCGCAATTTGGGTGTCAAAGCCTGGGATGCCGCATAAAAACCAATCAAGGCCTTTTAAATCAAGGCCTTGAGTCCAGAACCAGCATAAAAAACCACCCACTTTTGCGACTCTTCTGAACCCAATAAACATTGGTCAAAACGGTTGCGTTTTGGGGAAGAATTTCCCGCCAACACTCCCTCCTCCGGTGTCCTGCCGACCGTTAAAAAACCTTCATGCAACTCGGTGCTACGCTGACCTCATAACCGAGGATCCAGTCATGCCAAATTCAGATTTGCTGCCTTCCCTGCTCTTCAAAATCAACGAAAACCAACTCGCCTTGGAAGCCGCCATCATGGAGCTCTCGAACTGGGTCGACGCCAGCGGCTCAGCCGATGTCGCTGACAACGTGCGCAGCGCCCTGGTAGCAATCGACCGGAATGAGGAGTTCATCAACATGACGCTCGCGCTCATGATGACTCCGGACTGAAGCCGAGACTGTTCGTCACCAACCTATCACCTAATCGCTCCGCCTCAATTACTGTATATAAAAACAGTGTTGGTAAGGCGCACCGATGGACTCGCACGAAATAGAAGACACCGACGACTGGCTCGGTAGCCCGACACCGCTCGAAACTTGCAGGCATTCGTTGCGTGTGTATGAAAACGAAGTCCAGGAACTGACCCTGCAACTGCGCCAAGCTCGCCAGAAGATCTACCAACTGGTCGAGATGCACACGGAAGCCGCCAAGGAGCGCGACACGCTCCGGACGCAACTCGCCGCCGCAAAGGCGGAAACGGCCGAAGCAAACCGGAGAGCGACGGATATTGAGACAAAAACTAATTGGCAGCTCATGGCTCAGAACAAGCACATCAGTGAGCTCGCCGGGAAGCTCGAAAAGGCGACGGGCAAACACCATCGTACAGATCGCCCCTTGAACTAGGCTTTTTGTTCGGGCTTGAGGATTCATCAATGTGCGGACGACTTTCTCAATACAGCGGCATCCACGACTTCGTGGCGGCGCTGAGCATGCCCAATGCCCTGGTCAACACTACCGGTGATCAGGCATTCGATCGCTACAACGCCGCTCCATCGACGCAACTGGCTCTCTTCCACCAAGAGGGTGAATACCTGCACGCCGACATGGTGCGCTGGGGATGGCGTCCGCATTGGGCCAAGGATCGTGCCGCCCCGATCAATGCCCGGGTTGAGACAGTCGCCCACGGCCCGTTCTTCCGTGCAATCTGGCCGCACCGGGCAATCATCGCGATCAACAACTGGTTTGAGTGGGTGGACGAAGGCGAACCGAAAAAGCAGCCCTACCTTATTCGCCATCGAGACCAGTCGCCGATCCTGTGCGCGGCCATCGGCCAATACCCGAATGCAGAGCATGAGCTAGGCGAACACGATGGATTCGTGATCATCACTGCCGACAGCGCCGGCGGCATGGTGGACATCCACGACCGGCGCCCCGTGGCGTTATCGCCGGAACTGGCTCGCGAATGGCTGGATCCGGCAACACCGAAAGAGCGGGCCGAACAAATGGTATTGCTGCAGGGTGAGCCGACGCAGGCATTCGAGTGGTTCAAGGTCGACCGAGCCATTGGCAATGTTCGAAACCAGGGCCACTTTCTGATACAGCCGGTCGAGGAGCAGCCCCAAGACGGGGAACTTTTCTAAGACGCCAGCGCTTTGAGGCGGTCCTCCAGCGCTGTTTCGAAGATGATGTAGAGCCGCTCCGCGTCGCCGGCCCTCAATGCTCCGGCCGTTTCCAAGCCCAGCACGAACCCTTCTGCCCGGGCGCCGGCCTTCACCGCAACAATCATCGAATCAGCGCGCCCGATCTGGGCCAGCAGACGGTCGGCCTCGCGCTTCATCTTGTCTCCGAGCACTACATTATCCAAAGCCATTACCTTCAGTGCGACATCCAATACATGACCAGTAACACCGCAGAAACCCAGACAATAGTCATGAGGATTGAAAGTCCCGCCAGTTGCTTGTCCATGTGCGGCTGTCTATCAAATCGGTGAATGGTGATGATGAGCCAACCTGTCACCACCGGCAAGAATAGCCTCAGGCCATCACTGGGAACGCGGATAACGCTCATCCCAAGCCGACGCTCAACATCTAATGAGAACGGCCGATAGCACTGGAATGCCTCATATTCGAGGCTTAACCCGATTGAGCGCGACAAAGGCAAAGCTGATGAACAATATTTACCTTCTCATTGAGCATGGACAGGACCAAGGCGAAGTGTACGTCCTCGGATGGTTCGACGACGAAAAGACAGCAAAAGATGTGGCGGAGGAAAAGGAGTGGGAGGAGTATCGCGCCAGCATGAAAGCTTCTCACTCTTGGTCTAATCACAAGCCGTTGGCGCCAGATCAAACTAAATACCGTCGCTTTTGGATCAAAGAGATTTCTAAGTTTGATCGCGTGCCAGTTCCCAGGTCTTCGGCTGTTCATTGATCCTGTTTACCGCTGGTGCTCCAAAACAGAAAGCTGTTTTAGGGGCGCGTACCGATCTCGCGCACGTAGGCCTGGCAGGCAGCCAGCGCAATCAGTCCCCGATCACCTTCATCGGTGATGGCAACAATTCGTTGAGAATGCGCTGGGTCAAGTTCGGCTCGTATGGCTCCATGAACCACGCCGCCGGTGCCGGCGGTTGCAGGCACTGAACAGCCACCGGCTGAACCCTGGGCGAGGACGACTGACAGCCGCAGATCAGAAGTGGCAAGGCGATCGCGCAACAGAGCCTGATCTTTTTGGGCATTGGTCAATTTCTCGGAATGGTTTTTGTCGCTGGCTGCCAGTCGCTGCTCGAGCGCGAGGCGCTTATCCTGCTCGGCCTTCTGCGCTGCGGCGCCGACCATGGCTAGTTGGTTGAGGGTGTCGGTGTGGGAGCGGGCCTGCTCGGCCAGTTGCGCGGTGTAGCGCCAGTCCTGGAACTGCCAGGCACTGGCGGCGCCCAGCAGGACCAGCGCCAGCGTGCCGACAAACTTCCACGGAACGGCAATCACACTAGCACCTTCCGCGCACGCGCCCAGATCTCGAGGCGATCCTGCAGCCCATTCAAACCGCCATTGATGCGCCGGGTAATGGTGTTGAACTGATCCCGATCGGCCAAGTCATTCAGCCCCTTCTGCTTCCAGAACCACGCCGCTGACATCGCGGCATGCTGCGGCAATTCCAGCAGCTCGGGGTGATTGATCAGGTCCAGGCCCAACGCCTCGCCGCATTTGGCGTAGTTCGCCCGGCCGGTGATCTGGATCAGGCCGCGCCCGCAATACTTCCGGCCGTCCCCCGGAACGGTGTTGCCCAGGTCTTCGCGGCCTTCGTACCCATGCTGCGCAGCGGTCGGGCCCCAAATCTCACGAACCCACTGAAACTGGCCGGACTCATGGCCGATCTGCGCAATGAACGCTGCAGCGCGTTTGATCCCGACTATCTGGTACCGCTGCATCGCCGTGTTCAGGAGAGGAACAAAAACGCCGGCGTTGGCGCCGGCGTTTGGGAGCATCTGCAGCAGTTGCTGCGCGGTAATGGGCATAACTTGTTCTCCAATCAGAACCGTTCAATTTTTTAAAAAAACCATAGCAATTCGATACTGCATCACCCATTCAAATTGCAACTTCGAATCAACAACGAACCAACTGTAACAACTACGAAACAGCAGAACCCATACATTAGGTAATTTAATTTATTTCCAATTAATATTACGAAACACGGATAACCGGCTATGTTAAACCATAGATAACAGGAGCAACACAATGAAAAAACTTCATATCACTTTCACAACAATTTTTTCTCTGCTCATACTCCCACTTACGGCCCATGCTGCATATCCACGAAATTTGTTTGTAGTAACTCCGCTTCATTATGATGCTGTGCGTGCCCCGCATGGATTAGATTGGTATCTTCAATCTAGGGAGGCAACTGCGATAATCGCTTCAATATCCGGTGCCATGGGCGTGAATCCTGCCTACGTAACTCTCGGAACCCAAACTGCGACGGCCGCACCGGTGGGTGAGGAAACAAATTATGTAGTGCCCGTAGAGCCCGGATATGCTTATTGCGCGACCCGACTCAAAGTAACATCCATTGTCCCAGCAGATGGAGATAGGGCCTCGACAATTAACGCAGCTGTAAATCCAACCGAATTACAAATGACGACCTGGACCCCAGTCCGACATCTAGGCGAGGGTAATTCTTGGGCAGAGGGTGACATTCAGGTTTACGGAATAAAACCCGAGTACCTTGATGAATTCGTTAACAAAGGAGTATGCAGGAGAGTAACGACTCAAGTTGCGATTATAAGCTGTAGAGGACGATCGGGATGTGGCGAAGGAGTAACACATGGAGACCCCTTGGGCGCTGGGCCTACCACTCCAGATTTATCATCAGGCTTTTAAAATAAACTAAAATTAACTATATCCATCGCACGTAGTGACCCGTCATCGATCACGCGATGCCCGATTAATCGGTTTTAATATCGAACGCGGGTGGTGACTCAGGGTCAGCCACGATTACGGGCACGGACGGCTCGACTGGCCACACAGGCGTGCCGTACCAGGTCGGCTGGCTCGTCACCTTGCCTAGCGAGAACTTGTAGGTCTTCCAGGCCTTCACGCTGAGGAGCAAAGCAGCCTGCTCAGCCTCGTCTTCTTCCGTAGCCTCGCCTACCTCGATGCCGAATCCGATGGTGTTTATACGTTCCTGGATGCGGGCGATCTGCGCCAGTGCGCTGGTGTTCCTGGAGGACAGCTCAGCTTTTGCACTCGCGAGCTGAGCGGCTTGAGCTGCAGAGTCTTTCATGGCCTTGGTAATTAGTTGGGACCAATCGATATTCATTCAACACCCTCGGGATCTGTTTCAACTTCAAGCTCTGGTAGCGGGCCGGGAAATACAACAAGACCCTCTGGAACGTTTTCCAGCGGCACCGGGAATGCCTGCTCAGGACTATAATTAAACGGGTTTGGCAATATCAGAGTTAAGACAAGCTCGCCGTCGATCCGATCAACCTTATCGAAAAACCACTCCGAGGCGATGGCTGATGCAGGCAGTGTGTCGCCATTACCAATCGGCGAGAAGTCGAAATCCTCACCGTTTACGGTCAGGACGTCACCGGTTTTGATAACTTCAAGAGTGTCATCCCGACGCTGCGGGGATAGATTGATGCGCATCAGAACCACCTTCCTACTGCAATGACGCTTATTGTCGAGGCGCTTCCGTTTGATGCGCCGAAGCACACCGCCCAGTTGCCCCACGTTGTAGTTGTTGAAAAAGTTGCTTGCGTTGCCCACCCTTGTCCCGAGGCATTGTATAGCCCGCTAGCAACTACCCACGGCGCCGCCGCGAAGGAAATCGGGAAACTCCCGGAGGCTGGCGTAGAAATAAAGATCGAACCTTGAGTTGTGGCGGTTCCTCCGCTAATTAGATTTCCTGCACAGATTTGCAATCCATTTGCGAATCGCCAGTAGGACCCATTAGCATTAGACCCGGACTCCATCAATGCACCAGTAGGGACGCCCGCCGTTTGACCTACGGTGCCGACGACATTGGACTTCTTGTATGCATCGGTCAGTCCTAGCGCGGCCAACAGAGCTGAGAGCGAGGTAACGCCGGTGCCGCCCTGGGCAACGCTTAGAAATGTCTGCCCGGTCGGGTACAGACAGAAGTAGTCATCCGGCGCCCAGACCCCTGCGCTTTTGCGACGCAGCGCGACCATCGAAGCCGTGCGGTTTACGATGATTTGACTTTGATGATTCGCGGTCCAGGTCATCGCAATACCGCTTGAACCAGCAGCGAACGGCACAGTGGTGCTACCCAATGCCCAGGGGATGTTCGAGGCGCCTGTATTGATCCCGAATTTCTGGCTGACCGCGATCGCGTTCAAGTCGGCAGGATTATCGGATGACAGAGCACCCCAGCCCCATGCGCCGTTGATCATTGCCCGGCCTGCCGTCGCATCGATGACGCTGGTCTGTATCTCCACCACGGCCGCAGAGCCAAGTCCAAAAGCAGCGCGAGCATCAGCCTGATTCGCAGCACCGGTGCCGCCTTTGGTAATGGGCAAGATGTCGTAGTTGCCGGTTGTGCCAAGGGCGGCCAACTTGGGGCCATAGGCATTGACCAATGCACGCAACGCATCGGCGGAATCCTTGACGTAGCCCTGCATTGGCGCAAGGGCATAAGCACCTGCTGCGTTGGTTGCACCCTTGTACGCCGGCGAGATCGACATTGCAGTGTCGCTGGCAATGTTGGTGACCTCATACCAACCGCCGTCCGGCCCACGAAACGCATCGCCCACCCGACCATTGGAAAGGAAGGCAGTACCCGTGCCGATCACGGCGTTGGAATTCAAGGTGACAGAGACCGTTCCTGATTTGTACCAGGGCATTGGTTATCTCCAAAAAAGTAAAGCTCAGGCCAGTAATTTGGCGCAAAGAAATGGCCGGTGACCTTGGTCGGTCCAGGCGTTTGTCGCGAGGCTGTACATCCTGATTTGGCCATTGGCGTAATCCACGCCCAGGGCGCAGCCACCACCAGAGGAGGCGTTATGGCAGTTCATGGCGAACGGATTGAGCGAGATATATTCGCCGGCGCCGAGCAGCTTGTTTATCGCCCAGATATAGCGTCGCCCGACGGTAAGCACCTCATCACCGAGATAAACCCAGTTGCCAGCGGCGTAGGTCACGACAACCGCCGGGGCACCGCTGTCGTAAACCAGGGCGCCGGTCGGCCCCCACAAACGCATGCCGTATGCGGCGGTGCCCATCGAAGCCCAGGCTGCGACCAAATACTGCCCGCTCAGCGAGGCAGTAACGACTGAAGCCTTCATCGAGAAGCCGGTCCAGTTCCCGGGGCCGCCGGTGAACCATACAGAGATCGGAACCTGCATCACTCCGGCATCCGGTCGTATGAACACAATCGGCGGATCCTGGCTGGTTATGGGCCTGGCGAAAACCCCTGACGCATCCGTGGTGCCGGCGTAGCTCCCTCTAGTCAGCATACATAACCGAGGTAACTCGGAGTCAATCTGAACAAAGGAGCTGTCGTTGATGCTCTGAAAGCCATAGCTCATGTCGAAAACCTTATCGCGTAGCCCTTGGCGACGATCCGTGTTTGCCCAATGGCGGCACCCGCTGAGGGGTTTTTCGGCAAGACGGTCACGACCCCTGCGCCGGTAGTGACGTAGGGGTATGACTTGGTGTTGCCCAAGCCGTCGTTCTCTGCCGTCTGCACGTCCTGCGCTCTGGTGGGAATGATCATGAACACGCAGTTTGCCGGGTTGAAGCCAGGGATGCTGATTGTGTAGCTGGGCACGGCGCCGCTGAAATCGATGACACCTTGCCACAGCACCTGGTAGGTGAATGAATTGGTGTCCATGGCGAGCTGACCGCTCTCGTTAAAGACACGCAGGCCAAATAGAGCCATTGATTACCCCAGATAGCCAAGACGGACACGCAGCACGTTGTTCGCGTCGTAGACCGACACGTTCAACGAGTTGATCACCAGCCGCCCCTGACCGGGAACGATGCCGTTGATCTCCAGTGTTCCGTCTTTGTTGAGAATCCAGCCTTGCTGGCCGGCGATGTAGTTGGTCGAGCTGATGTAGCTGCCGATCTTGGCGTTGGTGATGGTGCCGTCCTGAATGAAGGCGGAGTTCATGAACACCTGGCCACCCTGGACCGCGAACGGGACCGAGATCGCGCCGCCTGCGATGGTGTTGACGATCGCGAACCGGTCCGCGCTGACCAGGAACTGGCTCTGCAAACCGGCACCGGTGTTTTCAATGCTCAGACCGATGCCGGCGGCGACGTACTTACCGTCAGCAGTGAGCTGCATCTTCACCGACCACATCGTCGACAGCTTGCCTGCGGTGTCGGCATAGGCCGTGGCCGTTTCCTGTATGGCTGCGGTGTTCTCGCCAACCTTCACGTTCACCTGCGTGATCGCCGTGGCCGTCGCCTCTTTGTCGGTGGCCACGGTCTGCCGCAGGTCGGTGACCGCTGCCTGGTTCTCGCCGACGATTGACGTCAGGGTCTCCGTCTTCTGTGCAATTGCCAGATTTTCCGAGGCCCTAACCTTCTCTTCGCTCGCGATCGCCGCCGTGCTGCTCCAGCCTTTCAACGCGTCGGCGAGATCGCCCTCCCCGTTGTCGTCCCGGTAAGCAGCGCTCAATGCCTGAAAGGCAGTGGCCTGCGCCGTGATCTCACCGTCGAGCTCGGTGATATCCGCCGTGTTGAATGCAACCTGCTGCGCCAGCCCGTTGGCCGTCTCGATCGATTTGCCAATGTCCAGCCAGTAGGCCGGGTTCGGCGGCGACGTGTTGGTCGGCACCGCACCGGTGGCCTGGTACAACCGTTGACCCAGGCGGACCATGTCCTCATCGGCGTAGGTCTTGGCCGGGTCGTACAGCAGGATGTCGTCCAGGGCGTCGATCTGGTCCTGCAGGCCAGGAATCTTATCGATTTCGTCGAGGATGTCCTGGCCCAGCTCTGTGCGGCCAATCTGCCCGGCGATCATTTCCAGAATCGGCGCAGCCTCGGAACTCGACTGCCCCTGTATACCCAGTCCCACTGGATACCACGGACCGATATTGCCGATCCGGTCGACCAGGCGCGCCCAGAAGTAAAAGGTCACGCCGGCGGCCAGGCCGAGCATCGAGAAGTCGCTTTGCGGGTACGACAGGTCCGTCAGCTTGGCTGCCGCTTCAAGGCTGGTCGACGGCCCATACCAGATTTCCGTGCGCTGGGTGTCCTCGGCGCCAGCCGGGAAACCCCACTTCAGGTAGATGCCGAACAGCAGCGGCGATGCCGTGAGGAACGACACCGCCGGCGGCAGCCCCTGCTTGCCGCTGAGGTTGGTCAGGATCGAGTTGCGCCAGATCGACGAGATGTCGAAAGCACTTACCGCGCGGACGCGGGCCACGTAGGCGCCGGCATAAATGCCAACAACGTCGACGCTGGTACCGCCGGTGCGCTGCAGCTTGATCCAGTTGCCGCTGTCCTTTCGCCATTCCACGTCATAACCAACTGCGCCGTTTACCGCGGGCCACGTGATGGTCATGGTGGCAACGGCGATGCCCTGGGACACGACCGAGTTTGCAATCAGGGTAACGCTTGCCGGTGCCGGTACCACGGTGATCGGAATGACACTGATCGGCCGCTCTTCTAGGCGAGCGCCGGTATCGATGTGCGCGAACTTGCTCGGGTCGTACTGGACAGCTGAGATTTCAAAGACGCCCGCCTCCGGACGAGAAACGGCGGTCACCCGGTACAGCGGCACGGCCAGGTCGTCGGCATCCAGTGCCCAAATCAATTCAGGCTCAGGCGCGATCGAATAGTCGACGGTCACAGTCAAAGCGCGGCCGGACACAGACTGCACGGTGCGCCCTTCACACTTGCCGTTCGGCAGGTTCAAGATCAGCCGATCCCCTGCCTTGGCCTGGGTATCGCGATCCAGCGTGACAGTGCGGCCCGCAACTGCGGAGATGCGCCCACCTATCGGCCGGCCCGCGAGGAGCTCGTCCGCAATGGGGATGACGTAGCCAGGCAGTGGAATGCGCCCATCAAGTCCAACGCGGAAACTGACGGCGCGATCCTTGGAGTTGGTGAGCAGAGCCCACTTGCCCCGGCGCTGAGCCTCAGACTCGCGGTTGCAACCGATCGCGCTGATCTCGAGCACATTGTCGCCGTAGCGCCGCTGCAGCTTGGTATCGGTCACCGCCGTTACGTCGGTGTCGTAGTTGTTCTCCGGGTTGTCGTAACTGATCAGAGCGCGGCTGTACCTGGTCCGCTCCGATGCGCTCGAGTAAGTGAACTTGCCGTCGACAACGTTCGCCCGGGTGTAAGCGAAGTCAAAATCGGTCGCGCGCGGCATGTCGGACAGCGTGAAGACCTGGCCTTGCGCCCAGTAGGTCATGCCCCGGTAGATGGCCGAGATATCGCGCAGTAGCGACCAGGCGTCAGCCTTGCCCTGAAGGTTGAGGTTGCAGAGAAAGCGCGGCTCTTGCCCACCCTTTCCATCTGGGACCAGTTGGTCGCAATACTGGGCGATCCGGTAGAGCTCCCACTTGTCCACCTGCCACGGCTTGATGCGCCGGCCCAGGCCAAAGCGGTCACTGACGGTGATGTCATATGTCATCCACGCGGGGTTGTCAGTCCAGGCCTGCTTGAATGTGCCATCCCAAACACCGGTGTAGGACCGAGTTTCAGCATTGTAATTACTCGGTACCGGCACCTTTTTCAGCTTGGTGTCGACGGTTACCGCTGGGATGCTGCGGAACTGCTCGGCCGAAAACTCGATGTAAAGCAGTGCGGTATTTGGGTAGCGAAGCTTTGCGTCGATTACCTCGGTGAAACCAGCGATCTGCATCGTATCGGCGATTTTGTTGTTGTTCTGGTTAGGCGTGATGCGTGTAACGCGCATCAGCCACCCGCTTGTTGCAGCGGGCAGATCAACGCGGCGAGTGCGCTCATATACGGTGGTGGTTTTGCCATCAACTGCCTCGCTGAGTACTTCCTGATAGGTGCCCCCATCGGTGGCCAGCTCAACTTTGTACTCAATCCGGTACCCGTTCACATTGCCGTTGGCATCAACTGATTGCAGGGCCGGCCAGGAGAAGCGCAGGCGCACAGCAGAGAGCTCGGTGTTGCTGATGGCTCTTACCCAAGGAGTGCCGCTGCGCAACTCAATGCCCAAGGTGGTCTCGTTTTCTACGGAGGGGATACCCTGGATGTAATCCTGCTCGATCGAGCCGTTGCGATACTCCCACTTCACGTTTGGGAAATTCATGTTCCCTTGTGGATCTTGCAGTGGCGTGTTGTCGAGATAGATATCCTGCGCCGTCGGATTGCCGGCGAACTCACCCTCTCCCATCGCTATGAGAATTTTCGCCATGGCCACCGAGCGCAAGCTGTCCGGTGCTTCGGTCGGGGTCTTAGGCTTGTCCGACCCACCCTTAGCGCCGAAAACGTCCAATTGATGTGCTGCACCCATGTTTTCCTCCAGGCAATAAAAAACCGCCTCATGGGCGGCTGTGATGTTGCGACGACTGGCTACATTTGGTCTTCGGCATAAATCGCGGCACTGATGATCGCCCCACCCACCCGACGCTTGCCGTAGCACAGAGGAACAGGATTGCCGCTCGCAGTTGTGTTTTTTGCAGAACCAAACGCGTAGCCGGGAGTGTTCTCGGGGGCAGCACTCGTCTTCAAACCCTTCGGTTGAGGGCTGAGCATTTGGATTACACCACCAGCGACCAGGCCGATACCCGCGCCAATCAGCGGTGTACCAAATGGCGTAGCCGCCGCGAGTACGCCAACGACAATAAGGATTGCGCCGACGATGGTCTGCAAGATTCCACCGCGCTTGCTGCCGACGATGACCGGGGCGATGCGGATATCTCCGCCACCGCTGTAATCAAGCTCGGCTTCACCGATGTTGGTCTTCCCGCGAAACACCGCGAACTCCATTCCGCGAGACTTGGCGTTGGAGAGGAAGCGCTCGAAGCCGGGAATCTGCACGCAAAGCGCTTTAATTGCCTCCGCCGGCGATTTTACCGACAGTCGGAAGGAGCGTCCGAACTGGCGTAATTGGCCATACAAGCGGATCGTAATCATAGGCTGATACTCGATCGCCGTTTCGTACATTGCTTTTCTCCAAGCAATAAAAACCGCCCGAAGGCGGCTATTTGAATTTGAGTTAGTTGTAGTCGACGTACGGACCGATATAGAAACCTGCCATGTCGCCGCTGATCCTATAAAGGCTTTCCTTCCCCGTTTGAACATTTGCCGAGATAGTGCGAATCGCTGCACCTGCGCACAGGCCGGTTCCAGCCAACCCGGCACCAAGGTTGGGTGTGCCAGGAGGAAGATAGAACGATGCGCGCTGGCCGGTACCGATTTTTGCTGCCTTTCTGCCATCCACATAAACGACTATATCGCAGCCCGAACCGACCGCACCTGAGTCACGAACTACCGTTATTTTCCCACTGGCGCCAGAGGGCTTTGACTGGAATGCGTAAACCTCGTCTGACGGAACCGGCTTCGCGTCTCTCACTGAAATTGCAGTCGAAGCACAACCGGCCAGCAACATAACCGCCACCGCCCCTATCAAAATCCGCATGATTCTTCCTCGTCCTGAAAGGATCTGACTTTATCGTGGTACAGGCCGACCAACCAGCGCTCAAGCTTCCAGTTTTGGCCAATTGAACTTGTAGTTGAGCGGAGGGAGTTCGTAGTGCTCTGCCAAATAGAGCGCGAGCATTTCACCTTCCTTTGCATACGCGGCCGCTTTATCAACTGTCGGGTACCAGGTGACCCAGAGAGTTTCTAATGGGAAAACTTTTTCGAAAGACGCGTAATTGAAGCGCCATCCGGCCATGTGGCCGGATTTACCTGGATTCTTGGCGCATCGAACAAACGCAGAGAGCCGACGGCGCAAGTTATCCGATTCGCCAATGGTCAAAACACCATGTTCATCTGAACCAACTGCGCGCTGTATCGCATGATCGGCGCAGATGATATACGCGCCAGGCACCCCCGGGGCGCTCTGAAAATGTTCGGTGAGCTTGAGCCATTCAGGTTCCCAGCCTTCCCAATTTTTTACTTTCATCGATCGCATCCGTTGGTAAAGGCATAACGATATCACGAGCTGTACGAATCCCCAGTAACACATCGCCACTCTGCGTAGTAGCCTTCTGCCTTCAAGCAATGGATAACCCCCAGTCCTTTGCCTACAAACCCAAGGACTGGGATTGCGCCAATCCTGGCGCTAACTGACGACCTAGGAGGTCGATGTGAGTGCAACATATCTCAATCAAATATTGCGATCAGCCGAGCAAAACGCTAACCATATGGCGCGGAATGCCCCACAGGATCAACGAGGCCAAGAGTTTGCTAAGGCAGCACATGCTGCAATAGCTGATTTGGCAAAGGCTGTGATCGAGTTGCACAAACGTGTTGAAGATCTCGAAGAAAAACAGTGAAATTAGGCCGGGGCATTCCCGGCCGTCTCCATTGATTTTGCATCGACGTGCCGAAGAATCAGCCTGGAACGTTCGAGCCAAGGGCCACCGAAGACGATGATCTCGCTCGGGCGCCCGTACAGGTGGTGCAGCAGAAATGGCCCGGGGCCGAAGGCGTTCGAGTCTTCTCCAGGTAGCGCCGGATCGGTGCCGAGGTAAATTCCGGCATGGTTCGGGTGAGCCGTGCGGCCGACGGCCATAACGATCATGTCGCCGCGCTGCGGCCGGTCCACACGAACGAATCCCGCCGCTGCGTAGTTCGATTCATAAAGGCTTTCCGCCTCCGCACTTTCCCACCACCCCTCTTCCCGCTTGAAGGCCTCGAATTCCAGCCCCCACTCCCGCTTGTACCAGTCAGCACAGACCTGCCAGCAGTCCCAGGCGCCGTGCACGAATGGGCGATTGAGCAACGGCGTATTGCCGGTCGGGGTGATGCTTCGCAGGTCTCCTTCCGGCCAGCTCAGGATGTGCCAGGGCAGCGCCGTGGACTCGCACATAGCCAAGTCGTGTGGTGACGGCCGACTGGTTGCATCCGGGTGCGAGTGGAAAATTCCGATCACCTCGCCGACGTCTTCCGCTGCGGCGTAGTCCTCGGGATCGATCCGGAACTCTTCGGTCGGCTCGATGGAGCTGTTTCGGCAAGGGTAATATTTCTGCTTCGTGCCGATCGCCAGCAGCAGCCCGCAGGCCTCGCGCGGGTACTGCGCGGCGGCATGCGCCGTCATGGCGCTCAAGACGTGCTTGCGCATGATCAGCTCCTGGCGATCAGGGACACCGCGGGGAATCCGCCGTGAGGAAGTTGGTTGTTCTGGCCGAAGCGCAACTTGCAGGACTTGAGCCCGCCCTTGCATTCGTCCTTGCTCGGGTCGTCCGTGGGATTGTCGTCGTCATCGAACATCGCCCCGCCGGTGTAACCACAGTTCGGCCCGCGGTAGCCCCCGGTCATTGCCCAGTGGCAGAAGGTCGTCATCTGGCGCCCCGGCAGCCCGTGGTTGTCGATTTCACCAGGTGAAGAAAGCTCCCACTGCACAACCTCGCCGTCCTCGCCGGTCTTCTGGTCGATGAACCAGATCTCCAGCGCCTCCTGAGTTGGGTCGGCAGTCGGATTTCCCTCAGGAAAATTCGCCGCGTCCAGGTACTTGGCCAGGGTTTCGCGCACGGTCAGCTGAAACTTCAGCAGGTCATCGAAAGCCAGGCACAGCGCCGTGATGCGTCCGTTGACGTTGCCGGCCATGAACACTGGCCGCGTAGCGCTGCCATTACTGTCGGCGCCGATGCCGTCGATCTGCACTGGCCAGGCCGCGTACTCATTGCCCTGCCACCAGATCGATTTCGCGGGTAGTTCCTCTGCCGAGCTTTCGTAGGCCAGCAGCTCTTCGGGCGCGTGCGGAATCGCATGGGCATGAAAACGCAGCACGTCGGCGCCGTATTCCGTGCCATCGATTTCAAACAGGCGAATTTCGCCACCGGGCTCCAGCTTCTGGATGTCCGTGATCAGTGCCATGCGGCGTTACCTCAGGGGTGAAAGGTTTGCTGGAAGGTGGCGGTGATGGCGTAGACCTGGCCTCCACGGTGCACGGGCTTGTAGCCGGTGCACTTGTAGAGCCCAAGTACGCCAAGGGGCGGCGTCCAGAGAAAGCCTTTTGAGCCCTTGTGCCGGTCGAGGAACTTCCTGATCTCCAAGATTCGGGACGCCATACCGGTGAAGGTCACCGGCCAGGATTCCGACTGATTGTTGAGACCATCCTCGACGGCCTGCTCGTAGCCATCGCCGAACTTCTTGGAGCGGACACGTTGTGTGATATCACCCTCTGCGCCCTTCTCCACTGCCCAGGTGAATCGCTCAATTGCCATAGATCACCCCTTGATTGCCCGGTTGATTTTGCCGCCTTGGCGCAGATCCACCGCCACCAGCTTCTGGTAACGCTGATCGACGAAGTCGGCCAGGTCCTTACCGAACTGCTGGTAGGCCGGATCATCGGTAGTGGAGCTGGTCGATCCGTCGCTGGCCACCATCACCTGGACATTGATCTGCGCCGCGCCGCCGGCGCTCCCACCGCCCATTGCGGCAAGGTTGGCCCCAGATGTGAGCGGAGTAACGCTGCCGCCATTCGCGCCAGTCATGAGGAACGACCGGCCACCCTCGCTGTAGAGCTCCGGACCGAGTTCGTTGACCTCATACAGGGAGTTTGCCGCCACAGGACCGCCGGCTGCGCGGTAGCCCGAGAAGTCGACATTGGTATAGCCGGCCTGAGAAGCGCCGGCATTCGAAGAGACGGCGCCAGCAGAACCAGAGGCGAGACCATTGCCGCTGCCGCCGGTGAAGTAGCCGGTAGCCGCACCGACCAGACTACCGAGCAGTGCAGAACTGGCTTGTCGTGTGGCAATGCGCGCCATGTCCGCCAGGATCGACTTCGTGAAGTCCGCAAACGACAGCTTGCCGGTCATGGCGAAGTTGACGATCGCGTCCTCCATCGAGCTGAACGCGTTGGTGAAAAGGCTCTTCGTCTGCCCGGCGACATCCCGAGCCGATTCCAAGTAGTTCTGCCACGCCGACGACGCGCCAGCGCTCCAGTCGCCCTGGGCAGCGGTCATGTCGTCGTAGTTAGATTGCACAGTATCGTGCAGGTCCTGCTGGGTGGCCTTCAGTGCGGCCAGCTTCTGGGTGTACTCGTCGAGGCTCATGCCACGCGAGCCGTCGCCATATTGGTTGGCTAATTCCAGCCGCTGCTGGTTAAAGCGGTCGTCGATCCCGTTCTGCTGATCAGTCAGCGCACGCTGCCGGTCACCCTGGCCGAGGCTCGATGCGGCGCGCAGGCCCTGCTGCCGAAGCGTGTCGACCTGTTGCTGCAAGGCGCTGGTGTACGTATTGACGGCCAACGTCTGCTTACGCAGTCGCCCTTCTTCGTTCGTCGCAATGACCGCCAGTTCGCTGTCGCTGTCCTGTTGAGCCTTGACCATGGCGGTTCGGGCGTCGGCGATCTTCTGATCAATCTGGATGATCTGGGCACCAGTGGTGCCCTTCTTCGCCTTGGCAGCTTCAAGCGCGTCGATCTCCGCCTGGTAGCCCTGGGCAACTTCGTCGGCCTGCTGCTTCAACAGGCTGATGCGCTGCTCGGTGTAACTGGCCTGGCTGATCACGCCGGCGCGCTGGGATGCTTCCAACTCCTTGTCGGCGTTTTTGTAGTAGGCCAGGGTTTCGGCCAGTGCGTTCTTCGCGTTGTTGAAACCGGTGGTGTCGACGCTGCCGGCCGGCGCCTTGGGGTCCTTGAACTGCTCGTTGATGTTCGCAATGTTCTTATCGATGGCCGCCTGGTTCAGCCGGGGATCCGTCGGAGCGACCTTGCGAATGTCGTCGAGCTGCTTTTTGTATTCCTTGAGTGCCTCCGCGCGCTTTTGCTCGCTGGTGTATGCGGATTTGGTCAGCGCATCCACTTTGCCCATGGCAACAACAGCATCACCTTGGGCTTTCGCCTGCTCGCCATCCCATTTGGCGATATCGGCCTGCGCTGCCTTTTCATCCTCCAGCATGTTCAAGCGATTGCGCCTGAATTCGATCAACGCATCCTTGGACTTTTTGCTTTGAAACAGGCCGTCCATGTTCTCGGCTTCGAGAAGGCCAGCCTTCGCGCTCTCGATCTCCGAATCAATGTCGCGACGACCTGCGTTTTTCAGTGAGTCAGCGGCCCGCGCAACGGCGTTATAGGCCCTTTCCCAGAAGCTCAGGTTTTCGAGAATCTTTGGTGTGCGCTCGTTGATGGCGTCGGCGTATTGCTCAGTTGCCAGCTTGACCGCGCCAGCGTGGTCGCCCTGTTTCTCCAGTGCGGCGATCTGCGAGTAAACCGATGCCGTGAGGTAGTGGTACTGCTCATTGAGTGCTGCAGACGCTTTGACCGGGTCGTCTGCCAGTTTCGAAAATTCGGCGACCGTTTCGCTCACAGCTTTGCCGGTCGCTTCCTGCATCGACACTGCGGCCTGGGCGATACCTGCGAAGCTGTCGCCGGCGATCTTGCCATTGCCTGCCAGCAGCGCCAGAACTTCAGCGGCCTGGCCGGTCGTACCCACGGTAGCGCTGACCTGGCGCGCCATTTCGCTAAGTTGCCCGGCGCTCACCCCAGCCGAGTTGCCGGTGAGAATCAATCCTTTGCTGTAGGCATCCTGTTCTTCGCTGCCTTTGTAGTAGGAATAGGCGAGCGCGCCCACCGCGGCGGTGACAAGCGCAATCGGCGCCAAAATGGCAAGAAGACCGGCAGCTGATGCGCCAGCGCCCGCCCCCAATTGAGCCACCGCACGCACGCCACTCCCCCAGTCGCCGGAGGACAGCGCATTTCCCAGCTGAACGACGTTTTCCTGAGCCTGGCGGGTGCCCAGCTTCAGCTTATCGAAGCCGGTCGCCGTTTTTTCGAGCTTCGCGTAGTCCTTGTCGATCTTGCCCAGCGCGGAAGTGAACTCATCCTGGCTAATGCGGCCGGCATCCAGATGCTTGCCCAGGTCCTCAACCTGTTTGTCCAGCTTGGCCAGCGCCGCCTTCGCCGGGTCGATTGCGCCCAGCAGGCTGTTCAGCGCTTTCTGTTCATCCAGCGTCGACTTCGCCAGCGCCGCTTGCTGCTTATCCAGTTGCGCGGTGATCTTGGTGAACTCAGCCTCGCCGTACGCACCGGTTTTGGTCAGCTTCGCCAGGTTCTCGCGCTGCTTGGCCAGTTCCTGCGTGGTGGTCGCGCCTTTCGACAGCGACTTCTCCAGCGCCTGCATTTCGTTCATCAGGCCGACGGCGGACTGCTCAGCGCGATCACCAGCCTTGGTCAGCTTGTCGAGATCGGTCGCAGCGTTGGCGGCATCAGCCGAATCGACCTTGATGCCGAGTTCTGCAATGTTCATCGACTCACCTTGAGTAAGTGCCCGTTCTCACGGGCTGTTGTCGCGGGCTTCCGCCATAACAGAGAGGGCTTCCGTTTCCATCGCACGGATATCGTGGAAGACGCCGGGGCAATCCTTCGCCGGGATGCCGACGAGCTTCATCACATTAGGCAGAACGCCATAATCGAGCCCGGTAGCGCCGCATGCGCCAGTGCGCCACTGGGTGCCCATCGCATCCATGACGAGAAAGGATGGCCAGTTGTCTGGCCAGACTTCGACGGTTTCGTCGTAGTCCTCCGGCGAGAAGCCGAACAAGGCCATCTGCTCCGCCGATCCTTCGGACTCATAGAGCGCACGGGCGGCGGCGGTCAGTTTCCCAAGCGGGCCTTGCCGAATGCTTCGCTGTAGGCCTTCACCACGGCATCCGATACGCCGATGCAGCTCTTCACCAGGGCAGTGATGGATTCATCGCTGAGCTTGTCGGTGAAACCCCATGACACGACCAGGTCCTTGATCTGGTCGACGCCCTGCTCAACCTCTGCGGCGGTAATTTCAGAAAGCGTCGGCTCAGTCCCCTTGAAGCGCTCACCGATGGCTTCTGCCCTTTCTTTCCAGGTGTCGAACAGTTCAGCCAGAGCCGTGCGGTCACGGTATTTGAACGTGAACGGCACCATTGCCGGCTTGCCGCCAACTTGGGGGATCGCCACATCGACGGTGAACGTCGGCTTCGGCGCAATGGAAAACTTCGGCATGGGAACCCCTTAGGCGTTGTAGCGGGTTGGGCGGGAGGCGAACGAAAGAGTGATGGTCCGCGTCATGATGTTGTTGCGGCTCAACGTCGGGGTCGCGGTGATCGACACATAGGCGTAGTAGTAGATCGTTGCGCCGCCCGGGAGATTTGCGCGGATCAGGCGCGGCTCTTTGTCTTCGTCGGCCGCTTCAACGAGTGCGACGTATGCCTGGGATGGATCATCCGCTACCGGCAGGGTCATGCTGCTGGCCGATTTCGTGGTCGGCAGCTGACGGTCATCGTCGTCCTCGAGGAAACCGTAGGTAAGGAACTGCTGCTCGCCGCCGTTCGCCGCTGGCTCGGTGATTTGCGAGATCTGCGTCCAGCCCGACGCCTCGCGAACCTTGCCGGCGCCGGAGCCAGCCGGGTAATTCTTCACGCTGGTGGTATCGATGCCTTCCGCCGCGAACTCGCCGGTGTCGGAGTCGATGACGCGCGCCGGGCGGCCGTTCAGCTTCGCCCAGGCCGATTCGATGACGATCACGTCGCCATCGGTCAGACCGTGCGCGGCTGCGGTGAGCACCGCCGGTTTGGCGTTGCTGATGGCGGTGAACGATTTCGCAAGGCTGAGGGTGGCCGCGATCTCGAAGGTAGTGCCGTTGGGAATCTTGACGCTCATGGGGTTTCCTCTTTGCAGAAATGACAAAACCCGCTCGATAGCGGGTTCCGGGTTGCCCAACGGGCGGGTTTAGTTGGCGTCGGCTCGGTACTGGAACGACACAGGTACAGTGAAGGTGGTGTCGTCCGGAATACCGGGGCCTGGGTCTACCGGGCTCATGGTCACCACGGTGAGCGTACCCTTCGTGATTCGTTCGTACAGAGGGAACAGCGCGGCAATCTGGTCGGCGATCGCGCCGGCCGCGCCGCGAAAATTGCCCGATGGTGTCACGATGCTGACCTGAAACACTCCAGTGAACAGCTTGTGGTCACCAGCGAGCGCATTGCTCGTGGTATCGGCCGGCAAAGTGAACGCCTTCAGGTAGGTCGCGCCGTTCACAGGTGTATAGGCCTCGTTCTCGACGACGACCTTCAACGGAACCGGCAATGCTTTCGCCCAGCTGATCAGCCTGGCCTCGTAAATCGAGGCAATAATGTTGTGGCTCATACCTGGTTGTTCCTGATGGCCTCCAGCACGATCTGCTGGAAGCGGGCCACGGTGATGCGGACCATGCCGCCGGGAGCCTGGGTCGAATGGCCGAACTCCAGCGGAATCGCGTACGGCAGATTGTTGATGAGGTAGGCAGTCTGCCCAGCAGTGAAGTCGCTCACGGCTGAAACCAACGCGGCAATCGTCTCGTCTCCACCCGGGTCAACCTCGTCAAACGTGACGTTCTCAACGACATCAATCGAAAGGTGCCAGTTGGCCCGGAACCGCCCACCGACATAGCCTTCTGGTGCAACGATATCCATCCCGTCGTTCAGCTTGCGGCCTGGCTTGAGTCGACCCGCTTTCGTCAGGTTGTCCGGATCGCTGCGCAGGCTGCTGTTGTGATCGTCAACGGCCTTGTTGTACTGGCGGGCCACGGTGTTCTGCGCCCAGATCTCCGGGTTACCCACCGGCGACATGCGGATGACGCTACTGCCGACCTCGATAATGATATCGCGCAGGCTGGCGTCGATGGCTTCGGTGGCCTGGGCTGCGAACTCGGCAAGGCTCAGGGCGAAGCTGCCGGATTGTCCGGCGCCGGCCCGGCTCAAGATCGCACCTGCAGCTCATACAGAATTGGCGTGCCGGCGGGATTGATCTCTTTCAGCGGCGGGACGATTGACCAGGTGCGGCCTTGAACGATGATTTTGTTCAGCAGGTCAGGCGCCCACTCGAGCCCCTGCGCGGCGATCTTGAGCTTCTTGTCGCCCTGCTTTATCAGGCTGTTGTTCTGGAATTCTTGGCCTGTGAAGTCAAGCAGGATGCCCTGGGCAGTCTGCTCAGTGATGGTGTCCGGCGGTGCGGTACCAGTTTCCGGGTTGTACTCGCCGACAGTAATTGCCCGAATGGTCACGGGCTGGCCGAACTCTGTGATCATCTCCAGAGCCATCACGGCCATTTCCTCGTAGAAGGCCATGATGGCTCCGTATCAGCTATGCGCGGACGGCGAAAAGCCCCCGCTTCTGGAGATAGTCGGCAAACTGCGTGGCGCTCGGCCGACCAGGCGCCGCCGGCAGCAGTCGACCGCTGGTGTTGGGGATCGTGGCGTATTCCCGAGTCACCGCCCCTTCGACACGCTCCAGGGTGATCGCGCCTTTACGCTTCTCGACCGGGTCAATGTCGTCCTGGTGAATCTCGGCGGCCAGCGCCATCTGCCCATATTGGATTCGCGCCGGCAGGTAGTTGTCGGGCTTTATCTCCTGATCCAGCAGTACTTCCTTGCGGGGCCAGGACAAGCCCTGCTCGCTGTTCATTTTGCGACCTTTCCAGGTCATGCCGTCCATCGCCAAGGCGGCTCGACGCAGCAGCGCTTCCTGCGCAGGCACGTCCGCAGGGATGGCCACGCCGAACTTCACGGCATACAGGGCCAGGTCCTCGGCAGATGCGTAGCTTTCGGCATCAGACTTCCCGGTGCCGTCCTCAATGATCAGTGCCATGTGTCAACTCGCTGTGTTTTTGGACATCAGGCGCCGGTAACCCGGAGCCCGAAGTGTTACGCCTTGGGCAGATCGGCAACTGCCTTTTCCAGCGATTCTACCGAAGCATTCGCCCGATACGTCACATTGGCAGCGTCGAGTTGCGCTTTGAGGTTCGCGATCTTCTCGGCATTGTCGACGGGATCCGCTGCCACCTTGAGGCGTTCGACTTCAGCGCGGAGAGATTCAACCTCGCCCGCCAAGTTGTCACGTTCACCCGTGAGGGTTTCGAAACCTTCATGAATGGCTTTCAGCGCACCGAACAAGCGGATCGGCAGTTCGCCGGCGCCTGGGTGTTCCAGTTCAGTCAGACCTTCGGCGGCTTCGATCAGCAGCACGATGCCATCGCGTTCAGCATTCAACTTGTCAATCAGCTCCTGCAGCGCACTGTGATCACCACTATCGGCGATCAGCAGCACCGGTGCCGATTCAACCTGCCGCACCGTCACCTCCGGCACATCATCGGCCTCTCCTTCGCGACTTTCAGTGATGTTCGCATCGATGATTCGCAGGCCGTGTGCCTTTGCCAGCGCCTTCACGTCTTCCCGGTACTGGTGAAACGGTCCGGGCAGATACCAGATTTTGTTGCTCATGATTGGATCTCCGTCAAGCCGGGCACACGTCCCGGCTTGGACATCACGGGGTTACTTGGAGGCGTCACCGATCAGAGCCACACCGGCGGTGTGCTTGATGCTGGTGGCGGTCTTGTCCCAGTTGGTACCGGTTGCCAGTTCGGCGTCGGTTGGCGACTTGCCGCCGGTGGTGGTGTCCCAGGTGTAGCCCTTCAGGCCCAGGCCAAAGGTGTAGTCGGTCTGGAGCGTGGTTTCGATACGCTCCTTGCCGTTGGTGGTCTGGACGTTGCTGATGATGTCGCGACCGTCGTGCACCAGCGCCGCGCCCTGCACCAGAGAAAGGATGATCTCCTTATTCGGGGTCCCGGCCTGCATCAGTGCCGGCGCGTCAGTCACCACGGAAATCTTGCCGAGGATGTCCACGACGCGAACGTTGCCCGCCTGGAACAGCTGCTGCTGGTTTGCCAGGTTCTGACCGACCAACTTGTGATAGCTGGTGCCCTGCATCACCTGGGTGACCAAGTTCTGGCTCGCGTCGCCAAACTTCGCATGGGCGTTGTTCAGACCGGCGTAGGTGATGCCTGCGGTAGCCGACACGTCGTTGACAGCGGCTGCCTGGGCGGTGATCGCGGCCACCAGTGCGGCGATTGCAGTGTTCAGCTGGTCCTTGAGCAGGATCTCAGCGAACGCGCGGCTCGCCACTTCGACTCCCTGAGCAGTTGGGCGCTCCAGCCAGGTCATCTGCGATGGCTCGTAGCGGATCGGACCGAAGCCGCCGGCTACCTTCACCGAAGTGTTCTTCAGCTCGGTCAGGTCGGTCGCTGCGACAGTGGCGTTTGCGCTGTAGCGATCCACACGGCGCTGGGCAGCCGCCAGGGTCTGGAAGAACGACTCTTGAAGGAAGTCGCCCGTGAAGCCGTCCGGGGACAGCACGATTGCACCGCGGCTTGCGGCGTTGAAAGCGGCGAGATACTGATCCAGCGTCTCGAGAGTCGCCGGCATGATGTATTCGTTGAAAACCTGCATTTGCGACAGGGACATGAGTTATTCCTTACGATTGAGGGAGATCCGGGAACCGGCTCGCGATTGCGGCCGTGCGTTCCTCTTTGGTGCCGCCGATTTTTCCTTTTGCGGCCCCGCCGCCACCTCCAGCACCAGCAGCCCCGCCGCCCGATGCCTTGCTACCCGCGATCAACGGGGCGAACGCCGTGTCGTTTGCGAATTCTGCTTTCAGCTCATCCAGCGTTGCCGCCGAGAGCTTGCCCTGCGGATCGAGGACGACCACAACAGGCTTCCCGTCGCGCTGCTCGACGCCAAGGCGGCGCTCGATGTGCGGCAACAGGGCTTTGGCGCTGCCTGGAATTGCCAGTGCAGACGCGATATCAGTAGCGGTACGGCCAACGGTCAGATCCCGGATCTGTCCGCTCAGCGTTCCACGCTCCTGCTCCAACATGCCGTTCAGCTCAGCTTCGCGGCGGTTGTATTTCTCAGTCCAGGATCGTTCGAGTTCTTCGACGTTGCCGGATTTGCGAGCGGCTTCCTCGCGATCGAGGCGGGCTTGTTCCTCGGCATCCTTGCGCGCCTTGTCGGCAGCTTTCTTCTCATCCAGCAGTTCCTGAACCTTGGATTTCAAGCCCGAGACATCTTCGGGCTGCGGCAGACCCTCAATGCCGAGTACGAACTTGCCGTCCTTCTCGGTGTAGAGCGACTTAACGGAGTCATCGAGACCATCAAGAGTGTCCAGCTGATATTTCAAACCCATTTGTTTGTCTCCCAGAGACGATTTGCAGGCCCGGCCCGCAGATATGAAAAAGCCCCGTCATTGACGAGGCCTATTTAAATTTCGTGTATAAAAAAGCCCCGGCGGATGCCAGGGCTCTTTAAGCGTGTTTTACACAACTTGCGGATCAGTCGTAGCGACCCTCTAGGTCGCAATCAATGCAGAACCACTGTTTGCCTTTGTCAGTAAGACGCTCCACCGAACCAACTGCGCCATGGTCATTGGCACATGGCCGATCAACCTCCATCTCGTCATCCTGATCCAAATCTTGTTCGTCCATACGCCCTCCTGAGTTGAGAGAAGAGACTAACTCAAGGAAGTGATACTCATCTAGTCATTGCTTCTCGGCTCATTTGATTCCTGCCCTTTCAAAGGCCAGCGGCTCAAGAGCGCGCATTTGAACCAGAGTCAACGGTGCAAAATTGCGATCAAGCTGCAGCTCAGCAAAGCGCTCGACACTCAGCCCGCCTTCACGGAACAGCTTCGCCCGGACCCGGCCGATAGCCCTGTCCTGAAAAGCTGCCGGTTGTTGCTTGAGCCAGTCGTAGTAGCTGAGGTCCGCCCTCACCTGCTGCGCGCCGCCATCACCGATGGATGCCCGGGTGGCGCCCTCGGCGAACAACGCACTGAAGCGCGTCACCGCAACCACCGTCGAACGACAGTTGATGTGGATCGGCGGCCGCGGCCCCTCGGAGAGCTTGAACCGGCGCTTGTCGAGCGTCCGGCACTGGCTGGTCGTCTTCGTGTCCAGGGTGCTGACCCACTCCACCGACTGCACGACATCGGAGTTCTCTTTCAGCGTCTCCATGCGCGCCTGGGTGGCAACGTGCTGCACAGCCGTTCGAACGATCGCACCGGCGTTCCGGTTGGTCGTGGCCAGGATTCCGTCGTTGTACTTCAGCGCCTTGGTGCCGCGAATGTTCTTGATGATCTGGAAGTTGGTCTGGCCCTCGAAGAAACCCTGCCGGATCGCGCCAGTGAGGCGTTGCCGCTCGGTGCTGGTGAATCCCTCAATGAATGATTCGAGCAACTTCCCGCCATCCGCACCACGCACGCTGAGTGGATTGGTGAGGATGGCTGCCCTGATTGCAGCAGCACCTGGCACCGCGGCGTCGAACGAAACACCCACCGGCGCCGCCCGGGTCAAACTGGTCGCTTCAAACTCGGCCTCGTAGTTGGCGATATCCACCAGGTCGAGGTTCAGCTTCTCGCTGTACCGGTCGAAGATGCCCAGCAGCAGGCTGTCGACTTCGCTCAGCAACCGCTCCAGGCGGGCGACGGTGTAATCCGTGAGGTCGGCCCGGGTCAGCCGCTCCCGTATCGAGCGGTCGATCTCCTTGAGGAAAGGCCCGAACTTCGCAACCTCCCCGGATTTCAGTTGTTCGAGGAAGACGGCGTGCCGAATCGTGGCATCAAGGATCGCCTGGTTTGCCGCCATTCGGGATTACCTCGTCGTCATCCAAGTCAGGGCCGGGATTCTCGGTTTCCAGTTCGTCTCGGATCTGGTCGTCGGTCTTCTCGGGATCGATGACACCGCGATCGCGCAGGTACTGCCAGAAGTCCCCGGCCGGCAGCTTGCCGCCCTGCACCGCATTGAACAGCGCAGCGAGAATCGTCGCGTCCAGGGTGATCTGGCTGAAGTCCTGATTTAGCTTGTAGAGGGTTTCGCCCGTGGCGTTCACGAACTCGGCCATCCAGACCAGGCACTGGCTGTATGCCTCACTGACGTTGCTGACAACCAGAGATAGAACGCTGTGTTCGGCGGCGCTGTCGTTGTCAGCCTGGGTTGCGGTTTTCACCGCGCTGCCCCGTTCGATCAGTCTGGCGCCGAGGGACACCATGTCCTCTTTCTTGGCGTCCATGGCCTCTTTGACAAGCGTGTTCGGTTCCGGCTGAGCAAAGCCGCACGAACCATTGGCCGGGAGCGTCAGCGGCGCCCGAGAGCCGACATAGATGCCGTTCGCTTCCAAGTGATCGCGCCAAGCTTCATCAAGCCCGGAAATCCAAAACTGTGGCTGTCCGGAGAACCACACCGAATCCTCGTAATCCGCACTGTTGCAGTAGTGGCCGATGTTGAGCACGGCCATGTCGTACAGCGGCGAATCGTCGATGCTGGTGTCGTTGTTCTCGCTGCCGAGGAACTGGAACGGGATCAACTTCCAAGGTTGCCCAAGGCCATTCAATGGCGTGAAAGGCGGAGTGATCATTGTCGTCTCACTGCTGCCCTCTTGCCAGACCTCCTGCGTGTAAACGCCGGCGTCGTCCAGGCGCAGCACTCGATAATGCACAACCCGCTCACTGCCGAAGCCGTCATCGGTATCGATGTCCACCTCTTCGCGCAAGACAACCAGGCTCAGCAGGTGCTGCCCCCCAACCTTGCGAGTCTTCCAGTTCCTGATGGACTCGGCCGGGTAGCTGGCAACGCTCGCCCGAGCACGGCCTGCCTGCTCGTCGGCCTTGCTCACGGTGCCGGCCTTCACGGCAGCGTAGTCCACCAGCAGCCCGTGGCGCCCGACTTCGAGCAAATGCCCGATAACCGATTGCGACTGCTGGTAGATGCTCACGCCCTGCCCATCGATGTCCTTCGAGACGTAGTCGAGAGCCCCGGGGACGGTGAGCGTTGGCCAGGTGCGGAACACCGCGCCCACCAGGCTGCGTTTCGTCCGGCCGGTGGCGTTGTAGAACACGGCGCGCTGCTTGTACCCCTTGTACCGTTCGACGTTCTCCTGGCTGATATCGTGCGCATTCGGCTTCGGCAGATAAACATCGCCGCGGGCTTTGACCGTTTCGGAGCCCTTGCACACATCGCGCACCAGCCGCCAACGGGTCTGTGCCGCGTCGTACTCCGGGCGGGTATAGGTGACGTCTGCCATTAGCGTGCGAATCCCATTTTGATTGATTTGACCGGCTTTCTTGCGCTCTGGGCGACAGCGAAGTACCGGAATGCATCGGCTGGATGAGACGACCAATCGTGTAGGGGTTTGTCCTTCCAGCACCCACGCTTGTCGTCCCATTCCTTGCGATAACTCTCCAAGGCGGTGATGCCTTCCTCGCACTTGGCTTCGTCGAAAGCGCATTTGGGGAAGATCTCCCGGGCCTGCTCGATGCCTTCGTCGATACCGAGCTTCGGCACCACCTGGAACGTCATCGAATAGCGCTGGCCGTCGATCTCGTAGCCCTCTCGGGCGAGCTCTCGGCGGGTCTTGCCATCGCTGCCGAACTCCCGATTATCGATATCGTGCGGGCCCCAGTGATCTCCGTAGGTGTAGCCTCGGTCCTTGAGCACCTTCATGTAGTGCCGCAGGCCTTCCCCGCTGTTCTGGTAGAAGTCGATGACGTGGTATTCGTCGCCAACGATCCGGACGAACCATATTGCCGTGGAGTCGCCGACACCGATGTCCCAGAACGTGTGAACCGGCAAGTGGCTGTTGTCTGGCAGCTTGCCGATGCGCTGGGCCGCGTACAGCTTGGTGAACTGCTTGGCGTAGTAAGCGCCCTCGATCGTCTGCTGAAATGCTTCGGCAGGTATCGATGGGTACTCGCGCTTCATGTCCTCGCCGAGGGTCTTTTCCTTGGCGCTGTACCAGGCGCGCTGGCCTGAGTTTGTGACGATGCCGTGTTTGGCGGCCAGGTCGTCGAAGTACTTGGTCAGCCGGTCAGGGATGACGACGTCGGTCGAATCCAGCCAGTAAAGCGGGTTGCGCCACCAGCTGAAGAAAAAGAACTTCCAGTCCAGCAGGCCCAGGGGCACGCCGGCCATTTGTTGCCTCTCGGCAGACTGGCTGTAATCGAAGAAGTACCCGGCCCGGCCCTCTGCTGTCGACTCGATGGTGACGAAGCATTCAGCGGCCACGGCCTCGAAGGCGCCGGTGACGATCTCCCGCGCCTTGTGTGGGAATTTGGCGCAGATCTTCCCGAACTCGGAAACGTGCAGGTAACGCAGCGTGCCGCCACGGAATGAAGTCGAGACATAGAGCGAGCCGCCCTTGCTGAACACCAACTCTCCGGCAGCGTCATTCCGAGCCGGGTTGGCTGCCCTGATCTCCTTGGGCAAGTTGTCATAGGCGTACTTGACCTTCTCCCGGAACAGCCGCTTGGCGTCGTTCAGCGTGTGGGCGATCAGCGCGCACTTCGCAGCTTCGAACAGCGCCGCATCCAGCTGGACGATGCAGACCAAGGTGGTAAAGCCGAGCTGCCGCGCCTTGAGGATGATGTTTCGGGTGTGCATACCCTGGAAGTAATCGATCTGCTCCTGCGTCATGCGGAAGCGGACCTTCTTCCCCTGCTTGTCGGTGATGAAGTAGAGGTTGTTCAGTCGCCAGAATCGATCCCGGAGCAGCTTCATGTGCTCGGGCTTCATGTCAGGCGTCCTTCGATAGTTCGTCCATCAATTGCGAAAGTTCGTCGGAGTCTTTCGACTGCTCCTTGTCATCAAGGCCGAATGCCGTGCGCTCGAGCACCTGCAGGTTTTTCATCGCCGAGGACAATTGGAAAAGGGTTTTGGCGTTGCTGGGCAGGGCGACCGCTGCCAGCATCGAGCCACGACGCAAGCCGCTCTCATCGTCGGCCGTTTCGTCAGTAATGGCGTCTTCGATCTCCTCGCGTCGCTTGATCGTAGTGAGCAGATCATCCATCAGCAGGTTCGCAAGGTTCGTGGCTTTGCGAATGTCTCTGCGATGACTGCGAACAACCGTCGCGCCCTCCTCCGCTGCCTCTTCGATGATCTCGGCGTCCCGCTCGGGGTTCGCACATTGATCATCGCGAACCTCGCCGCGAACCAGCTTATTGCGAACCTCTTTGCGGACTTGCTCGGAAAGGTCTCTCGCCCATCCAAGGGCCCTGGCCTTCTTGCGAATCGCGGTATCGCTGACGTTGTTTCGATCAGCAATGGTTCTGATCGAAAGCGCCCCGGCCCGGTAGGCTCGTTCGATTGCCTCCCAGTTGGGTTGCTTGGTTGTCATTGGAATTCTCTGATACTTGAAATAGTGGCAGGATGCCGGTATTGGTAGGAATCAACTCAAAGGAGATTGCATCATGGCTGAAGGGATTAAGAACATCGGTAACATCGCAGCGCATACATATCGCGGACAGCCTCCCGAGATTCAGCGTGCAATGGCGGTTGGGGCTGCTCTTGAGATGATCGCTGCATATGCTGCGTCAAATGCCGTTGTAAACCTTGAAGCGGAGCTGAAAAGCCTTTCTGGCTACGCCGACCAGATCCAGGAAGCGCTGAAGGTCAAAGCTAAGTGATCCATCCGTGCCGCACTTACCTGCGGCACACCTTAATGTTCGATCGATTCTCAGGAATTCCACATGGCAGAATCTAACATTGACGAATTTGATAATGCCGTTGGCTTGATATTTGCCGAGCTATATCAAAATTTCCCAATACGTATACTTATCGAGCCGAGAATTGCTGCGAACTCTTCCCCAATAGATCCAACGGTTGACGGCTGGGATAAGCGATATTTTCATCAATTGGCCATTTTCAAATTCACGATGTCTTGGCTAATCCAGGCCGGCTATATCTGGTCTGAAAAACAGGACGATATGGCCGAACTCGCTGGTGTTTTCAAAAACTGTGTTCTTTCGGCAAAAGGCTTGGAGATTCTGAAGACGCCAGACAGTTTGAGCGGTGCCAGCATTGGGGCTCAGCTCCAAGATGCTGCGAGAGACGGCGTTTTAAGCTCTGTCAAATCGCTAACAGAAAAGGCGCTCGGTATCGGGGCCAAGATGGGCTACTCCGCCGCTGTAGCATGGGCTAGCTCATGATTTAATCATGCTGAGGGTCTGTGCGTGGGCATGCCCGTGCAAGATGGATACGACCAGGCCTTGAGGCAGGCCTGCAGCCTTAGCAGCGTCAATTGCCTTGGCGATCGCGCCGTCCAGTTCCTTGACCGCGTTGTTGATGGCAGGGCTCAGCGGTAGCGCGTGATGCAGGCGGGTGATGTTGGTCATGCTCACTCCAATGTCGCGACACAATTTGCCGTCTCGCGAAACGTGTCGCGACCTATGATTTCCGGCGCTCAATACCACCAGGGGGCTTGTCGCAGCGCATGCAGTGTTCGCAATTCAACGTCCTGCAAAGCCAGGCCTTCACCTGCTGCCACCAGATAACCATGAAGATGTGGCGCAGGCCGGCAAGGGCCAGGGACACGTGCAAAGTCAGGCCAGCAGTCGTCGGGCCGAAGAAGATGTTCTGGTTGCGGGTCATCACGACGAAACCGCTGATGGCGATCGCTGAATAGATCAGCTTGCCAAGGATTCCGTCTCGCACCCGGCCGCTCAGGACACACCAGGTCGCCCACAAGGCAATCAAGCCGCAGGCGATGGAGTTGATCAGTTCAAGATTCATGGTGGATTGCCTCCCCCGAACCGCTGGCGGATGAGCGCCCAGAGGTCAGCGGCTTTGATGGCGCGGTTGATGGCTGCCAGAAGCGAACCACCGAAGGTGCCCAGCAGGAAGCCGATGCCCGCGACGATTCTCGGCTCGCTCACACCCAGGTAGGTGCTGACCATGCTCGTCAGGTACCAGGAGCAGGCGACACCGGTAATCAGAAAGATCGCCCAGGCGCGCCAGTCTGTCAGGTCGTCCTTGTGCCACCAGCTGGCAATGACGGCGCCAGTGAAGCCAGCGATCAGCAATCCAAACCTGTCGAGATTGTCGAGCAGGCGCTGCAAATACTCCATGCGCTCGACTCCGTTGGCATGACTTGATTTGAATCAGCCCCAGCATCACTCCCAGCTCAGCGCGATGGGTGTGGTGGAGCCGAAAACGAAAAAAGCCCCGCTCATGCGAGGCCTTGAAATAGGTGCGCGCGTCTTTCCGCGCTGTCCGCCAAAGACCTTCGCAGCGTCGACGCCCTTTCTGCATCGATCTCGCTGTTCCAGTCTCGCACCACTCCACAAGCGTGTGAGGTCAGAGTGCACGGGCTGCCGGTGTTGATTCCGTACGTCGCACTATCCGGCTATCGACGTCCAGGCCGTCCCGAAGGCTGCCCTGGCTACAGGTGAAAACTGGTTGCGAGGGATGGATTCGAACCATCGACCTTCGGGTTATGAGCCCGACGATCTGCCATTGCTCTACCACGCAAAAATACATTCGGGAAAACACCAACTTGGGTAGGGGCTTTCCTCCGAGGTACAAAAAAGCCCGGCGCGCATGTCCGGGCTTTTTCTATTGCTACCAGGCGTATTTAGCAGGGACTCAGGACGAGACTATCGGGCGCAGGCTTGACCGTGACCACCACGAAATAATTGCTGGATGCGCGCAATTTGGAAGCCAACTTTTCATCACTGGACTGGCTGGCCCAGGACTACCGGTAAAAACCCAAATGCGCCGTTCCGGGAGATTTTTAGCACCACAGTAGATCCAGTCGGAATCTTGTTGAGCGCCACTAGAAAATCTACGTCGTCCCCAACGTTAATGTCGTCCACTGCCACCACCACATCGGCAAACATTAGCCCAGCACGCGAGGCTGAGCTTCCAGGAATCACTTGTTCTACCGACGCCCCCGCCAAGGGCATTCCTAGGCGGGCGGCTTTAATGGGATCAATAGGGCTAACTTTTGCGCCGAGGCGTCCAGCTAAAAATGGGACAGGTGCTGGACAAGACCGGGTCGCCAGCACTTCGCCCACAGATTTTTTCTTGGCTGACGCTAAAGACCTCACATCCGTATCAGTTGACGCCTCTGCCCGCACACTAACTGCCATCGCTAGCTGCAGATACTCGCAGGACCGCCCCTGGTATTTCGCAGCAGTCTCATTTGCTATCCATTGAGCCTTAGATGTCTGCTGTGGTACCTGCGCTGATATCGAGGATGCTCCTTGCAAAGGCTCTGCTGACGGTACTCCAGCAACCTGCGCGGCCGCAGTCTTATTTGGCGCTGCGAAAGTAGAGCCCGGTGAGACCCTCCCGCCTCCCTTGATATACTCATCCGCACCGGGTGGCATCCTGGATTGTAGTTCCTTCGCCGCGGAAGGCTCCCTGATCACAACATCCATCGCCGCTACTTGAGTAGAAGTAGCACCCGGCAAACAACCAGTCTCGCGCTCAACTTGCTCGATCGACGTGACGGCCCACTGCGCATGCTTTCTGACGTAGTTCTGATGCTCGCCTACATAGACGGCTAAATCTTGAGATTTCTCTCTTTCCACGGCAAGCGCAAGGCAGCTTCTTCCTCGGTAATTGGCAGGCGCCATCCCCACGCTCTCAGGCGTTTCGGTGCCTGACGAAGCTTCCTGCCCCATATTGATAAACTCTACCGGCCCAAGGCAGCCCGTGAGAGATGCTGTTGTCAGGGCAATTACCGCGAAACTAATTAGTCTGCGCATGTCGAAACCTAGTTGATATCAGAAAAACATCATCACTCAGTTAACTTATAGGAGCAATAAGCCACTGGTTACAGGCAACCCTGACCGCTCTACCAAAAAAATCGAGGCAATAAAAAACCCGGCAGGGTGGCCGGGTTTTCAGTGTCAATCCCTTACGCGCAAGATCGACAGGATGGGTAAATCCTCTCTCACTTTCTCACTCATTGCAATGGCTATTTGCTACGCCGCGCAACTTTCGATCAGGCCTTCTGAATCCAGCAGCTCTTGAGCAGCTATTAGCGCCTCGTTCACCTGGTCGTCGAGTGCCTTGCGGATGTTCGAGCGCCATCGGTACCGAGTCGACTCGGGCTTGCCATCGTTGCCCCAGTTGGTGATGTCGTACCACGCGGCCGGGAGCACCGCGGCCGACCGCTTACCCTCTACGCCTGCCACCTGCGGAATTGCCCACGTCAGCACCGCGCATTCACGGAACCGTTGCGGCGCCGGCGACTGTGCCTTCTTGATCAGCTCAAGTATTGCCCCATGCTTGCGCTCGTCATGCGTGGAGTACTTCGCGACTAAGGCCCGCCAGTGCGCTGGTGACAGCGATTTGTGCAGCCGGCCAAACACCCAGCAGTCAGTAAGAAACGCTGCTTCCTTGCCGACAATCTCTCCCTTCTGCCTGGCGCACTGCACCTTGGGCTCAAAATCGCAACCGCCGGCGGAGTTAATGGTTTCGGCGGCGAGCGCCCGGACAACTGCGGATACCACGTTTCGATATGTCATGCCGCTCTCCCCTTCAGCTCTTTTATTTTTACTCGGTAATCGGCCTTGATGGCTTTGATCTCTTCGACGGTGTATTTGCAGGCCGGGTGAGGCCCTTCAATCCACGCCACCTTGTCCGCGCCGATGCGCTGCACCAGGCGGATGCGATACTCCACGGCATTGCCGGAAAGGTTGCGGTTGCACTTCACGCACTGCCGGTGGATGTTCAGCGCCTCGAATCGCAGCTCCGGACAGGCACCCACGGAGCGGTAATGCCCAGCGTCCCAGCGACTGCCAGTGATTAAGTCATGGTCGTTGGGCAGCGAGTCGCAGCTGATGCAAGGCAGATGAGCATCACGCAGGCGCACATACTCGTTCACCGCGGCCTGGGCCTCGCGCAGGTGTTCTGCCCTGCTCTTGAGTTTTTCCTTGCGGACCTTGATCTCGCGGCGCTCGCGCTGATCTATCGCCTTGCGCGCCTTCTCCTGGTTCTTGGGCGCATCGATCATTGCGCAGGCCGGGCTGCAAACTGCCTGACCCAGGCGCTGCGGGACGAATGAGGCCCTGCAGGTTTCGACTCGGCATTTCTTCGGGCGGGGCTTCCTTGCTGTGAGACTCATGCAGCCTCCTGACTCAGAAGGTCATCGAAGTACACGCCCTGCGGTGCGAAGCGCGCGACGATGCGGTCGGTGTAGGCAATGCCCTGGGCACGGTTGAACAGGCTGGTCACCGGGAATCCGTCCGGCCCGAACAGGTGGCACTCGCCCATCATGTCCAGCTTCGTTTCGTAGGGCAGATGGCGCATGATCCGATACCACTCCGCCTGAAACCCGGCATCCTCGTTCAGCAGGATCTGCACGCCGATGTGCAACTTGCAGTACCGGCGGGCGTCCGCTTCGTCGCCGATCTGGGTCATCTCAGCGATGCGTTTGTACATCGCAAACCACAGACGGTTCTGGTCGAGCGTGCGGTCCTTGCCCGGGCGTAGCGATACCACGACGAACCTCTTCTCGCGGAACATGGTGGTCAGCTGGGTGATTGCCTGGGTAAGCCTGGCCTGGCAGTTGACGCTGATTTTGTCGGTCATAACTGCTCTCCCTTGCCCATGGCGGCAGCAGCCAACCATGCTTTGCCGTCTGCGGTTTCGGCACCCTGCCCGCTCGACAGGTTCCACTGGACCGACTGACCTACATCACCGCTTACGAGATCGCTCAGAGCCTTGCGCAGCGCCTCGTTCTCGGCCTTGAGCTGGTCGCGCTCGCTGGAAACATCAATCAACTTGGCTGCATTGCAGTCGCATTGGCCGCGCCATTCGCCGACCATGTCATACACGTCACCGGTGTCTCCGCAATTCCAGCAGGACGGGCCGTGCTTCCAAACCTCAAGCTCTTGCGCAAGATCACGCTCGGTTGTGCTACGCAAAGTCCTCAGGCGCTCGTTCTCGGCCAGCAGCTCAAGCGCCACCTCCTCCACGGTCTTCTCCCCGAGAAAGTCACCCAGCGCCTCAGCGTTCTGCTTCCACTCCGCGCAGTCAGCTTTCCAGGAAGCCACTTCACTCCACAGCAGCTTCTGGAGTTTTTGTTTGTCGATGGTCACTGCGCCGCCCTCCCTGCTTCCAATTGTTCGGCCTGTTGAACCAGCAGTGCCCGGCGATCAGCCAGCTCGTTGGCTGCCTGGATGCGCAGTTCTGTTTTTTTCTCGGCCGACGCTCTCCGCATGGCGAGCATCGAATCCTTCACGGCCGCGAGCTTGGCGCGCAACTTCGGCGCCGGCCGGGTTACGGTGCCGGTGATCAAACCCGCCAGCGCCCGGCCATCCTCGGTGACTGGCTGGACACTCAGATCTGCCAGATATTGCTGGGCGCGCTCTTGGGGGATCCGCTGCATCTGCGCGGCCTTGCTGATTGCCTGCACTCGGCGATTGGCGTCGAAGCCGACAGACACGTGCCAGTTGACCTGCTTGTTGTCCTCCCGCGCCTGGCCGACCAGACGCTCGTAGGCACTGTTGAAAGCCATGCGCGCGCCGACCTTATCGCCAGCATCGAGGACAGGTTTCGCGGCGGCCAGCGCCAGTTGAATTTCGTCGGTCAGCACCACTGTTTCGAACTCGTCATTCGTGGTCATGGCGATCGCCCAGGCTTCGTCTTTGCCCGGGCGGCCATCGGCGGCCTGAACGCGTTGCAGGATGTCGGCCATGGCCAGCCTGCCTTTCACCTCAAAGCGGCAGGCTTTCAGCGCAGCCTTCACGACAGGCACGGAATAAGCGCACAGGTCTTCAGCCATCATTGCCGCAGTACCTGGGTTCATCTCCTGGCCCATGGCCTCAGCGGTGGCGCAGATCGCTGCCGCCAGGCCGGCAACCTGCTGGTCATTCATCTCAAAGGTATTCATTGCGTGCCCCCGCCTGGCGCTTGGCCAGAACCATCTGGGCTGCCTGCTCGGCTGCCGATGCGTTCGCTTCAGTGCGCTCCAACTGGCGCGCGGTGGCACCGTTGATGCGCTGACCAGTCACCCACTGGGTGTGATAGCTCTCGGCGTTGGCCAGCAGCTCGTTGAGGCTGTGGCACTTGCGAAGGACGGCGGCATCGCTGGTTTTCAGGAAGTGAGCCGCGACGTGATGGGCGACATCGGCACCGAGGCGGTCGACGAGTTGGCCGAGCTGACCACCGACTTTTGCGTTCCACACCGGCCAGGTGCTGTAGCGTTTGCGGTAGGCCATGGCGTAGTTCGCCCAGGCCTTGAAGGTTTTACAGGACTGGTCTTTGGGGCCTGGCATGTCAGCGGGAATCTCGACGCGGGGACCGTCGGTGCGATCAACCACCAGCACCAGGTTGCGGGCCGGCTTGTCCGGGCCGTCTTGCAAGTCCTGACTGGTATCCTGATTGGTACCCTGATAATTGGTATCCTGATTTGTCGGAGATTTTTCCGACCCTTGCTCGGATTTTTCTCCGACCTTGCTCGGATTTTTTTCCGAGGTAGATCGGATTTTTTTCCGACCCTTGCTCTCTGGAGGGGTCGGATATTTTTCCGACCCATCAAGCTTCTGATTCCACTCGATCGCCTTCTCGGTCAGGCGGAACAGCGTGATGTTCGAGGTGCTGGAAAGCTCAATCAAGCCGGCCTCTTCCAGGGCCTTCAACATGCGGTAAGCGGTGTCCGGCTTGTCAGTGAGCAGCGGCAGCTCCTCGATGATCTTGGCCTTGCTCAGCGCGAAGAAGATCCCATCGTCCGTCTTGATTGGCTTGGTCCAACTCGGGCAGCCATAGACGAAGGCGAACAGCAGGGCCTGCTGGGAGTTCAGCCCCCACTCCAGCGCCTTCACCTGGTTGATCGTGACGGTGAATTGCATATCAGGCCTTCCCGACCAGTTTGGCCAGTTCGAGGAAGCGATCGACGTACCAGTGAGGCTGCGTCTCGCGGGGGGATTGAGGACTGGTGAGGTTCTTGCCGAAGGCCATGCCCTTTTCGGTCACGGACCAGAAGTCGACGGTTTCCTGCTTGGAGTTTTTGCGCTGCAGTTGCTTGAGAAATCCCTTGGCTGCGAGGGCGCGATTGAACGCCGCCGGCGCGTAGCGAATCCCATGGTCTTTCAAGAGGGCCGTGGCTGACTTTGTGGGCATCGAGCTGCCGCCGGCAGCATCTGGCGCAGCGTCGACGGCGTAGCCTGGGAGAAACTTCGGGTCCAGGCCGTTGTTCTGGGCGATCTTCGTCAGCATTGCCATCTGGCAGGAGGGGGCGGGCTTCAGCAGGCGCGTGAAGCACTCCATGATGGCGATCTCGCCGACGACCTTTGTGCCATTGAGCAGGACCTGTTCGCGGGCGCCCTGCTGCTGTTCAAGCTCGCGCCACCGGCGAATCACCTTCATGCGCATCGGTGCGCTGTAGCCAGTGAGTAGGCAGTCGGTGTGTTCACGATCAAGCAGGTATTGCACCTGTTCGCGATTGCGCCCGTCCAGATAGATGTCCTCAAAAGTGAGTGCATCTACTTTCAGGTCTTTGAGCATTGCGAGGATGTCCCGCTTCACGTTGTCGTGACGCTTACCGGTTACGTTTGCGATCTCGCGGGAAGACATCGTGGTACGCGACACGTTTTCAGAATTCACAAAACGTGTCGCGACATGGTTCGGGGTATTGCTTGAATTGGGTTGGCTCTGCATAATCCGCCTCATTGAGTGGTATCGAATTAGCCGGGGCGCAATCCCGGCTTTTTTGTGCCTGGGATTCAGGCGGCCTTCACCGATGCATCCATCACGTCCAGGCTTTGCCGGACATGGTTGATCTCTTGGCGAATCAAGGATTTTTCGAAGGTGCTGACATGGTCGTCGCCGAGCGCTTCGTGCACGGCGATAGTCAAATCGGCCACTTCCTTGCCGACATTGATGAGCGATTTGGTGAGTGCCTGAGGCTGGGGAGCAGACTTGGCGACCAGGTCGAAACCAAATTCATTTGCGAGCGCTGCCAGAGGCCGCATGTCACCGGTGTGCAGCAAGATCCCGAACAAGTGCTCCACGGTCAGGTGGTGAGCATCGTTATCGGGGTTGGCACGCTGGAGCAGGCCAACGTGCGCAACGCCCATCTTTGCCGCCAGTGCTTTGGCCTCGTTATCCAGAACAGCGCTTTGGCAGGCCCGCAGAAAATCTTCCATTCGTAAAACCTCAAATTTGTTTCCGTGGTGGCGTTACGCCAACAAAGCGATGATCTGGTCATCAACTGATCAGGGACTTATCCATGACCACTCATTCCGAATTACAAGGCGAGATAGCCGCCCTTTGCTGCTTGGTGGTGGCCTTGGCCTCCACCCTTCCCCTGTCGTCTCAACTCAGGCTGTGGCCTGCGTTCGAGCGGATCGCTGACCCTCTGCGAGTTCGGCTTTGCTCTGATGAGTTACGCGGCTTTGAGCGCGCAACCGTCTTGCTCGCGTCGAGGCGAGCAAAATTGAGTTAGGCGGCCTGCTCTTTTTTGATCGCCTTGAACTTGCCCTTGGAAAGGACTTGGATTTGGTACTGACGGGATTCGGGAATGGTTTCCCCCCACATGGTCACTGCGCTCGGACGGATGCCCAGCGCCAGTGCCAGTTTTGTTTTGTTGCCGAAGAATTCGGCTACTTCATGCGTATTCATTGCGCATCCTCGTTCGAGCTTTACGCAATTTCAGCATGCTTAATTTAATGAGTCAACGTGGTTTTGCGACTACTGCATGCTTAAATTCAGTTAACTTAATATTGGGTCCATGGAAAGACACGAACGTATTGCACGAGCCATCAAGCTCAGCGGGAAAAAGAAAGGCGAAATCGCGGCGCTTTGCGGCGTCGCAAATTCGGCCGTCACTCAATGGATTTCGGGGGAAAGCAAAAGCCTTCGGCCCGAGAACCTTTACGCACTGGCAAAAGCGACCGGGTTCAGACCTGAATGGCTTGCGATCGGCGAGGGAGGTGAGCGTGAAGCCTCAGAATCAAATGTCAGCGAAGCCCGTCAGCCCGTAGAATCCTTCCGCTATCCGGTTATCAGCTGGGTTGCCGCGGGCGCCTGGGCCGAAGCGGTCGAGCCCTACCCGGCCGGCTTTTCAGATCGCTACGAATTCTCGGAATACGACTCGAAGGGCCCAGCGTTCTGGCTCGAGGTCAAAGGCGACTCGATGACCTCACCAGTCGGGCAAAGCATCACAGAGGGCACGCTGATTCTGGTGGACACCGAAGCCGAGGCAACCCCAGGCAAGCTGGTGATCGCCAAACTGCCTGACAGCAACGAGGCGACCTTCAAGAAGCTGGTCAATGACGGCGGGAAACTCTTCCTGAAACCGCTGAATCCGGCCTGGCGGATTGAGCCGTTCACCGAGGACTGCCGAATCGTTGGCGTCGTCGTGCGGGCGCTTCAGAAGTTTTGACCAGAGATTCAGTTACGAATTTTTCTGCCCGTCAGATAGATGGAATACGTCCATCCAGACGAGGTTTTGAATATCTTCGCCATTCACCGCTTCTAGCTACACCGTAAAAATCCGCGGACAAAAAAAGTGACGTACAAGGAGGTATTCATGAAGAGCGGCTTGAGAGATCGTTGGAGGAAGAAGCCCAGTCTTCATGAGATGCCGTCGTCTCTGAAACACTTATCGAGTAGACCGTTATTAACCTATGGGTTAACCTTATGAGGCTACTGGTGCTGGAGGAGTCCAAATGGATCGTGACTGCTGCACAGGAAAAAACTGGGGCAGAAGAGTTTCGTTGCCCTCTGATCGAGTCACTGACGGAGCTGGGCCCGAACTACGAGAAATCAATGGACGGGCTATTGAGTATGCTCGCGAAATTTTCCGAGCATGGCCAAAGGATGCTTAATGATGGTATCTGCCATGAGATTGATGAAAATGAAAAACTTTTCGAGTTCATCAAAGGCGACCTGCGTCTTATTTGGTTTTATGGCAAAGGAAATAAAATCATTATTTGCTCTCACTGTTTTATTAAAAAAGGCAGAAAAACTCCATCACCCGAAAAAGCGGCAGCGACAAAAATTAAGCGAGAGTATTTCCGTTTACTAGATCAAAATATAGAAGTTCCGTTATTTTACGAAGACATCGCATAAGAGAATCATCATGAATAGCTATATCGCATTAAAATCTAAAAGCAAGGATCGCTTAGGCTACTGGCTAGAGTCAGCAAAGCAAGATTTTATGATCTCTATTCACGCGGCCATGACTAAAGAAAAAATTAGCAAAGCTGCACTTGCGAGTAACATTGGATGCTCACCTGCTTATATATCAAAAATCCTTAAGGGTGATGCAAACTTCACCATCGAAACAATGGTGAAAATTTCCAGGGCACTAAATTCAAAATTGTGCATACATTTATCCGACCCTCATGAATCTATTCAGTGGCTCGGTGTTGTGTCATCCAAGCGACCTACGCCAGCTACGACACAGCAGAAATACTGGGCATCTGCGCCTCAGAGGACTGTCAACACTGGGCGGTTAACTGCACATGGATAGATTTACTGTAGTACCTAAATGGGTGATTTTTCCCGAAATTCACGTAGAAGCTAACTCTTCATACGATAACTCAAAGCCGATTGGTGAAGGGTCATTTGATATCGGCTGCACTTTCAACGTGGACTCTGAAGACTCTACGCTGCATGCTAGTGTTTTTATCAAAAATGAATCTCATGAAGAGTTAAACTTGGAGTATAAGTTTGATCTCCATATCTACTCCGTGTTCGAGATAAGTGATGACTATAATGCGTTACCCGTCAAGGCAAAAGAACGGGTGGTCATAGATATTGCCGAACTGCTAATAGGAAGCCTGAGGGAAATGGTGATTACATTGACCTCTCGTGGGCCATGGGGCGCGTACATACTTCCTTTCTTGGACGTCAAGAAATTATCAAAAGATCTAATTGGAAGTTATGAACTAAAAGATTGAGCCATGAGTGAAATCTACAGGTCATCTCAGTACCCTAAGATTTTTGAGTTTTCATAGCGATCTAATAACTTCATGATTTAATAAGCCTGCGCTCTCGTCGCAGGTTTTTTTTATCCTGCCGTACCTCATCACCGGATGGGAACGAGATACCGAGCTTTGTGCGCCCCCCC
>NZ_LYVP01000037.1 GCF_001984065.1 Pseudomonas sp. KK4
GGTATCAGGGGGAGATCGAGCAGGGGGGCGGGCGTTCAGGCCGCATGGCGATCCGAATCTTTGCCGCGGCCGTGGACATCGCTTTTGCGCCGGGAAGCGTCGGGGCGCTGAAGGCGCAATGCCCGGTCAGCCATTTTGGCTTTGTGAATCAGTCGGCACAGGAACGCGGCGAGAGCAACGGCCACCAGCAGCCAGCAAATCAGGACATTCAGGAGCATTGCGTTTCCTCTCGCTCAAACCGTTTTGATGAATGCCGGGGGCGTCCGGCATCAAGTTGATATCATTGTGCCATGCTGATAGTGGCAATGCAGATTCCGATTACTGACTAAAAATAACAGGATGTTGAAGCAATGAACCACTGATCCGTTGTTTTTTGCCGCCGCTGGCCCTTTGCACGGCGATGGGCATGCTTCTAGAGTCGCACAGGTACCTTCAACGGACGTCAGATCATGTACAGCGCGCTGCAAACGCCGATTGACCCGCGGCGGTTTCACGATCGGATCTACGCCGGCGACATACTGCACATCACGCAATCGTCGGCCATGCAGGCGTTGGTGAACGTCACCCGTGAGTTGCTCGAAGAAGCCCTGCACCCCTGGTCACCTCCCGAGATCCACCAGTATTTGGACCACCGCGAGCAGACCCTGCGCTTTGCCCAGTGCCAGAACGCTTTCGCCGGTTCAGCGGACATCCGCCAACGCTGGCTGGCCGTGGTGGAGAGTGTGGGGATGGCGGCCGATGCACTGGCCTGCGATCGCCTGCACCTGCGTTTTCAGCCGCACCGTGAGCCGCAGCAGGTCGTGCCACGGGCCCGGACCACCGCCACCATTGCGTTTCATCGCGATACCTGGGGTTCGAATCTGTATGCGCAGACCAACTGGTGGGCGCCGATTTACCCCATCACCCCAGGCCGGACCTTCGCGTTGTATCCGCATTTGTGGCAGCGGCCGCTGAGCAATTCGAGCGCCGATTTCGACATGCACGCCATCCTGCAGCGTTCGCACCGCGACGGCCGCAACGCGGTGGATGCCGATGAGGCCATCCCGCACCTGCTTGAAATGATCGATCCGCAACAGGGCGTTGCCGTCGATATCGCACCGGGGAGCCTGATCGCGTTTTCCGGCGCCCATGCCCATGCCGGTGTCGGTAATTGCACCGGGCTGACGCGGATCTCCTTCGAAACCCGCTCGGTGCTGATCGACGATGTGCAGACGGGCAGGGGTGCAGCCAATATCGACGGACATGCGCCGTGGATGACGCCGGGGCTGTTTCGCCGCATGAGCGATGCCAGGCGGCTGAACGAGATTCTGGGCTGTGGGTTTATCGAGCCTTATACGCCCTCGAACATTCGCTGAAGCACCGCCGCTCCCACGGGGATCTGCGGCGATCAACAATTCAAATCAAGCCGGGATAGCCGTTTGTCGGGCGTATCGGTATGCTCAACGCACTGTTGAACGCCAATGATAAACAACCACAGTGAATCCATGAGCCAATCAGACACGCGTGCGAATGTTCTAGCGCTTTATCCGGAAGACTCCCGCGAGGCGGCGGCGCTGCTCAAGCAAGCCGTACCCCTGATGGTTCGCCACAATATCCCGCCCAACCCCGTGCATTACGCGCTGTGGTACACCTACAGCAAAGGCCAGGAGCCAGAGCTCAATCGTCATCTGGACCGGGTGGTGCGGGACTTCGACGGATGCCCGCCGGAGTCTGCGACCCGGTTGTTTCGCGAGTTCATCATTCGTGACGAGCTCCAGGATGCCCGCGCCGAGCAGCAGCAGGTCATCAGCCTGGTCGATGGCATGGAGCGCGATGTTTCACGCAGTGTGAAGGGCAGCGTGGATTTTCAACACCGCCTCGGGCAGTGCCTGGAGGTGCTTGAGGAGCCGACCAGCGATCGGTTGCCAGGCATCCTCAGCGAGCTGCAACAGAGCACGCGGCTGATGCAGAGTCAGCAGGAACACTTCCTTTCCCAACTGCAATCGGCGCAAAGCGAAATCAAGACCCTGCGCGACAAACTCGAACGTGCCCAGCAAGCGGCGACGCTCGATGGCCTGACCGAGCTGCTCAACCGCACCGCGTTCACCCGTCTGCTGGAGAAGGCACTGGCGAAAAACACCGGGCAGGTCGCGCTGGTGATGCTGGACATCGATCACTTCAAGCAATTCAACGATCAGTACGGTCATCCGCTGGGCGACCGGGTGCTGCAGCATGTCGGCATGGTGTTGCGCGGGGCGCTGACGGCGAATGCCTTTGCCGGGCGCTACGGCGGCGAGGAATTTTGTGTGGTGCTCGAAGACTGCGCGGGCCTGGACAGCGCCTGTGCCTATGCCGAGCAACTGCGGCTGAAGGTGCAGTCGCTGCGGATCAAGGCGCGGGGCACCGACACGGTGCTGGACACCATCACCGCCTCCTTCGGGGTGGCCTTCGTGCAACCGGGCGACAATTTGGAAAGCCTGGTGACCCGGGCCGATGACGGCTTGTACCAGGCCAAGCGCAATGGGCGCAATCAGGTGTTTGCCCTGCACAATGGCGTGAACTGACGCCAACCCACTGTAGGAGCGAGCTTGCTCGCGATGAACCTGAGAACGCCGCGGGGTGTCAGGTTTGCGGCGTTATCGTTAACGACCATCGCGAGCAAGCTCGCTCCTACAGGAAAGCAGCGGTTACTGGCCGTCTACGCTGCGCGGCAATCCGAGTGGATTGAGTTCGCGCAACGCTTCAGGCAGCAATCCATCCGGAAAACCCTGATAGGTGATCGGCCGCAAAAAGCGCTCGATCGAGGTCATGCCCACGGAGGTGAAGCGGCTGTCCGACGAGGCCGGGAACGGTCCGCCATGGATGGTCGCGAACGACACCTCCTGGGGGTGGGCAAAGGCGTTGACCACGATCCGTCCGGTACGCCGCTCCAGGATCGGCAACAGACGCCGGGCCAGATCCATGTCTCCCTCTTCAAGATGCAAGGTGGCGCTGAGTTGACCGCGAAACGCCCGGGCGACGGCGAACATCTGCGCCTCATCCTTGACCTTCACCAGCAGTGCCGCCGGCCCGAACACCTCATCGGCCAGGGCAGGCTCGCTGAGAAAACGCTCACCGTCCACTTCCAGCAACGCTGATCGACCATCAAGATCGACATGGGCCACGGCGCCCACGGCGACAAGGTTTGCGCCCGCTCCTTGCAGGTGGTCCAGGCCACGCACGTAAGCCCCGTGAATGCCCGGCGTCAGCATCGGCCGCGCCGGCGCATCGGTCACACGCTTGACCATGGCTGCACGCAAGGCCGCGAACCCCTCACCTTCGAGCGCAATCAGAATCGCCGGTTTCAGGCAGGCCTGGCCGACGTTGACCAGCATGCGCTCGACGAACCCGTCACCGATCTGCGCGCCGCGGGCCGCCAGCGCCTGGGGCAGGATGAAGGTGGGGTTGACGCTGGTCATTTCGGTGAACACCGGTATTGGATCGGGGCGCAGTTGCGCGCGGCGATACAGGGCCATGCCACCCTGTTCCGAGCCGGTGAAGGTCACGGCCTTGATCAGCGGATGGTCGACCAGCGCTTCGCCGATGGCATTGCCGGCACCGCGCACCATCGAAAACACACCCGCCGGCAAGCCGCTGTCCTGCACGGCCTTGCGAATGGCCCGGGCCTGGATTTCCGAAGAGCCAGGGTGCGCGTTATGAGCCTTGACGATCACAGTTGCGCCAGACGCCAGGGCCGAAGCCACATCGCCGCCGGCCACGGAATAGCTGATGGGGAAGTTGCTGGCGCCGAATACCGCCACCGGGCCGATGGCGATTTTCTGCAGACGGTGATCCATGCGCGCACGCGGCTGACGATCGGGCTGCGCCGGATCGATGGCCAGGTGCAGGAATCGGCCTTTGCGCACCACGTCGGCAAATTGGCGGAACTGGGTCGCGGCGCGAACCACTTCACCCTCGAACTGGGCTGGGGGCAAGCCGGTTTCCAGGGCGGTACGGGCTGCCAGCTCCTGGCTCACGGCCACGAGGTTGGCGGCGATGCGCTCAAGGAATGCCGAGCGCTCGGCCAGCGAAGTGTGGCTATAGAGGTCGAAGGCCTCGTCGGCCAGGTTCGCGGCCAGGTCGACGTCGGCCACGCCACCGAGGGCGAAGTCCGGCTCGATGTACTGGTTGGTGGCGGGGTTGAGGGCTTTGAGGGTGCCTTCGGAGGCAAGGATTTCCTTGTCGCCGATCAGCAGGTTTCCGGTCAGGTTCATGGCTTGATCACTGCTTCAGGGTGGCGATGAGTTGCTCGGTCGTCACGATCGAATGGGCGTAGGTGGGGCCGTTCAGTTCATGGGCCGAATGCATCATTTCCGGCTTGAAGGCGGCGGTGGCATCGCGCACCAGGGTCACGTGATAGCCCAGTTCCTGCGCATAGCGGGCAGTGGCCTCGATGCAGGTGTTGGCCAGCAGGCCGACGATGATCACGTGGGTGATGCCTTGTTGCTTGAGGCGAAAATCCAGGTCGGTGTTGGCGAAGCCGCTCGAACCCCAGTGTTCCGACGCAATGATGTCGCCTTCCTTAGGCGCGAAATCGGGATGCCATTCGCCGCCCCATTCGCCACGGGCAAAATGATGCATGTGCTGGATCTTGCACTGGGAAGGGCTTGGGTGGTCCCAGTTTTCGTAATCGCCTTGTTCCCAGCGACGGTGCGGTACGATGACCACTTGAATGCCCCGCGCGCGCACCGCGCGATCCAGTGCACGCAGGTTGTCGAGCAGGCCCACTTGTTCGGCGATCGGCTTGATCAAGGGGAAGACCCTGCCGCCTTCGGACAGGAAATCGTTATAGGGATCGACCAGCAGGTAGGCGGTGCGATCGAGCGGGTAGGCAGCGTTGGACATGACGAATTCTCCGAAAAGGATGGCTGACCTGTGCCATGGGCTTGCCCTGGCGCGGTGTAGATATGATAATCATAGTTACTGTGAAAGAGGCAAGCCTGCATGGCCGTAAAAAATTCTAGTCCTGAAACCCTGTGCCCGATTGCACGGGCCGAGGACATCGTCGGTGACCGATGGACGGTCTTGGTGTTACGCGAGTTGTTCATGCGCAACCATCGTTACGACGAGATCCAGGCGCAGACCGGCGGCACGCCGCAGATGGTCGCTTCGCGCCTCAAAAGCCTGGAGGCGGACGGCATGGTCGAGCGCCGCGCCTACAGCGAACGGCCACCGCGCTACGAGTACCACCTGACGGCCAAGGGCGAGGCGTTCTACACGGTGGTGCTTGCGTTGCGGGCCTGGGGGGAAACCTGGTGCAAATCGGCGCAGGAGGGGGTGGCGGTGCACTACGTTCACCGCACCTGTGGCCATGGGGCCGGACTCGGGCCGCTGTGCGAGCATTGCGGTGAGTTGTTGCGCCGGGAAGACCTGATCAGCGAGCCTTCAGAGGCCTATGTCCAAGAGCGATCGGCGCGGCGCGAAGCGTTCAAAGGCAAATCGACCTGATCCTCTGTAGGAGCGAGCTTGCTCGCGATGGACGTCAACGATGACGCGCCCTGCCTGAATGAACGTGGTGCCTTTGAGACCATCGCGAGCAAGCTCGCTCCTACAGAAAGGCCTCCAACTATTCCTTCGAATAATAGTTACCATCAGCCATCGCAAGTTCTGTTGTCTGCCGCAAACAGGGAAAATCGCGCCCATCTGAAAGCTTCTCCAGGAATCGGCGCGATGAATACCTATACCCGGCTGGCCATTGCCGCCTCCCTGCTGCTGTCGGGCTGTGCCTCCACGCCCAACGACCCGACGCTGACCCTGCAAACGAAAAAGGCCCCGGCAGACTACGCCCAATGCGTATTGCCGAAACTGCAGGAAGATTCGTTGCAAACGACGGTCTCGGAAACCCAGCGCAGTTACCGCATCGTGGTGTCCAGCAAAGTCGCTGCCAACGAAGTGCTCGAGGCCCACAAGGCTTCCAATGGCGGCAAGGTGTTCCTGTACGAACGGACGTTGCTGGCCTCGACCTTCGGCCCGTCGCGACTCGAACGCGCCGCTCAGGAATGCCTCTGATTTCCTCTCACCCTGCAGCAGCTGTCGAGCCCGTGCGAGGCTGCGTCCGGCTGTGAAAAACCCGCTGCCTCGCCTGGGCTCGACAGCTGTTCCAGGCGCTCGTCTGCCTTGTTTCCCTCTGCCTTTGATCCGGCAACCATCCTTTGATATGGGTTGCCCAAAAGGCGCATCGCTCGATATAGTGGCCCAATAATATCAATTATAAATCACTTGCCAGCAGGGCGGCTGCACTCACATTTTTGCGCGGGCTGTGCTGGCTGACATAGTGCTCACTTCGAGAATGTTCATGCCCAATCGCTCGCTGCATTTCAAGCTGTTCTGGACCGCTCTGACGGGAACCGTGGTCGTCATGGCGCTGCTGCTGGGCTCCATCGCTTACATTGCCTATGGCTCGTCGGTCAAAGAAACCTTTGCCCTGGTCGACAGCATCGTCAAGGCCAACGCCAAGGAAGTGGAAGTCGAGCTCGGCGCCGGTTTTACCGTCGCCGAATCCCTGACCAGCGTCGCCATGGCCATGCAGCAACAGCAGGTCGACCGCAAGACTGCCGACGCCCTGACGCGGCAACTGGTCGAGGCCAACCCGAAGATCATCGGCCTGGGTCAGTACTGGGAGCCGAACGCGTTCGATGGCAAGGACAGCGAGTTCGTCAATCAACCCAATCATGACGCCACCGGCCGCTACCTGACCTATTGGAACCGGGCCAGCGGCGTGGTGAAGTCCGAAGCGTTGAGCGGCTACACCCCGGAAAACGCCGACAACCAGTACTACTACCGGCCGCTGCACACGCGCCAGCCGTGGGCGTCCGAGCCGTATGCCTACGCGGTCGGCAGCGGGCAGAAGGTGATGCTGGTGTCGATCATGGTGCCGCTGTTGCAGGGTGGCAAAGCCCTGGGTGTGGCGGGGGTGGATATTCCGCTGGAAAGCATCAACCGCCAGCTCGCGACCATCGACGCCTACAAGGGTTATGGAGCGCTGGTGTCCAGCGACGGCCTGTACGCCAGCCACCCCGATGCCAAGCGCCTGAGCCAGCCGGCCGATGAGCTGCCGGCCGCCGCCAAGGACGCGATCAAGGCGGGCCAAGCCTACAGTTTCGAACGCGACGGTTGGGGCTATGTGTTGCAACCGGTGCACATCGGCAAGTCACCGAACACCTGGTCGTTGATGGTGGCCTACCCGCTGGCCGAAGCCATGGTCGGCATCAATCACTTCCTCTACACCGCGGTGGTGATCGGCCTGGTGGCCTTGTTGGCGCTGGCCATTGTGCTGTGGCATTTGCTGGCGTGGCAGATTCGCCCGCTGTCGGGGCTGACCGTGGGCATCCAGGCCTGGGGTGGCGAACTGGGCCTGCGTTTCGAACAACGCAGCGGCGATGAAACCGGCAAGCTGGCCGGGGCGTTCAACCAGTTCATCCAGCGTCTGGGCGACCTGGTGGGCTCGATTCGCCACAGCAGCAGCACGCTGATGCAGATCTCCAATCATTTGGGCGATACCACCCAGGCCGTGGCCGAGCGCGCGACCTCGCAGCACACCGCCACCGAGGAAATGGCCAGCGGCGTGACCGCGCTGGCGCATTCGGTGACCGAGATGTCCCAGCAAGCCGAAGACGTGGAGCAACTGGCGCGCAACACCGAGGTGCTGACCACCCATATCTCCAGCGACATGAGCCAGACCCTGGTCGGCATTACCCATATCGACCAGACCATGGACGTGGTGGCGGGCGCAGTGGGGGATCTGGAAAAACGTTCGCAGCAGATCGCCGGGATCATCGCGGTGATTCGCAGCATCGCCGACCAGACCAACCTGCTGGCGCTCAACGCGGCGATCGAAGCGGCGCGGGCAGGGGAGCAGGGCCGTGGGTTTGCCGTGGTGGCCGATGAAGTGCGGCAACTGGCCGAACGCACCAGTCGCTCCACCGGGGAAATCGGCGACATGATCGGCGCCATCGGTTCCGATGTGCGCAACACCGTGGCCAACGTCCAGCAGGTCGGTGAAGCGGTGCGCCAGGGCGTGGTGCAACTGACCACCTCGGCCCAGGGCGTGGACCAGATCCGCCAGCATGCCCAGGACATCCTGACGCGCATCAGCGAAGTGGCCCGCCAGACCCAAAGCCAGGCGGCGACCGGTGAGCAACTGTCGGTGGCGATTCAGGGCGTCAGCCGCATCTCCGAACAGAATGACCAGGCGATCCGCAGCCTGCTCGAGCAATCGGTGCAACTGCGTGATCAGGCCGGGTCGTTGAGCCAGCAGCTGACGCAGTTCAGGGATTGATGGTTCGGGGTGCCTGACACACCGCTTTCGCGAGCAAGCCCGCTCCCACAGGTTTTCGGTTGATCACATTATCTGTGAACAACATAAAACCCTGTGGGAGCGGGCTTGCTCGCGAAGGCGATAGATCAGGCAACCGCTATTTCCCCTGCCTCACCACCGCCGTACTCCCTCGCAACGTCAACTCAAACGGCAACACCACATGCCGCTCCACCAGCGGTTTTTTCTCGATCAACGCAATCAGCATCTCAACCGCCTGCTGGCCGAAAACCTCAGCCGGTTGCGCGATGGTGGTCAGTGGCGGGTCGCAATAGGCGGCGAAGGGGATGTCATCGAACCCTACCAGGGAAAGGTCCTCGGGCACCCGTAAACCCTCTTGCTTGATGCGCTTCAACGCGCCGATGGCCATTTCGTCGTTTTCGCAGAACAGCGCAGTAGGGCGTTCGGGCAGGGCCAGCATCGCGGCGGCGCCGTCGTGGCCGGCTTGCAGGCTGAAGTCGCCGTGGCAGATCAGCGCCGGGTCGCAGTCGATTCCCGCTTGCTGCAGGGCATCCTGATAACCGGCCACGCGATCGCGGGTCAGGGGGCTGCTTTTCGGTCCTTTGATCAGGCCGATGCGCCGGTGGCCGAGCTCGATCAGATGCTCGGTCATGGCCTTGGCGGCTGCGCGATTGTCGAGGCTGATGGTCGGGTGCCGACCGCCCTGAATCACCTCACAGGCATTGACCATCGGTGCCGGCTCGGTAAACGGATCAAAGGCCCGCAACTGGATCACGCCATCGGCCTGGTGGTTGTGCACCAGTTCGGCAAACTCCCGTTCAATCTCTTCGCGGCCCTGGGTGTCGCACAACAGCAGCCGATAGTTCGCCGCCTGGGCCGCTTGCTGTGCGCCGCTGATCACCCTGGCAAAAAAAGTGTTGGCGATGGCCGGCACCAGAATCACCAGGTTGCCGGTGCGCTGCGAACGAAACTGCACCGCCATCAGGTTCGGTCGGTAACCGGCCTGTTCCACGGCGGCGTTGACCTTGTCCCGGGTCTCGGGGAGCACGCGCTCGGGCGACTTCAGCGTCCTCGACACCGTGGCCACGGAAACCCCGGCCAGCCTTGCTACTTCACGGATATTGGACAAGACCACCTCATTATCGAACCCCTCGGCCGGCGAGCTTACCGCAGGTTGGCCGTCGCCTGAAATCTTCGGTACCTGCAATTGCGGGTTTGACAGCGCCGGCAACTGCGCCTAAATTTTCGCGACGATGTAACCGGTTACATCGCCACTTTTCCCAGCAACAGTGAGCCAATGTGATGAACGCTGCGGTGCCAAAGATAAGAATGGGTTTCGTCGGGGGCGGCGAGGGGGCCTTCATCGCCAAGGCCCACCGTCAGGCCGCCGGGCTCGATGGTCGCTTCGAACTGGTGTGCGGCGCCTTCAGTCGCGACCCGCTGAACAATCAGCAGACCGGCGCAGCGCTGGGCTTGCCGGCCTCGCGCTGCTACAACGACTGGCGCCAGATGCTGGAAGCCGAACGTGCGTTGCCCGCCGAACAACGCCTGGAACTGCTGGTGATCGTCACCCCCAACCATCTGCATGCGCCGGTGGCGAGCGAGGCGCTGAGCGCGGGCTTCCATGTGTTCAGCGAGAAACCGGCCGCGCTCAACCTGGCCCAATTGCTCGACCTCAAGCAAGTGGTCGAACGCAGCAACCGCCTCTACGGCCTGGCCCATACCTATCTGGGCTACCCGATGGTCTGGCAGGCGCGGGACATGGTGCGCAGCGGCGTGATCGGCGCGGTGCGCAAGGTCATCGTCGAATACCCCCAGGGCTGGCTCAGCCAGGATGTGGCGGGGCAGGGCAACAAACAGGCGGCCTGGCGGGACCTGCCGGAGCAGTCCGGAATCGGCGGGTGCATCGGCGACATCGGCACCCATGCCTTTTCCCTCGCCGAGTTTGTCGCCGACCAGTCGATCAATCGGTTGTGCGCAATGTTGAGCGTGCACATCGACGGCCGGCAACTGGACGATGACGCCTCGATGCTGTTCAAGATGGCCGGTGGCGCCAGCGGTGTGCTGATCGCCAGCCAGGTCTGCGCCGGTGAAGAAAACCCGCTGAAAATCCGTGTCTACGGCGACAAGGGCGGGCTGGAATGGCGCCAGGAAGAGCCCGCCAGCCTGATCCATCGCGCCCTCGATCAACCCCTGCGCATCCTGCGTTCCGGCCTCGGCCAGCCCTGGTTGTGCGACGCCGCCAGCCAGCGCATGCGCCTGCCCGCCGGTCATCCCGAGGGCTACCTCGAAGCCATGGCCAACCTGTACGGCGATTTTGCCAACGCCATCCGTGGCCATGTCGCGGGGCACGATGCCCCCGGCGTACCCGGCATCGACGTCGGGCTGCGCGGCATGGCATTCATCGAAACCGCCATCGCCAACCATCGCGGCGACGCCAAGTGGACCGAACTGGTGTGCCACCCATGACCCTGGAGAGCTCCGTGACCCCTCAAACCTCATCCGGCCTGCGCGGCCCGGGGATTTTCCTCGCGCAATTCATGTCCGCCGACGCGCCGTTCGACACCCTGGCCAACATCGCCCGCTGGGCTGCTTCCCAAGGTTACAAAGCCATCCAGTTGCCGACCCTGGGCACGCAGTTCATTGACCTGGCAAAAGCGGCTGAAAGCCAAAGCTACTGCGACGAATTGATCGCGGTGTGCGCCGAAGCCGGCGTGCAGATCAGCGAACTGTCGACCCATCTGCAAGGGCAACTGGTGGCGGTGCATCCGGCGTTCGACGCGCTGTTTGACGATTTCGCACCGGCCCATCTGCGCGGTCAGCCCCAAGCGCGCACCGCATGGGCCATCGAGCAATTGAAGCTGGCGGCCCGCGCCAGTCAGCGCTTGGGCCTCAAGGCCCATGCGACCTTCTCCGGCGCCTTGCTCTGGCCCTACATGTACCCCTGGCCGCAACGCCCCAGCGGCCTGGTCGAGCAGGGTTTTGCCGAACTGGCCAAGCGCTGGTTGCCGATTCTCGATTGCTTCGAGGAGGCCGGCGTCGACCTCTGCTATGAAATTCACCCCGGCGAAGACCTGCACGACGGCGCCTCGTTCGAGCGCTTTCTGGAGGCGGTCGATCACCATCCACGCGCGGCGATTCTCTATGACCCCAGCCACCTGTTGCTGCAGCAGATGGACTACCTGGGCTTCATCGATCGCTACCACTCACGCATCCGCATGTTCCACGTCAAGGACGCCGAATTCCGCCCCGATGCCCGCTCCGGTGTGTACGGCGGTTATCAGGGCTGGGTCGAGCGGCCGGGGCGCTTTCGGTCCCTGGGCGATGGTCAGATCGATTTCAAATCGATCTTCAGCAAACTCACCCAATACCACTTCAACGGTTGGGCGGTGCTGGAGTGGGAATGCTGCTTGAAGGATTCGGAGCAGGGCGCGGCCGAAGGGGCGGCGTTCATCGAGCGACACATGATCACCAGGACCCGCAAGGCCTTCGACGATTTCGCCGGGGTGACGTCCGATGCGGCCTTCAATCGACGCCTGCTGGGGCTGCCCGACGCCTGACCCCGATTTCACGCAATAAAAAAACAACAATAAGACGGTGACTGTTATGACGATGATGACCGCGCGATTGAGCGCAATGATGTTCCTGCAATTCTTTATCTGGGGTGGCTGGTTCGTCACCCTCGGCACCTTTCTGGCCAGTAACCTGGGGGCCAGTGGCGGACAGATCGGCATGGCGTTTTCGACCCAGTCCTGGGGGGCGATCATTGCGCCGTTCGTGATTGGCCTGATCGCCGACCGGTTCTTCAATGCCGAGCGCATTCTCGCGGTGCTGCACCTGGTGGGCGCGGTGTTGCTGTTTCAGCTGTATCGGGCGCCAGATTTCGGCACGTTCTATCCGTACGTGCTGGCCTACATGCTGATCTACATGCCGACCCTGGCCCTGGTCAATTCCGTGGCCTTCCGCCAGATGAGCGACCCGGCGCTGGAGTTTTCCCGGATCCGCGTCTGGGGCACCGTGGGGTGGATCGTCGCCGGCCTGGTGATCAGCTTCGTGTTCGCCTGGGATTCACAGGCCATGATTGCCACCGGTGGCTTGCGCAATACGTTCCTGATGTCCGCTGCCGCCTCGCTGCTGCTGGGTCTGTACAGCTTCACCCTGCCGCGCACCGCGCCACTGAAAGCCGAGTCCGGCAACGGCGGCCTCAAGCAGATGCTCGGCCTGGACGCCTTGGGCCTGCTCAAGGATCGCAGCTACCTTGTGTTCTTCATCGCCTCGATCCTGATCTGCATCCCCCTGGCGTTTTACTACCAGAACGCCAACCCGTTCCTGGCGGAAATCGGCGTGACCAACCCCACGGCGAAAATGGCCATCGGCCAGGTTTCGGAGGTGCTGTTCATGCTGCTGTTGCCGCTGTTCATCCAGCGCTTCGGGATCAAGATTGCGTTGCTCGTGGGTATGCTGGCGTGGGCGCTGCGCTACCTGTTGTTCGCCTATGGCAACAACGGTGATCTGGCCTTCATGCTGTTCACCGGCATTGCCCTGCACGGCATCTGCTATGACTTCTTCTTCGTGTCCGGGCAGATCTATACCGACGCCAAGGCCTCGGAACGCTTCCGCAGTTCCGCCCAGGGCCTCATCACCCTGGCGACCTACGGCCTGGGCATGCTGATCGGTTTCTGGGTGGCGGGGCAGGTGACCGATCACTTCGCCGCAACGCCTGGTGGCCATGACTGGAAGCACATCTGGCTGTTCCCGGCCGGGTTCGCCCTGGCGATCTTTTTCTGCTTCTGCCTGGCGTTCAAGGGGCGGGAGGCGGTGGCCGTACAAACCACGGTTTGATGGCAGACGACACACCTGTGGTGAGGGGAAAGGTCCCCTCACCACAGGTGTGAGTTTCGTTATTCAGTCCTGCCAGGCATTGATCACCGATGTCAAAAACTGCTTCGACAACTCCGGCTTGTCCAACGCTCGGGCAATCAGCATCGCGCCGGCAATCGAGGCAATCACTTGTTGCGCCTGCTGCAGTTTTTCCTCCTCGGTTTCACCCTCTACCAAGGGCATCAGTATCTCGGTCAACCGCTCGACACCCTGGGTAAACGACTGGCTCACGCTCCCACCGTTACGCGCAACGTCCGCCGCCAGCGCCGGGATCGGGCAGCCTTCGGTCCAGTTGTTCAGGTGCTTCTGGGTCAGGTAACCCTTCACCAGTTCGGGAATCGATTTGGCGTTCTGCCAGTCCCGGATATTGGTCTCGAACGTGCGCGTCACCGCCTCCGACGCCAGCTGTTCCTTGCCGCCCGGAAACTGTCCGTAAAACCCGCCGTGGGTCAGCCCCACCGAACGTGACAGCTCGCCGATGCCGATGCCGTCGATGCCTTTCTCCCGGTACAGCCGGGACGCGGCGCTGAGGATCGCTTCTTTGTTCGCCGCTGCCTTGTCTTTCGTGACTTTCATGAGCTGCTCCTGTGGTCAGGTGCGCTTGCCGAGTGCAAGTCGTCGCCGAGAGGCTTGTAATGATTATGGTCGTAATATATCGTCGGCGCAAATACCAGGTGGACACATTATGAAACGTCATGATCTGCGCACTATCGACCTGAATCTACTGGTGGTATTCGAAACCCTGATGCAGGAGGGCAACGTCACTCGGGCCGCGTTGAGACTGTCGATGGGCCAACCGGCGGTCAGCGGTGCGCTGCGGCGCCTGCGGGCCTTGTTCAACGACCCGCTGTTCGAGCGCATGGGAAGGCAGATGCAACCCACGCCCCGAGCCCGGGAACTGGCGCAGACCCTCGGGCCGGCCCTGGATTCGGTGTGCAGCGCCCTCGCCAAGACCCAGGCTTGAGCCTCGTCGTGGTGTTTTTTTGTCCTTATACATGACGTTCATCATTAATAGTAATAGCCAAGTTCACCGCGTTCGATTCGTCGCCGCCTCGCGCGAGGCCGAGACTCCACAACATTCCCAAACCGTCTGGCGGACACAACCCATGGATCAGTCACTCAAAGCTTTTCGTTACCCGATCGCCGCACTGGCGCTCACGCTGCTCACCGCTTGCGATCGTGCGACCGTCGCCGCCAGCGCACCGGGGGCGCCCCATGTCACCGTGGCCAAGGTGATCGAGCAGCCGATCACCGAATGGGATGAAGTCACCGCCCGACTGCAAGCACCGGAAACCGTCGAGGTGCGGCCACGGGTGTCGGGGCAGATCGAACGAGTGGCGTTCACCGACGGCGCGTTGGTGAAGAAGGGCGACCTGCTGTTCCAGATCGATCCACGGCCGTTCGAGCACGAAGTGCATCGTTACGAAGCCCAACTGCAACAGGCCCGGGCCACGCAGAACCGCACCGCCAATGAAGCGCAGCGCGGTCAGCGCCTGTTGACCACCAACGCGATCTCCGCCGAACTGGCCGACACCCGCACCACCACCGCGCAGGAGGCCAAGGCCGGGGTCGATGCGATCCAGGCCCAGCTCGATCTGGCGCGCCTGAACCTGAGTTTCACCCGCGTCACTGCGCCGATCACCGGCCGCGTCAGTCGCGCCGAAATCACCGCCGGCAACATCGTCACCGCCGACACCACCGCGCTGACCAGCGTGGTCTCCACCGACAAGGTCTACGCCTACTTCGATGCCGACGAGCGCCTGTTCCTCAAGTACAGCCAGCTCTCGCGCCAGGGCCAGCGTGGCCAGACCACGCCGGTGTACATGGGCCTGTCGAACGAGGAGGGCAACACCCACCAGGGGCAGATGAACTTCGTCGACAACCAGGTCAACCCCAAGACCGGCACCATCCGCGGTCGCGCCGTGTTCGATAACGCTGACGGCCAGTACACCCCGGGTTTGTACGCGCGCCTGAAACTGGTGGGCAGCGCCGCCTATGCCGGCCTGCTGATCAAGGACGAAGCGGTGGGGACCGACCTGGGCAAGAAGTTCGTGCTGGTGATCGATCATGACAACAAGGCCGTGTACCGCAGCGTCGAGCTGGGGCCCAAGCTTGAGGGTCTGCGCATCGTGCGCAGCGGCCTGCAGAAGGAAGACCGCATCGTCATCAACGGTCTGCAGCGGGTGCGCCCCGGCGCCGTGGTTGCGCCGCAGGGCGCACCGATGGCCGATCCGGAAACCGTCGCCACCCTGGCTCGTCAACGGCAGGCGATCGAAGCCGCCAACCAGCCTGCAACCGTCAAGTCACCGGCCCTGGTGAAGACGGATGCTGCGCTCAGCCCTCGCGGATAAGGGAACACCGACATGAAATTCTCTCAGTTCTTTATCACGCGACCGATCTTCGCGGCGGTGCTGTCGCTGCTGATCCTGATCGCCGGCCTGATCTCGCTGTTCCAGTTGCCGATCAGCGAATACCCCGAAGTGGTGCCGCCGACCGTGGTGGTGCACGCCAACTACCCGGGGGCCAACCCCAAGGTCATCGGCGAAACCGTGGCCGCGCCGCTGGAGCAAGCGATCACCGGCGTCGAGAACATGCTGTACATGTCCTCGCAGTCCACCGCCGATGGGCGCTTGACCCTCACCGTGACCTTCGCCCTGGGCACCGACCTGGATAACGCCCAGGTCCAGGTGCAGAACCGCGTGACCCGCACCGAACCGAAGCTTCCAGAAGAAGTGACGCGCATCGGCATCACCGTCGACAAGGCCTCGCCGGAACTGACCCTGCTGGTGCACCTGGTCTCGCCGGACAAACGCTACGACATGCTCTACCTGTCCAACTACGCGATCCTCAACGTCAAGGATGAGCTGGCGCGGCTGGACGGTATCGGTGACGTGAAGATGTTCGGCATCGGCGACTACTCGCTGCGGATCTGGCTCGACCCGGACAAGACCGCCTCGCGCAACCTGACGGCCACCGATGTGGTGACTGCGGTGCGTGAACAGAACCGACAGGTCGCCGCCGGGCAACTGGGTTCGCCGCCGGCGCCCAATGCCACCAGCTTCCAGATGTCGATCAACTCCCAGGGCCGCCTGGTCACCGAGGAAGAGTTCGAGAACGTGATCATCCGCAGTGGCCCGAACGGCGAAATCACTCGCCTGAGGGACATTGCCCGGGTCGAGCTGGGTTCCAATCAGTACGCCCTGCGCGCCTTGCTCAACAATCAGGAAGCGGTGGCGATGCCGATCTTCCAGCGCCCCGGTTCCAATGCCATCGACATCTCCGACCAGGTGCGGGCGAAGATGGCCGAGCTGAAGAAGAATTTCCCGGAAGGCATGGACTACGAGATCGTCTACGACCCGACCATCTTCGTGCGTAGCTCCATTGAGGCGGTGGTGCACACGCTGTTCGAAGCACTGATCCTGGTGGTGCTGGTGGTGATCCTGTTCCTGCAAACCTGGCGGGCCTCGATCATTCCCCTGGTGGCAGTACCGGTGTCACTGATCGGTACCTTTGCCGTGATGCATTTGCTCGGGTTCTCGCTCAACGCGTTGTCGCTGTTCGGTCTGGTACTGGCGATCGGCATCGTGGTCGACGATGCGATCGTGGTGGTGGAGAACGTCGAGCGCAACATCGAGTCCGGCCTGGAACCGGCCGAGGCGACCAAGAAAGCCATGAGTGAAGTGACCGGGCCGATCATCGCTACGGCGCTGGTGCTGTGCGCAGTGTTCGTACCGGCAGCCTTTATCTCCGGCCTGACCGGGCAGTTCTACAAGCAGTTCGCGCTGACCATCGCCATCTCCACGGTGATCTCGGCGTTCAACTCCCTGACCCTCTCGCCAGCGTTGGCGGCGGTATTGCTCAAGGCCCATGGCGCACCGAAAGACCGCTTCTCCAAAGTGCTGGACCGTGTGCTCGGTGGCTGGCTGTTCAAACCGTTCAACCGGCTTTTCGAAAAGGCCAGCAACGGCTACGTGATTGGCGTGGGCAAGATCATCCGTGGCAGCAGCGTCGCCCTGTTGATCTATGCCGGCCTGATCGCCTTGACCTACATGGGCTTCAGCACCACCCCGACCGGTTTCGTGCCGACCCAGGACAAAAAGTACCTGGTGACCTTCGCTCAATTGCCGGATGCCGCCAGCCTGGATCGCACCGAGTCGGTGATCCGGCGCATGAGCACCATCGCCATGGCAGAGCCGGGTTTCGACAGTGCCGTGGCATTCCCCGGGTTGTCGATCAACGGCTTCACCAACAGCCCGAACGCCGGCATCGCCTTCATCGGCCTGCGCCCGTTCGATGAGCGCAAGGACCCGAGCCTGTCCGCCGGGGCGATTTCCGCCTCGCTCAACGGCAAGTTCGGCGGCATTCAGGACGCCTACATCGCCGTGTTCCCGCCACCTCCGGTACAGGGTCTTGGCACCATCGGCGGTTTCCGTCTGCAGATCGAAGACCGGGGCAACCTGGGCTATGACGAACTGTACAAAGAGACCATGAACATCATCGCCAAGAGCCGCACCACGCCGGAACTGGCCAACCTGTTCACCAGCTACACGGTCAACGTGCCGCAAGTCGAAGCCGCCATCGACCGGGAAAAGGCCAAGACTCACGGGGTGAAGATCAACGATATTTTCGACACCCTGCAGGTGTACCTGGGCTCGCTGTACGCCAACGACTTCAACCGCTTTGGCCGCACGTATCAGGTCAACGTCCAGGCCGAGCAACAGTTCCGTCAGGAGCCCGAGCAGATCGGTCAGTTGAAGGTGCGCAACGATCGCGGCGAGATGATTCCGCTGGCCACGTTTGTCAAGGTCAGCCCGACTTCGGGACCGGACCGGGTCTCGCACTACAACGGCTTCCTCACTGCGGAAATCAACGGCAGTGCCGCCCCCGGCTACAGCTCCGGCCAGGCCCAGGCTGCTATCGAGAAACTGTTGAAGGAAGAATTGCCCAACGGCATGACCTACGAGTGGACCGATCTGACCTACCAGCAAATCCTGTCGGGCAACACCGCGCTGCTGGTGTTCCCGCTCTGCGTACTGTTGGCGTTCCTGGTGCTGGCGGCGTTGTATGAAAGTTGGAGCCTGCCGCTGGCGGTGATCCTGATCGTGCCCATGACCCTGCTGTCGGCGATTGCCGGGGTGATCATTTCCAAAGGCGACAACAACATCTTCACCCAGATCGGCCTGATCGTACTGGTGGGCCTGGCGTGCAAGAACGCGATCCTGATCGTCGAGTTCGCCAAGGACAAACAGGACCAGGGCCTGTCACCGCTGGCGGCGGTACTGGAAGCATGCCGCATGCGTCTGCGGCCGATCCTGATGACTTCGTTCGCCTTCATCATGGGCGTGATCCCGCTGGTGACCTCCAGCGGCGCCGGTTCCGAAATGCGTCGGGCCATGGGCGTGGCGGTGTTCTCCGGCATGCTCGGGGTGACTTTCTTTGGCCTGTTGCTGACACCGGTGTTCTTCGTCCTGATTCGCCGCTACATCGAACGCAAGAAAGCCCGCAAACCCGTCCACGCCCTGGAGGTGCAACCATGAGTGCCCTGAAGCTTTTCGTACCCAGCCTTCTGGTGGCAGCACTGGCCGCCTGTACCGTCGGGCCGGACTACAAGACCCCTGATACGCCGCCGGCCACCAGCGTCTACGCGAAAGCGGCAAGCTACGATCAAACCCGCTTTGAAACGGTGTGGTGGCAGCAATTCGACGACCCGACCCTCAACCAATTGGTGAGCAAATCCCTGGAGGGCAACCGCGATCTGCGGGTGGCCTTCGCTCGCTGGAAAGCGGCCCGGGCGATTCGCGACGACATCAGCAACGACAACCTGCCGGTGGTCACCAGCCGGGTCAGCAGCCTGCAAGGTCGCTCCCAGGTGCCCGGCCAGACCGAGAGCCGGGTCAATACCGAGCGGTACGACCTGGGCCTGGACATGGCCTGGGAAGTTGACCTGTTCGGGCGCATTCAGCGTGCGTTGGAGTCGAGCGATGCCCGTGAAGACGCCGCCGCGGCGGACCTGTATCAACTGCGGGTGACCATGATCGCCGAACTGGTGGATGCCTACGGGCAACTGCGCGGCGCACAACTGCGGGAAAAAATCGCCCTGGCCAACTTGAAGAACCAGAACGATTCCCGCGCCGTGACGGTCAGCCTGCGCGATGCCGGCGTCGGCAACGAACTCGACGTGATGCGTGCCGACGCCCGGCTGGCCGCGGTCGAGGCCAGCGTGCCGCAACTGCAGGCCGAACAGGTGCGGCAGAAAAACCGCATCGCCACTTTGCTCGGCGAGCGGCCGGAACAATTGAGCGTGTCACTGAGCCCGAAGGATCTGCCAGCGATCGCCAAGGCACTGCCCATCGGTGACCCTGCCGATCTGCTGCGCCGTCGTCCGGACGTGCTGGCGGCAGAACGGCGTCTGGCGTCCGCCACCGCCGATGTCGGCGTGGCCACCGCCGACCTGTTCCCCCGGGTCAGCCTCAGCGGCTTCCTCGGCTTCACCGCCGGGCGCGGTTCGCAAATCGGCTCCAGCGCCGCCCGAGCCTGGAGCCTGGGCCCGAGCATCACCTGGGCCGCCTTCGACCTGGGCAGTGTCCGCGCCCGCATTCGCGGTGCCAATGCCGACGCCGAAGGCGCACTGGCCACCTACGAACAGCAGGTACTGCTGGCGCTGGAAGAGTCGGAAAACGCGTTCAGCGATTACAGCAAACGCCAACAGCGCCTGCTGTCGCTGATCAAGCAAAGTGAGTCGAGCAGGGCAGCGGCGGATCTGGCGGGCATCCAGTATCGGGAAGGCTCGGTGGATTATCTGGTACTGCTCGATGCCGAGCGCGAACGGCTTAACGCCGAAGACGCTCAGGCCCAGGGCGAAACCGACCAGTACCGCAGCATCGTTGCAATCTACAAAGCCTTGGGAGGAGGGTGGGACGCAGGGGCCAACAAGGTGGCCGCCCGGTAACGCTTTTACTGTAGGCGCGAGCTTGCTCGCGATGGACGCCAACGATGACGCGGGTTGGCTGAATGAACGCGGCGAGTTCACGTCCATCGCGAGCAAGCTCGCTCCTACAGTAATTGAGTTGGCCGCGATGGGTCACTTCACCCCGGCATACACCAGCTTCACGAAGAAGTCCGGCTTGATTACAAAGTGCCCCCATTTCGCATCAAAAGCCGCCGTAGGTTTCGCAGCAATAACCTCATCCAGCGATTTCCCCTGTTGCTTGAGCTTGGCCACGTTATCGCGCACCCCCACCAACATGTCGCGGAACTCGATGACCTGGGCCCGCGTACCCGCCGGACGACCATGCCCAGGAATCACTAGGGTGTGATCGGTGGTGTGGTCAATAGCCTCGTTGGCCCAATGAATTGCCGCATTGATACTGCCGCCGTCCTGGTTGTCGATGAACGGATACCCGGCATTCCAGAACGTATCGCCCATCGCCAGCACATCGGCTTTTTCAAAATAGACCCACAGGTCGCCGTCACTGTGGCCGGGGCCGAAGTTCTCGACCCTGATCTTGCTGCCGTCGAAGTCGAAGGTCTTTGCATCGTTCACCAGCACCGTAGGCCGCGCGACCGCCGGCACAGGCTGGAAAGTCCAGTTCCAGTCATCGACGTGGGTGGTTTGCGACAGATGCTTCAACGTATTGACCTGCGCCACGAGGGTCGCTCCATCGGCGTGCATCCAGGCATTGCCATCGGTGTGGTCCCAGTGCCAGTGGGTGTTGACCACGTATTTGACCGGCGCCGGGCTGATCGCCGCGAGTGCCGCCTTGACCTTGTCCCGGGATTTGCCAATGCCCGCATCCACCAGGAACTTCCCGTCCTTGCCCGTCAACACCACGATGTTGCCGCCTGAGCCCTCAAGCACGCTGATGTTGTCGCGAAGCGTGTGGGTAATGATGCCGGTGTCGGCGCGCAGCAAATAATGGTGACCGGCGCCGGTGTGGAAGTAGTCGTCTTGAATAGCTTGGGTGTCGGCGGCGAGGGTTGTGCCAGTGGCGAACAGTGAGACAGTGGCCAGGGTCGCGATCTGAAAAAAATCGGCAGCACGCGGACCAGCGTGCTTGCGCTTTTCATCGGGTTTCATTGCGTTTCTCGTTTGCAGGGAGGGGGCGCCTCAGACCCTACCCGGCCAGGTGTGAGGGAAGAAGTGCAATTTCCATCATATGAAAATGCATGGGGTGCACCGCGGTGGGGAAACCCGGCAGGAGCAAGGCTTGTTCGCGATGACGGCCAGCCAGTCGGCAAGATGTCTCCGCACTGCCGGCAACGCCTGCGGGCCGCACGCTGATCCACTGGCAATCGACCAGGTCGGCCACTGAGCGAGCATTCGCCAAGGGATGGCCCTTGCGCGCGATGATGCTGGCTGTCGAGCTGTACAGCCGTTCGATGTGCAGGTCGGTATCGCAGACGTTGGGTCCCAGGGGGCACATGACGAAATCGAGTCGACCGGCGCGGATCATCTCGATCAGCATCTTGGTCTTGCCCCCGGCGACGTGTAGCTGCACGTTGGGAAACCGGCGGATAAAGCTGCTGAACACCGGCATCAAACAGGCCGCCAGCGATTTGGCTGCGACGCCCAACGCGATCTGCCTTTCGGACATTTCATCCCACTGGCGCACATCCTGTACGGCGCGGTCGCAATCGAGAATGATCGAGCGTGCCCGGGTCAGGAAAAGCTTCCCGGCCAGGGTCAGGCTGACGCCCTGATTCGAGCGCAGCAGCAAGGTCACACCCAGTTCTCGCTCCAGACTCTGAATCAGAGCATCGTCAGGCGGCAGCGCGGAGGCGGCGTGTCAGGACTTGGTTTCCTTGGTTCCCAACACATCGCGGATGCTGTCCACCACATTGCTGTCTTTGATCACATCGTTCAGCCAACCCTCAAGCGGCATGTTGCCCCATTTGATCGCGCGTTCGATCAGATAGGGGACGGGGCTTTGGGGCTCGGTCTGTTTGAAAAACTGGGCGATGCCCGCCAGCAGGGTGAACGCTTCATCTCGGGTCTGCGGTGTGGTCCGAAGCGGTGTGCTTGAAAGACTGTGTTCAGGCTGGGTCATTGCGCAACCTGCAGGTTGTTCACCCATGCTTTCAGGGATGGCCGGAGTCGGTGCGGCAGGGGCTGGGGTCAGGTCGATGCCCCGATCCTTGAGCAGCTTTTCAGCCAGTTGTCCTGCGCGGAACAGAATGTCATTGAGCCCGGCAAAGCTCGGCGCTTCAGGGCCAAAGTGCCTGTCCGCGGTGCTCTGAAGCTGCTGGCAGGCTTTCAGGCATGCGGCTATTTCGCCGGCTTTCAGACGCAGATGATCCGAGTCGGTCAGCACCACCGAACGCTGGAAGATTTCCGCGTTGATCTTGCCTTCGTCGAGGGCGGCCCGCATCGCCTGAGGGTTTTGCAGCGCCAGGTTTTCGATGTGCCTGGATTCGTCATAGCGAAGCAGACCGTAATGTTGCCCTTGAGTGATCGGCAATGCGCCGACGATGTCCGCCAGTGAGGTTTTCATCCACGACAGGCGTGCGGCGCGTTCATCGACGCCGTCCTCCAGGGAGGGAAACAGATCCGCCCAGAAGGTGTGCAGAATGCGCTCGGCCAGCGTCAGGCCGAAGGTGATGCCAACAAAATGGTACTTGTGCGCCAGGCCTTCACTGAGCCAGGCGACCAGCATCAGGTCTTTGCTCTGTCGAGCCAGGCCTTGTGCCGCCAAGGTGATGGTCAGATCCCAATCGGAAGCCTTCAGATCGGTTTGCCAGTCACCCTGGGTAAGATAATCGGGGTCTGCTCGACGAGCTTCCTTCACCTGATCGAACAAGGTGGAAAAGCTCAAGTCTTCACCGCTCCCCTCATTGATGGGCGCCGTCAGTTCGGCCAGCGAAAGGTCGTTGAGAAATTCAGACATAGGCAACTCTGATCAAGATAAAAGAACACCGCGCCTGTTTGGCAGGCACGGTGCTGAATGCGGACCGCGTGCGCGGTCCGCTATCGCGAAGGGCTTAAGCGAACACTTTGTTCGCCGTGCGATCCCAACCACCGGTGACGTTGCCACCGCCCTGGCCATCGGCACGGCTTTGTTGGGTGTAGGTTGTCTTGATGCGCGCGAAGTTGAAGCTGATTTCTTCAATCGGCAGATCGCTGACCGCTTTATCTTCACCGCCCTGACTGCCGCCGGCGACCGCCTTGACCGAGGAGACCACGACTTCTTCCAGGTTGATGGTCAGGTAAGTGACCTTGTCACCGCCCGCCCGGTTGACGTTGAGCTGGATCTTGGCGATGTGCGTGCCTTTGCAGCAGGCTTCGAACAGCTTGGCAGAAGCCTTGTCCACGGCTTTGCGGATGCTGAAATCGCTCAACGACACACGCTCCGACGAAGCACCGCCCGAAGAGCTTGCAGTCGCGGAAGTCGCCTGAGTTGCGCCGTACTCGTAGCCCAGCACTTCGATCCAGTCCTTGTGCTTGTCGTCGAGCACTTCACCTGGAATGCCTTCGATCTGAATGTATGCGTCAAATGCCATTTCTAATTTCTCCTTACCTTCATTTAAAGGGCTGCAACGACCTGCGGACAGATCGCAACCCTTGGTTTTTAACCTCTTTGAAACGATCAAGAGAGGTGTCTTACCGGCCTGGGCCGAACATCAAGCGGGCCAAGGCAACAGTTTTCCTTCACAGGCACGGTCGTCTCAGTTGAGCGCCCGTACTTCGATTTCCACGCGCCGGTTAGGCTCCAGGCACTGAATAAGCTGGGCCCTGGGTTGCTGCATGTTGCATTTGACCAAGGGCTTGGTGCTGCCTTCGCCGACGGCTTCCACCAGTTCGCCCGGCACGCCTTTGCCCACCAGGTAGGTCTTGATGGTTTGTGCGCGCTGGCGGGAAACCTGCAGGTTGCCCTGCGGGTCGCCCAGTTGATCGGCGTGCCCGGCGATGATGATTTTGCCGATGTCCGGCGTGCTCAACAGCTTGCCGGCGATGGCGCTCAACTGGCCCTGGCCTTCGGTTTTCAGGCTCTGGAAGTCGGCACGGCCAAAGGCGAACAAGGTGTCCGATTCCAGGGTGATGGTCTCGATCGAGCGCAACGATTGGGTGAGCAAACTGTTGATGTAGTTACGCGAACTGGAGGTCAGGAACGCGTTATCGAGGATCCGAGGTACGTCGTGCTCATGGATCTGGTCGCTGTAGAAATTGATCTGCCGGCTGGCAAACTCGTAATCCTGATCAGAGGCCGAACCGTCATTCGACGCACCGATGGTTTTGCCGGTCTGACGGGCAATCGCCGGGTACCAGTAGTCCGGTATTTTCGCTTTCAGAAACGCTGGATCAGCCTTTTCGCGCTGGGCACGCGAAAGCATGACGTAGGTGTCCAGCGTGGTCTTGCCGAACGCCGCGATGGACTGCGCCCGGTTGTCGCTGGGCAGCGCCTTGGGTTCGACGCTGTCCACGCCGGTCACGGGCAGCAGTTCCTTGCTGTTGCGCTGATACACCTTGAGGGTGGTCAACAGGTACAGCGAACGGGTCAGGTTGTCGGCGGTCGGCTTGAGCATCACGCTTTCCAGCCGGTTGAAATACTGACTGCGCACCAGCGGCTCGACTTTGTAGCCCTGATAAAGCCCCAGGCGCATGCGCATCGGCACACCTTCATCGTGGTGCTGAGCGTAGTAATGGGCGGTCCAGAAGCGCATGCGATCCAGCGTTTGCCAGTCGGTGTAGTGCCCCGTTGCCAAGGCGTCGGTTTTGGCCGCCTCGGCCAGTTCCGTGGAAATGGTCTGCACGGTGTTTTTATTGTTTACATAGGACCAGCCCAGCAAGCTGCACAGCAGCATCGCCACCAGTCCGGCGCCGCCAATCCACGCCGCCTTGCGCCGACGTTCACGGTGGTTGGTGGTGTACAGCGCCACCAGATGCTGATCGGGAATGATGACTTTGCGGAACAGGCTGTTGATGAACAGCGGACGCGGTTGCGCATTGCCGCTTGCGATCTCTTGATCGCTGTCCAGTGAGAAGCGCTCGGTGACCTGGCGCGTGTGCCCACCCATTTCCGGTTGGTCGGCGTCCAGTGCACTGGTGAAATAGAAGCCGCGCAGCAGTTCGGCCTTTTGGTACGGGTTGGCGCGCAGGAGCGCGTCGACGAACAGTTGCAACCTCGGCTTCAGTGCCGCCAGCTCCAGCGGGAAGCGATACACCGCTGAATCCTGGCGGGTGATCTGAATGTCCTGCATGACCAGTTGTTGGCTTGCCACCTGCTGCCAATAGCTGACCAACTCGTCCATCGCCACGCCGAATTGCCGGCCCCAGTCGGCCTGTTCATAGCCCTTATGGGGAAACGTCTTGCCCATGACTTCGCCGCGGGCAACGTCATCCAGTTGGCGATAGAACGGGGCAAAACCCGGTACCAGGTCGCATTTGGTGAACACCAGGTACACCGGCAGTCGTACTTCCAGCAGCGCATGGGTTTCCTGGATGCGTTCGCGCAGGCGCTTGGCAATACGTTCCTGGTCTTCGAGCGAGGTTTGCAGAATGTCGTGGATGCTGACGGTGACGATCAAGCCGTTCAGCGGCCGACGCTGGCGGTGTTGACGCAACAGTTGCAGGAAGGCCCGCCACTTGCCGGCTTCTTCCTGGTTGTTCATGTAGCGCCCAGCGGTATCCAGCAGCACGGCCTCGGAACTGAAAAACCAATCGCAGTTGCGGGTGCCGCCCAGACCGGCGACGCGCGCGCCTTCACGCTCCGCATACGGGAAGTTGAGGCCCGATTGATAGAGCATCGTACTTTTGCCGGCAGCCGGCTGGCCGATCACCAGGTACCAGGGCAGGGCATACAGCGCGTCCTTGGGATTGCTGCCGCGCGGCTTGTTGTTGTGCAGGCGCTCGATGCTCTGCAACAGGCGCTCGCGCAACTGGCTGACTTCTTCGCGGTCCGCCGGGCTGGCGTTGAGCACCGCTTGATCGGCGTCGTCGCGCAGCAGCCCTTCAAGGTTGTGGTGCCGTGACACGCCCCGATATAGCAGCAGCACATAACCGGCCGAGAGCAGCAGGAACACGCCGATCCCGGTCAGCAGGCTGTTCAGCGAGCTGAAGTCAAACGCACGCCCAATGCCCCACACCACGAAAATGGTGAGGAAAAAACAAACCCCCAGAATGTAGGGTTGGAAGCGCAAGAAGTAATACTTGATCTTGTTCATACGGACTTCAAATCCAGCGCGTCGACAAAACGGTCGATAACGTCATCAAGGGGGCGGTCGATTTCGGGAAAGGCGTGTTTCGGGTGGTGCTCATCAAATGCATCGAATGACGCCAGCACGTCATGGCTCTGCAAGCGGGTGCCGCTACCGGTCAGCACGCGGTAGGCATCGCTGTTATTGCGCGACGGGAAGCAGATCAGCCGGGGGCGCATGAAGTCGTCCGCCAACAGACTGACGTGCGGCACGCCGCTGCCGGCGGTCATTCGCGCCAACCAGGTGATCCACAAATCGGCTGTCGGATTCTTCAGGCCTCTTTCCGCCGGCAGGGGCAGGGAAATGCCCATCGCCGTTGGCTGATGCAGATGGCTTTTGAAGGCCAGCAGCCGGGTCAGCACGGCGTTGGTGACAAACTCCGGATAGGCGCCTTGCAGCGCGGTGGCGATGTCGCGCAGGTTGAAGTTCACCAGGAACTTGTCATGCACGCGCCGGAACAACTCGAAGTCCTGACCTTGCATTGGGCGCAAGGCCTTGATGCGGTCGAACAGCACCGACGTACTTTCGCCCTGGGCAGCCATGTGCAGCAACGGCCGGATCTGCCCGCTGAACAGTTCGCTCAGGGTGAAAGGATTGACCAACGGCCCGGAGTCGCTGGCTTTCACCGTTTGAAAAATGAAAAACGGATAACGCCGCTGGCTGGAATCCCTCGAACTGATCAAGCCGCCGACCAACCCGTTGCCGCTGCGTGCGCGGTAGCTGAAAAAGCACACCGGCAATCCGTCGAACAGCTCCCGCCAGTTCTCAAGGGGCTGCAGGGCGCCCAATGCGCCTTGCAGCCAGGCATCGAACTCGCAGACGTCGTCGGTCGCACCGTGCAGGCTGACGAAGTCCGGGCTCGCGGGCACTTTTCCGAAACAGCCAATCATTGGCCGCGTCCCTGATTCAATGCGAGCGTGCTCACTGGACGCGTCCGCCGCTGCCGTTGAGTGCACTCAGCGCCTTGACGTTCGCCAGGTCGGTCAGCTTGACGCCACCGTAGTTGCGCACGGCGAGGCTGACTTGACCGCTGGCGGTGTTCCAGCTGAAACGCTGCTGGATACCATCCAGATCACTGACGCGGGCGCTGTCATTCATGCGCAACAGGCCCCAGCGACCGGGGTAGTCGAACACCGTGATGCGTTCGCCGCTCAGCGTGACCACGTCCATGCGCGCACCCGGCGCGGTGGTGGTGCCTGGCCAGGAGAAGCGGCTCCAGCTGGTCTTGCCGTTGCGGTAGTGCTGCACCTGACCGTCCAGGGTGAAGATGATGTCGGTGAACCAGGCCGCGGGCTCCAGCATGATTTCAAAGCCGTTTTCCCGGTCCGACAGGCTGGCAATGACTTGGCCCAGCGAGCTGGCCTTGTCGATGCTGTTGACCATGTTCGGATTGACCAGCGGCGTTGCCTTGCTGGCGCTGCTCATGCCGAGGCCTTCGCCCCCGGACAGGTTGCCGATCTCGTTGCGCTTGAAGTTGGGCAGCAAGCCGGATTCCGGGTCGACGAAACGCTGCAGGTCCTTGACCGAGGCTTCATTGCCACTGCCCGCCGCGATCGGGTAACGGTGCGCCATGACTTGTTCCCAAGGCTTGGCGATCTGTTGCGCCCAGGCCTTGGCGATCTGCTCGCCGGCCGGATCGCGCAGGGTTTCCCAGGCAAACTGAATCGGCAGACTGAACAGGCCTTGCAGCGAAGTCGACAGGCCGCCCTGACTGGTGTCGACGGTGGTTTCTACGTAGTTGCGCACGCTGGTGACTTCGCTCGGCTGGCCTTCCAGGGTTTCGCTGATCAGTTGCTTGCTGCTTTTGCCGACGTCTTGGGAGCGCTGGATGTTGTTCATCCGTACCTTGAGTTTGCGCAGCGCCGCCAGGTAGCGATCCATGATCGTGCTGTCGGCGCCCTCGGCGTTTTGCACGGCGAAGACCCGCGACACCGGTTCGAAGCGCTTGGCCAGGCTGCCGTCGTCCACCGCAGGCAGCGGCGAAATCAGCGCGTTGGGCGAGGTGTCCTGTCCATCGAAAATCCCCGTGACCTTGCCCCAGAAACCGTCATCGCGCTTGATCCCCGGTTGCTGCGTTTCCCGCGGTGCGGGCACATCCCATTGGGTATTGTCGTTGACCGCTGCCAGCAGGTTTTTCACCGGCGAGTTCTGCACGTCGCTGAGCAGCGACAGTTGCTGGGTCGCGTTGGCCATGTCAGTGAAATGGCGAACACCGACGCTGTCGATCAGGGTGTACCAGGCTTGGGTGTAGTCGCGTTTGTAACGCGTCATGAACTCACGGATGAAGTTGGCTTTCTGCACCAGGCTGTCGCCGCCTTCGCCATCGAGCACCCAGTCCGATTCGTTTTGCAGATTGCCCGACAGCAGTTTGATCAGCTCAGGCTTCACAAACTGTTCCCAACCCTGACGGGTGAAAATCGCCGGGACCGCTTCGCTGCCGTACAACAGCTGACGCCCAGGCAGCGGCACCAGATCGCTCAGGCCCACGGCCGGAAACTGGCGACTGGACTCCAATTGCAGGCGCAGATATTCGCGGTCCACCAACGAGCTGGAAATCATGAACGACTTCAGGCTATTGCGGGTTTCGCTGATCAATCGCTCGTTACGGGGCAGGGACGGCGCCTGGCCATTTTTCAGCAGTTGCACGTAGACCGGCGAGTTGTCCTGAATAACCGCTGTGCTGGCCGGGTTGTCGGTATTGGCGGTCTTGGCCCATGCAACCGGCAAGGCAGCGCTGACGAACTCTGGCTCGGGGTGGGTATCGGGTTGCGTCAGCATCAGGTACAGCTTCAGCGCGTTATAGGACTCGATGATGGAAGCCACCTGACGCTCATCCAGTCGACCGAGCATTTCCTCGGACAACGAGAGCCCGCCCGTAGTCGCCGACAGTTCAGCGGCGTCGCTCGTCGTCGCTGGATTACGCAGTGCGGTCAACGCATCGCCGCGCACCTTATTCGCGGCACCCTTGGCCGCCGCGCTCAAACGGCTGGTGACATCGCCGGCGCTGCGCGGAACACTGCTCAAGCGGGTCGGCACTTTCAGCCCTTGCGCGCGAGCTTTGGCTGACGGGCTGCCGGCATTGGCGGGCGCCGCTGCGAAGCTGTTCTGCGGGTCCATGGTTTTTGCGAACTCATTGAAGGCGCGCATCTGCAATTGAAGTTGCAGGGTGATCGGTTCGAGTGCCTGAGTACGCAACTGCTGCAAATAAGCAGTCTGTGCGACGCGGTAGATGTCATCGCCGCGATACAGGCCAGCGCTGAGTTGCAGCGGCACGCCTTTGGCACGGTACTTCTCGATGGCGGCGAGTTGATCGCGGAGCAATTCCAAGCCTTGGCCCGAGGCCAGCAACTCGGCGCGCTCCGGTGATTGCTGCAGCTCGTTCAGCTGCTCGCGCAATGCCGCCAGCCACTGACGGTTGTTCTGGAAGGACAGGGTTTGCCAGCCAATGAACACCAGTGCAGCCAATACGGCCACGCCCAGCACCGCAGGGCTGAAGGATTTGTTGTGTCCGGAACGCGACTGATAAAGCGTCAGGTCGCGGTCCGGAAAAATCACGCGGCGGAACGTATCGGTGATGAAATAGCTGCGGTCGCTGATTTTCTTGCCGCTGCTGTGCGTGTGCGTGCCGTGCTCGGCTTCCGGCAGCAGCGAAAACGAGTCGGCGAGATCATCTTCATACACCTGGCTCAGTTGCTGATCGGTCTGCAAGGCGCTGGTGAAATACAGGCCGCGCAACAACAGTTGCGTACCCGTATGACCGGTCTGGGCGAAGTGCTGGAGAAATTGCTCGAGCACGATCGACAGTTCGGAAAAATAGTTCGGGAAGTTCAGCAGCGCGCTGTTGGCATGGGCGCCCAGCGCGACCATCTGCGCGTCGACGTGACGGCGAATATGGCTGTGCAGGTTGGCCAGCTTGGTATCCAGTACCGGGCGCAAACCCTGGTTGCGGATTTCCGACAAACCGAAGGTCATGCCCAGCGGTTGCTGGCGTTCGTTCAGGTCCAGGCCTTCAAAAGCCTGGCTGAAACCCGGCAGCTGATCGGTCTTGCTCAGCATCAGGTAGATCGGCGGGTTGGCGTCCAGGCAGTCGGTGTATTCCTCGATGCGCGTCACCAGTTGCGCGGCGAGCTCGTTGCGCTCGGTGACGCTGGCCGCCAGCAGCTCGGGCAGGCTCACCACCAGCACCAGGCCGTTTACGGCGGCTTTGTTGCGTTGTTTTTTCAGCATCCGCAGGAACGCGGCGAATTCGCTGGCCGACTGGTCGTCCCGCAGGTAACGGCCGGCCGTATCGATCATCACGGCCTCAGGGCTGAAGTACCAGTCGCAATGTTGCGTGCCGCTTTGGGTGTCATTGGCACTGTTGGCGATGCTCGCGGACAGGCCGGAACGCGTCAGCAATGAGGTTTTGCCGGCACCGGACATACCGATGACCAGGTACCACGGCAAGTCATACAGCGCCGACGAACCGCCGCCACCGGCCGAGCGGTCGGTGCGCAGCATCGCGATGGCGTGCTTGAGCCGTTCGCGCAGCACTTGCTGGTCGCGGAATTCACCGGTGGATTTGAGCGATCGATCGACCTCGATCTGCACCAGGTTCTCAAGGTTGTGTTCAGCGCGGATCCGCTTGTACTGACGCAGCACGATGATCAGCAGATAGAAGGCGCTGATGATCGCCATCGCCTCCAGCGTGTAGCCACGCAACCAGCTCACGTGCGGTGCCATGAACCAGCCAACCGCCAGGCTCGCCAGCCACAGCACGGGGATGACAAACCAGAAACTTTTCAACAAACGCAATAATGTCTTCATGTCTTCCTGACTCGATTACCTGAGTGCGCTCAGGCACTGAACAGCTGGCTGATTTGTTCGGACAGTGCGGCTACGTCCTTGGCCAACAGCCAGTCCAGCGTCAGGTAGACACCCACGCAGACCAGCGCAATGAGCGCCAGATAGAGCCAAACGGGAACTTCATGGCGCAGCATCTGCGAAACCTGGTCGGGCAATGCCCAATCCGGCGAGAGCGCCTTGGGCGTCTTGCGGTACCGCGCGATGTCCTGGCCCAGGGTGTTGGCCAGATAACGCAACTGGTCTTTATGGCCGAGGCTGAATTTGCCTTCGAAACCCAGCGCCAGGCACAGGTGATAGACCTCGAGCACATCCAGGTTCTGCTTGACGTCACTGCGCAACGAATCGATTTTCTCGAAAAAGCCTTCACCGGCCAGGTGCACGCCGAAGTAGCGGAACTGCAACGGTTGCAGTTCGAAGTGACGACGCAGATCGTTTTCCCCGGAGCGCAACACGCTTTCGTCGAGGAACGCACACAGGGCGTACTGCGTGTCCTTCACTTGTTCAACGCTGTAGTTGGCGTTACGGGCTTCGCGTTCCAGTGTCGAGAAGAAGGCGTCGATGCTCGCCTCAAAAGCGGTGACCGAGGTCACTTGACGGCCTTTGCGCACGATCAGCGCCATGCTGATGAAGTCTTGCACCAGGTCTTTCAACACCGGTTTTTCGGTTGCGGGCGCCACGGCGCCTTGCATTACGGCTTCGTTCATTTGAGTACCGCCATCAGTTCAAGCTTGAGATTGGTAAAGGCGCTGGGTGCGTAAAAAGAGATGGCCTGGGCACTCATCATGCGTTCATACACCCGGCCATGCGGCTCGATGGAGAAGTAGTGATTGTCCAGTCGCACCGGAATCGCGTTGGGCAAACGGGTCGAGTGATTGAGCGTAACGCCGGGCATGGCGCTGTTGACCACGACCTCAATGTCTTCCGGCGAACCGACCTTGAACGCCCGCGGCACCAGTTCGAGCAAGCTGGAACCGGGCATGTCGGCGTGCACCGAAATATAGAAATCGGCCTCGGCCAGCCGCGGATCGAGCAGCTGTCCCTGCCAGTACGAAGGCTTGGTCTGGGTCAGGTTGATCATCACGCACTGGTTAGGCACGACGTTGTCGAGCAGGACACGAATCATTTCATCGAGCTTGACCAGCGAGGCCGCCGGGTCGTGATGGTCATACTCGGGGATGTCGTTGAGTTGCGTGTCCAGCGAAAACGTCAGCAAGCCGCCCGCGAGTTCCGCCAGAAACAGGTACAGACGCTCGGGGTGCAGGCGCGGATGGGCGAGCAGGTGCGCCAGTCCCGGGTGCGCACGGTTCACCGTGTTCAACAGCCAGAACAGAGTCACGTCGCTGGAGCCGAACTCGGCAATCTGGTCCGCACGTTCACGACGACGACCCGATAGCGCCTTGCTTTTCGATTGCAGCGCACCGAGCAAGCGCTTGCCCAGACCGGTCAGGGTTTCGTGAGTGCCGACATGCAGGGTCGGGTGCACGAAGTGCGGATCGAGGTTGAAGCCGCCGATGTTATTGCGCGACAGCCGGGCGATAGGGCAGTGGCTGTAGCCATCCAGGTTGTCGCCGTCGATCAGCATCACCACGTTCAGGCGCAGGCTGGTGATTTCGTTCTCGAGGTCGCCTTCGTTGAGGTCCGGCAACGTATCGAATTGCTTGCGAAACCGGCGCGCGCTTTTTTGTTCCTGACCGTCTTCGACGTAGTTCATGCCGAACGGCTCTGGCAGTTTCAGCGCGGCGTAGACCTTCAGGTCGTTGCCCTTGAGCAAGTCCTTCAGATCGCGCGCCGCCGGCAGCGGATCGTGCTGCGGCGCGTCGTACAGGCTGCCGTCGGGAAACACCAGCTTCAGCCGTTTCAGCTGCAAGGAACCGGTGGCGAGTGCCTCTTCATCGACCTGGAGCATTTGCACGCCCCAATGGAAAGGCGTGTTGCGCAGCGTCGACTCCGCCAGCTGATGCTGGTGGAACTCATCCTGATATTGGAAATGTTGTGGCAAAAGGAACATGCCTTCTGACCACATCACCCGGCTTTGCTTACTCATGAACGCCTTCCAATAGAGAGTTTAATGTTGACTTGGTGGCTTTTTGCGCGGAGTTGGTCGCCGTCTCTTCAGCCTGTTGAACGGCCGCGTCCTGCACACGCTGGGTAAGGGTCGGTTTCGCTGGTGAATCGGGCAGGGCGGAGGCTTGGGCGAGCTGTTCCTGGGACTTGGGTTTGTTCAACACATCGACGCCGTTCACGACGGATACCGTGTTGTTGTCCACCAACACCCGCAGGCCATCGGCGGAAAACCAGATGCCATCCTTGCGCAGCGAGTTGGCGTCAAACGCCACCTTCCAGCGGCTGTTTTCTTCCGAGCGGAAAAACGCGGCAACACCGACGTAGCCCGCGGCCTTGTTCAACGGCCACTTGTCGACTTGCCCCATGCCCGGCAGCAAGGTGATTTCGCGGTTTTCGAGCAGCGTATTGCCGAGGGCTTTTTGCGGGTCGTCCCACAGCGTGTCGGCGTCGATCGATGAAAAGCGCTGCAGCGACGTCAACTGATACACGCGAATCACGACGGACAGCGGTGTGCCGGACGCGTCGGGGTTGAGTTGATTACCGCCATCGGAGGTCAGGATGACCTTCTCGTTATCGTCGAACAGCATGTCGCCGGCCCACGTATCGTCGACCCGCTTGCTGACACGGTCGGTGACGCCACAGGCGGTCAACGCCATCATCAATGCCACTGCGGTCAGGCATTTTGCCAATGCCGGCTGCGCAGGGCGCTTCCTTGAATGTCTGTTATCCATGATGGCTACCTTTAAAAACTCATTCAGCACAGGCTGTAGGCGAAATCGCCGTCGCTGCCCAACGCGATGTTCAAACTCTGGATCGGCTTGTCCTGCGCCATCCGCTCCAGGACCCGTTGCGCCAGTTCCGGCATCAGGCTTTTCGACAGGATGTTGTCGACGTTGCGAGCGCCGCTGTCGACTTCGGTGCAGCGCGAGGCAATGGCTTTGACCAGTGCTTGGTCGTAGCTCAGGACGGCTTGATGGTTGCGCTCGAAACGCTTGCGGATGCGCTCGAGTTTGAGCGCGACGATGCGCTCCAGGATGGCGTCCTTGACCGGGTAGTACGGGACAATGCTCAAGCGGCCGAGGAACGCCGGTTTGAATACCTGGTTCAACTCGTCGCGCAGGCCTTCGACGATGTCTTCCGGCGCCGGTTGCTGCTCGGCATTCAGGCACCACTGCATGATGCGGTCGGTGCCGGTGTTGGAGGTGAGGATGATGACGGTGTTGCGGAAGTTGATCTCCCGGCCTTCACCGTCATCCAGCACGCCTTTGTCGAACACCTGGAAAAACAGTTCGAGCACGTCCGGGTGGGCTTTTTCCACTTCATCCAGCAGCACCACGCTGTAAGGCTTGCGCCGCACGGCTTCGGTCAGCACGCCGCCTTCGCCGTAACCGACGTAACCCGGTGGCGAACCCTTGAGGCTCGATACCGTGTGGGCTTCCTGGTACTCGGACATGTTGATGGTGATCAGGTTACGTTCGCCGCCGTACAAGGTGTCGGCCAGGGCCAGCGCGGTTTCGGTCTTGCCGACGCCGCTCGGGCCGAGCAGCAGGAACACGCCGATCGGCTTGTTCGGGTCTTCCATGCGTGCGCGGGATACCTTGATGCGCTTGCCGATTTCCTGCAGGGCGTGATCTTGTCCGAGCACCCGTTCGCCGAGCAGCGCGGGCAGGCGCTGGACGGTGTCGATTTCGTCACGGAGCATTTTGCCCAGAGGAATGCCGGTCCAACCGGAGATCACTTCGCCAATGGTCCCGCCGTCGACCAACGCATGCACCAACGGTTGTTCACCCTGGACGCTGGTCAGCTCGGCGCGTACCGCCGCAATCTCGCGGGCATCCGGTGTCTGGTTGTCCGGATGGCTGAGCGCGCCGAGTTTTTCCACCAGTTCCAGTTCGCGTTGCCACTGTTGTTCCAGGGCATCGCGGGTTTGCTGCTGCGCTTGCAGCTCGGTGTCGAGGATCGCCAGGCGCCGGGCATGGTCGCTGCCCTTGGCGGCTTCTTGCTGCAGCACCGATATTTCCGCCTGAAGGTTGTCGAGGGTTCTTTTGCAGTCTTCCAGCGGCCCCGGTTGCGACGATTGACCGAGGGCAACCCGCGCGCAGGCGGTGTCCAATACGCTGACGGCCTTGTCCGGCAGCTGGCGCCCGGTGATGTAGCGATTGGACAGGCGCACGGCTTGCACCAGCGCTTCGTCCATCACCGTGACGTTGTGGTGATCCTGCATCTTGGCCAGCAAGCCGCGAAGCATGTGGATCGCCTTGTCCTCGTCCGGCTCTTCGACCTTCACCACCTGGAAGCGGCGGGCGAGGGCGGCATCTTTCTCGAAATACTTCTTGTACTCGGCCCACGTGGTCGCCGCGATGGTGCGCAATTCGCCACGGGCCAAGGCTGGCTTGAGCAGGTTGGCCGCGTCGTTTTGCCCGGCCTGGCCACCGGAGCCGATCAGGGTGTGGGCTTCGTCGATGAACAGGATGATCGGGTGCAGGCTGCGCTTGGTTTCTTCGATGACCGACTTGAGGCGGCTTTCAAATTCGCCTTTCACCCCGGCACCGGCCTGGAGCAAACCCAGGTCCAACGTATGGATGGCCACGTCTTTGAGTACCGACGGCACATCCCCTTGAATGATGCGCAGCGCCAGGCCTTCAACCACGGCGGTTTTACCCACGCCGGCTTCACCGGTCAGGATCGGGTTGTTCTGGCGCCGACGGGTGAGAATGTCGACCATCTGCCGAACCTCGAACTCCCGGCCCAGCACCGGATCAATCCGGCCCTCGCGCGCACTTTGCGTCAGGTTGATGGTGTATTGATCCAGAGCCGGGGTCTTGCCGTTGCCTTTAACGGTGCTGCGCGCTGCGACGTCTGCCCCCGCCAACGGCTTGGCTTGCTGCGATTCGGCGTTGCCTTCGACTAGCGCGCCGAGGTTGACCCGCAGGTCATCGGCGTTGATTTTTTCCAGCTCGGGGGCCGATGCGATGACCACCCGGCGCAGTTCGTTGTCATCCAGCAATGCCTGCAACAGATAACCGGTGCGAATCTGCCCTTGCCCGAACTCGATAGAGGCCAGCACCCAGGCTTGCTCGATCATTCGCGTAATGTGCGGCGACAGCGCAGGCGTGCGGGTGTTGCCTTTCTTGAACGTCCCCAGCGCGCTCACCAACTGAGCTTGCAGGCGATCCGGCACCACGTCGTAGTGACGCAGGATGGCGGGCAGGTCGTTGTCGTTGCTGTCGAGCAACTGCAACAACAGGTGCTCGATCTCGACGTCGTAATGCTGTTCCGACAGGCACAAGGCCGCAGCACTTTCGGTGGCGGTGCGGCTGGTGTCGTTCAGTTTGGCAAACAGGGACTTCAGGTTCACAGGGAGACCCCATCAAAAGGAATGTGGAAGAGGGCACAACGGGAAGGTTCCACGTCGACACCGGGGCGCTTGAGCCAGCCTTGCCAGCCCAGTGCAACGTTGCCCTGGCGCCCGAGGCGAGCCACGGGTACTGCTTCGGGTTTGAGCCGGGGCGACAACTGGAAGTCCAGTTCGGCGCCGACGTAGAACCGCACCAGCTCCACCAGTTTGCGGTAGTCCACGGTGCCTGGCTGGAAGCGTTGATAGTCGACCAGGTCCAGCGGACCGAGCTCGATGCGCACGCACGACTGGTAGTCCCAGACCCGGTTACCGGCGACTGCGCTTTGCCCGAGCACGGCGTTTTTGCGGCCCAATTGCGTGCATTGGCTGGCGTCGAGTTTCAGCCAGCGTCCGGCAAATGGCTTGACCTTGAACGGCAGCGAAAAATAGAAGCTCAGCATCACTTCAAGGTTCAGCGAGTTGCGCGGCTTCTGGGCGAACAGGCCGGAGAAATAGCTGAACAGTTCGCGTCGCAGCGGCGAGCCTTGCCTGTCGAATTTCTGCTTCTGCGCCTGTGGCCCGAAGCCGACCAGGTTGAGCAGGTAGCGATCGAAATCCGAGGTGCCTTTGCGTTCGTATTCGATGTAGAACTTGTATTTCTGCCAGGCCTCGTAGAACAGCGTGGTCATGCGATGCGAGAACATATCGAGGAAGGCGTGGGCCGCATCATCGCGGTGCTGGATATGTCGGTCGATCAACAATTCGGTGTAGGGGCGCGGCAACACGCCGGACGGCCCGACCAGCCCCATGAACGTGACTTGCACTTCAGACAGGGGCAAACCTGCCGCCGATACCTTGCCTTCACGCTCGAACTGCAAGTCGCTGACTTCACTGGCAGGGAAGTTCAGCGACAGCTGCGAGCGAAAACGCAACGGGTCTTCGTGCGGCCGAGTGTCCAGGTCCATGCGCCCGGTTCTGCTGTAATGCAGGCGGAGCAAGCGCACCAATTGGAAAAACTCGAATCGGTGCGGCTCAGCCCGTGCCTGATCGATCAGACCAGGGGTTGATCGCCGGTTCGCGGTGGCCATTGGACGACTCTCTTTTCGCGCTGCAAGGTGCGAAGGGTTAATTGGGTAAAACTGTTCATGGTGCAGTACTGGCCAAAGAAATGGTCGAGCACCATGCCGAACAAAAACACACCGCTGCCGGTGTATTGGCTTTCATCGAAATTCAGGGTGATGCCGACGCCGCGGACAAAGTTCGGGCGCGGATGGCCGATGCGTGCCACCACCGGCTCGCTGCTGATCGAGACGATGCCGTTGATCTGTTTGCGCAGCGCCGACGCATTGCGGTAGTTGTAGAGCGACAGCAGCTCCAGCAGCACTTCGCGACCCTGGGATACCAGCGACATGTGGTTGAGCGATAGGTGCGAAATCAACCGCCAGATCACCCCGTTGCCCAGCGGCACACGCGCGGTGGCGGTCGGTTTGCGCAGGCAGCGAATGTCCTGGATCACCGAGTTGCCCGGAATGTTGAAGTCGCCGCGCTCACCGCCGAACGGCAGCATCAGCGGCAGGTCACGATTGCTGCAGGTCAGGCGCAGGCTCAAGGTGTCGTTGCTGGAGTTGAGCAACTCCAGTTCGCGATCGACCACGCGGATAAACACGTCCGAGCCGTCACGCTGGCGCGACTGCACCGGCCGACGGCGGGCGATCCAGAAGCTCTGGCCGGGACCCTGATCGCCACGCGGTTCGAAGAACGGATGACAAGTACCGACCTGATCGACACCGCCGACTTTGCGCACCCGTCGCACACGATCGATCGACACCACTTCCGCCGAGCCTTGCAGGCGAACATCCGGCGTCACGGCATACTCGTGCTGGGTATGGGTCAACTTGATCGGCTCGGCCTGCTGGCGGAACAGGTTGATGATCGGCGTGCAGTTGAGCTTGAAGTTATTGCGCCCGATGTTCTGCGTCAGGCGCGCCAGGCGATCGCTCAGGTCGTAATCGGAAAAGTAGAAGTTGATCTCGATCTTCTCGAGATTCTTGCCCGCTAACAGCCGCGCAAAACCCGAGAGATCGAAGAACATGAACTTGTCCGGGAACGTGAAGTACTCGTGCAGCAAGCGATAACCCAGGAACGAGCGCTCCGAGTAATCCACCAAGCCTTCATCGCGACCATAACCGACGGCGTTCAATGCGTTCGCCGGCAAGGTGATCTCGCGGGTTCGCCCCTCATCCTCGAACGACAACGTGGCCTTGGCCAGATTGTTGAACAGCAACTCGTAGAGCTGCAGCATCAGGGTGCTTTCGCCGTCGAGGAAAAAGCGCAGGCTGTCCAGTTCCATCTTGCCGAACAAGATATCGGAGGTCGCCGTCAGGCCGATGCGCAGGCGCGCGACCAAGTCAGCGGTATGACCGTTGAACGCCGAGCGTTCCATTTCAATGAACGACGCCTGATGCACCGCCACCGGCCACAGTTCGACCGGGTAGCAGGTGCGGAATTTGCACACCACGCCATCAATCGGGTTGGCGCTGAGCTCGGTGTGCCGGGCGACGCGAAAAGCTTCGGTGACTTTTTCCTGCTTGCCCAGGTTGAACTCGACGATCGACATCGACGGGGTAGGGCGCAGGTAATGCGGGTACAGCACTTCGAGAAACGACTCGACGATTTCCGGCAGTTCATCGTCGAGTTTTTTGTGCACGCGAGCGGACAGGAACGAGAAGGCTTCGATCAAGCGCTCGGTATGCGGGTCTTCGCAGTTATCGCCCTCGATGAGCAACCGCGAAGCAATCTTCGGGTACTGGCTCGCAAACTCCTGGCCCAGAAAGCGCAGGTGCGACAGTTCCTTTTCGTAGTAGGGCAGCAGATCGTCGAGCATCAGTTGAGGTTCTGCACTTTGTATTCCTGGGTGTTGACCTGCAGCACAGCGTCAAAGGAAACCTGACGGGTGATGTCCTGCAGGCGCAGTACTGCGTCCACGCGGAAGGTCAGCATGCGTTGGCCGGTTTGCTGGGCGAGCAGTTGGACTTTTACGCTGCGAAACCGTCGATCGCCGACGGTGATCGCTTTCTCCAGTTGTCGTTGAATCAACAGGCGGTCTTGGGGATCAAGCACGCTGCGGCTGGTGAAATCCGGCATGCCATAGTCGAGGATGCTGCCGCTCAGGTTGACGAAACCGTCCAGCTCGTTGGCGACCAGGGACTGGCGGGTGTTGACCAGAATTTCCAGGTCGCGAACGATGCTGGCCTTGTAATCGGCCAGCGAACACAAGCGTTGCGATGACGCTTCGATGGACTGATGCGGACGATCGTCCAGCAATCGGTCCAGCAGTGATGGCAACAACTTGTGTTGACTGGTCATGGTGCCTCCTTGGCAACGTGTTCGATCAGCCGCGGGTCGATTGCGGCAATTCAGCGACCAGGCGCAACGAAGCGGTCAGCTCGTCCAGTTGGTAATGTGGACGCAGATACGTCACGGCCTTGTACACGCCTGGCTTGCCGGGTACCTCGAACACTTCGGCCCGCGCTTCGCGCAACGGGAACTTGGCCTTGGCTTCCTGGCTGGCGGTGTCATCCAGCAGCACATAGCTCGACAGCCACTTGTTGAGGAACAGCTCGACGTCCTTGCGGGACGCGAAGCTGCCGATCTTGTCGCGCATGATCGCCTTCATGTAGTGCGCGATGCGCGAGGTGGCGAAAATGTACTGCAACTGCGCGGACAGCCGCGCGTTGGCGTTGGCGATGTCGGTGTTGTACTGCTTCTGTTTTTGCGCCGACTGCGTACCGAAGAACGCGGCGTAGTCCGTGCCCTTGCAGTGCACCAGCGGAATGAAGCCCAGGTCCGACAGCTCTTTTTCACGACGGTCGGTGATGGCGATTTCGGTCGGGCACTTGAGGGCGATTTCGCCGTCATCGGTCTTGAACGTGTGGGTCGGCAGGCCTTCGACCAGGCCACCGCCTTCGACACCACGAATGGCCACGCACCAGCCGTAACGGGAAAACGCATCGGTGACCCGGGTGCCCAGCGCGTAGGCGGCGTTCATCCACAGGTACTTGTTGTGGTCACGGCCGTCGACGCTTTCGACAAAGTTGAATTCTTCGACCGGGGTGGTATCCGGGCCGTAAGGCAGGCGACCGAGCACGTGAGGCAGGGTCAAGCCCACGTAGCGCGAGTCTTCCGAAGCGCGGAACGACTTCCACTTGGCGTACTCGACGGTGTCGAAAATCTTCGCCAGATCCCGTGGGCCGGACATGTCGGTAAACGAATCCCAGCCGAACAGTTCGGGCGACGCCGCCGAGATGAACGGTGCGTGGGCGGCCGCGGCGACATGGGAAATCTCCTCGAGCAGGTACATGTCCTCCGGGCTGCGATTGAACTCGTAGTCACCCAGCAGCATGCCGAACGGCGCACCGCCGAAGGTGCCGTATTCTTCTTCGTAGATCTTCTTGAACAGCGCGCTCTGGTCGAATTCGGAGGCGGCCTTGAGGTCGCGAACCAGGTCTTTTTTCGACGCGTTGAGCAGGTGGATCTTCAGTGTGGTGCTGGTCTCGGTCTGGTCGACCTGATACTTCAGGCCGCGCCAGGAGGCTTCCAGCTGCTGGAATTCCCCGGCATGCATGATCTCGTTCATCTGCTCGGAGAGCATCGCGTCGATTTCGGCGATACGCGCATCGAGCACGGCGATCAGGTCCTTGCTCGGCGTCATTTCGCCTTCGAGGATCTGGTTGACCAGTTCGCCGATCAGGTCGCGGGTACGGGTGCGTTCAGTCTCGGAACGGGCCACGCGGCTTTCGGAAATGATGCTGTCGAGCAACGAGGATTGCGCGGTGAAGCTGTCCACTTCCACCAGCGTGCTGTCCTGTTGAGTCACGGTTTGCTTGTCGTTCATCGTCAGGCTCCTACGCTTTGCCGTCGGTGGCGGGAACGGCGGCTTCGCGGCCGAATTCCTTGCCCAGGGTTTTCAACTTCTCGGTATTCTGCAACACGTCCATCAGCAGCTCTTCGAGCTTGTCGTTGCCACCCATCTTGTTACGCAGGTCCGCCAGCTTGTTGCGCACTTCCAACAGCTTGCGCAGCGGCTCGACCTGCTTGACCACGTTCTGCGGTTCGAAGTCTTCGAGGGCGTTGAAGTTGAGCTCCACGCCCAGCTGAGTACCGTTTTTTGCCAGGGTGTTGTCGACGCGATAGGTCAGGCGCGGCTTGATGCCCTTGAGCACACCGTTGAAGTTGTCGCGGTCGATGAAAATGAACTTGCGGTCCTTGAGCTTCGGCAGCGGCTCCAGCGGGTTGCCGGAGAAATCGCCCAGCACACCGACGACAAAGGGCAGCTCTTTCTTTTCCTGAGCGTCACCGATATCCACGTCGTAGGTGATATGGACCCGAGGCGCGCGAACGCGGTCGAGTTTGTGCTGGGTACTTTCCTTCTTCGCCATCGTGATCTCCTGTGCGAACAATTCGCTGCAAGTCGTTTGCGTGTCGGTTCAATGGGTGGCCGAGCGCGTTACGTTCCTTCGATCGTCAGCAGCAGGCGCTGACGGATTTCATCGTTCATGTCCATGATGTTTTCAAAGCCCACCAGCTCTTCGAAGCTGGTGTTGCCGGCGATCTGGGTGCTGCTGCGGATCACCGCCTCGTCGGGCAATTGCGAACGAACCGGCGAGCTGATGACGCAGAAGGGCAGGTCGCCGAAGTCTTTCAAGCGTTCGAAACTGACGGGGAAACGCAGCCCTTCGAGCAGGCGGCCGATTCCGGGCGACTTGCTCAGGCAGTAGAACAGCACCAGGTAGTGCACCACGAAGCGGTACAGCTCGGCGCTGCTGCGATTGGGGTCTTTGATGACGGTGCGAAAGCGGGCCAGATCGAAAGAACTGAACCCGACCACCCAGCGCACGGGGCTGGTGATACGAATGGTTTGACCGCTGGCGCTGAGCACCTTGTCGTACTCCAGCGCAAACAATTGCGGGGTGGTGCTGAGCAGGTTCAGAGGAACTTCGAGCTCATTGACCAGTTGGAACGGTGCGTCGCAACCAATGCGGTCGTAGAGCGCCTTGAGTTCCTTGAAATGGTGCTGGGTCTCGCGCCCGCTGCTGCGTTGCGCCCCTTGCAGGTACTCACCGAAAAACGCCTGAGGACGAATCAGCAAAGCCAGGGTCGCCAGATAGTCCGAGGCCTGCGCCTTGAGCGCATCGGAAATGGCCCGGGTCTGGCTTCGCAGCTTGATCAATGCTTCAACATCAAAAAACGCTTGAGTCATCGGTACATCGTCCTTGAACGCTCCACGCCTTCCTGGAAAAAAAACCGGGGCATGTCGAGCGACTAATTTCTCGAATGAACACCTGTTCACGAGAGGTGATTGCGAATTTTCGCTATCAAAAAAACACACCGCCGGGAATAACCGGGAGTGTGATGCTGGCATATGGATGTCGAGATGCCAGTAACGTCGTGTATGGCAACTCGTTGCAACTGAAAGTTCAATCGGCGGCGGATTTTTTCTCGTTTTTGTTACACGCCGCAATGATGTCGGGTTGCCATTATCTGTGGGATGTGTGTGTCGGATAGTTCTGAAACCCAGTTGATTCAATGGTTTCAGCGGCGTTGTGGATCCAATTTTTAATGAAAAATAATTTGAAAAAGGTGAACCGGTTCACCCAATTGGCAATTGAAGGTCCGTCCAAGAGGCTTTTGAAGGATAAGTATCATGTTAGCCGTTACGAAAGTGATGGCATCGCGGGATGTCCGGGCTTGGAAGGACAACTTTCCCGATGCTGAACGATTGTTCGGTTAGTTTGGCGTTACATGTCATCGATATTTCTGTATAACGCGCCGAGTACGACTTGCCGCAGAACTTTCTTGTCGGACCGTGCAGTAGTGGGAGGGCTTTCGGGCCTTCGTTAAATGGAATTTACGCTCGCCATGGATGCCAGGCGACGCGCTATTGAGGCCCTGTTCTCATGAGAGTATTGAAACTTATCGCCGTACTTTTTCTCCTGCCGCTTTGCCTGGGATTGTTGGGTGTCTGGGAGTTGCAACGCAGTTCCGAGAGCATCAAGGAGTTCTCGGATATCAAGGCCGAGCTGAGCGAGATGCATGTCGAACTGGCAGCGATGGTTGCCAAGCCGTTCTCACGCTCGGCCACGGTGGATATCAACGGTGAGCGCATGGGCGTTCACCAGGCTTTTTCCCGCGTGACTCAAGCCGAGCACGAACTGACCATCCTGCAACCGATGGCAGCCGTGATGAACAACCTGGCCAAGGGCGTCATCGCCCTCGGCCTGCTGGCTTCGCTGGTCGGTGTGCTGGGGCTGCTGGGTTTGCGTTGGGCCGGTGCCCGCGCGAGTCATTCCCGTGAACGGTTACTGCACACCTTCAGCCGAGTGAGTCGTCTGTTGCCGTACCTGCTGGTGGGGCACATCGTCGCCATGGGGGCGGCGGTAGCGGCCATCCTCGGTTTCGAAGGCCTGGGGCTGTGGCACATGGGGAAAATGGCCACCGGTGAATTCAAGCTGATGCTCGTCGTTCTGATGCTGATGCTCGGTTTCTTGTATTCGATCTGGCAGATGGGCAAGCAGCTACCGGTCATGCTGCACATGTTTGAGCCCACGCCGATGAGCATTCTGGGCCGGGCGGTCACAACGGAAGAGGCGCCTGCTCTGTGGGCGTACGTTCGAGAGCTGGCGGACCAGCTCGGCGCGCTGGCCCCCGAGCACATCGTACTGGGCATGACCGAAGGCTTTTACGTCACCTCCAGCGACGTCAGCCTGCTTCCTGCAGACACGCTGCTAAAAGGCCGCACTCTGCACGTGCCGATGTTGTACCTGGGCTTGCTCGATACGGCAGAAATCGGCGCGGTCATCGGTCACGAACTGGCGCACTTCGCCGGAGCCGATACCGAGTACAGCCTGCGCTTCGTACCGATCTACGAGGGTATCGGCCGCAGTCTCGGGGTGATTGCCGAGACCATGCTGCAAAGCGATGTACTGCAACGCACGACGCTGTGGCCGGCCTTCATGCTCGGTGAATATTTCATGGAGCGTTTCGATCATGCGGTGAACCATTGGAGCCGCGTGCGGGAGCTGGCGGCGGACGCGGCAGGTGCGCAGTTGACGGGGAATATCGCCATCGCGTCGGCGCTGGTGCGCATCTCTGCCATCGACCCCTTGTTGCAACAGGGTGTCTCGACCCATGTGGTCCGCGCGACCAACCCCAGTACCGAACACCCCGTGACCCGCGACTTGCCGGTCAGCGTCGTGCAGGAGCTGGCCGCGCAGCCGCTGACCTTGCCCGAGGAGGACATGGCAGCCAGCCTGCCTCATCCATCGGATACCCATCCCTCCCATCGCGAACGACTGGCGTCCCTGCACGTCACGGTCGAAGAGGCCGTCAGCCGCGGCACCCGACCGATCATGGCGGCACAAGCCAGCGCCGCGATGGATCACTATTTCGCCGATCCCCAAGCATTGCGTGCGCGCATTACCGAGGACTTTCTCGGCCACTATGTGGAGCAGGATGCAGCGGTGGTGCAAGAGCTGCGCAGCCATGCCGGCAATGCCATGGAGGAAGTCCGGTTGCATGAAGGCGCGCGGCTGCGTGGGTGGATTACCCTGGGTTGCTTCTCGCTGTTTTTGCTGCTGGGCTTGGGCCTGCTGGTCTTGCCGTGGCTGTTGCCGCAGGCTTTGGGGAGTAACAAATCGATGATACTGGTCGCTGGTGGGGTGCTCGTTGTTTTGATGGCATGCCTGCTGCCGTTTTCGTTGCGCTTGCTCAAGCGGGCGAACAAGACCGCGTTGCTGCTGACGCCCGAGCACTTCGTTTTTGCCAACCTGAAGGCACCACTGCCGATCCGGCACGTTGCTGATTTTGGCCTGCAAATGGGGCAGGGACTGCACCTGAATTTGCTGCTGGAAGACGATGCGCCCATGCCTGAGTTGGCCTCACGATCGTTCTTTTCCCCTGATGCCAAGCTCGACAAGAAAAAGCGCTGGGTCCAGTTACAGTTGATTCAGTTCTGCCGGGACGACAAAAAGCTCAAGAATGAACAATTGGCGGAACTGATAGGGACCTACCTCAATGCCGGTACTGCGCGGCACTTGCTGCAGCAGCGATTCGAGCAGGCTTGAAGGCTTTCAGCATTGGCAAGGCCTGGGCGCGACGTTTGTCGATGAAGAGAGTATCGGCCTGGACGGCGAAGACACGCTGAACGAGGCGCAGATCGCCGAAGTCAGCCAGCGCACGCCTGGTTTTAATGGCTGGCAGCAAGAGCGCTGGTTCACTCACTGTGACGACGCAGCCGAGTTTGTCGGTAAGGCCGGCCATGCAGAGTTGCTTGAACTGGGCCCGGCAGCCATCGCTGCCGTTCAGGCCTCAACAGGCTTTGAGGAAGGTCCGCAGTGGCAAGCGTTCTTCAATGTCCTGGATGAGGATCATGGACTTACCGCCTACCTATTCAAATGTCACCACTGCGCCATGCTGGGTGCTTACCAGGACAGCCATTGATACCCAAAGTGCTCAATCCGTGGCGACCCACAAGGAAGAATCTCTGATGACCGACGATCACACCCCCGACTTCAGCAAAGTCCCCACCGGCATGCTGCCGTTCCCGCCTGTTGAAGCCGTGTTTGTAGGCCGATCAACTGGAGCTGGCCAGCGATCTGCACCCTTTGTTCAGCTTGGGTATCAGCACCGTAAACCCGGCCGGCGCAGACATGATCGTCATGTTCACGCGCCGATTGAAGGGTTGGTGCTATTCACCTTCGATTACAGTTGAATCCCATGAATAAGGCCGAACTGCAAACGCTTGTAGTCAGAGTTAAAAAGTATCTCGCGATTATCTTTTTGCTCTGCCTTGTAGGCGTTGTCATCTATGCGTATCTGCACAAACCGGAGTTTCCTTCTGAGATAGTCCTGAAGCAAGACTTCATTCCGGGGCAGTCGATCTACATCGTTCAAGATGCCAGGGATGCAGATGAGCCCAAAAGCCTGAGGTTCTACGTCAACAATGGCGACGGTAGGAATAATGAGACGATGAAGGTGCTCCTCGGAAAGACCCCGCCCTTCCTGGTCTCGGACACTGACTTGAAAGACGTGGTAATCCAGCGTGTCTCCAACGGCCTGCACATCAAACTCAAAGGCGCAGTCTCGAATTACCAGAGCAACCTTTACCTTGAAGACGGCGACACTTACACCACCTACCGTGTAAGCCTTGAACAAGTAGAAACGCGACCGCCCTTGGCGAGCGGTCGGTAAGCTTGCTTCAGCAAGGCAATCACTGCGCAGACAAACGCAATCGCCAGTGCCGGCCACTGCATCGGCAAATCGATGATACTGGTTGCTGGGGGGCTGGTCGTATTGATGGCGTGCCTGCTGCCATTCTCGTTGCGCATGCTCAAGCGGGCGAACAAGACGGTGTTGTTGCGGACGCCCGAGCAATTGGTATTTGGGAACCTAAAGGCGCCATTGCCGATCCGGCACATCGCCGATTTGGGCCTGCAAGCGTGGGGTGCGAAGTTCAATGGCACCCTGCGCAGAGCTGATGGAGGTCTGATAGCAGCGTCTGAAGTTCGTTATTTTCGGCCAGCAAGGGCGTTGCGTCTTCATACAGAACAACGTCGTTGATCGAGCCCATGCCGCCGTAGAGCGACATCAATCGAGACAACGCGTACGCCGTATCCTGAGGCAGCGCAAGGCTGCACTCCTCAAGTCTGTCGGCCCATTGCGGGTGGCCGAATCTCCTTAGCAGTTCTGCTGTTCGGGCGATGTTCGAGGAGATCTTGTGGAGGTCTTTCATGGTGACAGCCCTGAGCACTAGTGTTTTCGGTAAATCACTTATCAACGCTCACAACGCTGACGGAGCCATTGTGCCAATCGACCGAGTAGCTGACGCCATTCCAGTTACCAGCGATCAGCGCCCCGTTTTTGTCGCAGTGAAGGCTCATGTAGGGTTTATCGGCTTGTGTACCGTGGGGACTTTCCTGGATGTACCAAAGCACTGTTCCATGCCTCGATAGTGCAAGGATGTTTTTGTTGGAAATGACATTTGATGAGGGCTCGATCAGTACCGCGAGCCTGTCGTCATGCGGCAAGGCGACGTTGACCGGGTGAGGCAGGTGAATGGGTTGATTCGCTATCCATAGGATTCCGTTGTCAACGCGGTACCACGTTTCGGTCATTACGTTACCTCTAGCGCTATCCGTGAAGTCGCAGCAATGTCATGTACGAAGAAGACTTTCCGGCGGCAATCCATTCGGCAGCTGAATCTTCAGGCCGTGTGCAATCTGATCGGCAATGTAGAAGGCAGTCCCGAGTGCGCTGGCAAGTTCAGGATCGTCGGCTTCAAACTCTTTGCCGGCCCAAGCGCCGATAGTCAATTGGTGCAACCGGGCTTTATCTTTTTCAACGTCCAGCAACACGTTTCTGATGAATTGCAACTGAATCAGCGAGCTTGAGTAAATCTGGAACTCTGGACAGCCGTTGTACCTCAGGGCAGTGATGGTTATCGCATTGTCGATGTAGTCGAGGGCCGTTATCGGCGTTTTCAGACGGCGGTCCTTCCCGGCTCCAGCGGTTTGATAGCTGCGCGACGCCACGTATTCATCAAACATTCGAACTTGCTCACCGGTCCGGGCAGAGTCTCGATTGTAATCAACGTGTTTTCTATAGGTCAGGAATTGTTCTGATTCTGGTCCGTGAGACAGCAGCGAGACAATCGCCGCACATTGCGTGAGCCAATAGATTTCGAACGAGGAGTCAGTGCCTCGACAATAACCAAGGTCTGTCGCTTTGCCGTACAAGTCACTCGCCAATTGGCTGGCGTAATCGCGGTTTATCGTGGTCTCTGATGGCCGGTCGGCCGGGTCATTCGCTATGACGAAAACCCGATAACGCTGCAACAGGAGGGCATCCACAAGCGTCAGGTCCGGGCAGGCCGGGGGCATCAGCGGGACAAACACTTCTGGCTCACGATTGATCGGCAGCCAGGACAGGTTCCTTTCCACTCGGGAAAGTGGCTTGTCCACTTCGGTGTTGGGGGCTGCATCGACAACCTGCTCGGTGGGGGCTGGTGGAGATGCTGGCTTTTGTCCGAAAAAGGTTTTCAAGCGCTGCAGTAGTTTTGACATGGAGGTAGCCGTTCAAGGATTTTGATTTTTAAAGCTGCGGTCCCCCCGGGGTCGGAGTGACGAGTTTGCCTTAGACAGCCGTTCCTCTATTTGCTCCCGTCTGCACAATTAGCAAATTATCTAACTCTCTACGACGACACGGATCCTTTTGGAATAGATCGAAACTGGCACGGTCAATTTCGTAGTATTCCTCGTAGTCAACCATTCCGTTGCTAACTGGAATCGATACGTAAAAGCGGCCTGTAGTCTCCTCGACTCCAATGGAAAACATGTGTTCACGGCTTTTGAACGCGTCGCTGAATTTCATCCTGTCCTCGATCTGGTGGTTGGCGGTTTGCTAATCCTGTTTATTTACCGTCTACCTGGATGCACACCTCCTGTTCGCCAATCATTTTACAAGGCCAATGATCATTGATGTAACGAGTGGGCTTGAAGCATGCGTTTTCGTCATTTACCCAGAATAGCTGCCACGCTGACCCAGAGATAAGTAGCTTTGGGCAAGGAGTGTAGTCTCTGTAGAGTAATGTAAGTGTGGTCAGGGTCATAATTGCAGGCACAATATAAAACATTGTCTTAACCGAGAGATACATCATCAGCGCTGAGAATCTGTGTAAAAATGAGTTGTTTGGTGGGTTAAATTTTTTTCCAGTCCACACGGTAATTGAAGCGCCTATGATTCCGAGCAATAGGGCAGGCGGTCCCATCAGCAAGCAGAAAACTAGGTATGGAGTTTCTACTACCGGGGCGTTTCGATAGATGCGTCCGTATATAGGTATCATATCCTCCCAAAGCCAATATAATGAAAGCGTACCCACCGGGATAATGGCGAAGATAAGGGCTAAAGCGATGACCCTTAAGTGCAGTGAGGAAATTGCTAAAGCCGAAACTCGTGTTTTATTGTTCATGGGTTCAAAGTAGGTTGTAAATTTAGGCGGAGTGGATTAGATCATCTCGTGACTTCATTAAATTGCTGAAGCACCTAAAACCGTATAGTTTCAGTTCCCTTGTGTGTCACTGAAGTAAAGCTCCTTTGCTCTACTCCTCCTTAATTCATTCACCTTCCATCCACCTGTATGCATACTTCCTGATTGCCTATCATTTTACAAGGCCAATGATCATTAATGTAGCGAGTGGGCTTGAAACATGCGTTTTTGTCGTTTACCCAAAACAACTGCCAGGCTGACCCAGAGATAAGCAGCTTTGGGCAAGGAGAGTAGCCTCTGTTAAGCAGCGTAAGCGTGGTCAGGATCATAATGACGGGCACAATATAAATTATTGTCTTGACGGAGAGGAATATCATGAGTGATATAAAACGATGCAGAAAAGAGTTGTTGGGTGGATCAAATTTTTTTCCAGTCCACGCCGCAATTGAAACTCCTATGATAGCGCCTAATAGGCCCGGAGGAGCCATAAGTAGGGTGAAAGCTAAATAGGGAGTCTCTACGACAGGAGCGTTTCTGTAGAGGCGTCCGTAAAGGGGGAGTACGCGCTCCCAAAGCCAATACAATGAAAATGCGCACATCAGCATCATGATAACAACAAATGCCAAGGCGCCGAGTCTGAAGGCCAGTGGAGACATGGTGAATTCAGGGGCGAATGATTTGTTTTTCATTTGGAGCCTAAAATTCAGTAAATCAGAAATTTGAAATGTTTGGTAGGTTCAGGGCTTTGGCCAACCGCC
>NZ_LYVP01000038.1 GCF_001984065.1 Pseudomonas sp. KK4
TGCTCGCCTTGTCCGATTCCAGGGTGATCAGCGACTGATCAGCCTCGACGGTGTCGCCGACCTTGACCTGGATCTCGATGATCTGGGCCTTGCCCGACGAACCGATGTCCGGCACGTGCACTTGCTGAACGCTGGCGGCAGCCGGCGCAGCAGCAGGAGCAGGTGCGGCAGCAGGTGCGGCAGCCGGTTTGGTTTCAGCTTTTGCAGCCGGCGCAGGGGCAGCCGCAGGAGCCGCTTCAGCGGCGCCTTCGACTTCCAGTTCGAGCAGTTCGTCGCCTTCTTTCAGGCGGTCGCCCAGCTTCACTTTCAGGCTCTTGATGATACCGGCCTTCGGCGCAGGCACTTCCATGCTCGCCTTGTCCGATTCCAGCGTCAGGATGCTCTGGTCGGCTTCGATGCGGTCGCCGACCTTCACAAACAGTTCAATTACTTCACCTTCACCGCTGCCGATGTCAGGTACGCGAATGAGTTCGCTCACAGAATCTCTCCTCAGCAGTCCAGTGGGTTGCGTTTTTCCGGGTCGATCCCGAACTTGGCGATGGCTTCAGACACCACCTTGGGTTCGATATCGCCACGGTCAGCCAGTGCTTCAAGGGCTGCCAACACCACGAAATGACGGTCGACTTCGAAGAAATGACGCAGTTTCTTGCGGCTGTCGCTGCGGCCGAAACCGTCGGTGCCCAGGACTTTGAATTCCTTGGACGGTACCCACTGACGGATCTGCTCGGCGAACAGTTTCATGTAGTCGGTAGAGGCAATGACCGGACCTTTGCGGCCGTTCAGGCACTCTTCAACGTAGCTCAGCTTGGGCTTCTGGCCCGGGTGCAGACGGTTGGTGCGCTCGACGGCCAGGCCATCGCGACGCAGTTCGTTGAAGCTGGTCACGCTCCACACGTCAGCGCCGACGTTGAACTGCTCGCGCAGGATCTTCGCCGCTTCACGGACTTCACGCAGGATGGTGCCGGAGCCCATCAGCTGAACGTGGTGCGCCGCTTCGCGGGTGTCTTCCTCGAGCAGGTACATGCCTTTCTTGATGCCTTCCTCGGCACCGGCCGGCATGGCTGGCTGCTGGTACGACTCGTTCATCACGGTGATGTAGTAGAAGACGTCCTGTTGCTCTTCGGTCATCTTCTTCATGCCGTCCTGAATGATCACCGCCAGCTCGTAGCCGTAGGTTGGATCGTAGGTGCGGCAGTTCGGAATGGTGGCAGCCAGCAGGTGGCTGTGACCGTCTTCGTGCTGCAGGCCTTCACCGTTGAGGGTGGTACGGCCGGCGGTGCCGCCGATCAGGAAACCACGGGTACGGCTGTCGCCAGCGGCCCAGGCCAGGTCGCCGATACGCTGGAAGCCGAACATCGAGTAGAAGATGTAGAACGGCAGCATCGGCTGGTTGTGGCTGGAGTACGAAGTACCGGCAGCGATGAAGGAGCTCATGGCGCCCGCTTCGTTGATGCCTTCTTCGAGGATCTGGCCCTTCTTGTCTTCCTTGTAGAACATCACCTGATCTTTATCGACTGGCTCGTAGAGCTGGCCGACGGAGGAGTAGATGCCCAACTGACGGAACATGCCTTCCATACCAAAGGTACGGGCTTCGTCCGGGATGATCGGCACGATGCGTGGGCCGATTTCCTTGTCCTTGACCAGTTGCGCGAGGATCCGCACGAAGGCCATGGTGGTGGAGATTTCACGGTCGCCCGAACCGTCGAGGATAGCCTTGAGGGTATCCAGGTCCGGCGTCGGCACGCTGAAGCTTTGTGCGCGGCGCTGTGGCACGAAACCGCCCAGTGCGGCGCGACGCTCGCTCAGGTAACGGGCTTCGGCGCTGTTTGGCTCTGGCTTGAAGAACGGCAGGTGTTCCAGCTCTTCGTCCTTGACCGGGATGTCGAAGCGGTCGCGGAACAACTTCAGGCTGTCGACGTCGACTTTCTTGGTGTTGTGCGCGGTGTTCTTCGCTTCGCCGGCACCGGTGCCATAACCCTTGATGGTCTTGGCCAGGATGACGGTAGGCTGGTCTTTGTGGTTGACCGCCTGGTGGTAGGCTGCATAGACCTTGTACGGGTCGTGGCCGCCACGGTTGAGTTTCCAGATCTCGTCGTCGGACAGGTCTGCAACCATTGCCTTGAGTTCTGGCGAGTTGAAGAAGTGTTCACGCACGAACGCGCCGTCTTTGGCCTTGTAGTTCTGGTACTCGCCGTCGATGACTTCGTCCATGCGGCGCTGCAGGATGCCGTCGACGTCCTTGGCCAGCAGTGGGTCCCAGAAACGGCCCCAGATGACTTTGGATACGTTCCACTGAGCACCGCGGAACACGCCTTCGAGTTCCTGGATGATCTTGCCGTTGCCGCGAACCGGGCCGTCGAGGCGCTGCAGGTTGCAGTTGATGACGAAGATCAGGTTGTCGAGCTTCTCGCGGCCAGCCAGCGAGATCGCGCCCAGGGATTCGGGCTCGTCGCACTCGCCGTCGCCCAGGAAGCACCAGACTTTCTGCTTGCCGGCAGGAATGAAGCCGCGGGCTTCCAGGTACTTCATGAAGCGTGCCTGGTAGATCGCCTGGATCGGGCCCAGACCCATGGATACGGTCGGGAACTGCCAGAAGTCAGGCATCAGCCAAGGGTGCGGGTAGGACGACAGGCCCTGACCGTCCACTTCCTGGCGGAAGTTGTTCATCTGGTCTTCGGTGATGCGGCCTTCCATGAACGCACGGGCGTAGACGCCTGGCGAGGTGTGGCCCTGGAAGTAGATCAGGTCGCCGCCGTGTTCGTCGGTCGGGGCCTGGAAGAAGTAGTTGAAGCCGATGTCATACAGGGTCGCACTGGAAGCGAAGCTGGAGATGTGACCACCCAGGTCAGAATCTTTCAGGTTCGTGCGCATTACCATGGCCATCGCGTTCCAGCGTACCAGCGAGCGAATGCGGCGTTCCATGAACAGGTCGCCAGGCATGCGTGCTTCGTGGGTAACAGGGATGGTGTTGCGGTAAGGCGTGGTGATGGCGTAGGGCAGTTGCGAACCGCTGCGGGTAGCGAGTTCACCCATACGGGTCATCAGATAGTGAGCACGGTCTTCGCCTTCTTTGTCGAGAACCGATTCCAGGGCGTCCAGCCATTCCTGGGTTTCGACGGGATCGAGGTCTTGCATGGCTTGCTCCAGGGCGGAAAGGCTACCAGAATCGGTTGCCTGAGTTAGCGACTGGCCTTGTGGGCAGACGTTATGAATTCTTGGATTGCCGATAGGTTGTTCCGGCGGTGTGTAGTTTTACTACAAATCATCCGGCATTTCAGCCTTACTAATGTATATACGAGTAGTAAAACTACAGATGAGCGGCTTGTGGCACCCGGCTGCGATGTGAGAATAAACGTTAAGGTTGGTCTTTTTCCAATCAAAAAAGGTGAAAGTTTGATGTTGGCTGCCAAAATAAAAGAAATTTCAGCTATTTCTAACTTTTGTTCGACAGTCCCTCAGGTAGTGCATTCCTACAATTCACTACATTCGGCTCATTCCACGCCGATCAAGGATAGACCATGAGCCTGCCCCTGCTTGCCGAACTGCCGGATATCCTGCTGCCGTTTGTCACCCGCGCTGAACAGTCGTTTCGGGCCGCCGTCGCTGACCTGGAAGACGATCATGGGCTGTCCGAATGGACGCCGGAACGCTGGGCACAATTTGCCCGTGTGACCGCTGCCAGTGACTTCGTGATCGAGCAATCGGTGCGTGATCCATTGATGCTGTTGGAGCTGGTTCGTTCCGGCGAACTGGACCGTGCCTACGCCCCCGGCGAGTTGTATGCACAGATCGCCGCGGCGGTAAACGCGGCTGAAACCGACGATGTGCTGGGCCGCGTCTTGCGCCGCCAGCGCGCCCGCCATCAAGTGCGAATCATCTGGCGTGACCTCACCCGCCAGGCCGACCTGATCCAGACCTGCCGCGATCTGTCGGACATGGCCGATGCCAGCATCGACCAGGCCTATCAATGGTTGTACGCGCGGCACTGTCAGCAGTTCGGCGTGCCCACCGGTCGACGCAGTGGCGAACCGCAGCAGATGGTCGTGCTCGGCATGGGCAAGCTCGGCGCGGTGGAGCTCAACCTGTCGTCGGACATCGACCTGATCTTCGCTTACCCCGAAGGCGGCGAAACCGTCGGCGTGAAGCGCGCACTGGATAACCAGGAATTTTTCATCCGCCTCGGCCAGCGCCTGATCAAAGCCCTGGACCCGATGACCGTCGACGGTTTCGTGTTCCGTGTCGACATGCGTCTGCGGCCTTATGGCTCCTCGGGCGCGCTGGTGCTGAGCTTCAACGCGCTGGAGCAGTATTACCAGGACCAGGGCCGCGACTGGGAGCGCTACGCGATGATCAAGTCGCGGGTGGTGGCCGGCGATCAGGTGGCTGGCGCGCAATTGCAGGAAATGCTGCGACCGTTCGTGTATCGGCGGTATCTGGACTTCTCGGCGATCGAAGCGCTGCGCACCATGAAGCAGCTGATCCAGCAGGAAGTGCGACGCAAGGGCATGGCCGACAACATCAAGCTGGGCTCCGGGGGCATCCGCGAAGTGGAGTTCATCGCCCAGGCTTTCCAGTTGATTCATGGCGGGCGCGACTTGAGCCTGCAGCAACGTCCGCTGCTCAAGGTGCTGAGCACGCTGGAGGGGCAGGGTTACTTGCCGCCGGCGGTCATCAGCGAATTGCGCGAAGGCTACGAATTCCTGCGTTATACCGAGCATGCGATCCAGGCGATTGCTGACCGCCAGACCCAGATGCTGCCGGACAGCCCTCAGGATCAGGCGCGCATTGCCTTTATGATGGGCTTCGCCGATTGGTCGGCCTTTCATGAAAAGCTGATGTACTGGCGCGGTCGCGTGGCCTGGCACTTCGGTCAGGTGATTGCCGATCCCGATGAGGAGCAAGGTGCCGAAAACGAAGTGGTGGTCGGCGGCGAGTGGCTGCCGTTGTGGGAAGAGGCCCAGGATGAAGAGGCGGCCTGCCGGCAGTTGCAGGAAGGCGGTTTTGCCGATGCGCCCAAGGCGCTGAAGGCACTGGCCAGCCTGCGTGGCAGTCCACAGTTGCGGGCCATGCAGCGTCTGGGCCGTGAACGCCTCGATGCCTTTATTCCACGGTTGCTGGCGCAGGCGGTCGAGCACGCCGATCCGGACCTGGTGCTGGAGCGGGTGTTGCCGCTGGTGGAGGCCGTGGCGCGGCGTTCGGCGTATCTGGTGCTGCTGACCGAGAACCCCGGTGCACTGCGACGCCTGCTGACCTTGTGCGCGGCGAGTCCATGGATCGCCGAGCAGATCACCCGCTTCCCGCTGCTGCTCGATGAACTGCTCAACGAAGGTCGGCTGTTCAAACCGCCGTTGGCGCCGGAATTGGCCGCCGAGTTGCGCGAGCGCCTGACGCGGATTCCCGAGGACGACCTCGAGCAACAAATGGAAGCCTTGCGCCATTTCAAACTGGCGCACCGCTTGCGGGTTGCCGCTTCGGAAATCGCCGGCCACCTGCCGTTGATGAAAGTCAGCGATTACCTGACCTGGCTCGCCGAGGCGATTCTCGAACAGGTATTGGCCCTGGCCTGGCGCCAGACCGTGGCCAAGTACGGCACGCCGCTGCGCACTGACGGCACCTTGTGCGATCCCGGCTTCATCATTGTCGGTTATGGGAAAGTCGGCGGGCTGGAACTGGGGCATGGTTCCGACCTGGACCTGGTGTTCATCCATGACGGCGATCCCCAGGCGGAAACCGACGGGCCGAAACCGATCGATGGCGCGCAATTCTTCACCCGGCTGGGGCAGCGGATCATCCACTTGCTCACGGCCCAGACCAACTCCGGTCAGCTGTATGAAGTGGACATGCGTCTGCGACCGTCCGGTGCATCCGGTTTGCTGGTCAGTTCGCTGGGGGCGTTTGCCCGTTATCAGGAGGGCGAAGCCTGGACCTGGGAGCATCAGGCGCTGGTGCGGGCGCGGGTGCTGGTGGGCAGCGAGGATGTGGGCCAGGCGTTCGAGAAAGTTCGCGCGGCGGTACTCGGCAAATCACGGGATCTTGCGACCTTGCGCCAGGAAGTCAGCGAGATGCGCGCCAAGATGCGCGATAACCTGGGCAGCAAGAGCACCGCGGCCGGCACCGGGGCAAATGCCTTCGAGGCCACGGCGCCGTTCGATCTCAAGCAGGACGCCGGAGGTATCGTCGATATTGAATTTATGGTGCAATACGCGGCCCTGGCGTGGTCGCAGACGCACCCGGCACTGCTGCGCTGGACGGACAATATCCGCATTCTGGAAGAGCTGGAGCACGAAAGGCTGATGCCCGCCGAAGAGGCCAGCCTGTTGCGCGAGGCCTATAAAGCCTACCGCTCCGCCGCCCACCGGCAGGCCTTGCAGAAGGACGCCGGGGTGATACCGGGCGACCAGTTCGCGGACGAACGGCGCCAGGTAATGCGGATCTGGCGGGAGCTGGGGCTAAGCTGAAACCGGATATTTGAAACACTGAATACCCTGTGGGAGCGGGCTTGCCCGCGAAGAGGCCGTCACATTCAGCCTCTATAGTGACTGACACTCTGCCTTCGCGAGCAGGCCCGCTCCCACAGTAGATCTGCATTGTTTGTAGAATTCTCGAGGCGGGGAGGCGTATGCCTCCCCGGTTCGTTTTTGGAAACCACATGAAAATTCTGATCGTTGGGCCCAGTTGGGTCGGTGACATGGTGATGGCGCAGACACTGTTTCAGTGCCTCAAGCAGCGCCACCCGCAATGCGAAATCGACGTGCTGGCCCCCGAGTGGAGCCGGCCGATTCTTGAGCGCATGCCCGAAGTCCGCCAGGCCTTGAGCTTCCCGCTCGGCCACGGCGCACTGGAGCTGGCAACCCGTCGGCGCATCGGCAAATCCCTGGCCGGCCAGTACGACCAGGCGATCCTGCTGCCCAATTCCCTGAAGTCGGCCCTGGTGCCATTTTTTGCCGGCATCCCCAAGCGCACCGGTTGGCGCGGCGAGTTCCGCTACGGCCTGCTCAACGACGTGCGCACCCTGGACAAAGAACGCTACCCGCTGATGATCGAGCGGTTCATGGCCCTGGCCTACGAGCCGGGTGCCGAGTTGCCCAAGCCTTACCCGCGCCCGAGCCTGCAGATCGACCCGGTGACCCGCGAGGCGGCGCTGGCCAAATTCGGCTTGGCCCTCGACCGTCCGGTGTTGGCGCTGTGCCCCGGCGCTGAATTCGGCGAGTCCAAGCGCTGGCCGTCCGAGCATTACGCCAAGGTCGCCGAAGCGAAGATTCGCGAAGGCTGGCAGGTCTGGCTGTTCGGTTCGAAAAACGATCACGCCGTCGGCGAGGACATCCGCTCGCGACTGATACCCGGCCTGCGTGAAGAGTCGGTGAACCTCAGCGGCGGCACCTCGCTGGCCGAGGCCATCGATCTGCTGTCCTGCGCCGACTCGGTGGTGTCCAACGACTCCGGCCTGATGCATGTCGCCGCCGCACTGAACCGCCCGCTGGTGGCGGTCTACGGCTCGACGTCCCCGGGCTTCACGCCGCCGCTGGCCGAGCACGTCGAGATTGTGCGCCTGGGCATCGAATGCAGTCCGTGCTTCGATCGCACCTGCCGTTTCGGTCATTACAACTGCCTGCGCCAGCTGATGCCGCCTGCGGTGAACGAAGCCTTGCAGCGGTTGCAGGGCACTGTGGTCGAGGTCAAATAGTTTGCGGGTACTGCTGATCAAGACTTCATCGCTGGGCGACGTGATCCATGCGTTGCCGGCGCTGACCGACGCGGCGCGGGCCATCCCCGGCATCACCTTCGACTGGGTGGTGGAAGAAGGCTTCGCCGAAATCCCCACCTGGCACCCGGCGGTGGGCAAGGTGATCCCGGTGGCGATCCGTCGCTGGCGCAAGAACATCTGGCAAACCATCAAGAGCGGCGAGTGGAAGCGCTTCAAGCAAAGCCTTCGTGCGACGAAATACGACCTGGTCATCGATGCCCAGGGCCTGCTCAAGAGCGCTTTGCTGACCCGCTACGTCAAAGCCCCGGTCGCCGGGCTCGATAAAGACTCCGCCCGTGAACCGATCGCCGCACGCTTCTATTCCCGGCGCCTGGCCGTGGCCCGTGGGCAACATGCGGTAGAGCGGGTGCGCCAGCTGTTCGCCGTGGCCCTGGGCTACGACTTGCCCAAAGGCCTGGGCGACTACGGCCTGAACGTCGAGCGCATGGTGGAACTGCCGCGCAAGAACCCCTATGTACTGTTCCTGCACGGCACCACCTGGGACACCAAACACTGGCCCGAAGCCTATTGGCGCGAGCTGACCGAGCGTGTCGGTTACCTCGGCGTGGGCGTGAAACTGCCGTGGGGCAATGCGATCGAGAAAGCCCGGGCCGAGCGCATCGCTGCCGGTTTCAAGCATGCCGAAGTGTTGCCCAAGCTGAACCTGGCCGGTGTCGGCAAAGTGTTGGCCGGGGCGCAGGCCTGCGTGGCGGTGGACACCGGGCTCGGTCATCTGGCTGCCGCGCTGGACGTGCCGACCCTGTCGCTGTTCGGCCCGACCAACCCGGGCCTGACCGGTGCCTACGGCAAGTCGCAGATCCATCTGGCGAGCGACTTCCCTTGCGCGCCGTGTCTGCAAAAGCAATGCACCTACCAACCGACGGCCGAAGATGCCCAACGGTTTGATCTGAAACGCGAGTGGCCCCTGTGCTTCACTCGCCTGAATCCCGAGCGTGTCGCCAGCCGATTGAGCACGTTGTTACTGGCTGAGGAGCTGCGCTGATGCAACTGGCATTTGTCCTTTATAAATATTTCCCCTTCGGTGGCTTGCAGCGCGATTTCATGCGCATCGCCCTGGAATGCCAGAAACGCGGTCACCAGATTCGCGTCTACACGCTGATCTGGGAAGGCGACGTGCCGCCGGGGTTTGAAGTGCTGGTGGCACCGGTCAAGGCGTTCTTCAACCATCGGCGCAATGAAAAGCTCAGCGAATGGATGGAAGCCGACCTGGCCAAGCGTCCGGTCGACCGCCTGATCGGCTTCAACAAGATGCCGGGCCTGGACGTCTATTACGCCGCCGACGGTTGCTTCGAAGACAAGGCACAAAATCTGCGCAACTCGCTGTATCGCCGCTGGGGTCGCTACCGCCACTTCGCCGAATACGAGCGGGCGGTATTCGCCAGGGACGCGAAGACCGAAGTACTGATGATTTCCGAAGTGCAGCAACCGCTGTTCATCAAGCATTACGATACCCCCGTCGAGCGCTTCCATCTGCTGCCACCGGGCATCGCTCAGGATCGCCGCCGGCCTGCCGACGCGGACCAGATTCGCGCGGGCTTTCGCGCCGAGTTCAACCTCAGGGATGATGAGCTGCTGCTGGTGCAGATCGGCTCCGGGTTCAAGACCAAGGGCGTCGATCGCAGCCTCAAGGCCCTGGCGGCGCTGCCCGCTGATCTGAAGAAGCGCACCCGGCTGTTTGTAATCGGCCAGGACGACCCCAAATTATTCCAGATGCAAAGCGCGACGCTGGGCCTGGGCGACAACGTGACCTTCCTCAAGGGGCGCAGTGATATTCCGCGTTTCCTGCTGGGTGCCGATCTGTTGATCCATCCGGCATACAACGAAAACACTGGCACCGTGCTGCTTGAAGCGCTGGTGGCCGGGTTGCCGGTGCTGGTGAGCGCGGTCTGCGGTTATGCCCATTACATTGCCGAGGCCGACGCCGGCCTGGTGCTGGACGAGCCGTTCGAGCAGGCGCAATTGACCCAGTACCTGACCGGCATGTTGAACGACGCTCAGGCACGGGCGGCCTGGAGCCGCAATGGTCTGGCCTTCGCCGAGACGGCCGATCTCTATAGCATGCCGCAGCACGCGGCCGATGTGATTCTGGCGGAGCACGCTTAAATGAAGTTGATGCTGGCTGAACCGTTCAAGAGCCTTTGGGCCGGACGCGATGCGTTCACCGAAGTCGAAGGCTTGCAGGGCGAGGTTTACCGTGAGCTGGAAGCGCGCCGGACCTTGCGCACTGAAGTGAACGGCCATGGTTTTTTCGTGAAAATCCATCGTGGCATCGGCTGGGGCGAGATCTTCAAGAACCTGCTCACCGCCAAATTGCCGGTGCTGGGTGCGGGCCAGGAGTGGCAAGCCATCCAGCGTCTGCAGCAAGTCGGCGTGCCGACCATGACCGCCGTCGCTTACGGCGAGAAGGGCAGCAATCCGGCGGACCAGCACTCGTTCATCGTCACTGAAGAACTGGCGCCCACCGTCAGCCTCGAAGACTTCAGCATCAACTGGGTCAAGCAGCCGCCGCAGCCAAGGCTCAAGCGCGCGCTGATCGCCGAGGTGGCGCGCATGACCGGCATGATGCACCGCGCCGGGGTCAACCATCGCGACTGCTACATCTGCCACTTTTTGCTGCACACCGACAAACCGGTGACCGCCGACGACTTCAAGCTCTCGGTGATCGACCTGCACCGTGCCCAGACCCGTCCGGCAATCACCTCGCGCTGGCGCAACAAGGATCTGGCGGCGCTGTATTTTTCGGCCCTGGACATCGGCCTGACCCGCCGCGACAAACTGCGCTTTCTCAAGGGCTACTTCCAGCAGCCGCTGCGGCAGATCCTCAGTGAAGAGGCCGGGCTGCTGAGCTGGCTCGAAGGCAAGGCCAACAAGCTTTACGACCGTAAACAGCGATACGGGGATGCGCTCTGATGGCGGGTTGGACACTGGAACCTGCTTACAGCGACCTGGCAGAAGATTTCGGCAGCCTTGAAGCGGTGTTTGCCCTTGAGGGCGAACGCCTGACCCGTGACCCGCTGTCGGAGGTGATCCGCGTTCAGCGCAATGGCGTCAACTATTACGTCAAACGCTACTCGGGCGCCGGCAAAGGCCTGCGACGCTACCTGGGCAAGCCTCGGGTCAAGATGGAATGGCAGAACCTCAAGCGTTTCGCCAAGTGGGGCATTCCCACCGCCGAAGTGGTGGCCTGGGGCCTGGAGCGGCGCGGCGCGGCCTATGATCGCGGGGCGATGATCACCCGTGAACTGCCGCACACCGAAGACTTGTCGGCACTGGCCGAACGGCATGATGCCAAGCTGGCCGACCGATCCTGGGTCGATACGGTCAGCCGTCAGTTGGCCGACTACACCCGGACCATGCACGAACACCACTTCACCCATAACGACCTGAAGTGGCGCAACCTGCTGATCGACGATCAGGCCAGACTGTTCCTGATCGATTGCCCCAACGGCGATTTCTGGCGCGGCTTCTGGCTCAAGTACCGGATCACCAAGGACCTGGCGTGCCTGGACAAGGTCGCCAAGTATCAACTGTCGGCCACACAACGCCTGCGCTTTTACCTGCAATACCGCCAACGGGACCGGCTCAGTGCCGCCGATAAAAAACGGATCCGGCACGTGGTGAGATTTTTCGAGGGACGCGAATGACTGATTTTCTGGCCCCTGAAGACCGTGCGCTGCTCGAGCGTCACGGCCTCGGCACGTTCGAAGCACTCTGGGCCCGGCAGCTCGATGCCGTGGATGAACCGAACACCGCTCGCGGTGGCTGGAGCAGCGTGTTTCGACTGGATCTGGAGGGTCACGGCTTCTACCTCAAGCGCCAGAGCAACTACCAGACGCACACCTTGCACGCGCCTTTTGGCGAACCGAGTTTTGCCCGGGAATTTCGTAACATCAGCCGTTATGAAAGGCTAGGTATTCCGGCCTTGAAGGCGGTGTTCTTCGGTGAGCGCAAGGTCGACGGCGAAGTGCGGGCAATTCTGTTGACCCGTGCGCTGGATGGTTGGGCTGATCTGGATTCGTTGCTGCAGCGTTGGTCGGACCTTGGTGAGGCGCAGCACACGGCCATTCTGCAAGCCTGCGCAAAACTGGCGCAGCGCCTTCACAGCCAGCGCCAGGTGCATGGCTGCTTTTACCCCAAGCATATTTTTCTGCGCGCCACCGGTGATGGCTATGAGGCGCAACTGATCGATCTGGAAAAGACCCGGCCCTTGTTGTTCGGTCAGCGTGACCGGGTCAAGGACCTGGAACCGCTGCTGCGTCGGGCGCCGGAGTGGAGCGAAGACCAGTTGCGCATTCTGTTGGCGGCCTATCTGAACCAGCCGCAGGACAGCGCGTTGATCGATCGCTGGCTGAACCGCCTGACCGCCCGCCGCAGCCACAAGGAGAAGCGCTGATGCGTTTGTCCGAACTTCAAGGTGCTGGGCGTAATCCGGTTTTGCCGCTGAGCCTGTCATTGGCTGATGCCGCGGGGCCTGCGGATTTGCAGTTGCTGAGCCTGTTGCGGGTCTTGCCCGGGCAGCGTTATGTCGGTGCCGGTGTGTGGCGCGGTCGTCCGGTGCTGGCCAAATTGCTGGTCGGCAGCAAGGCGGCGCGGCATTTTCAGCGCGAACTCGATGGCGTGCGCTTACTGGCGGCGCAGGGCTTGACCACGCCGCTGTTGCTGGCGGACGGGCTCAAGGACGGCGAGGGCGGCTGGCTGTTGTTCGAGTTCCTGGAAGAGGCTGCCAGCCTCGGCGACGCCTGGAGTCAGGTCGAGCACCTGCCGGTGCTGGCCGATGAACAGACCGCGGTGCTGGCCGAAGCCCTGGGTGCGATCGGGCAAATGCACCGCAAAGGTTTGTGGCAGCAAGACCTGCATCTGGACAACCTGCTGCGCCAGGGCAGTCGATTGTACCTGATCGACGGCGCCGGTATCCGTACCGAAACGCCGGGCCAACCGCTGTCACGGCAGAAAGTCCTGGAAAACCTCGGCGTGTTCTTCGCCCAGCTGCCCAAAGCACTGGAGCCGTTCACCGAAGAGTTGCTGGTGTACTACCTGCTGAGCAACGGCGAACATGCCTTGCCCATGGAAGCGTTGCAGAAGCAGATCGACAAGGTGCGCAGCTGGCGACTCAAGGACTACCTGATCAAGGTCGGGCGCGAATGCACGCTGTTCAGCGTCCAGCGCGGTGCGTTCGGTTTGCGTGCCATACGTCGCGAGGAAGAAGCGTCGATGCTGCCGGTACTGGCGCAAGCCGACGCCTTGCTCGACCAGGGCCACCTGTACAAGACCGGCGGCGCGGCGAGCGTCGGCAAGGTCGAGGTGGGCGGTCGGACCTTGGTGATCAAGCGCTACAACATCAAGGGGTTTGCCCACTGGCTCAAGCGCTTCTGGCGCCCGAGCCGTGCCTGGCACTCCTGGCGCGAAGGCAATCGCCTGGCGTTCCTCGGGATCGCCACGCCCAAACCACTGGCGTTGTTGGAGAAGCGCTTTCTCTGGTTGCGCAGCCGCGCTTACCTGATCACTGAGCATCTTCCCGGGCCGGACATCATCGAGCGCTTTGCGCCCTACGTTGAAAGCGGCGATGCACCCGAGGCCGAGTTGGCGGCACTGGATCAGCTGTTTGCCGCCCTGATCCGTGAGCGCATCAGCCACGGTGATTTCAAAGGGCACAACCTGTTCTGGCAGGAAGATCGCTGGGCATTGATCGATCTGGATTCGATGTGTCAACACAGCTCGGCGGGCAGCTTTGCCACAGCCTATGCGCGGGATCGGGCGAGGTTCATGCGCAACTGGCCCGAGAGCAGTGCCCTTCACCAAGTGATCGATCAGCGACTTCCCAAAGATATCTCCAGCGCTGTCTGAATCGCCTTCGCGAGCAAGCCCGCTCCCACAGGTTGATCTCCAATGGCCACAGAGCGGGAGCGGGCTTGCTCGCGAAGAGGCCAGAACAGCCAACCGGGAATGAGGGACAGGTTCTTGTGAACTGTCCTACACAATCTTGAGAAACCATGAACTGTGGCCTGACGGATCACGGTGCTAGTTTGCCTGACGTTCTCGGAGGGCAGACTTTTGACAATGAAAATGGCTATCACATCAGGCGCCATCTGGCTGGCATTGACCGGCTGCGGCACCGTCTCCACGGTCTTGCAGGACGACGCCAAGGCAGCCCAAAGCCTGCGCAAACAAAAAACCTACTGCCAGTCCATCCCCCGGGTCTACAGCGGCCTGGCTTATGACTTCTGTGTATTGAATGCGCCACCCGACCCTACGGGAATACTGGTTCCCTTTGTCCTGCTGGACTTGACCCTGTCCGGTGTCTTCGACACGGTTTCCCTGCCCTATACGATTTATCGCCAGGCGGCAGACGGCAATATCCAGGTCTACTGGCGCCCGTCACGCGGCTGGAAAGCCCCATGAACGGCCCCACTCAAGCTTGCCGCTTGCCGCTAGAGGCTTGCCGCCGCTTTTAAGCTATAATCCCGCCCTTTAGCTGCCTCGCGCTCCTGGCGAAGGCACATCATTTTTGTGGCGTTTACAGCGCCTGCATGCAGACTAAAGAGGCTAGACCCCTGTGGCATTGACGATTCTTGGCCTGTCCGGCGCCCTTAGCCATGATCCTTCCGCAGCCCTGTACATCGACGGCAAGCTGATCGCGGCGGCTGAAGAAGAGCGCTTCGTACGCGATAAACATGCAAAGAACCGCATGCCCTACGAATCGGCGAAGTTCTGCCTGGAACAGGCCGGCATCAAGCCTTCGGACGTTGACGTAGTCGCGATTCCTTTCGCCCCGATCAGCATTTTCGGCAAGGCCCGCTGGCAGTACGCCAAGCGTTACTGGTACGCCCCGGACCGCGCACTCGACGCGATCCTGATGGGCAACCGTCGCTACAAGCGCTATCGCAACAAGATCGTCTGGTGCCTGGAGCAACTGGGCTTCGATCCGAAGAAAATCAAGATCGAACCGGTTGAACACCATTTGGCCCACGCTTCCAGCGCCTACCACTGCTCGGGTTTCAAAGAGAAAACCGCGATCCTCGGCATCGACGGCAAGGGTGAGTACGCCACGACCTTCTTCGGTTATGGCGAAAACGGCAAGATCCACAAGATCAAGGAATTCTTCGATCCGGACTCCCTCGGCGGCCTGTACGGCGCGATCACCGAGTTCCTCGGTTTTGACATGCTGGACGGCGAGTTCAAGGTCATGGGCATGGCGCCGTACGGCGACGCCAGCAAATACGACTTCTCGCGCCTGGCTTCCTTCGAGAACGGCGAGCTGGTGATCAACACCGACTACGCCAACGTGATCGGCCTGCGTCGCTATAAAGAGAAGGGCAAGGGTTACTACTTCTCGCCGAAGCTGATCGAGTGGCTGGGTCCGAAGCGCGAAGGCGACATCGCCGATGAGCCGTACATCCACTACGCCGCCAGCATTCAAGCGCTGTTCGAAAAAATTGCGCTGCAGATGATCGACTACTACCTGGGCGACGTGCTCAAGGAAACCGGCAAACTGGCCTACGCCGGTGGCTGTGCGTTGAACGTCAAGCTGAACCAGAAAATCATCGCCCGCGATGACGTCAAGGAACTGTTCGTGCAGCCTGCCTCCGGCGACGCCGGCACCGCAGTCGGCGCAGCGGCCTATGTGTCCCATGCCCGTGGCGTGCCGGTCGAGAAGATGGAACACGTCTACCTCGGCCCTTCGTACAGCAACGAAGACGTGATCGCCGCGTGCGCCCGTCACGAGAACAAGCCGGCCTGGCGCAAGCTGGACAACATGCCGGAGCAGATCGCCAAGATCATGGTCGATGGCAACCCTGTGGCCTGGTTCCAGGGTCGCATGGAGTTCGGTCCGCGCGCATTGGGCGGTCGTTCGATCATCGGTTGCCCGAGCGTGGCCGGTGTGGCCGATCGCATCAACCATCAGATCAAGTTCCGCGAGCGTTGGAGGCCTTTCTGCCCGTCGATGCTCGACACCGTCGCGCCGCAGATGATCAAGATCGATCACCCTGCGCCGTTCATGACCTTCACCTTCGAAGTGGCTGAAGAATGGAAGACCCGGGTGCCGGAAGTCGTCCACGAAGACGGCACCTCCCGGGCCCAGGTGCTCAAGCGCGAATACAACCCGCGCTACTACGACATGATGAAGGCGCTGGAAGTACTGACCGGCAACGGCGTGTCGCTCAACACCTCGCTCAACCGTCGTGGCGAACCGATGATCTGCTCGCCGACCGACGCCTTGAATATGTTCTTCGGCTCCGACCTGCAATACCTGATCATGGAAGACATCCTGGTCGTCAAAGAGGGCGCAAACGCCTATGACACGCTCGGCTGAACGCCATGTGCTGCAGTTCTGCCACGGCTATGACGGGCCGTTCCTGGACTGCGCGCGGCAGTACGCCAGCCTGTTCGCGGGGACCGGCTATCGCGTGACCACGGTGTTTCTGACCGGGGTCGCCGATGCCGAGGTCGCCGCGGGGTGCGCCAGCGATGAAGTGTTGTTCATGGAATACAGCTCCAGGGCCATTCGTGGCCTGAAGCTGGGCGCCATCAGCGATCTGCGCAAGATCGCCGCTTCACGCAATTTCAGTTTCTGCATCGCCCATCGTTTCAAGCCGATCTACATCGCCTTGCTCGGCACCTCGTTGCCGGTGATTGGCGTGCATCACGCGTTTGACGATTACAAACGCGGCAGCCGCAAACTGTTCGCCAACATTTTTCGCAAGCGCCTGAGCCTGCTCGGCGTCTCCGATGCCGTGCGTGACGACATGCGTCGTTGCCTGCCGAAGTGGCCGGCGTCGCGGATACAGACGTTGTACAACCGTATCGACGTGCAAGCGTTGCAAGACAGCCAGGTATCGCCCGGCGAAGCTCGGGAAATCCTTGGCCTGGCGGCGGACGCCTGGATTGTCGGCAATGTCGGGCGGCTGCACCCGGACAAGGACCAGGCCACGTTGCTGGACGGTTTCGCCGCGGCGTTGCCGGGGTTGCCGACCAACAGTCAGTTGGTGATTCTCGGTAGCGGGCGTCTGGAAGAAGACCTCAAGGCTCAGGCCCGCGAGCTGGGTATCGGCGACCGCGTGCTGTTCCTCGGGCAGGTGCCCGAGGCGCGGCGCTACTTCCGTGCCTTCGACGTGTTTGCCCTGAGTTCCGATAACGAGCCGTTCGGCATGGTGCTGCTCGAAGCCATGGCCGCTGGCGTGCCGTTGCTCGTCACGGCCTGTGGCGGGGCGAAGGAAGTGGTCGAAGGCGTGGGCATTCTGTTCCCGCTGGGCGATGCCGAACACCTGGCTCAAGGGCTGCAACATCTGGCCGCCATGGATGCGCAACAACGCCAGCAATGCACCGAGCTGATGCTCGATCGCTTGCGAGAGCGTTTCTCCGACCGCGCGGTACGCGATGCTTTCTGGCATTTGCCGCAGGTTACCGAACTGGCACCGAGGGGCTGATGCTCAACCGATTTAAAGGCTGGCGCGAACGCGGCTGGTCAGTCGCCGATGCCTCGACTTATACCCAGGCCTGGCAGCGCTACGGCGGCAGCGTCGCGACGCATCCGCTGGTGGTCGAGCGCCTGGCGCAGTTGGCCGGCATCCCGGTGCGGTACCTGGCCTGGGAGCAGGACGGCGACGTCAAAGCGGCGATCCCGACCTGGGGCCGCGATCTAGCCTTGTCCAAGGACGTGCTCAAGCGCAGTGGCAAAAAGGGTCTGTTCGACCTTGGCAACGCCGAGATCATCCTTCCCGCCGCTGACGATGCCCAGGCGCCGTTGCGTCATCGCGGCCGTTACCTGTCGGCGCTGAACGAACGCCGTTTCAGCGGCATCAAGCTGCAGGCCGAACAGCTGGCCATGGCCCGTGCACCCGAGGACCTGTCGAAGAAGTTTCGCTACAACCAGCGCCGTGAACTCCGGTTGCTGGAGGAGGCGGGTGGCGTGGTGCGACCGGTGGCGGAGTTTTCCAGTGCCGAGCTGGCGGCAATCTATTGCGACCTGTTCCAGCGTCGCTGGGGTTTTCCTGCAACAGGCGCGGCGCGCATGGCCGAAGTCATCGAGTTGTTGCGCCAGTTGCTGATTGGTTCGGTGATTTTCCTCAACGATGCGCCGATTGCGATTCAGTTGGTGTACCGCGTCGAGGCGCCGCAGTGGATCAGCGTCGAGTACATCAACGGTGGCGTCGACCCCGAAACCCGCGAATTCAGCCCCGGCAGCGTGCTGAGTTTTCTCAACACCCAAAGCGCCTGGGAGCATGCCCGGGCACTGGACAAACCCTTGCGCTTTTCCTTCGGTCGCGCCGACCGGGAATACAAGGATCGTTGGTGCAACCCTGTGCCGGTCTTTACCGTATGAGTCAGCCCATGAGTCGCAAACAAGCCCTGCTCAAGCGCCATCGACGCAACAAACGCATCGGCCTGTTGATTGCCCTGGGGCTATTGATCATTTGCGGCGTCTGGGTGGCCTGGTGGTTGCCGCTGGTGCTGGCGGTGCTGGGCTGGATCGCCCACGAGGCCTGGTTTGCCGACCATCTGTTCTATTCGCCCAAAGACGATTACCAGTACAACTTCCCGCCCTACACGCCGCAGCCCAAGGTTCATCTGAACGGCGACCGCCTGCGCCTGGACGACGGGGTGATGCTGGTCGAGGACGCGACGCTGGTATTGGCGCTGCGAATCAAAAGCACATGGCTGGGGCGCTTTTTCGACCCGGTGGTGGAGTTGACCGGCGGCGACAACCCCGATCGACAGGCGTTGGAACGAGGCGTCAACGGCCTGCGTTACCTCAACCTCAGTGGTCAGGCGCCAGTGCTGTCGCGAGGAGAGTTGCGCCTGCGCGGGCGTTTTTGCCGGCTGTCCGGCGAGCCCGTGCTGTGGGCGCTCGAGCATCCTGACTACCGTCGGCAGCGGGTGATGGTGATCGCACCTCACGCCGATGACGCGGAGCTGGCGGCCTACGGGTTGTACAGCCAGGCCGACGAAACCTGGATCGTCACGCTGACTGCCGGTGAAATCGAAGCCGAGCACTATCAGCAGATGGGCCTGGATAACGTCGAGGCCGCGCGGCTCAAGGGCCGGTTGCGGGCCTGGGACAGCATTGCGGTGCCGCGTTGGGCCGGGGTGCCCGAAGCGCATTGTGTGCAATTGGGCTACTTCTGCCTGCAACTGGCCGCCATGCAGGCCGCGCCCGCTCAGCCGGTGGGTTCCCGGGAAGCGGATCTGAGCGACACGCGGTTGTTCCGTCGGATGAACCCGTTCGCCCTGCCGGGCGATGCCGACGGCGCGCCGACCTGGAACAATCTGCTGGCCGATCTGCGCGAATTGTTGCTGCGGGCGCAACCCGAAGTGATCGTGCTGCCGCACCCGACGCTTGATCCTCACCCTGATCATATTTGCGCTCAGCAAGCTGTTCTCGAAGTACTGAAGGACCTCGATTGGCAGCCGACCCTCCTGGGCTACGCCAACCACCTGCACGACAATGATCGCTGGCCCATGGGTGACCATGGTGCGGGGACGGCATTGCCACCGGTTTTCGATCCGGCCAGTTCGCTGCATCCCTATTGCCTGTCGCTGACGGTGGCGCAGCAGCGTGACAAGGCCATGGCCTTGGGCATGATGCACGATCTGCAGCCAAGACCTGCGTTCAAGCGCCGTTTGCGCCGAGTGCTGCAGCGCCTGTTGGCCGGCCGCTCCGGTTCGCCCTACGGCGAGAACGAATTTTTTCGCAAGGCTGTGCGCCGCCATGAACTGTTCTGGCGTTTGTAAGGTGTTTCGGGCCTGGGGTGCGCTTGCGTCGAGCAGCGACTATTTCAGGTGTTGCTCGGTTTGCCTGTTGCGGCAAGGAAGACGATGAAAGTTTTATTTCTGGTGCAGAAAGAACAGCGGGCCATTCTGGATCGTCTGTACGAAGGCGTTGCGGCTCATTGCGAGTGCGACCTGCGGTGGCTGAGCAGCGACGAGCAGCGCAACCTGCGCAGCTATTTCCGCCGTGAAGTCGATGTATCGCGGTATGAGCGGATCGTGTTTTTCCTGCGCTTCAAGCAGGAGATCCGTCAGGTCGGTTTCATCCGCACCCTCCCCAACCTGGTGATTCTCGAACACGACGCCTACCAGAACTACATTCCGTGCAAGTACACCGGCAAATTCAGCGCGCATTACCGCCGCTTGCCGTGGGCGCGGGTGATCAGTTCCGGTTTCGTGGTGACCGAGCGACTGCGCGGTGAAGGTTTCGATGCGGTGTTCGTGCCCAAGGGCTACGACCAGACACAGCTTGTAGACCAGGGTCGCGAACGCGATATGGAACTGGCATTTGTCGGCAGCACCAACAGCGCTGCCTACAGCGGCCGCAAAGCGCTGCTCGATGAGTTGGGCCGCGTCGAGCCACTGGTGGTGACAAGGACCAAATCCGGCGAAGAGTATCGCGACACCCTCAACCGCATTCGCTTTTTCGTCAGCGCCGATGTCGGCATGGGCGAATTCATGATCAAGAATTTCGAAGCCATGGCCTGTGGCTGTGTGTTGCTTGCCTACGATCAGGGCGCGGCGGAAAGCCAGGCGCTGGGACTGCAGGACATGCACAACGTGGTGTTCTACCAGAGCATTGCCCAGCTTCAGGAGAAACTGGCGATCTTGCGCAATGACAGCCAATTGGCACAGCGAATCGCGCACAATGGCCGCGAACTGGCGGTCAGTCAGTTCAGTTTCGCGCGCATCGGCCAGCGAATCGTTGAGGAACTCGAGCCGGCATTGCGTCCGCGTGCGCCGCTGAGCCTGCTGGAAAAAGTCCGCCTGAAACTGGGTATTTGACAAGATCTGTCGAGCAATCGATATTGCGCGACCCTAACCGTTACTGAGAATCAAGTGCGATTTTCCAAAGAAAGTGACATCACGTTCGTGGTAACAAGCTGTGGTCGACTGGATCTGCTGAAGATCACCCTCGACAGTTTCGATCGCTTCAACACGGCGCCCATCCGTGAGGTGTTCATCACTGAAGATGCCGGTGACGAGGGCATACACGCGATCATCCCGGCCCATTGGAAAGATCACTGCACGGTGTTCGTCAATCGGCCGAAACTGGGGCAACTGGCTTCGATCGACCTGGCCTATGAACATGTGAAAACGGCGTATGTTTTCCACTGCGAAGACGACTGGGAGTTCTATCGCCGGGGATTCGTGGAAGACTCCCTGGCCGTGCTGGAGGCTCGCCCGGAAATCCTGCAGGTATGGCTGCGCAGTTATAACCACGATCTGCGTATTCACAGCCCCTACATTCGCCTCGGTGAGCGCGAAGTCGTGGAGGGTGTTGCGTGTTACCCGCTGATCTCCGACAAACCTGAGTGGCAGGGGTTTTCCCTGAATCCAGGATTACGCCGGATGAAGGAATACCGCTTGTGTGCCCCATTTACCGGCTACAGTGGAGAGAAGGCGCTTTCGGTGCGATACGCCGAGCTGAATCTGGCGGCCCGCATACTGGAAGCTGACGCGGTGATGCATACCGGTTTCGGTCTTCACGTCGAAACGGCGGCGGAGCGTCTACGCAAGGCACGCCGCAATCGACGTGATCAGGTCAAATTCGTATTGTCCTTGGTGCTGGGAGTCTGCATTGGCCGGTTCATCCTCTAGGTGCGCAGCAGCCCTTTTCCAGAACCCCGTGCACTGGCTTCGCGCACTATGAGTATTCTCAACATCATGTGGGCAGGGGGCGCTCCATTCGCCTCTACTCATAAAGTGCATCAGCAGATCCTGTCCCAGGTGTCGCCCTCGGTGCCGGTCAAGACCTGGCTGCTTCAGGGGCGTGCGTCCGAATCCCGAGTGAACATGGGGGATGTTCGGGAGTGGGGGGTGTCCTCTGCCCGTCTGAAGGGGCGGCATTTCTGGCGGCTCCTCAAACCCTGGATGCAGGCTCGGTTCAGGAGCGCTCTGCAGGAGAGCGGTGCACATCTGCTGCTGCTCGATGGCCTGGGTGTTGCGCGCACGATGCTGCCGCTTCTCAAGGCAATGCCCCAGGTCCGCGCGGTGGTGGTGTTCCATGGTTCAACGCGCCTGAACGCTTCTGATCGCGTGCTTTTCCACCAAGTGCCCATGGCGCAACTGACGCTGGTCGCAGTTTCCAACACCCTGGCGGACAAAGTGAGCCGAGACTTGCAAATACCGGTCATGGCACTGCGAAGCGCGTTCGATCCGGCGGCCTTTCGTTGCGCACTGCTATCGCGAGATCAAGCGCGAGCCCTGCTGGGTTTGCCTTCGGGTGTGCAGGTATTGGGGGCGGTCGGGCGCCTGGTTCCGGGCAAGGGCTTTGGCTTGCTGCTCAATGCGTTTGCGGCGGCCCTGCATGAGCGCCCCGATCTGCGTCTGGTCATTGTGGGTGAAGGCACGGAGCGTGCCGCCCTGGAAGCGCAAATCGATAGCCTCGGCTTGCGCGACAAAGTCTATCTGCCGGGCCATCTGAGCGATGCCGCACGGCTGTATCAAGCGTTCGATTGGGTGGCGATTCCTTCGAAAAGCGAAGGGTTGGGCCTGATCATGCAAGAGGCGGTGATGGCCGGTGTTCCGGTGCTGTCCAGTGAGCTGGAAGTGTTCCGCGAGCAGTTGGCCGATGCGGGGTGGTACGCACCGACGGAGGATGTCGGCGCCTGGCACGACGCTATCGTGCGAGCCTTTGGCACCTCTGCCGAGGCGGTTGCAGCCGCTCAGCATCAGGCGCTGGCCCCTGAACAGGCCTGGCAGCGTTTCAGCCAGGCCGCCCGCTCACTGCTTTCATGACGGTAGGACAGCCTGCTCGAGCGCTTGTAACGGAAAGCTCTCGTTCAGGTTTTCGCGTGCAATATAGCGGGCGAAGTGTTGCAGGTTGCGTTTGATCAGATGCCGGGGCAGTGGCCCTCGCAGAAAACGCATATCGGCCACATCGATCAGCCCCATGCGATTGTCCGGCGTGACCACGATGTTGCCCAGATGCAGTGAGCGAAAGTAAATACCCGATTGATGAAGATTGCGGATCAGCCCGGCGAGATCCGGCAGGGCTTGCGGCCAGCTGAAACCGTCCTTGCTCGCGATCTGACGCAGCGTCTCACCCGGCAACGGCTGGTAAAGCACGGCCGTCATGCCAGGCGTTTCCAGCCGGTGATATTGCAACACCTGCAAGGTCGGTACGCCGAGTTTCTGCAACGCCAGGGCATTGTCGATGAAGCGTTTCGAATAGGGCCGAAACAGCGCCGAAGAAAAAATACGCTTGCGACGGAACAGTTTCAGAATATTCCCATCCGGCAACAGGTAGACTTTCGGCCCGTAGCTGTCGGCCTCGAGTACCTTGGCACCGTCAATCATTTGATTTAAAGCGGCTTGCGGCAGCCGAGAACATTGCATCGTGGAAAGCCTTGTCGGAAGAACGGGCGCGGTGGCGGGCAATGATGCCGAAAAGTTTCAGCTTTAACCATGCCAGTTGGATAAGCGAATACTCTCAGGAGCAATTTGATGCACGAAAAACGCTGGGCGCAAACATGGATGTCGATCGGTCTGCTGTGGTTTTTATTGGCTATCGCTGTTGCCCCTACCAACAAGGTCTATCAGCAGGGGATGGTGGCATTTCTCTGGCTGCCGGCCCTGGTGTTTGCCTGGTCTGCGCGGGTTCAGCTCACAGAAGCGCTTTACCAACATCGCTGGATCTGCATGCCGTTGCTCGGGCTCCTGGTCTGGTCGCTCATCAGCCTTTACTGGTCGAACGCCCAGGACACCAGTCGTGAAGCCAAGCGTCTGCTGTACATCGTGGTGTTCCTGTTGTTCTTCCCGGTGTTCGCCAGCGGCCGGCCCGACCGTGTGATCCGCGTGATGCAATGGGGCGGGATCGGCCTGGCGATCGCTACGGTAGTCGCCATCGCCAAGTTCTACGGGATGGCCGGCAACCCCTGGAGTGCGCGGGCTGAAGGCCTTGGCGAGTTGTCTCATCCGATTCTGGGTGGCTATGTCATCGGGTTGGCGGCGGTGTGGCTGGCGCTGTGGGTGCCCCGTACCGCTTCATTGCAGGCGCTCTGGGTCGTTGCCCTGGCGGTGTTGGGTGCGTTTGTGCTGCTCAGTCAGAGCCGTGGCGCCGGCCTGGCACTGTTTTTTACCTTGCTGGCCATGCCGATCTGGTGCCGTGACCGGCGCAGCCGCGTTGTCGCAGCGACCGCACTGGTCGTGGCGTTCCTGGCGTTCTGGTTTTTCGAATCGCTGGTCACGGCGCGGGGCGTGTCCTATCGTCCGCAGATCCTGGTGGCCAGCCTGCAAATGATCGCCGAGCACCCATGGCGCGGCCTGGGCCTGGGCAGCGACTACAAGGTGTTTGCCTCCAATACTTATTTCGACCATGCCCATAATCTGTTCAGTCACATCGCCATCGAATTGGGTGTTCCGGGGCTGTTGCTGTGGTGCGCGGTGTGGCTTGCGGTGCTGCGCGAAGCCTGGAAGGTTCGGGAAACGCTGTATGCCCGAGGCATCATTGGCATGTGGTTGTTCTCCACCCTGGCCATGCAGTTCGATGCCGCCAGCCTCAGTGGTACTCCGCGGGCCGAATGGTTCATCAGCTGGCTGGTGGTGGGGCTGGCAGGTGTTTTGGTATGGGCGCGGGTCAATCCCGGCGCTTGTGATAAAATTTCGCGTTCTTCTTAATCAGTGAGCCCTACGATGAGTGATGCGCCGCGTGACGCGGGACAGGATTCCAGCCTGAAAATCTATTTTCGGCTGTTGGGGTACGTAAAGCCCTACACCGGCCTCTTCTTGCTGAGTATCGTGGGCTTCGTCATTTTTGCTTCGACCCAGCCAATGCTGGCCGGCATTCTCAAATACTTTGTCGATGGCTTGAGCAACCCTGAAGCGGTGCTCTTTCCGAATGTCCCTTATCTGAAAGACCTGCAATTGCTGATGGCTGTGCCGCTGCTGATCATCCTGATCGCTGCCTGGCAAGGCCTGGGCTCGTTCCTTGGCAACTATTACCTGGCGAAGGTTTCGCTGGGGTTGGTCCATGACCTGCGTGTCGAGTTGTTCAACAAGCTGTTGGTGCTGCCCAACCGCTATTTCGATACCCACAACTCCGGGCATCTGATCTCGCGCATCACCTTCAACGTCACCATGGTCACCGGTGCCGCCACCGATGCCATCAAGGTGGTGATCCGCGAAGGCCTGACCGTGGTGTTCCTGTTTGGCTATCTGGTCTGGATGAACTGGAAGTTGACGCTGGTGATGCTGGCGATCCTGCCGCTGATTGCCTTGATGGTCGGCAACACCAGCAAGAAATTCCGCAAGCAGAGCAAAAAGATCCAGGTGGCGATGGGCGACGTGACGCACGTGGCGTCCGAGACCATCCAGGGCTATCGCGTGGTGCGCAGCTTCGGTGGCGAGCGCTACGAAGAGCAGCGTTTTGCCGCGGCCAGCCAGAGCAATACCGACAAGCAATTGCGCATGACCAAGACCGGTGCGGTCTACACGCCCATGCTGCAACTGGTGATCTATACCGCCATGGCGGTGCTGATGTTCCTGGTGCTGTTCCTGCGTGGTGACGCCACGGCCGGTGATCTGGTGGCCTACATTACTGCCGCAGGCTTGTTGCCCAAGCCGATCCGACAGCTGTCGGAAGTGAGCTCGACCATCCAGAAAGGCGTTGCCGGTGCCGAAAGCATTTTCGAGCAGCTGGACGTCGAACCTGAAGTCGACACGGGTACCGTCGAGCGCGATCGCATCAGTGGTCATCTGCAGGTGCGCAACCTGAGCTTCTCCTACCCGGGCACCGACCGCGAAGTGCTGAAAAACATCAGCTTCTCGGCGGCGCCTGGTCAGATGATCGCCCTGGTGGGACGCTCTGGCAGTGGCAAGTCGACCCTGGCCAGTCTGATTCCACGTTTCTACCATCATGACATCGGTGAAATTCTTCTGGACGATGTGGAAATCGAAGACTACCGCTTGCGCAATTTGCGCAGGCACGTGGCACAGGTTACGCAGCATGTGACGCTGTTCAACGACACCATCGCCAACAACATCGCCTATGGCGATCTGGCCGGTGCGCCCCGTGCCGATATCGAACGGGCCGCCAGCGATGCCTATGCGATGGACTTCATCTCGCAAATGCCTGACGGCCTGGATACCCAGGTCGGGGAAAACGGCGTGTTGCTGTCGGGTGGGCAGCGTCAGCGCCTGGCGATTGCCCGGGCGTTGTTGAAAAACGCGCCACTGCTGATTCTCGATGAGGCAACCTCGGCGCTCGATACCGAGTCCGAGCGTCATATCCAGGCAGCGCTGGATCACGTCATGAAAGGGCGGACAACACTGGTCATCGCCCACCGTCTGTCGACCATTGAAAAGGCCGACCTCATTCTGGTGATGGACCAGGGGCAGATCGTCGAGCGCGGCACCCATGCCCAGTTGCTGGCGCAAAACGGCTACTACTCGCGCCTGCATGCGATGGGGCTGGATGCGCCGGCGGAAGATATCGCCTGAGTTCCGCCTTTGCAGGCGCTGTCTCAAGCTGCGATCTTTTTGATTTGCGTTAAAAATCAAAGGGTCGCAGCCTCGTTTCACTCGACAGCTCCTACACCGACTCTCCTGAGGTCTTCGCGAATTCATCCCGTTGCAGTCGCCGCACAAGCCGGTGCCTGCCCTGTGTTAATATCGCGCCCCTGTTCATTTTGTATGTGGGTTGCTCCATGAAGTTGTCCATGCCGCGATTCGATCAAGCCCCTGTCTTGGTGGTCGGCGATGTCATGCTCGACCGTTACTGGCATGGTGGTACCTCACGGATTTCCCCTGAGGCGCCAGTACCGGTGGTCAAGGTCGATCACATCGAGGACCGCCCGGGCGGTGCCGCCAACGTTGCGTTGAACATTGCCGCGCTCGGGGCCCCGGCCTCGCTGGTGGGTGTAACCGGCGATGATGAAGCCGCCGACAGCCTGGCCAACAGCCTCAAGGGTGCCGGCGTGCGTGCCCTGTTCCAGCGCGTTGCGCACCAGCCGACCATCGTCAAGCTGCGGGTCATGAGCCGTCACCAGCAACTGCTGCGTATCGACTTCGAAGAACCTTTCGCCACCGACGCCCTGGCGTTGTCCGCGCAAGTCGACGAATTGCTCGAAGGCATCAAGGTGCTGGTGCTGTCCGACTACGGCAAAGGCGCACTGAAAAATCATCAGGTTCTGATTCAGGCGGCCCGTGCCCGTGGCATTCCGGTGCTGGCCGACCCCAAGGGCAAGGATTTTTCGATCTACCGGGGCGCGAGCCTGATCACGCCGAACCTCAGCGAATTCGAAACCATCGTCGGCGGTTGTGCCGATGAGCACGAGCTGGTGAGCAAGGGCGCGCAGTTGATGCACGACCTGGACCTCGGCGCCTTGCTGGTGACCCGCGGCGAGCACGGCATGACCCTGTTGCGTCCGGATCACCCGGCCTTGCACCTGCCGGCCCGTGCCCGTGAAGTGTTCGACGTGACCGGTGCCGGCGACACGGTGATTTCCACCCTGGCGGCGGCCATTGCTGCGGGTGAGGAATTGCCTCACGCGGTCGGCCTGGCCAACCTGGCGGCGGGCATTGTGGTCGGCAAACTCGGTACGGCAGCCATCAGTGCGCCGGAACTGCGTCGCGCGATTCAGCGTGAAGAGGGTTCGGAGCGTGGCGTGCTGGGTCTGGAGCAACTGCTGCTGGCCGTTGACGACGCCCGTGCGCACAACGAAAAGATCGTGTTCACCAACGGTTGCTTCGACATCCTGCATGCCGGTCACGTGACCTACCTGGAGCAGGCGCGGGCCCAGGGCGATCGTCTGATCGTCGCGGTCAATGACGATGCCTCGGTCAGTCGCTTGAAAGGGCCGGGCCGGCCGATCAACAGTGTCGACCGTCGCATGGCCGTGCTGGCCGGTCTGGGGGCGGTGGACTGGGTGATCAGCTTCCCTGAAGGCACCCCGGAAAACCTGCTGCGCGAGGTCAAGCCGGATGTGCTGGTCAAAGGTGGCGATTATGGGATCGACCAGGTGGTCGGCGCGGACATCGTGACCGCTTACGGCGGGACGGTGAAAGTGCTGGGCCTGGTGGAAAACAGCTCCACGACCGCAATCGTCGAGAAGATCCGCAAGTCTGAATGACAGAGATCGGTCCCACGCTCTGCGTGGGACCGATTACGGGCGTGCGGTCTTGTGCGGCACGATCTTTTTCAACAGCTGCTTGGCTTTCCCGCGCAACAGCGCCAATCCCGAATGTTTCCCTGGCGGCGTCAAGCCCTGCTGGCGCACCCAATCCTTCCAGCGTATCCGCTCCTCTTTCACCACCCAACCTTCCTGCCGGGCAAAGCTTTCGGCCAGGTACAGCCCGCGCGTGCTCGCCGGGTACAACTGATCTTTTTTCAGGGTGTAGAGCTCGGCCAACGGATGGCCGTCCTGCAAGGGCATCAGGTACAGGTCGGGGCGCTTGCGGTCCAGGCGAGCCACCAGTTGATCGCCTTCCAGGCGTTCGTCGACATGGAACAGGCTCAGGGATTTGGCTTCCTTGGGCACGTCGAGGCGCAAATCGTAGATCAATTGCAAAGACGCTGTGGGCAAATGCACATAGGCCCGCGGCCGTTCGATCAGTTGCAGGTTGGCGCAACGCACCGGCCGCGCCGACCCCGACAGCGGCGACAGGCGAAAGGGCAGGGCTTCACGGTAATGCAAGGCCGAGGAGTAAGGCGCGGGCAGCCAGGTCTCGTTGAAACGGCCATTGAGCCAGCCTTCCGGGGTTTCCAGCAGGCATTCTTCGGCGATCTCCTGAATTGCCGTATGAAGCGGCAGGTTCAGCTCATGGGCCGGTACATAACCGGAGATCAGCTTGAGCACCACATCGCCCCGGTCCTGCCGACGCTGGCGCACCAGCACCCAGTAATCGCGATTCTGCCAATGCAGGGTCAGGCGCACCGAAACCCCGAGGTTGGCCAGTTCAAGGGCAAAGCGCTCGGTATCGCCGACCGCCACCGGGCGGCGACGCTGCAAAATCTGGGAAAAATTAAGCGGTCGGCCGACGCTCTGGTAACTCAGGCCTTCGGGAGTCGCTTCGACGAATAAGGGCAGGGTCTTGAAGTTGCTCGGGTTCTTTCTGATGAGCGTACGCGGCATGTCGGCTCCTGCTTAAGGCCGCGTAAGGCGGCGTCAGTTGCTACGTAGGACCTGGGCAACGGTCGCGACGTTATGGGCGAGGTGCAGCGGGTTGATGGTCCCGACAATAGCACTGGCGACCCCCGGATGTTCGAACAACAACTCGAAACTGGCCCGCACCGGATCCACCCCAGGACTGAGGCAGACATGACCGCTGGCGAGGGCTTTTTTTACCAGAATGGCTTTGCCGTGAGCAGCAGCATAGTCAATGACAGGCTTTTCGGATTGTTCGTTCAGATTGTAGGTGACCATCGCGCAATCACCTTGCTCCAGCGCCTTCAGGCCGCCCTCGACCGTCTTGCCGGAAAAGCCGAACCCACGGATCTTGCCTTCGGACTTGAGTGCAGCGAGCGTTTCGTAGACCTCACAGTGGTTGAGGATTGCCAGGTCGTTGCCATCGGAATGCACCAGCACCAGGTCGATGAAGTCGGTTTCCAGACGTTGCAAGCTGCGCTCCACCGACAGTCGGGTGTGCGCGGCAGTGAAATCGTGCCGAGACTGACCGTCGGCAAACTCTTCGCCGACCTTGCTGACGATGACCCAGTCCTGACGTTGCCCGCGCAGCAGAGGGCCGAGGCGCTCTTCGCTGCGGCCATAAGCCGGGGCGGTGTCGATCAGGTTGATGCCCAGGTCGCGAGTGAGCTTGAGCAGCCGGCGCGCGTCGTCATCGTCGGGAATCTGAAAGCCGTTGGGGTACTTGACCCCTTGATCGCGGCCAAGCTTCACAGTGCCCAGGCCCAAGGGGGATACCAGCAGCCCGGTGCTGCCGAGCGGGCGATGCAGATCATGCAGGGTCGGTACGGTCATGGCAGCAGTTGCTCCCAGGCAGGAACGCCCATCGGCGGTTTTGGCAATGGCGGCAGTGGCGTTGCAGGGCCAGGTTGAATCCCGTCCCGTTCAAGGCTGTTGATCACTCGATCGGCAAAATCCGGCGCCAGCGCCAATTTGGTTGGCCAGCCCACCAACAGCCGGCCTTCTTCGGCCAGAAAGGCGTTGTCGGGGCGGGTCAGGCCTGTTTGCAGGGGTTCGGCGCGATCCACACGCAAAGTGGCCCACCGCGCGGTGCTCAGGTCGATCCAGGGCAGCAACTGGCCGAGTTCTTTCTGTGCGGTAGCGATTTGCTCGGCGGGCTCACGGGCTACGCCGTCAGTCTCGGCGATATCGCCACCCAGGTACCAGACCCATTGACCATCGGCAGCCGGGTGGGTGGTCACGGTGATGCGCGGTTTGGTGCCGCCGCCCAGGCAGTGGGCGTACAGCGGTTTGAGGCCCGGTCCTTTGGCCATGATCATATGCAGCGGCCGGCGCTGCATGGCTGGCTGGCTCAGGCCCAGGGCTTCGAGCAGTGATGCCGTTCCGGCACCGGCACTGAGGACGATGCGTTGCGCGCGAATCTCACGCTCGTCGACCTTCAGGCCGACCAGGACGCCACCCTCCAGCAGCGGTTCGATGGTCTGCCCGGCGAGCAAGCCGTCACCCGCCAGGTCCGCCAGGCGCTGGACCAGACTCGGCACGTCGATCACCAGTTCGGCCAGGCGATAGACCTTGCCCTTGAAGCGCTTGTCTTGCAGGGCGGGGGGCAGTTGATCGCCCTTGACCTGATCCACGCGACCGCGCACGGCCTTGCTGGCGAAGAAACTGGTGAGGTTGCCGGCAATGGTGCCGGGGGACCAAAGGTAGTGGGCTTCGGACAACAGGCGCACGCCGGACAGGTCCAGCTCGCCGTTGCCGGCCAAGGCTTCGCGCCAGCGCCGGGGCATGTCGGCAATGGCTTCCGAGGCGCCGGTCAGGGCACCGTGCAGCGCGTATTTGGCGCCGCCATGGATGATGCCCTGGGACTTCATGCTCTGCCCGCCGCCGAGGCCGGCGCTTTCCACCAGCACGGTCGAAAAACCCTGGCGACGCAGGCGCGCATTCAGCCAGAGGCCGGCGACACCAGCGCCGACAATCAGAACGTCGGTGGAAATAACGGATGGCATGCAGCGACCTCAGAGTTCAAGACGAGGGCGCAGTATACAGATTCATGCCGAACGCCATGTAGCAGCCGGGTATCAGTGCCCCGCGGTCTTGGAGAAGAGCTGGATGACGACGACCCCCAACACAATCAACCCCATCCCCAGCATCGCCGGCACGTCCAGCTTCTGCCCATAAATAAACAGCGCCGCCACACTGACCATCACAATGCCCATGCCGGCCCACACGGCGTAGGCCACGCCCACCGGCACGCTGCGCACCACCAGGGTGAGCATCCAGAAGGCGATGCCGTAACCGACGATGACCAGGATCAGCGGCAGCGGCGTGCTGATGCCTTTGACCGCTTTCATCGAAACGGTGGCGATGACTTCGGCGCAGATGGCGATGGCCAGGTAGTAGTAGGCGGTCATGGGTCAATCCTCATAAAAAATGCTGCTTGCTGAGGCGGCATTTTAGAGATCCCCCAGATGCGGTAAAGTCATTACCTATCTGCTGGGGAGATGGGTTAGCCATGAGCATGCAATGGAATCTGGATCAGTTGCGACTGTTCGTCAGCGTCGCGGAGCAACGTTCGTTTTCCGCCGTGGCGCGCGGCCAGCGCAAGGCGCAGTCGGCGGTCAGCAGTGCAATCGCCTTGCTGGAGGAGGACCTGGGCGTGAGCCTGTTCGACCGCAGCAGCGGTCGGCAGCCCAGACTTACGGAAGCGGGTACGGCCTTGCTTGATGAGGCTCGGGAAGTCCTGCGCCAGTGCGAGCGCCTCAATGGCCGGGCGCTGGCAATGATGCGCGGCCAGGAAGCACGATTGCGTCTGGCCCAGGATGAAGCGATGCCCTATCAGCCCGTGATTGAAAGCCTGGAAGCCCTGGCCGAGCGCTTTCCCAGCCTGGAAGTGCAATTGACCAGTGCCGCCCAGGGCGAAGTGGCGCGAAAACTGGTGGAGCGCCGCGCCGATCTGGGCCTGCTGTTCTTTCATGATCAGATTCCCGAAGCCTTGGAGCGGCGGGTGCTGGGCAGTGTGGAAATGGTCACCGTGTGCGGCGTCGACCATCCGCTGGCGCAACAGACGCAGGTCGATCGCCAGCAATTGGCGCAGCACCGTCAGTTGCTGATGTCGACCCAGTCCAGCCTTTATCCGGGCAGTGAACCGGCCAGTCCGCAAGTCTGGCGGGCCGACAGTTTCTATGTGATGGCCGAATGGCTGGTTCGCGGCCTCGGCTGGGCCTGGTTGCCGCGGCATGTGGTGCAATACCCGACCTATCACGACCAGATGGTCGAATTAAGCAGCGAATGGACCCCGCCCGCGCTGGTGGTGGAGCTGGTCTGGCGTCGCGATGAGCCGCTCGGGCCGGCGGCGCGCTGGCTCGCGGAACGTTTTGCCGTGCACCTGCAGGCGATCGGCGAAAAACCCGATAAACTCCGCCGCCATGAATAGATCTCTCTACACCGTGCTGTTTTACCTGGGGCTGCCGTTGGTGGCGATTCGGCTGTGGCTGCGGGCGCGCAAGGCGCCGGCGTATGCCAGGCGCGTTGGCGAGCGCTTCTCCTATGGCATGCCGACGATGAAGCCCGGAGGTATCTGGGTGCACGCGGTGTCGGTGGGCGAAAGCATTGCCGCCGCGCCAATGATCCGCGCCCTGTTGCAACGTTATCCACAGCTCCCGATCACCGTGACCTGTATGACCCCGACCGGCTCGGAGCGCATCCAGGCACTGTTTGCCAATGAACCGCGCATCCAGCACTGCTACCTGCCCTACGACTTGCCGTGCGCGGCGAAGCGTTTTCTTGATCGTGTCCAGCCGAAACTGGCAGTGATCATGGAAACCGAGCTTTGGCCCAACCATATCCACCAATGCGCCAAGCGCGGGATTCCCGTGGCCCTGGCCAATGCACGATTGTCCGAGCGCTCGGCCAGAGGCTATGGCCGGTTCGGCAAACTGACCGGGCCGATGCTTGCCGAGATGAGCCTGTTCGCCGTGCAGACCGAAGCCGAAGCGCAGCGTTTCCGGGAGTTGGGCGCACGGGATGAGACCGTTGAAGTCACCGGTTCGATCAAGTTCGACCTGACCATCGACCCGCAACTGCTGCAGCGCGCCACCGAACTGCGCGGGCAGTGGCAAGCCCAGGAACGTCCGGTGTGGATCGCCGCCAGCACCCACGACGGTGAAGACGAAGTGGTACTGGCCGCCCATCGCCGGTTGCTGGCGAGCCATCCCGATGCGTTGCTGATTCTGGTGCCAAGGCACCCGGAGCGCTTTGACTCGATGTTCGAATTGTGCCGCCAGCAGGGTTTCGCCACGGTCCGCCGCTCCACGGGCGAGGCGGTGACTGCCGATACGTCAGTGTTGCTAGGCGATACGATGGGCGAATTGCTGTTTCTCTACGCCCTGGCCGACAGCGCTTTCGTCGGGGGCAGCCTGGTGCCCAACGGCGGGCATAACCTTTTGGAGCCGGCAGCCCTGGCCAAACCGGTGTTGAGTGGTCCGCACCTGTTCAACTTCCTCGAAATCGCCGCGCAACTGCGCAGTGCCGGCGCGTTGCAGGAAGTGGACGATGCCGAAGGGCTGGCATTGGCGGTACAACGCCTGTTCGAATTACCGCAGGATGCGCAACGCATGGCGCAGGCGGGGCTGACGGTGATGCGTCGCAACCAAGGCGCGTTGCAGCGTTTGCTGGATGGGTTGGGACGGTTGATCGACTGACCTGAAGCCTGAAACCTGAAACCTGAAACCTGTGGCGAGGGAGCTTGCTCCCGTCCGGCTGCGAAGCAGTCGTAAACCGGCCATTGCGCTGGGTCAGTCGAAATGCATTCGCTGGTTTTGGGGCCGCTACGCGACCCAGCGGGAGCAAGCTCCCTCGCCACTAAAAGCCTTTCAGCAGGATGGGTCTGTTACTGGCCGGGTCTGGCTTTGAGTTGTTCGGCCGCAGCCTTGGCCAGATCCGGCGGCAGGAAATCCTTGTCCGGGTTGTAATTGGGGTTGAGCCAGCGCGCCAGGTCCTGCAGATCCCCCGGGTTCAGGGTGCCGGCCTGTTGCTTGAGGCGCAGGTTGTCGAGGATATAGTCGTAGCGGGTGTTGTTGTAGTCACGGACCGAGGTGTACAGCGAACGCTGTGCATCCAGCACGTCGACAATGTTTCGCGTACCCACCTGATAACCGATTTCCGTCGCTTCCACCGCACTCTGGTTGGAAATGATCGACTGCTTGCGCGCCTGCACCTGCTCGACATCGGTGTTCACCGCACGATGCAGGTCGCGGGTGTTTTCCACGATGGAGCGAAGCAGGGATTCACGCTGCTGCTCGGTCTGGTCCAGTTGGGCGTACCCTTGGCGTACCTGGGAGTTGATCAGGCCACCGCTGTAGATCGGGATGCTCAGTTGCAGACCGATCGAGGTCTGCTCGACATCGCCCTTGTACGGCAGGGGGAGGTTGTTCGGGTTGCTGAAACCCAAGGCATCGTTGTCGCCTTTTTCGTACCGGGCCACCGCATCGACAGTCGGCGCATGGCCAGCCTTGCGTTGCTTGAGCGTTTGTTCGGCGGCGCTGACGGCGTAGTTGCTGGCCAGCAGATTGAGGTTCTGCCGGGCCGCGGTTTCGACCCAGGCCTTGGCGTCGTTGGGCGCCGGCGGCAGGATCGGCAGGTTATGGCTGATGCCCTGGATCGAGTTGTATCGACGGTTGGTCAGGGTGACCAACGCTTCGAAAGCATCATCCACCTGGCGCTGCGCAACAATGCGGTTGGCCCGCGCGGTGTCGTAGCTGGCCTGGGAGTTCAGCACGTCGGTCTTGTCCGACAGGCCGACGTCGAAGCGCTCGTTGGACTGGTCCAATTGACGCTTGAACGCGGCTTCCTCGGCCTTGGTCGATGCCAGGTTGTCCTGGCTGCGCAACACGTTGAAGTAACTGTCGGCGGTTTGCAGGATCAGGTTCTGTTCGGTCGCAGAGAGTTGCAGCGCGGCCTGTTCATTCACATCCTTGGCGGCCTGGAACTGGAACCAGCGATCAGCACGGAACAAGGGTTGTGCCAGGGTGGCCTGATACGAATGGGCATTGCGGTTGGCGGTAGCGGAAGGCTGATCGATCGAGGTGCGCACGCTGGTGACATCGGCGCCGCCAGACAGGTTGGGCAGCAACCCGGCGCGGGCCTGGGGCACGACTTCTTTCTGCGCGCCATATTGGGCAACGGCGGCCGCCAGGTCGGCGTTGTTGTTGACCGCCTCCTGATAGACGCTGACCAGATCGGTCTTGGTCGATAAGGGCGCTTCTGCTGCCCAGGCCATTCCATTGGACGCACAAGACACGGCAACGGCCAGTGAGAGTTTGCGCAGCATGAGGCGATCCCTAGAAAAATTATGCTGATAATTTGAGCGCCAAGGCTACGGCGCGGCACTTGCAGCGTCAATGCGCAGCACGGCCGTAGCGAGTGTAGTTGCGCTGGAGAGCGGCAACAATCCTGCCGTTCTGGGTAATTACGCCATTCATCACGGTGTTTATCGCGGTGTTGGCGTTCTTGAGCCGTTGTGTCTAGACTGGCCACGTTCTTGTCGGGGTGCCTTGCTATGAGGCTGAGATCGAATAATTTCGGATCCCGTTGAACCTGATCAGGTTAGCGCCTGCGTAGGGAACAAGATTTCTCGTCACCCGGCGAGTCCTCTTGTGCTTCGTCCGGGATGTGATTCGACCATCGAACACCCCTCGAGCACTGAGCACAGCACGGCTGGATTTCCCAGCTCACGTGCGTCCATTCGTTACAGGTTCGCTCCGACAAAATTCCACTGCCTGGATGCTGTCTGGAGAGCCCGTGATGACCATAAAAGCAAAAATCGCCACCAACCTGAGTGACTCGGCCAAGGTCGATCAGCAATCGGTGCAGCCGTTTACCCGCTCGCAAAAAATCTATGTTCAGGGCAGCCGCCCGGACATTCTCGTACCGATGCGCGAAATCAGCCTCGACGTGACGCCGACCGACTTCGGCGGCGAGGTCAATGCGCCGGTGGTGGTGTATGACACCTCGGGCCCCTACACCGATCCCAATGTGATTATCGACGTGCGCAAAGGCCTGGCCGACGTGCGCTCGCCCTGGATCGAAGCCCGTGGCGACACCGAGCGCCTCAGTGGCCTGAGCTCCAACTTCGGTCAGGAACGCCTCGCCGATCCGGAACTGACCCAACTGCGTTTTGCCCACGTCAACAACCCGCGCCGCGCCAAGGCCGGGGCCAACGTCAGCCAGATGCACTATGCCCGCCAAGGCATCATCACCGCCGAGATGGAATACGTCGCCATCCGCGAAAACATGAAGCTGGAAGTGGCCCGCGCCGCCGGCCTGCTGGACCAGCAACACGCCGGCCACAGCTTCGGCGCCAGCGTGCCGAAAATCATCACCCCTGAATTCGTCCGTGACGAGATCGCCCGCGGTCGCGCGATCATTCCGGCCAACATCAACCACACCGAACTGGAACCGATGATCATCGGCCGTAACTTCCTGGTGAAGATCAACGGCAACATCGGCAACAGCGCCCTGGGTTCGTCCATCGAAGAAGAAGTGGCGAAACTCACCTGGGGCATTCGCTGGGGTTCGGACACGGTCATGGACCTGTCCACCGGCAAGCACATTCACGAAACCCGTGAGTGGATCATCCGCAACTCGCCGGTGCCGATCGGTACCGTGCCGATTTATCAGGCCCTGGAAAAAGTCGGCGGCGTCGCCGAAGACCTGACCTGGGAGCTGTTCCGCGACACGCTGATCGAGCAGGCCGAGCAGGGCGTCGACTACTTCACCATCCACGCCGGTGTGTTGCTGCGCTACGTGCCGATGACCGCCAAGCGCGTGACCGGCATCGTGTCCCGCGGCGGTTCGATCATGGCCAAGTGGTGCCTGGCGCATCACAAGGAAAACTTCCTCTACACCCATTTCGAAGACATCTGCGAAATCATGAAGGCCTACGACGTCAGCTTCTCGCTGGGCGACGGCCTGCGTCCGGGATCGATTGCCGATGCCAACGACGAAGCGCAATTCGGCGAGCTGGAAACCTTGGGCGAGCTGACCAAGATCGCCTGGAAGCACGACGTGCAGTGCATGATCGAAGGCCCGGGCCACGTGCCGATGCAGTTGATCAAGGAGAACATGGACAAGCAGCTCGAGTGCTGCGACGAGGCGCCGTTCTACACCCTCGGCCCTTTGACCACCGACATCGCACCGGGCTACGACCACATCACCTCCGGCATCGGTGCGGCGATGATCGGCTGGTTCGGTTGCGCCATGCTCTGCTACGTGACGCCCAAGGAGCACCTGGGGCTGCCGAACAAGGATGACGTGAAGACCGGCATCATCACCTACAAGATCGCCGCCCATGCCGCCGATCTGGCCAAGGGGCATCCGGGGGCGCAGATCCGCGACAATGCCCTGAGCAAGGCGCGTTTCGAATTCCGTTGGGAAGACCAGTTCAACCTGGGCCTGGACCCGGACACCGCTCGTTCGTATCACGATGAAACCCTGCCGAAGGATTCGGCCAAGGTCGCGCACTTCTGCTCCATGTGCGGGCCGAAGTTCTGCTCGATGAAAATCACCCAGGAAGTGCGTGAATACGCAGCCAACCAACGGATCGAAGCGCTCGACGTGGATGTCGCCCAAGGCATGGCCGAACAGGCCGAGCGCTTCAAGCAGGAAGGCAGTCAGCTGTACAAGAAGGTTTGATCTGACCTGTGATTGACGGCGCCTGTGCTGCCGTCTTCGCGAGCAAGCCCGCTCCCACAGTGGACCGCGTCCGCCCGGACAACTCGGTCAACTGTGGGAGCGGGCTTGCTCGCGAAGGCGTCGGACCGGGCACCCAACATCTCAATGACACAATTATCCCTCTGAGATAACACCCTTGAGCATTCAACCCAGCACTTATTCACCTGACATTGCGGTCCCCACCGACAAACGTGTGTTCGGCGGCCGCGATCTGTTTTCCCTGTGGTTCTCCCTCGGCATCGGCCTGATGGTCCTGCAGACCGGCGCCTTGCTCGCGCCGGGCCTGGGCCTGTCCGGCTCGTTGCTGGCGATCTTCCTCGGCACCCTGGTCGGCGTTCTGCTGCTGGCGGCGGTGGGCGTGATCGGCAGCGATACCGGCCTGTCGTCGATGGCCGCGCTCAAGCTCAGCCTGGGTGCCAAGGGCGCGAGCCTGCCGGCGGTGCTGAACCTGCTGCAACTGATCGGTTGGGGCTCGTTCGAGATCATCGTCATGCGCGATGCCGCCAGCCTGTTGGGCGCCCGCGCGTTCAGCGAAGGCAGCCTGCTGTCCAACCCGGTGCTGTGGACGCTGGTCTTCGGCGCACTGGCCACCCTGTTGGCCGTCAGCGGGCCGTTGACTTTCGTACGGCAGATCCTGCGCAAATGGGGCATCTGGCTGCTGCTGGCCGCGTGCATCTGGCTGACCTGGAACCTGTTCGCCAAGGCCGATCTGGCCGCACTCTGGGCCCAGGCCGGTGACGGCTCGATGCCGTTCGCCGTGGGTTTTGATATCGCCATCGCCATGCCGCTGTCGTGGTTGCCGCTGATCGCCGACTACTCGCGTTTCGGCAAGCGTGCGAAAAACGTGTTTGGCGGTACCGCCATCGGCTTCTTTATCGGTAACTTCTGGCTGATGAGCCTGGGCGTGGCCTACACCCTGGCGTTTGCGCCGAGCGGTGAAGTCAATGCCTTGCTGTTGGCGCTGGCCGGGGCCGGCCTGGGGATTCCGCTGCTGCTGATTCTCTTGGACGAGTCGGAAAACGCCTTTGCCGATATCCACTCGGCGGCGGTGTCCAGCGGCGTTCTGTTGCGGATGAAGGTCGAGCACCTGGCGCTGGCCATCGGCGTGGTCTGCACCCTGATCGCGTTGCTGGCGCCCTTGGCTCAGTACCAGAACTTCCTGCTGTTGATCGGTTCGGTGTTCGCGCCGCTGTTCGGCGTGGTGCTGGTCGATCATTTCATCCTGCGCAAGCGCAGTGGCCAGGTGGCGTCAGCCGCGTTGCGCTGGCCGGCACTGCTGGCCTGGCTGGGCGGCATCAGCACCTATCATCTGCTGGCCAACCTGTATCCGGATGTCGGTGCAACCCTGCCGGCGCTGGTCCTGGCAGGGCTGTTGCAGCTGGTGCTGGGACGGGCCTTCAGTTACGGCCGGGAAACAGCTCGGGCTTGAGGATGCCGTTGAGGCGAGGGTAGGGGATCTTCAGTTCGACATGGCCCAGCGCGTAAGGCGCGATGCTGCTGGTTTCGTACTTGAGGATCACCCCGCCATAGGTCAGCGCCACGTTCTGGGTTTTCTGGAACGGCCAGCTCTTGACGAACTCCGGTTCCTGATCGAGCTTGGTGCTGATCAACCAGCTGTTGTGCGCCACCTGCGCTGCCTTCCAGAATGCCTCTTCCTGCCCCGGCAACAGCATGTCCGACAGTGTCAGCACCTTGTGCTGCTGGCGCGAATAGTTGATGAACCCGCGCCCCGGTGTGCCATGAGCGCCACCGGTGTCCAGGTAACTGGACAATTCGACGATCACCAAGCCGTCATGCTGCTCGCGTACTTTGGCTTGCAGATAACTGCTGTTGCGCGGTCCGGCCGTGCGCAAGAACTGCTCGCGATAGGCCGCCAGCGTCGGCGCCACCGGTGCATCGGGGGAGGTGCGGGTCATTTGCAGCAGGCGTTTTTCGATGATGCCGTCCAGTTCGGGCTCGGCGGGAAAGTGCAGGGTATCGATATTCACCAGCGGACAGTCCTGGTCCGAGCAGCCCGGCTTGAGCTGTTCGGTGGCGTCGCGGGTGGTTTCCAGCGGCACGCGATAATTCGGCTGGAACAGGCTCTGGCAGGCGCCCAGGGTCAGGGCGATAGCGGCCGCGGAGGCAATTTTAAAAAGCGACATGGGTGTCCTTCATAAAACAGGGAAAGGCAAAAAGTTACCGCTTCGACTACCAACGGCGCAGTCAGTTCGCCACTAAGCTAATTAGAGTGGGTTTCGCCCTCACCGTCTATCCCGCTGACGGGAAAGGGGCTGCATCAAACGGCAAGGGCGCGTTAGGATGGCGCGAAGTCGAGGTTGGAGCCTCGGTGTAGATACGAGGATTGTCATGACTGATTTTGCCAACGCCCTTCCGACCGCCGTAGAGATCGTCCGGCGCGAAAAGTGCTTCGAGGGCTTCTACAAGCTCGATCGCGTTCATTTGCGCCACGAATTGTTCGCTGGCGGCATGAGTCGTGAGATCAATCGTGAATTGTTTGTCCGCCACGATGCGGTGTGCGTTCTGCCTTACGATCCGCAGCGCGACGAAGTGGTGTTGATCGAGCAGTTTCGTGTCGGCGCCCTGGGCAAGACCGACAACCCATGGCTGATCGAACTGGTCGCTGGTCTGATCGACAAGGACGAACAGCCGGAAGAAGTTGCTCACCGCGAAGCGCAGGAGGAAGCTGGGCTGGTATTGAAGGCGCTGTGGCCGATGACCAAGTATTTTCCATCGCCCGGCGGCAGCGACGAATTCGTGCATTTGTACCTGGGGCGCTGCGACAGCAACGGGGCCGGCGGCCTGCATGGGCTGGAGGAAGAAGCAGAAGATATCCGCGTCACGGTGTGGGCTTTCGACGATGCCCTGCAAGCCGTACGCGACGGACGTATTGCCAACGCGGCCAGTATCATTGCCTTGCAGTGGCTGGCCTTGAATCGCGTTGAAGTGAGGGGGTTATGGTCGTAAACAAGCTGCGCGATCGCTATCGGGTAGACCTGGCAGGGCTGCAAGCGTCCTGCGAGGCGAACTACGCACGCCTGATGCGATTGCTGCCGGACATGCGCAGCGAACCGGCGGCGCGGCGCATCGCCGTGACCCATGGTGACCAGATGCTCGGGGTATTGGCGCTGGAGGTGCTGCAAGTCTGTCCGTACACCACCACCTTGCAAGTGCGCCAGGAGCACAGTCTGCCGTGGCTGCCGGTGCCCCGGCTCGAGGTGCAGGTCTATCACGACGCCTGCATGGCCGAAGTGGTCAGCGCCGAACATGCGCGACGCTTTCGCGGCATCTATCCTTATCCGAACGCCTCGATGCACCAGCCTGACGAAAAAGCCCAACTGAACATGTTCCTGGGCGAGTGGCTGAGCCATTGCCTGGCGTTGGGGCATGAATACGAAGTGGTCCGTTGACGTTGTTGTGAACTGCGTCAGGTTCACAGGTTTCCCCTTTCGAGCGTCCCCCAGCATAATCGCGCCATTGACCCCATTCCGTGATCACGCCCTGGGAGACCGCCTTGCCGAGCGTATCCACATTGACCACCGCCGATTCGGCGTTGCTGGTGCAACTGTCCGACAGCCACCTGTTTGCAGAGCGGGACAGCGTGCTGCTGGGCATGAATACCCGTGAAAGCCTGCAAAAAGTCATCGAACTGGTGCGTGCGCAGCAACCGCGGATCGACCTGGTCCTGGCCACGGGCGACCTGTCCCAGGACGGCACGCTGGAGTCCTACCAGCAGTTTCGGGATTTGACTGCCGCGCTCGATGCGCCGACGCGTTGGATTCCCGGCAATCACGACGAACCTCGACTCATGGCCGAGGCAGCGGTGCAAAGCGCCTTGCTGGAACCGGTGGTGGACATCGGCAACTGGCGCGTCACCTTGCTCGATTCGGCGGTGCCGGGCTCCGTGCCGGGGTATCTGCAGGACGAGCAACTGCAATTGCTGGCCCGTTCGCTGAGCGAGGCACCGCAGCGTCATCATCTGGTGTGTTTCCACCATCATCCGGTGTCGATCGGCTGCCCCTGGATGGAGCCGATCGGGCTGCGCAATCCCGAGGCATTGTTCGCGGTGCTGGATCGTTTTCCCCAGGTGCGTGCCGTGCTGTGGGGGCATGTGCATCAGGAAATCGATCAATGGCGCAACGACGTGCGGTTGATCGCCTCGCCCTCCACCTGCATTCAGTTCGAGCCGGGCAGCGAGGACTTCAAGGTCGGCGAACAGGCGCCGGGGTATCGCTGGTTGCGATTACTGCCCGATGGCCAACTGGAAACCGGTGTCGAGCGTGTCACCGGGTTCGACTTCACGGTCGACTACGGTTCCAACGGCTATTGACCCCAAACATCCCCCGTAGGAGCGACACACAACCCTTGTGGGAGCGGGCTTGCTCGCGAAGACGTCCACATGGACAACACATATCCCACGGATATCCCCGATTCCCCAGACACCCTGTAAACTCCGCTCTTTTACCCGACGCACAGGGAGTCCCAATGTCCGGCTCGATCCTTTATATCCACGGTTTCAACAGCGCGCCTGCCTCGCAAAAGGCCACTCAGTTGAGCCAGGTGATGGAGCGGTTGGGCCTGAGCGATCAACTGCGCGTCCCGGCCTTGCATCACCATCCCCGCGAGGCGATTGGCCAGCTGGAACAGGCGATTGCCGAGCTCGGTCGGCCATTGCTGGTCGGCAGCTCGCTCGGCGGCTACTATGCGACTCACTTGGCCGAGCGTCATGGCTTGAAGGCGTTGTTGATCAACCCTGCCGTCAGCCCGCACCGGATGTTCGACGGGTTTCTGGGGACGCAGAAAAACCTGTATACCGATGAGACCTGGGAACTGACCCACGACCACGTGACGGCCCTGGCCGAGCTGGAAGTGCCGGCACCGCAGGACCCGCATCGCTATCAGGTGTGGTTGCAGACCGGGGACGAAACGCTGGACTACCGCCTCGCCCAGCAGTATTACCGGGCCTGCGCCTTGCGGATTCAGGCCGGTGGCGACCATGGTTTCCAGGGGTTTGCCGAACGACTTGCGGCGATGCTCAGCTTTGCCGGGATCGGTGCCGACAAGTATCAGGCCATCGATTTCACGGCGCTTTGATTCTCAGCGGACATTGCCCGTTTTTTGCACTGAATTTTTTTCACTGAACAGCTTTTCATTGAAGGACGACGAGACCCCATGGCCACTCCCAGCGCTAGCTCCTATAACGCCGACGCCATCGAAGTCCTCTCGGGCCTCGACCCGGTGCGCAAGCGCCCCGGCATGTACACCGATACCAGCCGCCCGAACCACCTGGCCCAGGAAGTCATCGACAACAGCGTCGACGAAGCCTTGGCCGGGCACGCCAAATCGGTGCAGGTCATCCTGCACGCCGACCACTCGCTGGAAGTCAGCGACGACGGCCGTGGCATGCCGGTGGACATTCACCCTGAAGAAGGCGTGTCGGGCGTTGAACTGATCCTCACCAAGCTCCACGCGGGCGGCAAGTTTTCCAACAAGAACTACCAGTTCTCCGGCGGTCTGCACGGGGTGGGTATTTCCGTGGTCAACGCCTTGTCGACGCAAGTGCGGGTGCGGGTCAAGCGCGACGGCAACGAATACCAGATGACCTTCGCCGACGGCTTCAAGGCCAGCGAACTGGAAATCGTCGGTACGGTCGGCAAGCGCAACACCGGGACCAGCGTGTTCTTCGCGCCGGACCCGAAGTACTTCGATTCCCCGAAATTCTCCATCAGCCGCCTCAAGCACGTGCTCAAGGCCAAGGCCGTGCTGTGCCCGGGGCTGCTGGTCAGCTTTGAAGACAAGGCCACCGGCGAGAAAGTCGAATGGCATTACGAAGACGGCCTTCGTTCCTACCTGGTCGACGCCGTCAGCGAATTCGAGCGCCTGCCGAACGAGCCGTTCTGCGGTAGCCTGGCCGGTAACAAGGAGGCGGTGGACTGGGCGCTGCTGTGGCTGCCGGAAGGTGGCGACGCAGTCCAGGAAAGCTACGTCAACCTGATCCCGACCGCACAGGGCGGTACCCACGTCAACGGCCTGCGCCAGGGCCTGCTCGATGCCATGCGCGAGTTCTGTGAATTCCGCAGCCTGCTGCCGCGCGGCGTGAAGCTGGCCCCGGAAGACGTCTGGGAGCGCATCGCCTTCGTGCTGTCGATGAAGATGCAGGAGCCGCAATTCTCCGGCCAGACCAAAGAGCGTCTGTCTTCCCGCGAGGCGGCGGCGTTCGTTTCCGGCGTGGTCAAGGATGCGTTCAGCCTGTGGCTCAACGCCAACCCGGAAACCGGTCTGGCGCTGGCCGAACTGGCGATCAACAACGCTGGCCGTCGGCTGAAGGCGAGCAAGAAGGTCGAGCGCAAACGCATCACCCAGGGCCCGGCGCTGCCGGGCAAACTCGCCGACTGCGCCGGGCAGGACCCGATGCGCTCTGAGCTGTTCCTGGTGGAAGGTGATTCCGCCGGCGGCTCGGCCAAGCAGGCGCGGGACAAAGAGTTCCAGGCGATCCTGCCGTTGCGCGGCAAGATCCTCAACACTTGGGAAGTCGACGGCAGCGAAGTGCTGGCCAGCCAGGAAGTGCACAACATCGCCGTGGCCATCGGTGTCGATCCCGGCGCGGCGGACATGAGTCAGCTGCGTTACGGCAAGATCTGCATCCTCGCCGACGCCGACTCCGACGGCCTGCACATCGCGACCCTGCTCTGTGCCTTGTTCGTCCAGCATTTCCGCGCGCTGGTGGATGCCGGTCACGTCTACGTCGCAATGCCGCCGCTGTACCGCATCGACCTGGGCAAGGAAATCTACTACGCCCTGGACGAAGCCGAGCGCGATGGCATTCTCGATCGCCTTGTAGCCGAGAAAAAACGCGGCAAGCCGCAGGTCACCCGATTCAAGGGCCTGGGTGAAATGAACCCGCCGCAGCTGCGTGAAACCACCATGGACCCGAACACCCGCCGCCTGGTGCAACTGACCCTGGGCGATGATTTCGAGGCGACCTCGGAAATGATGGACATGCTGCTGGCGAAAAAACGCGCGGGCGATCGCAAGACCTGGCTGGAATCCAAAGGCAACCTGGCGGAGGTGCTGGGCTGATGCGTCTGGGCTTTGCCCTGGCGTGTGCGTTGCTGCTGAGCTCGATTGCGGTGTCCGCCGAGCCGGCTCCGCAACTGCGGTTGTTGTCCGAGCACGCCGTAGACGGCATGCGCGGCGGCAATCTCTCGGGATTGGCGCAGTGCGGCAAGGACTTGTGGACGGTGTCCGACCGCGACGACGACCAGATCTATCGCCTCGAAACCGGCGACGGTGTCTGGCAGGCTGAAACGGTGCGCATCGGTGTTCCCCCGGTGCCCGACAGCGGTTTGCCCTGGGGCTTGCGTTCGCGGGCCTGGGTGGCGTCATTCGTGCGCGGCGGCGACCTGGACTTCGAAGGCATCACGTGCGACAGCGCCGGCAACCGTTATGTGGTCAGCGAGGCGCATGCCGCCGTGCTGCAAATTCCACCCACCGGGCCGGCTTCATGGCTGAAGATTTCGCCGCTCCTGGTTCGCGAAGCGCGGGCCAGCGGCATGTTGTTGGGCTTCAATGCGCTGTTCGAGGGGTTGGCGATCAATCCTGAGGGCGACCAATTGTGGTTGGCCGCCGAGCGCGAAAGTCGCGGGTTGCTGCTGATCAAGCGCAAGCAGACCGTGTGGGATTGTGATGGTAAATGTGTGCTGCTCAGCGAAGGCGGCAGAGAAATGCAGCCTGCGCAGTTTCCAAATGCCAGGCCGTTACCACGGGACTTTGCCGATCTGTCGCTGTTCCAGGGCAAGCTGTTTACCCTGGAGCGCAACGCCTTCGAGATTTGCCGCCGCGACCCGCTGACGGCCAAGGTCGAGCGCTGTTGGTCGTTCGCCGATGAAGCCTTGCAGGAGCGCCGCCGTTATCCACAGCCCTTTGGGCTGGCGGAAGCGTTGGTCGTGGATGCCGATGGGGCGTGGATCGGCATCGATAACAACACCGGCGCCCGTGCCGATGGTGAGGTCCGCCCGATCGTCTGGCGCTTTGCGGCACCGGAAGGCGGCTGGAGCGCCAAGCCGTGAGTCAGCAGACGCCAGGCCAGCGTGCCGGCCGGGTGTTTCTGGTCCTGGCCTGGTGTGCGGCACTGTTTCTGGCGACGCGATTTTTCGGTCAGTGGGAAGAGCGCCAGCAAAATCCGAACGTGGTGCTGACGTCGGAGCAGGGCGATGGTTTTATCGAGGTGAAACTGGCCAGCAATGCCCAGGGTCACTTCGTCGCCAGTGGCCATATCAACGGCCAACCGGTGGATTTCATGCTCGACACCGGGGCCACCGATGTGGCGATCCCGGCCGAGTTGGCCGAGCGTTTGAAGCTCGAAGAAGGTTTCGGTGTGACCCTGAGCACGGCCAATGGCCTGAGCCAGGGCTATCGCACCCGTATCGACCGCCTGCAACTGGGCGACATCGTGCTGCGGGATGTCCGCGCACTGGTGGCGCCCGGGCTGCATGGCGAGCAGGTGCTGCTCGGCATGAGCGCCCTGAACAAACTTGAATTTACCCAGCGCGGTGGCACCATGCTGCTGCGCCAGACAACGAACCGATGAGGCCCGCATGAGCGACATCCTTGCAGACAGCTTAGATGGCGTAGAACGCCGATCGCTGGCTGACTTCACCGAAAATGCCTACCTCAACTATTCCATGTACGTGATCATGGACCGCGCCCTGCCGCATATCGGCGACGGCCTGAAGCCCGTGCAGCGGCGCATCATCTACGCCATGAGCGAGTTGGGACTGGATGCCGACTCCAAGCACAAGAAATCGGCGCGTACCGTCGGTGACGTGCTCGGTAAATTCCACCCCCACGGCGACTCGGCCTGCTACGAAGCCATGGTGCTGATGGCCCAGCCGTTCAGCTACCGCTACACGCTGGTCGATGGCCAGGGTAACTGGGGTGCGCCGGATGATCCCAAGTCCTTCGCCGCCATGCGATACACCGAAGCGCGGTTGTCGCGTTATTCCGAAGTGCTGCTCAGTGAACTGGGCCAGGGCACCGCGGACTGGGGTCCGAACTTCGACGGCACCCTCGACGAACCCTTGGTGTTGCCGGCACGTTTGCCGAATATCCTGCTCAATGGCACCACCGGCATCGCCGTGGGCATGGCCACCGACGTGCCGCCGCACAACCTGAGGGAAGTCGCTACGGCATGCGTTCGCTTGCTCGATGAGCCGAAAGCCACGGTCGAGCAGCTCTGTGAGCACATCCAGGGCCCGGATTACCCGAGCGAAGCGGAAATCATCACGCCCCGCGCCGATCTGCTGAAAATGTACGAAACCGGCAAGGGCTCGGTGCGCATGCGCGCCGTGTACCACATTGAAGACGGCGATATCGTCGTGACTGCGCTGCCGCATCAGGTGTCCGGGGCCAAGGTCCTGGAGCAGATCGCCGCGATGATGCAGGCCAAGCCTTCCAAGGCGCCGCAGGTTGCGGACCTGCGCGATGAGTCGGACCACGAGAACCCGTGCCGCATCGTGATCATTCCGGTCAACAGCCGTGTCGATCATGACGCGCTGATGCAGCACCTGTTCGCCACCACCGAGTTGGAATCCAGCTACCGGGTCAACGTCAATATCATTGGCCTGGATGGCAAGCCGCAGTTGAAGAATCTGCGGGCGTTGCTGGTGGAATGGCTGGAGTTCCGGGTGCAGACCGTTCGTCGCCGCCTGCAATTCCGTCTTGATAAGGTCGAGCGTCGGCTGCACCTGTTGGACGGTTTGCTGATTGCCTACCTCAACCTGGATGAAGTGATCCACATCATCCGTACCGAGGAGCACCCGCGGGCCAAATTGATCGAGCGTTTCGCCCTGAGTGAAATCCAGGCCGATTACATCCTCGACACCCGGTTGCGTCAGTTGGCGCGCCTGGAAGAAATGAAGCTGCGTGCCGAGCAGGATGAACTGCTCAAGGAACAAGCCAAGCTGCAGGCCTTGCTGAGCAGTGAAGCCAAGCTGAAGAAGCTGGTGCGCAGCGAACTGATCAAGGACGCCGAAACCTATGGCGACGACCGTCGCTCGCCCATCGTCGAGCGCGCCGAAGCCAAGGCCCTGACCGAAACCGAACTGCTGCCGAACGAGAAAATTACCGTCGTGCTGTCGGAAAAGGGCTGGATTCGCTCCGCCAAGGGCCATGAGATCGACGCCACCGGGCTTTCCTATAAGGCGGGCGATGGCTTCAAGACCTCGGCGGCCGGGCGCTCCAACCAGTTCGCCGTGTTTATCGACTCCACCGGTCGCAGCTACTCGGTAGCCGCGCATACGCTGCCATCGGCCCGTGGTCAGGGTGAGCCGCTGACCGGCCGTCTGACGCCACCGCCAGGGGCGAGCTTTGAATGCGTGCTGATGCCCGACGACGATGCGCTGTACGTCATCGCCTCCGACGCCGGTTACGGATTCGTGGTCAAGGGTGAAGACCTGCAGGCCAAGAACAAGGCCGGCAAGGCGCTGCTGAGCCTGCCGAACAACGCCAAGGTGATCGCGCCGCGTCCGGTGGCCGATCGTGAGAGCAACTGGCTGGCCTCGGTGACCACCGAAGGTCGCCTGCTGATCTTCAAGATCAGCGATCTGCCACAATTAGGTAAGGGCAAAGGCAACAAGATCATCGGGATTTCCGGTGAGCGAGTGGCCAGCCGCGAAGAGTATGTCACGGACATCGCCGTCATTCCGGATGGCGCCACCTTGGTGCTTCAGGCCGGAAAACGTACCTTGTCACTGAAAGCGGACGACCTCGAGCACTACAAGGGTGAGCGTGGGCGTCGTGGTAACAAATTGCCACGTGGCTTCCAGAGGGTGGATGCGCTGCTCGTCGAATAGCTCAATCAGGCGTATTAGAGGCGTCGATCCACGATTTAACCCGTAGATCGACGCTTTCGCGCTGGAGTCGGAACGCATATTCACGGATGATATGGCCTTTCAAGCGCCGGCGTGGCCGAGCGTTCTTCATATTTATTGAGTATTTTCACTGTGGTCAGCCTTGTGGCGATCACCTGGATGGGACGATGACTGCTCTGCGCCTTCCTTTTATTTTGATGCTCGCTGGCGTTCTTGGCCTGGCGGGTTGCAGCGTGCACCAGCCGGTGTCGTTGTATCAACTGGACAGCGGAAGTCCGGTTCAGCCTGCGCAAAGCGCGGGCATGGCGGTTTTGCTGGGTCCGGTAGTGGTGGCTGACTACCTGCAACGCGAAACCCTGTTGCAGCGCCAGCCTGACGGCAGTCTGCAAGCGTCGACCGACGGTCGTTGGGCCGGAAGTCTGTCGTCCGATATCGACCAGTTGTTGTTGCGTCAGGTAGCAGGGCATCTGGACAGCCAGCGCGTCGTGCTGGCGCCGGCGACCTTGGGTTTCACCCCGGATGTACAGGTGCTGTTGACCATTACCCGGCTGGACTCCGGTGCAAAACAACCGGCGATCCTCGACGCGCAATGGCGCCTGATCGACCGCCGTGGCCAGGTGCGTGACAACCGCATCATCCATCTGCAGGAACAGCACGCCGGCACTACCGCCGCGCAGGTTCAGGCACAGGGTGCGTTGTTGCAGAAGCTTGCCGAACAATTGTCCGTCGCGCTCAAGCCTTTGGCCAACC
>NZ_LYVP01000039.1 GCF_001984065.1 Pseudomonas sp. KK4
GTGGGAGCGGGCTTGCTCGCGAAGAGGTCAGCCGCTACAGCACAATACTCATGCCGTCATACGCCACTTCAACGTTACGCCTAACCAGCTCCGCCCGTTCCGGCGAATCCTCATCGAGAATCGGGTTGGTGTTGTTGATGTGGATAAGCACCTTGCGCTGTTTGGGCAGTTGCTCCAGCACGTCGAGCATGCCGCCCGGGCCGTTCTGCGCCAGGTGGCCCATCTCCCGGCCCGTGCGGGTGCCGACGCCGCGGCGCTGCATTTCGTCGTCGTCCCACAGTGTGCCGTCCACCAGCAGGCAATCGCTGCCGGCCATCATTTGCAGCAAAGACGCATCGACCTTGCCCAGGCCCGGCGCATAGAACAGCTTGCCGCCAGTATTGAGGTCCTCGACGATCAGGCCGATGTTGTCGCCCGGGTGAGGATCGAAGCGGTGCGGCGAATAGGGCGGTGCAGCGCTGCGCAGGGGCAACGGGGTGAAGCGCAGGTTCGGGCAGGCAGAAATGCTGAAGCTGCGGTCCAGTTCGATACGGTTCCAGGTCAGGCCACCATTCCAGTGGTTGAGCATGTTGAACAGCGGGAAACCGGTGCTCAGGTCTTCATGGACCATGTCGGTGCACCAGACCTGATGCGGGCAGCCTTCGCGCAGCATCAGCAGGCCGGTGGTGTGGTCGATCTGGCTGTCCATCAGGATGATCGCGCCGATACCGGTGTCGCGCAGGGCCCGGCCCGGTTGCATCGGGGCGAAGCTCTGGAGTTGGGCGCGGATGTCCGGGGAGGTGTTGCACAGCACCCAGTTCACGCCGTCATCGGAAATCGCGATGGACGACTGGGTCCGCGCCTTGGCCCGCAGGCTGCCGTTGCGAAAGCCGGCGCAGTTCCCGCAGTTGCAGTTCCACTGGGGGAAACCGCCGCCGGCGGCGGAACCTAGAATCTGGACGTACATGACGGCTCCATCATTTGAACGCTGAAAATAAAACGCCCCGGGGTCACCGAGGCGCTGAAACCACGCGATATGAATCAGCGGCTGGCGAAGTACATGGTGACTTCAAAGCCGATACGCAGGTCGGTGTAAGCAGGTTTGGTCCAGGCCATGGGAGACTCCTTTGGGTGATGAGACAGTTGAGACCTATACATATAGTCCACCTCCAGACAGAGATGTTCAGATAGTTAGGCAGCTATGTTACTCAAAATTTCAAAATAGTTGGCTGAAAATGTACTGGAAGGTTAATTGTCTCGTCGAAAGCGATCAGGGGTTGGCTGCCAGGGTGACCCTGGGCATGGCCCGCTGGACAGGCAGCGCCAACCACCCTCGGCCTGGATCAGGCGCTGCGCAGCGGTGATGAGCGCAGGTCGATCCAGCGCCAGAATCAACCCGGGCAGGCGCTTCAGATCAACCGACGAACGGCCGGCCAGTTTGCTTTGCCAGAGCCATTCAGCCGCTTGGGCAAAGGGTAATTCGGTGCTGGCGAACTGATCAGCCAAAGCCTGGCGCAGGGGGATGAAATGCGCGTCATCGATAGCGTGGAGGGTCTGCGGCAACTCACTCAGGAACTGCTCGATGTGTCGCAGCAGATCCTGCGGCACGACGCCAGGCGATTGCACGCCGAACAGCACCCCGGTCTGCCCGTGCAGTTGGCGCAATGTACTGAACACCGCGTAGCCGAGTTGCAATTGCACCCGCAAGCGCTGGTACAGCGGCGTCTGGCACAGGTGGGCCAGCAGGCGCCATGCGGCTTCGTCGGTGATGTCTGTGGAAGCCGACGGGCAATACAACAGCAACGCGTGCTCGGTTGATCCCGTCTTTAGCGTGCTCCACAGGCGTTGCCCGTGGATGGAGGGCGCAGGTGTCAGTTGGTGGTCCGGCGTGCCGGGTATGCGGCTCAGTGCCAGGCCCAGCGCCGCCTGGGTTTGAGCCGACAGGCCAATACCCAGGCCATCCCAGCGTGCACTCGACCAGAGTTGCTGCAGGTCATCCGACTCAACGGCTCGCTCTAGAATGTGCGCGGGCAACGCCTGGAGCAGCTGTCGAATCGGCATCAAGGCTGGCTCATCCTGGGTGGAGGCGCTGTCGGGATGGGCCAGGGTTTTGAGTGCATGCTCCAGAACTGTGGGCATGGGTGCCTGAAGGCCGGTCATCTTCAGCAGCCATTCGTTACCGGATGCGCTGAAGGAAAAGTCCACCCCGGCCTGGCGGGCTTCTTCGCGCAACGTTTGCAGGCTGTTTTCCAGCCGAGACTGGAGCGTGCGGCAAGGTGCGGCCTCCAGGCGCCAGCGCAGGTACAACGCACCTTCTGCACTGTTATCGGGTAGGGCTTGGCTGAATTGCATGGGCGAGCGTTCGCGGCGACCGCGAGAACGATCCTGGGCGAAGGTGCGCAGGCCACGGTGGGCGCTGGTCTGGCCGCGAATCAGCCCGGCGCTGGCTGCCGGCGCTTCGGTTCGCAAAAATGGGTTGGGCGTCGGCAGGTGCCACTGGCCGGTGAAATTATCCACAGCGCCGAGTTGTTTCAGGATCGCCTTCAGGGCCGTCGCGCCTTGTTCGGTCAACCCGATCGCTCGTTGTTCACTGTCCTGCCGTGCCAGTTGCAGCGCGCCGCTGACCTGCTGCTGGCGCTGGAGCATCACGTCATAGTCGTCGCGCAACCCGCGCCAGTCCTGCCGGGCGAAGAAACCCAGCCAGTCCAGCAACTGTTCGCGAATCGCTGCCGGCTGCCCGGGGGCGCTCAAGGACAATTCGACGTGCAACAAGGCTTGTCCGGAAAACTCGTACAGCACCGCTGCTTTCAGGCTGTCGGCCCACTTGCGCTGACGCAATTGGGCGATCAATCCGCCAGGTTTCGCAGCGTTCAACCAATGGCACAAAAACGCCAAGGCTTCGGGGGATGAATCAGGGAGTGCTTCAAGGGCGAACACCAGGTCCAGCCGATGCTCGCTCAGCTGTTGATAACGGCTGTCCGAAGCGCCCATCAAGGGCATGGTCGGCTGTTGGGCGACCGCATTGCCTTGGGGAATGGCATCGGCGAATGACTGGGCCAGCGCCTTCAATGCGTCGAGCGATTGCGGGCCGGCCAGGCTCAGGGTCATCTGCCCGGTTTGATAAAACCGCTGATGGAAATCCTTCAAGGCCTGCTGAAATTCGGGCTCTGATATCGGCAGGCTGTCACGGTTGCCGGCATGAAAGCCCTTCAACGGATGGGCGTCGGCCAGGCCCTCGAACAGCGCCATGTGCCGTTGGGCTGCCGCATCCTGCGACCAGGCGACGAACTCCGCGTGCAGCACTTCTCTTTCCCGCTGCTGGTCTTCCAGATTCATGCACGGATGGGCCAGCATGTCTGACAGACGCTCCAGCCCGCCGCTGAACGCCCCAGGCGGCAGCTCGAAAAAGTAGTCGGTGGTGCGTTCGCTGGTCCGCGCATTCACCTGCCCGCCGTGACGCTGCACATAGGCCATCAGCCCTTGGCTTGCGGGAAAACGCTCGGTACCGAGAAACAGCAGATGCTCGAGAAAATGCGCCAGCCCCGGCCACGCCAGCGGCACGTCATGGCTGCCGGCGGCGACACGCAACGCGGCAGCGGCGCGCTTGAGCTCAGGCGCGTGACGCAGCGTCACCCGCAGACCGTTGGCCAGGGTTTCAGTGTGGGGGCGGGGGTGATTCAGCGCGGGCATGGGCACTTCCAGAACAGTGAAGTGCCCATGCTAGCGGATAACCCGGGATCAGCGCTTGTTCAGCGTGCCGTAAAGCTCCGGGCGGCGATCGATGAGGTAGCGATTGGCGGCGCGGGATTGGTCCATCAGTTGACGATCCAACTCCCCGACAATCAACGCTTCATCCAGGCCGGCCTGGGCAATGCGGCTGCCGTCCGGGGCGGCGATGCTGCTCTGGCCGCAGTACTGGATATCGCCTTCGTGCCCACAGTAGTTGGCATAGGCCACGTAGCACTGGTTTTCGAAGGCGCGGGAGCGAACGGTGACGTCAGCGATGAAATCGAAGGGAATCATGTTCGCCGTCGGCACCAGGATCAGCTCGGCGCCTTCGATGGCCAGGCGCCGGGCGTTTTCCGGGAATTCCAGGTCGTAGCAGATCAGGAACCCGAGCTTCCAGCCGTTGAGTTCAACCACCGGAAACTCGTTGGTGCCGGGGCTGAACATCGAACGGTCGAGGTCGCCGAACAGGTGCGTCTTGCGGTAATTGCAGACGCGCTCGCCCTGGGCATCGATCAACTGCACCGCGTTGTAGATCTGCCCATTCTCGGTGCGTTCGGGATAACCGTACAAAATGGCGATGCCAGTGGTGCGAGCGATGCGGGCAATCTGCTGCGCCGACTCACCGTTGTGCACTTCCGCCAGCACACTGACCGCATCCACGCCGATGTTGTACCCGGTCAGGAACATTTCGGGCAGCACCAGCAAATCGGCGCCTTTGGCTTCGTGCGCCAGTTGCTGCAGGCGTTGCAGGTTGCCGGCGACGTCCAAAGGCAGCGGTGGGCATTGGTAAAGGGCTACACGCATCGGGGATTCCTCTTACTCGGGCAGGGCGATAGGGCCGATGTCTTTGAACACATCACCCGGGCCTGGGTTCTCTTTATGTGTCGATCCGCCGAAATGCTTCATGATGCCCCACACCGCGTTGAGCGAGGTCTGCACCGCGCCTTCGACCCAGGCTGGGGTCCAGGACACGTCGTCGCCGGCAATGAAAATCCCGCGTTGCTCGGCCGGCATGTCGTCCTGCATGAAGTGCGCGTACATGCGCTGGTTATAACGGTAGTGGCCGGGCAGGGCGCCCTTGAAGGCACCGAGGAAGTGCGGGTCGGCTTCCCAGGACACGGTGATCGGGTCGCCGATGATGCGCGCGGCGATGTCGACCTTCGGGTAGATCTTTTTCAATGCATCCAGCGCCAGTTTCACGCGTTTTTCCACCGGGTGCGGCAGCATTTTCAGCGCGTCGCTCATCCACGAGTACGACAGGCAGATCACCCCTGGCTTGTCGTCGCCGTTATCGAACAGATAGGTGCCGCGGGTCAGGCGATCGGTGAGGGTCATGCTCATCAGGTCGCGGCCGGTTTCCGGGTCCTTGTCCTTCCAGAACGGGCGGTCGACCATCACGAAAGTTTTCGATGACTGCATGTAACGGGTGCGGTCGAGGGCCATCCACATTTTTTGCGAGAACAGGGTTTCATCGCATTCGATCTGGGTGGTCAGCAGCCAGCTCTGGCAGGTGGTCAGCACGGCGGCGTATTCACGGGTATCGCCATTGTTGTCGGTGACCGCAAAGCGGCCGTCCGGTGCATGGGCGATTTTCTTCACCCCTGAGCGCGGTGCGCCGCGGTGCAGCGACTTGAGGCTGGTGCCTTGCGGCCAGTGCACGCAGCGTTCCGGTACATGGCGCCAGATGCCCTGGGGCACTTGCTCGACGCCGCCGACCACCAAATGTTGGTGATCGTCGCAGTTGGTCATGACCACGCGGAAGATTTCCAGCATCGAGTTGGGGAAGTCAGAGTCCCAGCCGCCGGTGCCGAAACCGACCTGACCGAACACTTCGCGGTGATGGAACGACAGCTTGGCGAAGGCTTTGGAGGTGGCGACGAAGTCGTAGAAGGTGCGGTCGTCCCACAGTGGCACCAGGGTGTTCCACAATGCTTTCAAACGCGGTACGTCGCGGTCGCGAATGGCTTGCTGAATATCGGAAAACTGCGAACCGGCTTCGAGGGCGTCGGCCCAGGCGTCAGCCACTTCCTGGAACAGTGCAGGAAGATCCGCCAGTTTCTGTGCGTAATGAGTCTTGCCTTCCAGGTCGATGACGGTACTGCCAGAGGCCGGTGTCAGCGGGTTTGGGAAGGGCTTGGTCTCCAGACCGAGTTTGTCGACGTAGTGATAGAACGCGGTGGACGAAACCGGAAACCGCATGCCACCCAACTCGGCGACAATGCCATCGGTGCCATTGAACGCTTGGGAGCGCAGGCGGCCGCCCATTTTCGAGGCTTCATAGACGACGGGTTTGAGGCCCAGCTTCATCAGTTCGTAAGCGGCCACCAGCCCGGCGATCCCGGCGCCGACAATCGCCACTTCGGCACCGTGATGGTGCTCGGGAATGCTGCCCAGGCCAGCCGGGTGTTCGATCCAGTCGTCGAAGGCGAACGGGAAGTCCGGGCCGAAAATGGTGACTGGTTTCTTACCGTCTGCAGGGTGGCGATTGTGCTTGTTCATGGCTGACCTTACTGGCGACCGGACGCGGGGGGCGCGTCTGAGTATAGGAAAAGATGGCAGCCATTCTAGAGAGCGTTAAACACGTTAATAAGACGCAAAGTGTCGTCGTTTTGATGATTGCTTGGTCACTATGACGATCTATGTGTGCAATCTGTTGAATGTGGGAGCGGGCTTGCTCGCGAAGGCGGTGTATCAGTCGCCATGGAAGTCGACTGACGCGACGCCTTCGCGAGCAAGCCCGCTCCCACAGGGGACCGCGTTCAGACTGGCTGTCCGCGATCGATCTTGCTGCTCAGGATGATCGAGGTGGTGGTCTTCTCCACGCCATCCACGCTGCCGATCTGATCCAGCAACTGATCCAGTTGCTCGGGCGAGTCCGTGCGCAGCCACGCCACATAATCAAACTCGCCACTGACCGCACATAACTGCTGGACCTGCGCCATGGCACTGAGCCTGCGTAAAACCTCCTTGCCCGAGCGCGGTTGCACGGTGATCCCCACATAAGCCTGCAGCCCGCCGTCCACCACTCGCTGACCCAGACGCACGCCGTAACCGGTGATCACTTTGGCTTTTTCCAGGCGCGCCAGGCGCGACGTCACCGTGGTGCGGGCGATGCCCAACTGCCGGGCGAGCATGGCCACGCTTTCACGCGCATTGATCTGCAGGGCGGCGATGAGTTGGCGATCTATTTCGTCTAGAACGGGCGGGCGAGTGTCAGGCAAGGGGCGTCTCCAGCGGCACAAAGCGATGTGTGAGCATGTTACAGGCACATCCCACGCAACGGAGGCTTGATCTGAATTCATGACCGTTCATGCCCTTTTTGCCTGCGACAATTTGCCATAAGTAACTAGGTAGTACATTATTTCGCGCTTGTCACAAATGGGGATATTTTCCGACATGAATAATTCTGGGGCTGCCGCCGGCAGCAAATGGTTGTTGGCGGGGCTGGGTATCCTGATCGCATTGATCGGACTGGGCCTTGCCGGTGGCGGTGGTTACCTGATCACGCTGGGCGGCAGTGGGTATTTCCTGTTGATGGGCCTGGCGATGCTGGCGGCCGGGCTGTTGATTGCTCGCCGCAAGCCTGTGGGCGCGTGGCTCTATGGCCTGGCGTTGATCCTGACGGCGATCTGGGCGGTTTGGGATGCCGGGCTCGAGTACTGGCCGCTGGTTTCCCGCGTGCTGACGTTCGCGGTGATTGGCCTGGTCGTGGCGTTGATCTACCCGACGCTGGTACGCGCTTCGGGCGCGACGACGGGTCGTGGTGCCTACGGTCTGGCCGGCATGCTCGGCGTCGGCGTGGTCGCGACCATGGCCTACATGTTCGTGCCGACCCATGTGGTCAAGGCAACCACCGAACCTGCGGTAACACCGGTCGCACCCGGCACCGAGCAGAAAGACTGGGCGCACTGGGGCAACACCACAGCAGGCAACCGCTTCGCCGCCCTGGACCAGATCAATAAAGGCAATATCGACCAATTGCAGGTGGCCTGGACCTTCCGCACCGGCGACATCCCGCAGAGCACCGGCGCTGGTGCCGAGGACCAGAACACCCCGCTGCAAATCGGCGACACGGTCTACACCTGCACCGCCTACGGCAAAGTCTTCGCCCTCGACGCGGACACCGGCGCCCAGCGCTGGAAATTCGACCCGCAGGGCACCGCACCCAACTGGCAGCGTTGCCGTGGCCTAGGCTACTCCGAGACGCCGGTGGCGTCGGACAATCAACCAACAGCCTGTACGAAACGTCTGTTTCTGCCGACCGGCGATGCGCGACTGATCGCCATCAACGCCGAAACCGGCAAGCCCTGTGAGGAGTTCGGCAACAAGGGCACCGTCGACCTGACCACCGACATGGGCGAAGTGAAGCCCGGTTACTACCAGCAAACCTCGACGCCTCTGGTGGCAGGGGACGTCGTGATCGTGGGCGGCCGCGTGGCGGATAACTATTCCACCGGCGAGCCGCCGGGCGTGGTCCGTGCCTTTGATGTGCGCAGCGGGGAACTGGTATGGGCCTGGGATCCGGGCAACCCGAACACTACCCAGCGTCCACCGGCCGGCGAGACCTACACCCGTGGTACGCCGAACGTGTGGTCGGCGATGTCCTACGACGCCAAACTCGGCCTGGTCTACCTGCCGACCGGCAACGCCACCCCGGATTTCTTCGGTGGTCAGCGCACTGAATTCGATGACAAATGGAACTCGTCCATCGTCGCCATCGACGTGAAAACCGGTCAGGTGCGCTGGCACTTCCAGACCACTCACCACGACCTCTGGGACTTCGACCTGCCGGCCCAACCGCTGCTGTACGACGTGCCGGACGACAAGGGCGGCCTGCAGCCGGCCCTGGCGCAAGTCACCAAGCAGGGCGAGATTTTCCTGCTCAACCGTGAAACGGGCGTGCCGATCGCACGGGTTGAAGAACGCCCGGTGCCGCAAGGCCATGTGCCTGGCGAACGCTACTCGCCGACCCAGCCGTTCTCGGTGGACATGCCGTCGATCGGCAATAAAACCCTGACCGAATCCGACATGTGGGGCGCCACGCCGTTCGACCAGTTGCTGTGCCGCATCCAGTTCAAGGGCATGCGCCACGAAGGCGTCTACACCCCGCCGGGCATGGACCGCGCCCTGCAATTCCCGGGCTCGCTGGGCGGTATGAACTGGGGCAGCGTCTCGGTCGATCCAAATACCCATTACATGTTCGTCAACGACATGCGCCTGGGTCTGGCCAACTACATGATCCCGCGGGACAAGATCGGCGCCGGCGCCAGCGGCATTGAAATGGGCGTGGTACCCCAGGAAGGCACACCGTTCGGCGCCATGCGCGAACGCTTCCTCTCGGCGGTCGGCATTCCGTGCCAGAAACCACCGTTCGGCACCATGTCCGCCATCGACCTCAAGACCCACAAATTGATGTGGCAAGTCCCGGTCGGCACCGTGCAGGACACCGGCCCACTGGGCATCCGCATGCACCTGCCGATCCCGATCGGCATGCCGACCCTCGGCGCCTCGCTCGCCACCCAGTCGGGCCTGCTGTTCTTCGCCGGCACCCAGGACTTCTACCTGCGCGCCTTCGACACTGGCAACGGCAATGAGATCTGGAAATCACGTCTGCCAGTGGGCAGCCAGTCCGGGCCGATGACTTACGTTTCGCCGAAAACCGGCAGGCAGTACATCCTGCTGACGGTGGGCGGTGCGCGTCAGTCGACCGATCGTGGGGATTATGTGATTGCCTATGCGTTGCCCAAGTAAGGGCTGATTCATGGGTACGAAAAAGCCGCGCCATTGCGCGGCTTTTTTCTGTGGGAAAATTCGGCGAGGCTACAGTCACTCGTAGTCGAACGGGGAGAGCCGACGCGATGGATAGAACGAACATGCCTGCCGCTGTGCGGGAGCATGCCTTGCAGATCGCCTGCCATGAGATGGGCCATTACGTCGTGGCCCGGGCCTTGGGGTTTGAAACCGGTGGCGTGACCCTGAGCGTGACGATGGACTTGCGGCATAAAGGCGGGGCGACCATCAATCTGGTGCAGCCCATTTCTTCGATGGAGTCCATGAAAGCCTATCTTGAGGCCCGGATCATGGTTCTGTTCGCGGGTGCGATGGCACAGACATTACCTTCGGCGAGTATCGGAAAACGTGTCGATCTATCGAAAGCGGTCGCCATCCTCAACGGTGCGTTCGGGGCCGAGCGGGACGACGCAAAAATCAGGGAACTGCGGCATTTGTTGCGCAACATCAGCTTTCCCGACACCGACCCTTCGTCGTCCGATAGCATCACGACCGAACTGAAAACGATCAATGATCGGCTGTGGTTGCGGGCTCAGGAAATGGTGGAGGCTTCGGCCCTGACCATTACTGAACTGGGTTCGGCGCTGGTCGAACGCATGGTGTTGGTGGAGCAGTGGGGGAGGCCGGCGGATACCTATGAGGTGGGTTTGACGGGGGAGATGCTTGAGCGGATGTGGCCATGTTCATTGTAGGAGCGAGCTCGCTCGCCAAGGTCGTGAACGAAAACGCGAAAACCGGATAGCCAGCGTCGGCTGTGGCTTCTTCGCGAGCAAGCTCGCTCCTACAGGTTTACTTGCTTGTCTTTGCAGGCCGTCGCGTCAATACCTTCACTACATCATCAACCACCGCTTTGCTCAGGGTCGTCAGGTAATGCGCGGCCCAGGCGTGGCGGTCGGAGTGCTGGGCGTACGCCGCATCGACGGTCAGGGACTTGGCGAGGTAAAGCAGGTCGGAGGCTTGGGCCAGGGCGTCGGCGATGGGGACGTCGCGGCAGACGTGGAACAGGGGTTGGTCTGAGAGATAAAGGAAAGGGGTGAAGCCTGCGGTTTTTAGCTCTGAAATTGCGGATGGATCTGTCTTAGCCATTGTGCTGCTCCAAGGTTCAAGGAGCTGCCACGTTCGTTTCCAATCGAATGGGTGGCAGCTGTACGCAGGTTGGAAAACCGGGAACCGAGGAACCGGCACGCCCGAAGGCGTCCCACGCACAGCCGCCATGACACACGGTCGCAGTCGTAAAAACGTCTGCTGTCATGATTGGGCGCTGCTGCGTTGCGGTTCGACGGGTTTCCAAGCCCGATCGCTGAATGGGTCAGCGACGTCCAGAGACTATCCCGTCAAAGAAAAGCGCAACAAGGCGGCAAAGTGCCCAAAAGCAAGATTCGGAGTTTGCCTACAAGGTCCTACGGAGTCATCCGATAATGCGAGAACTTGAGTAAACAAAACTAAACGTATCGATCCTTTTCCAGGGCGGCTGAGTGCCTGAGCAATCATCCAACTGCATGAAGTCCGCATTGCCGTTCTCATGTGACGGCAATCACCGCTGACAATTGCGATGGAGATCAGGGTAGTCGGCCACCCATTGAAGCTCATACATTTATTCCTTTGAGGTTATGTCTCTCGGGCGACAAACATGTATGAAGTGGGCAATGGCCATGGCTAAAAAATTTGCTGATTTAGTGGCGCGACGCTCTCCTGAGTCGCAGGCGCGCGTCGATGCGTTGCACCAGAAGCTGCGAGCGCAAATGCCGCTGCACGAGCTACGTCAGGCTCAGGCGCTGAGCCAGGACGCACTGGCCAAGACACTGCATGTCAACCAGGCGGCAATATCGAAGATGGAGCGGCGCACCGACATGTACATCAGCACGCTGCGCAACTACATACGCGCGATGGGCGGCGAGTTGGAAATCATCGCAACCTTTCCCGAAGGACAGGTGAAGATCGAGAACTTTGCCAACTGAACATTCAGACACGAAAAAGCCGCGCATTGCGCGGCTTTCTTGTTTGGTGGGCCCACACGGACTTGAACCGTGGACCAAAGGATTATGAGTCCTCTGCTCTAACCAACTGAGCTATAGGCCCTCAGTAGGCGCCGGATTATAACGACGGTTTCGCGGCTGTGCTATCCGAAAAATCCATTACGGCTGCACGAAGAAAGGTCGCGGCGAATTCGTCGGGGGGCAGGGGCAGGCTGACGATGTAGCCCTGGATCTGCTCGCAACCCTCCAAGGCCAGGAATTGTTGTTGCGCCTGGGTTTCGACGCCTTCGGCTATCACCGTGAATTGCATGCTGCGGCCCAGGGCGATGATGGCGCGGACGATGGCGACGTCGTGAGGGTCATCCGGCAAACCTCGTACGAAGGATTGGTCGATCTTGAGGATGTCCAGCGGCAGGCGCTTGAGGTAGCTCAATGACGAGTAGCCGGTGCCGAAGTCGTCGATCGCCAGTTGCACGCCCAGGTGCTTGAGTTGATGCAGCACCGCCAGCGCTTCTTCGGCCTGGCTCATGATGAAGTTTTCGGTGATTTCCAGTTGCAGTAAACCGGGTTCGAGGCGGTAGTCCTTGAGCAGTTGTTCAATCCGGCCGAGCAGGTTCGGCTGGCGCAGTTGCGCGCCTGCGAGGTTGACCGACAGCGGACCGAAGCCCACGCAGTTCTGGTTCCACTCGTGCAGTTGCCGGCAGGCGGTTTCCAGCACCCAGTCGCCGATCTGAAGGATCATGCCGTTTTCTTCAGCCAGGGAAATGAAGTGTTCCGGCGGTACGTCGCCGAAGGTCGGATGACGCCAGCGAATCAGCGCTTCGGCGCCTACCAAACGATAGTCGTCGAGGCTGATCTTGGGTTGGTAGTACAGGTGCAGTTCGTTGCGCTCGATGGCACGCCGCAGTTCATGCTCCAGTGCGACGCGTTCACTGGCCTGGGCGGTGAGGTCGCAGGTGTAGCTTTCGACCCGGTTACGCCCCTTGGCTTTGGAGCGGTACATCGCGGCGTCGGCGTTTTTGATCAGGGTGGCGACGTCACAGCCGTCCTGTGGGTAAAGGCTGGTGCCGATGCTGGAACTGATGAAAAACTCGTGCTCGCCGGCCTGGAATGGCGCGGTGAAACAATTGAGCAGCTTGTTGGCAATGTTGTCGGCATCGCTGGGCTGCTGCAGGCCGGGGAGCAGGATGATGAACTCGTCACCTCCCAGGCGAGCCACGGTGTCGATGTCGCGCAGTTGCTCTTTGAGGCGCACGGCAATGCCCTTGAGCAGCAAATCGCCTACTGGGTGCCCGAGGCTGTCGTTGATGTGTTTGAAACGGTCCAGATCGAGGAACAGCACCGCGCCCTGGCCACCGTTTTCCTTTTGTGTATTGAGTGCGGTCAGCAAACGGCTTTCGAACAGCGTGCGGTTGGGCAGGCCGGTCAAAGGGTCGTGGTGCGCCTGGTAGTCGAGCTTGGCCTGGGCATGCTTGAGGCTGGAAATGTCAGCGAAGACCGCCACGAAGTGGGTGATGAACTTGTCCCGGTTGCGCACGGCGCTGATGGTCAGCCAGCTGGGGTAGAGCTCGCCGTTCTTGCGCCGGTTGGAAATCTCACCCTGCCAGTGGCCTTCGGCAGTCAGTTGATGCCACATGGCGGCGTAGAACGCGCTGTCATGCAAGCCTGAGGCAAGCAGGCGCGGGGTGTGGCCCAACGCTTCGCTTTCGCTGTAACCGGTGATTTCAGTGAAAGCGCGGTTGACCGCGCTGATGTGCTGTTGGGTGTCGGTAATCAGCACGCCCTCGGCAGTGCTCTCGAAAACTGTCGCGGCCTGTTGCAGCTTTTCCTGCATCAGGTGGCGCTCGGTGATGTCCCGGGCGATGGTCAGCATGCAGTCTTCGTCGCCGATCGGCAGTGGACGACTGGACACCTCGCAGAGCCGGATCTGCCCGTCGCTGCGGCGGATGTGGCAGCTGAAGTCACGCACGAAACCGTCGCGGTGCAGCAGGTCGAGCATCTGCTTGCGTTCGTTGAGGTTGACCCAGATCCCCAGGTCCAGGGCCGAGCGATCCACCGACATCGCACTGTTGAACCCGGTGATGCGGCTGAAACCTTCGTTGACCTCCAGCAGCAAGCCATCGCTCTGGCGCGACAGCAGCAGGCCGTCCGGCGAGGCGTGGAAGGCCTTGGCGAATTTCTCTTCGGAGGTTTGCAGCTGTTGCTGGGTTTCCTTGAGCTGGGTGATGTCGCGCACCACGACAACCAGCGCCGGGGTGGTATCAAGGTCGAAAGGCTCAGCCGAAATCAGGCCGGTGAACACCTGCCCATTGCTGCGGCGAAAAGGCATCTCCAGGTTGCGGATACTGCCGGCCTGCAAACGCTGCAACAGGCCCGGTCCGACGCCGGGAATGCCCCAGATATTGAGGTTGGTGGCAGTCTGGCCGATGACGTCCTCTGCCTTGAGCCCGATCTGTTCTTCGAACGCTTCGTTAACCTCCAGCAAACAGCCGTCGCAGAGCCGGGCGATGACCAGGATGTCCGGGCATTGCTGGAATACCGATGCGAATTTCTGTTCCGACAACCGCAGTGCTTCTTCGGTGCGCTTGGCCTCGCTGATGTCGATCATCAGCCCGCGCATGACCGGTTCATGGCCGTGTTCGATCAGGCTGACGATGTCGCGCACCCACAGGCACCGGCCGTCGGCGGTGATCACCCGGTAATCGAGGCTGTGGTCGCGGCCGGCCAACACTTCGTGATCGCAAAAGCTTTGGGCGCGAGTGAGGTCGGCGGGGTGAATGATGTTGCGCCAGAAGCCCGGGATCAGCCAGTGAGAGAGGGGGTAGCCGAGCAGGTCCTCGGCGTGGGGCGACACATAGCTGTAGGTGAAGTCGCTCATCCGCGCTTCCCAGGCGATGGCCGACAGGCTCTCCACCAGGCCGCGGTAGTGATATTCGCTGCTGCGCAGTTCCTGCTCCAGATCGACGCGGCGGGCGATTTCCGAACTCAGCCGGCGATTGACGCGGATGACGGCGGCCAGCACGGCGATCAGCAATAGAAGTCCTGGCAGGCCATAGACCAATAGATCGGACCAGAATGTCCGATGATCGAGAACGCTGCCCACCCAATGCTCTTGAATGGAGCTTATTTCTGCCGGTGACATGTCGGCGAGGACTTTATCGAGAATACCGACCAGGACCTTGTTATCCCGTGGTACGCCCATCGCCAGTTGATAGCGATAGGGCGTCTCGCCACTCACATACAGGCCATCGAGCTTGAGTTGGCGCAGGCTCCAGACGCTGGAAGCCAGGTCGCTCACCACCGCATCCACTTCATCGGTGGCCAGCGCCTGCAAGGCCGAACTGACGTTGGGCATGGCCACCAGGTTCAGGTCGGGGTTATGGGTGCGCAGCAGTTCATGGGGGGCGTAGTTTTCCACCACAGCGATTTTCAGGCCATACAGGTCCTGTATTTTGCGCGGTTGAGGGCCGCCGACATGGGCCAGGATGACAATCGGGAAGTCCAGGTAAGGCCGGGTGAACGAAAGGAATGCCTGGCGTTCCGGGGTCGACATGATGCCTGGCAACAGGTCGAGCCTGCCTTGTTTGGCCTGTTCCAACACCACCGTCCAGCTTACGGGCTCGATCGGCGTCAGCTTGATCGCCAATCGCTGGCGGATCAGGTCGATATAGTCCGCCGCAAGGCCCTGGTAACGTCCCTGGTCGTCGCGAAACTCGAAGGGCGGCCAGGACGCATCGACACCCAGGCGCAAGTCCGGGTGGGCCGCCAGCCAGCTACGTTCTTCGTCGGTCAGAGTCAGCGCGCCAGCCGTTGCGGTCCAGGTCATCAGCGACAGCAAAAAAAGCACGGTCGGCAGTCTGGGCATAACGGTCTCGTTATGGCTCGGGGAATGTTTCGAGTGTAGACGGGCAAATCAGCGGGAGGGGTGGTGCGGGGGATTTAATCTTCGTAAAACAAAACCCCCGGCCTGGGCCGGGGGTTTGTTTGATCACTCGTCGAGGAAGGAGCGCAGATGCTCGCTTCTCGTCGGGTGGCGCAGCTTGCGCAGTGCCTTGGCTTCGATCTGACGAATCCGCTCACGGGTCACGTCGAACTGCTTACCAACCTCCTCGAGGGTGTGGTCGGTATTCATGTCGATACCGAAGCGCATGCGCAGTACCTTGGCTTCACGGGCAGTGAGGCCGGACAGCACTTCGCGAGTCGCTTCCTTAAGGCTCTCAACGGTGGCGACATCGATTGGCGACTGCATGGTCGAGTCTTCGATGAAGTCACCCAGATGGGAGTCTTCGTCATCACCGATCGGGGTTTCCATGGAGATCGGCTCTTTAGCGATCTTCAATACCTTGCGGATCTTGTCCTCAGGCATTTCCATGCGTTCGCCCAGCTCTTCCGGAGTCGGTTCGCGACCCATTTCCTGCAACATCTGGCGGGAAATGCGGTTGAGCTTGTTGATCGTCTCGATCATGTGCACCGGAATACGGATGGTGCGAGCCTGGTCGGCGATCGAGCGAGTGATCGCCTGACGGATCCACCAGGTGGCATAAGTCGAGAATTTGTAGCCGCGACGGTATTCGAACTTGTCTACCGCTTTCATCAGACCGATGTTGCCTTCCTGGATCAGGTCGAGGAATTGCAGGCCACGGTTGGTGTACTTCTTGGCGATGGAGATCACCAGACGCAAGTTCGCTTCCACCATCTCTTTCTTCGCGCGGCGGGCCTTGGCCTCACCGATCGACATGCGACGGTTGATGTCCTTGATCTCCGCGATGGTCAAGCCAGTTTCGGCTTCCAGCGCGGTCAGCTTCTGCTGGCAACGAATGATGTCCGGTTGCACACGGCCGATGGCTTCAGCGTATTTGCTTTTGCCTTTGGCCAGGGCGTCGGTCCAGCTTTCGTCGATTTCATTGCCCGGGAACTGGCGCAGGAAATCGGCACGCGGCATGCGTGCGTCACGAACGCACAATTGCATGATGGCGCGTTCTTGCTGACGCAGGCGGTCCAGGGCACTGCGAACACGCTCGACCAGGCCTTCGAATTGCTTCGGCACCAGTTTGATCGGCATGAACAGCTCGGCCAGGGCCAACAGTTCGGCAATCGCCGCCTTGTTGTGACGACCGTGCTTTTTCAGGGCCTTGCGGGTGATTTCCATCTGATCGGCCACAGCACCGAAGCGCTGTGCGGCGATGATCGGATCCGGACCGCTTTCGGCTTCTTCTTCGTCATCCGAGGCTTCGGCGTCTTCGTCGTCGGAGTCGTCGTCCGCTTTGGCGGCCTTCGCGTCGATCGGCGGTGGCACTTCTGCCGCAGGCGGCGCAATGCCGTCGTCCGGGTCGATATAACCGCTCAGGACGTCGGACAGGCGGCCACCTTCGGTGGTGACGCGGGTGTACTCGGAGAGAATGTGGTCGACCGTGCCAGGGAAGTGCGCGATTGCGCTCATCACTTCACGGATGCCTTCTTCGATACGCTTGGCGATTTCGATTTCGCCTTCACGGGTCAGAAGCTCTACCGTACCCATTTCGCGCATGTACATGCGCACCGGGTCAGTGGTGCGACCGATATCGGTTTCCACCGCAGCCAACGCGGCGGCGGCTTCTTCCGCAGCGGCCTCGTCGGTATCGGCGTCGGCCAACATAAGGGCGTCCGCATCCGGAGCACTCTCGTGTACGGGGATCCCCATGTCGTTGATCATGCGGATGATGTCTTCCACCTGCTCTGGATCTGAAATATCCTCGGGCAGGTGGTCGTTGACCTCGGCGTAAGTCAGATACTTCTGCTCACGACCCAGTTTGATCAACTCAATAATACGAGACTGCTGTTGCGCTTTTCCGGACATAACACCCTATCCACTGAAGGTCTTGGCGGGCAAAAAACAAGCCGAGGATTATACCTGAGCTATGACCTCACGCGCCAGTTGAGGTCGGGTTTGATGCGGAAACATTCTGTTTTAAGAGGTCGCGCATCTGTTTCGCTATCTGGGTTTGCTCTTCAGCCGTCAATCCCGGCTGCCGTGCTTTCTTGATGAGTTCGTCGAGGGTTTGCGTGTGCTGGCCCGCCGATAACCTAGTAATGGTGTCTAAAAACTGCTGTTCAAGGTTGTCTCCAGCAATTAACCACTCCTTCTCTGCGAGTGCCCGCAGCAGGCGGCCTTGCTCGGTGCCGTGCCAGCGGGCCATCAACTGAATAGAGTTTAGCTTAGGATTTTTCTGCACCGCCTCGATCAGGGCAATCAGTACCTGAGCGTAGGTGTTGCTCTCGTTGGCAAAGTGATCCGCACTCTCGACCTTGCCCGCCAGTTGCGGGTAGTGGATGAGCGTGCGCAACGCAATCAGCGTCGGCGCTTCTACGGCGACTGGCGTGCGCGGGGCATAAGATTCATCGCGATCGCCGCGCTTGCCGTTTTTGCTCCAGGGTTTCTTGTCCCATTTCTTGCCGCCGGCGCCGGGTTTCTTTGGCGTCCATTCCTGCTGCGGCGCATAGGCTTCCTGGGGCTGGTGGAAGTCGGCGTAGTCCGGCATGGCGTCGTAATCCATGCCCGGGTCATAGACCGGCGGCGCATCCTGGGGCGCGCTGTGGACCAACTGGCTGACCGCTTCTCCGCTCAGGCCTGTGATCTCCAGCAGGCGGTGGCGCATCAGGGTGCGCAGGTTGGCGCCCGGTACTTTGTCGATCAACGGCGCGGCGAGGGTGGCCATGTGGGCCTTGCCTTCGAGGGAGCGCGGATCGGCTTCTTCTGTCAGTTGCTGGAAGAAATAATCCGCCAGCGGTTGTGCATGCTGGTTGATGCGTGCGCGGAAGGCGTCGGTGCCTTCGGAGCGGATCAGGGTGTCCGGGTCTTCGCCTTCGGGGAGGAACAGAAAGCGTGCGCGGCGACCATCCTGCAGGCTCGACAGTGTCGCCTCCAGCGCCCGCCAGGCGGCGTTGCGGCCGGCCTGGTCGCCGTCGAAGCAGAACAGCACGCTGGGCACGACGCGAAACAGTCGTTTCATGTGTTCTTCGCTGGTGGCGGTACCAAGGGTCGCGACAGCATTGCGCAAGCCTTGCTGGGCCAGGGCGATAACGTCCATGTAGCCCTCGACGACGATGATTTCGTCGAGGTTGCGGTTGTTCTTGCGCGCCTCGTACAGGCCGTACAGTTCCTGGCCTTTATGAAATACCGGAGTCTCGGGAGAGTTCAGGTATTTAGGCTTGTCGTCCCCCAATACCCGGCCGCCAAAAGCGATGATGCGCCCGCGGCTGTCGCGGATCGGAAACATCACACGATCGCGGAAGCGATCATAGCGCTTGCCCGTCTCGGCGTTTTCGATCAGCAGGCCGGCATCGATCATGGCTTTTTGCTGCAGAGTATCGCTGCTCAAGTGCTTGAACAGGTTGTCCCAGCCCGGCGGTGCAAAGCCGAGGCCGAAGTCCCGGGCGATCTCACCGGTCAGCCCGCGCCCTTTCAGGTAGTCCACTGCGGCCTTGCGCGCCGGGTGGCTTTTCAAGGCCTGGCGATAAAAGTCGGCGGCGGCGGTGAGTAGCGGGTACAACGGCGAATCGGTCGGCTGCCGGGGTTTGTGCGAGCGGCCGCTTTCTTCGCGGGGTATTTCCATGCCGGCGGCTTTGGCCAGTTCTTCGACAGCCTGGGGAAAGTCCAGGTTGTCGTGGTCCATGATGAAGCCGAGGGCGTTGCCGCCAGCGCCGCAGCCAAAGCAGTAGTAGAACTGTTTGTCGGGGCTGACGCTGAAAGACGGGGTTTTTTCTTTGTGGAATGGGCAGCAGGCGGTGTGGTTCTTGCCGGCTTTTTTCAGTTGCAGGCGCGAGCTGACCACGTCGACGATGTCGGTACGGTTCAGAAGGTCGTCAATGAAGCTCTGGGGAATCAGCCCGGCCATGGCGTTCTCGTCGTCTGCGCTGAAGGAGGCCCGTAACGAAGGGCGGCCGAACGCGGGTCGTTGTTGAGGCGCGCACGTCTTGCGGCTCGACCAGTGTTGTCTGCGTAATCGCTATCGGGAAGTGTATCTGCCGAAATTTCACTGACATTAACGCGATCAGTATTCGACTGTATGAAAGTGTTGCGCTGAATCCGGCTGCGACCCATCGAGGGTCTCGGATAGCTCATCATTTTGCACGCAAGCGGTGCCTTGGGCTGATCGTCGTGAGAGGAATCAGTGGGTGTGCTCGTCAGTAGCCTTGAAAGGCTCGTCAGAAAAGACGTGCACCGCTGGCAAAAGAGCCAGGTCTGACGTGGTGAAGCAGTTCGTCTCGGTCGCATCTGCGGCGTCGACAGTGAAGCATCAAGCGTTTTACGCAAATGCCATAAGCCCGGCTGAGGGCCGGGCTTGGCAGAAGCTTGCTACGATCGTCTGTGTATTAGTACAGACGAACGGCGCGGCGCTGTTCGCGCTGAACTTTCTTGGCGTGACGCTTAACAGCAGCTGCTGCCTTGCGCTTACGCTCAGAAGTTGGCTTCTCGTAAAATTCGCGGCTACGAACTTCAGCCAGTACACCGGCTTTTTCGCAGGAGCGCTTGAAACGACGCAGAGCTACGTCGAAGGGTTCGTTCTCTTTTACTTTGACGGCTGGCATCCAGAGCTACCTTCATTCATTACCGGGGTCAACATCCTCGCGGCAAAAGAGCACTTGAAGACGTCGGTTTTTAAGGGTTGCGGATGTTAACCCCTCATCGCTCGGAATGCAAAGCCTCTGATCGAAAACCGCTGGTCGGGGCATCCCGCGGCGACTATTATGCGCGCCTTCGAATTCAGCCTAAACAAGGCGCAAACCCATGCTAGTACTGGGATTAGAAACCTCCTGCGACGAAACCGGTGTCGCATTGTACGACAGTGAGCGCGGTCTGCTGGCCGACGCACTGTTCAGCCAGATCGACCTGCACCGTGCCTATGGTGGCGTGGTGCCAGAACTGGCCTCGCGCGATCACGTCAAGCGCATGCTGCCCTTGATTCGTCAGGTGTTGGCCGAGGCCGGCTGTGTGCCGACCGAGATCGACGCCATCGCCTTTACCGCCGGCCCCGGCCTTGTCGGGGCGCTTTTGGTCGGCGCTTCCTGCGCTCAGGCACTGGCCTTTGCCTGGGGTATTCCGGCGCTGGGCGTACATCACATGGAAGGGCACTTGCTGGCCCCCATGCTGGAAGCGCAACCACCGGAATTTCCGTTCGTCGCTTTGTTGGTCTCGGGTGGGCATACACAGCTGGTACAGGTCGACGGGATCGGCCAGTACACGCTCATGGGCGAGAGTCTCGATGACGCGGCCGGCGAGGCGTTCGACAAGACCGCGAAAATGATGGGCCTCAATTACCCGGGCGGTCCGGAAATCGCTCGCCTGGCAGAGCAGGGCGTTGCAGGACGTTTCGTCTTCCCGCGCCCGATGTGCGACCGCCCGGGTCTGGATTTCAGCTTCAGCGGCCTGAAAACCTTCGCGTTGAACACTTGGCAACAGTGTGTCAGCGCCGGGGACGACAGCGAACAAGCCCGTTGCGACATCGCGCTGGCGTTCCAGCAGGCCGTGGTGGAGACTTTGACCATCAAGTGCAAGCGTGCCCTCAAGGCCGCTGGCATGAAACGTCTGGTGATCGCCGGCGGCGTGAGCGCTAACAAAGCGTTGCGCACTTCGCTCGAGAAAATGCTCGGCGAGATGAAGGGCGATGTTTTTTATGCCCGTCCACAGTTCTGCACCGATAACGGCGCCATGATCGCATTCGCCGGCTGCCAGCGCCTGCAGGCCGGTCAGCAGGAAAGCCTGGCGATCAGCGTGCAGGCGCGTTGGCCAATGGAGCAGTTGTCGGCGTTGTGATGATTGGCCTCGTATCCGGCCTCTAAAAATGCCGTTCGCGCCCGGCGAACAGGTCGCGTAGATTGCCGCGATGGCGCCACACGATAAGCCCGGTGAGCGCGCTCATGGGCAACAGCGCCGCTGGCGCCTGCCAGGCCAGCAGTGGCAGGGTCAGCGGTGTGGCGATCAGTGCGGCCAGTGAGCTGGTGCGGGTCAGATAGAAGGTCAGCATCCAGGTGCAGACCGCCAGCAGGGCCGCTGGCGGATACAGACCCAGCAACATTCCGGCAGCGGTGGCGACACCCTTGCCGCCGCGAAAGCGAAAATACAGTGGGAACAGGTGACCGATGACGGCACACACGCCGATCCAGGCCTGATCCTGCAGCGAAAGGCCGGCAATGGCGGCAATCAGTACGGGCAGCAAACCTTTGCAGAGGTCGCCCAGCAAGGTCAGGACGGCGAGCTTCTTGCCGGCCAGGCGCAGCATGTTGGTGGCGCCGGCATTGCCCGAGCCACTCATTCGCGGGTCGGGATTGCCCGTCAGGCGGCTGAGCAAAATGGCGAAGGACAGAGAGCCGAGCAGGTAGGCGAGGATCGCCAATAACCAAAACATGCTAACTATTCCGGGCGAGGACGCCCTGATTCTAACGGCGCAATGCGCCCTTGTCGTGTAGCGGAGAAAAGTGCTTGGACAGAGTGTTTATCGAGGGCCTGGAAGTCGACACCGTGATCGGTGCCTACGACTGGGAGCGAGGCATCCGACAGTGCTTGCGCCTGGACCTGAGTTTCGCCTGGGATAATCGTCCGGCAGCGGCCGGCGACGACCTGAGCCTGGCGCTCGATTACGCCAGTGTTTCGTCGCGCATCCAGGCCTTTGCCGAGCATTCCCAGTATCAGCTGGTCGAGACCTTTGCCGAGCGTCTGGTTGAAGTGCTGATGAGCGAGTTCAAGATCACCTGGATGCGCCTCAAGCTGACCAAGCCCGGTGCTGTTCCTGCCGCCATCGGTGGCGTGGGCGTGGAGATCGAGCGCGGATGTCGCTGACTCAGGTGTATCTGGGGCTCGGTAGCAATATCGAGCGCGAAGCCCACTTGCAGGCCGGCCTCGACGCGCTGGCCGGTTTCCTGGTGGATATCCACTGCTCGCCGGTCTTCGAAAGCCAGCCAGTGGGGATCAAGAGCGGGCCATTCTTCAATTTCGTGGTGTCGGCCTACACTGACCTGCCACTGATGGAGCTGGACCGCCGGCTGAAATTCATCGAGGCGGACAATGGCCGCTATGCGCCGGACCGCAAGGGTTTGCCGCTGGACATCGACGTGCTGCTGTTTGGCGATCTGGTGGGCAATTTCGATGGTTTGATCCTGCCGCGGGCCGAGATCCTGAAAAATGCCTTTGTGTTGTGGCCGTTGTCGCTGATTGCACCGGATCGGGTGCATCCAGGCGTAGGCAAAAGCTTTGCGGCGTTGTGGCGTGAAGCGCAGATCGATCAGGAGTTGGCGCCAGTAGCGTTTCAGTGGCGGGGGAATCAGTTGACGCCTGCCGATTTGTTGCGCCAGTCATGACGCCATCGCGGGCTAGCCTCGCTCCTACAGATAGACACGATCCCTGTAGGAGCGAGGCTTGCCCGCGAAGCTTTTCAGGCTGACGCCGCTTCTTTGTAAGCCTTCAATGCCTTGAGCCGCTCGCGCTTGATCGCCTCGCCCAGCGCCGGCCCCTTGAACCCCTTCTCCAGCAGCGGCTGAACCGCCACGCCACGGGCTGCCGTCGCCGCGCCGCGCAGATAATCCGCCTGTGGATAATGTCTGTCTTCCAACCCTTTGCGCCCACGGGCATCCATCTCGCAAGCGGCGATAAACTCCTCGAACCGTTGCGGCCGGCGATAAACGTCGAAGCTTTGCAGCAGCTCCAGCAAGGTCGAGGGTTTCAACTCCAGGGCGCGGTGACCATGGGTGTGATACTCGCCCACCAGCAGTGCCAGTTCCTGACAATCCCTGGGCGCCTTGAAGCGTTCGTTGACCGCTTTGATCAGCTTTAGCCCCTTGAACTCATGGGCAATGTGCCGCGGCCATTCCTCTTCCGGTGTCAGCCCTTTGCCCAGGTCATGCAGCAGGCAGGCCCAGCGTACCGTCAGCGGTTGCTGATGGCGCGCGGCCTGTTCCAGCACGCTGAGGGTGTGGGCGCCGGTGTCGATTTCCGGGTGATGTGCTTCGGGTTGCGGCACCCCGAACAGCGCATCGATTTCTGGCATCAGCACCTTGAGCGCGCCGCAGGCACGCAGCACCTCGACGAATACCTGTGGCTGGTTTTCCATCAAGGCGCGGGATATTTCTTTCCAGCTGCGTTCCGCTGTCAGGGCCTCCAGTTCTCCTGATTCACTGAGTTGGCGCATCAGCTCTAGGGTTTCCGGAGCCACGGTAAACCCAATCTCGGCATACCGGGCGGCAAAACGTGCAACGCGCAAAACCCTGAGCGGATCTTCGGCAAACGCGGGGGAAACGTGACGCAAGAGGCGCGCTTTCAGATCGCGCTGGCCGTGGTAGGGGTCGGTCAGGTTCTGTTGATCGTCCTCGGCCATGGCGTTGATCGTCAGGTCGCGGCGAATCAGGTCCTCTTCGAGGGTCACTTCAGGGCTGGCGTGAAAGGTAAAGCCGCCATAACCGCGCCCGCTCTTGCGTTCGGTCCGCGCCAGGGCGTACTCCTCACCGGTTTTGGGGTGGAGAAAAACCGGGAAGTCCGCACCGACCGGGCGAAAACCCTTGGCAAGCATTTCTTCGGTAGTGGCGCCGACAACGACCCGGTCGATGTCGGTGACCGGTATGCCCAGCAGACGATCACGTACCGCACCGCCGACTTTATAGATCCGCATAAAAAACCTCCGTTAGCTCGACAGGATAACCGTTGCATCGAGCTTTCGGAGGCACAAAAGGGATCAAAGATGAATGACGGCCAGGTCCAGCCGACCGTAGTCGCCTTCACTGTGTTCGCTTCTGGGCGGAACATGATGGGTTTTCATCACCTGATCCCCTTGCAGGGTCTCCAGGTGAATATCGAAGCCCCACAAGCGGTGCAAGTGTTTGAGCACTTCCTCGGTGGACTCGCCCAACGGTTTGCGGTCGTGTTGCTGATGGCGCAGGGTCAGGGAACGGTCGCCCCGACGGTCGATGCTGTAGATCTGCACATTGGGTTCGCGATTGCCCAGGTTGTACTGGGCAGCCAGGGTTTCACGGATGATCCGATAGCCGCCCTCGTCGTGAATCGCCGGGACCAGCAGGTCGTCCTTCTGGTCGTCGTCGAGGATGCTGAACAGCTTCAGGTCGCGGATCACTTTCGGTGACAGGTACTGCAGGATGAAGCTTTCATCCTTGAAGCTGCTCATGGCGAACTTGATGGCCGCCAGCCAGTCGGTGCCGGCAATGTCGGGGAACCAGCGGCGATCTTCCTCGGTCGGCTCTTCACACATGCGGCGGATGTCGCGGTACATGGCAAAACCCAGGGCGTAGGGGTTGATGCCGCTGTAGTAAGGGCTGTCAAAACCGGGCTGGAACACCACGCTGGTGTGGGAGGTCAGGAACTCCATCATGAAGCCGTCGGTGACCAGGCCCTCGTCGTACAAATCATTCATCAGGGTGTAGTGCCAGAACGTGGCCCAACCCTCGTTCATCACCTGAGTCTGGCGTTGTGGATAAAAATACTGGGCGATCTTGCGCACGATCCGCACGATTTCCCGCTGCCAAGGTTCGAGCAGGGGGGCGTGTTTTTCGATGAAGTAAAGGATGTTTTCCTGGGGTTCAGCAGGAAAGCGTGCGTTGTCCCGCTCGCTGTACTTGTCCGCGCCTTTGGGAATGGTGCGCCAGAGGTCATTGATCTGTTTCTGCAGGTGTTCTTCCCGATCCTTTTGCCGACGGCGTTCTTCTTCGGCGGAAATCGGATACGGCCGTTTGTAGCGGTCGACGCCGTAGTTCATCAGGGCGTGGCAGGAGTCCAGCAGATCCTCTACCGCGTCGATGCCGTGGCGCTCTTCACACTGCATGATGTACTGCTTGGCGAACACCAGGTAATCAATGATCGAGCTGGCATCGGTCCAGGTGCGGAACAGGTAGTTTCCCTTGAAGAAACTGTTGTGCCCATAGCAGGCATGCGCCACCACAAGCGCCTGCATGCAGATGGTGTTTTCCTCCATCAGGTAGGCAATGCATGGGTCTGAGTTGATGACGATTTCGTAGGCCAGCCCCATCTGGCCGCGGGAGTAGGATTTTTCCGTGCTGAGGAAATGCTTGCCGTAGGACCAGTGGTGATAACCCAGCGGCATGCCCACGGACGCATAGGCGTCCATCATCTGCTCAGCGGTGATGACTTCGATCTGGTTAGGGTAGGTATCGAGGGCGTAGCGAGCCGCGATACGACTGATTTCACGGTCGTAGGCCTGGATCAGCTCGAACGTCCACTCGGAGCCGGTGGAAATGGGTTGGCGCTTCTGCTCTTTGGCGGTCATGTCACTAACCTGCGCTGGAAGAGTTCACGGAAGACCGGGTAGATATCGCCGGCCGAGACCAGTTGTTGCTGGGCAAAAGTGTCAGAGAAGGCTTCGGCAATGCGCTCGTATTCGAACCACAGGGCCTGGTGTTCGCGTGGGGTGATCTCGACGTAAGTGTAGTACTGCACGAACGGCATGATCTGATTGATCAGGATGTCGCGGCAGATCGGCGAGTCATCGTTCCAGTTGTCGCCGTCGGAAGCCTGGGCGGCGTAGATGTTCCACTCGTTGGCCGGGTAGCGCTCGGCCATGATCTCCTGCATCAGTTTCAGGGCGCTGGATACGATGGTGCCGCCGGTTTCCCGGGAATAGAAAAACTCCTCTTCGTCCACCTCACGGGCACTGGTGTGGTGGCGGATGAACACGACGTCGATCTTGTCGTAGTTACGCTTGAGAAACAGGTACAGCAGGATGAAGAAGCGCTTGGCGATGTCCTTGGTCGCCTGAGTCATGGAGCCGGACACGTCCATCAGGCAGAACATCACCGCCTTGGAGCTGGGGTTGGGCTGCTTGATGAGCAGGTTGTACTTGAGGTCAAAGGTGTCGAGAAACGGTACGCGGTGTATGCGCGCGCTGAGTTTTTCAATCTCCGCTTCCAGTTCCTGAATATCGCCGAAGTTGTCCGGTTCTTCCTGCTTCAGTCGCAGAAGTTCCTCTTTTGCCTCGCGCAGTTTGGCGCGGCTGCTGCCCGACAGGGCAATGCGCCGGGCATGGGCTGAACGCAGGGTACGGATGATGTTGATCCGCGACGGGTTGCCTTCGTTGCTGATCCCGGCGCGCACGGTCTTGAACGTATCGGTACCGGTCAGGTTGCGCTTGACCAGGTTCGGCAGCTCAAGATCCTCGAACATGAACTCGAGGAATTCTTCCTGGGTGATCTGGAAGACGAACTCGTCCATCCCTTCACCCGAATTACCGGCCTTGCCGGGGCCTCGACCACCGCCACCTCCCGGCGGCCGGGCAATGTGCTCGCCGCTGGTGAATTCCTTGTTGCCCGGGTGCACCACCGTCTGCTTGCCCCCGCGGCCGTGGTGAAGTACCGGTTCATCGATGTCGCGACCGGGAATGCTGATTTGCTCGCCGTGTTCCATGTCCGTGATGGAGCGCCGGCTGACCGCCTCCTCGACTGCCTTTTTGATGTGGTCACGGTAACGCCGCAGAAACCGCTGACGGTTCACCGTGCTCTTGTTCTTGCCATTGAGACGTCGGTCGATCACATAGCTCATAGGCCCCTCCGGGGAGCTTCAAGTCGTAAGCCTCAAGCTGCAAGCGAACGCGTCATCAAGTCCCGAATACGGGATTCAAGCGCCTTGCACTTGCAGCTTTCAGCTAGAAGCTTGCCGCTGCTTCACTGCGACTTACGGACCCGTAGGTACCATTCGGACAGAAGCCGTACCTGTTTGTCGGTGTAGCCCCGCTCAACCATTCGCGTAACGAAGTCGTTGTGTTTCTGTTGGTCTTCTTTGCTGGCCTTGGCATTGAAGCTGATGACCGGCAGCAGGTCCTCGGTGTTGGAGAACATTTTCTTCTCGATGACCACCCGCAGTTTTTCGTAGCTGAGCCAGGTCGGGTTCTTGCCGTTGTTGTTGGCGCGGGCGCGCAGTACGAAGTTGACGATTTCGTTGCGGAAATCCTTCGGATTGCTGATGCCGGCCGGTTTTTCGATTTTTTCCAGTTCCTCGTTCAAGGCCACGCGATTGAGGATTTCGCCGGTTTCCGGATCGCGGTATTCCTGGTCCTGAATCCAGAAGTCGGCGTACAGCACGTAACGATCGAAGATGTTCTGGCCGTATTCGCTGTAAGACTCGAGGTAGGCGGTCTGGATCTCCTTGCCGATGAATTCGATATAGCGCGGCGCCAGGTATTCCTTGAGGAAGCGCAGGTAGCGTTCGCGGGTTTCAGCCTGGAATTGTTCCTGTTCGATCTGTTGTTCGAGCACGTAGAGCAGGTGTACCGGGTTGGCGGCGATTTCGTGCGGATCGAAGTTGAAGACTTTGGACAGGATCTTGAACGCGAAGCGCGTCGACAGACCGTTCATGCCTTCGTCGACACCGGCGTTGTCGCGGTATTCCTGGATCGACTTGGCCTTCGGATCGGTGTCCTTGAGGTTTTCGCCGTCATACACCCGCATTTTCGAGTAGATGTTGGAGTTTTCCGGCTCTTTGAGGCGAGAGAGCACAGTGAACTGGGCCAGCATCTTCAAGGTGTCGGGCGCGCAATGGGCCTTGGCCAGCGAGCTGTTGAACAGCAGCTTGTCGTAGATCTTCACCTCGTCGCTTACCCGCAGGCAATACGGCACTTTGACGATGTAGATCCGGTCGATGAAGGCTTCGTTGTTTTTGTTGTTACGGAAGGTGTGCCATTCCGATTCGTTGGAGTGGGCCAGCAGGATCCCGGTAAACGGAATCGCCCCCAGGCCTTCGGTGCTGTTGTAGTTGCCTTCCTGAGTGGCGGTCAGCAATGGGTGCAGCACCTTGATCGGCGCCTTGAACATTTCGACGAATTCCATCAGGCCCTGGTTGGCCCGGCACAGAGCGCCCGAGTAGCTGTAGGCGTCGGCGTCGTTTTGTGGGTATTCCTCCAGCTTGCGAATATCGACCTTGCCCACCAGTGCCGAGATGTCCTGGTTGTTTTCATCGCCCGGCTCGGTTTTGGCCACCGCGATCTGGTTGAGGATCGACGGGTAGAGTTTCACCACGCGGAACTGGCTGATGTCACCACCGAACTCGGCCAGGCGCTTGGTCGCCCAGGGCGACATGATGGTGTTGAGGTAGCGCCGTGGAATGCCGAAGTCTTCCTCGAGGATGGCGCCATCTTCAGTGGCGTTGAACAAGCCCAGAGGTGATTCGAAAACCGGCGAGCCCTTGATCGCGTAGAAGGGCACCTTCTCGATCAGTTGTTTGAGCTTTTCGGCCAGGGACGATTTACCGCCACCGACGGGGCCGAGCAGGTAGAGGATTTGTTTCTTCTCTTCCAGGCCCTGAGCGGCGTGGCGGAAATACGACACGATCTGGTCGATGCACTCTTCCATCCCGTGGAAGTCTTCAAAGGCCGGATAACGACGGATCACCTTGTTGGAGAAGATTCGCGACAGCCTCGAGTTGGTCGAGGTGTCGAGCAGCTCCGGTTCACCGATGGCCAGGAGCAGACGCTCGGCGGCGGAAACGTAGGCGCTACGGTCCTGTTTGCACAGTTCCAGATACTCTTGCAGCGAGAGTTCTTCCTGGCGTGTGGACTCGAAACGTTGTTGGAAGTGGCTAAAGATACTCATGACGTCACCTCGCTCGATACGTGGAGCCGACGCCGGATCATTCAGTCGATGCTGGCAGCAACCGAACAGGCAGTCGCTGTTTACCCCCCAGAAACCCTTCGCAGCTGACAACTGCAAAAGCTACTCCCGATGATCCGCGCGCCGGTGTACCGGCTCTCCCCTGTTTTGGATGGCCTGCGCTTAAGGATAGTTGGGAATTCGCGAGGTAAAGGAGAGATACACAATTAAGTGCGGGTGACCGTTCGTCTGCCACCGCGCGAACCCGCGCAAGCCGGGGGCTTGCGCGTTACAAAAAAATTATTCAGAAGTGCCTTGCGCTGTTTCTGAAGGAAAAGTCGTACGCCACAGTTCGAAACCACCATCCATGCTGTAGACGTCGGAGAAGCCCTGGCTGATCAGGTAGGCGGCCGCGCTCTGGCTGGAGTTGCCGTGGTAGCAGACCACCACCGTCGGGGCGTCCAGGTCGGCGGCGCGGATGAAGTCGGAGATCGAATGATTGTCCAGATGCTTTGAGCCGCTGATGTGCAGGGCGGCATAGGTGGCCGGGTCGCGGACGTCGACGACCACTGCGCCTTGTTCGCGCAGGGCTTGTGCCTGTTCCGGGGGAATACGTTTGAATTCGCTCATGGCGGGCTCCTGTGGCTCGGCTGAAAGCGCAGTCTAGCGCGGGGCGCTGGCTGACGATGGTTCGGGAATGAGTGGGGCGACTGGTGGTTTGGCGGCGTGGCCGTGCTCATCGCATTTGCAGGACAGGCGCTGACCGCTGTCGACGTTCATCAGGGTCAGGGCACCGCCCCAGACACAGCCCGTGTCGAGGGCCGAGATACCTGGCTCGAGGACTTTGCCCTCCAGGGCCGCCCAGTGGCCAAAGATGATCTTCAGATCCTTGGTTTTGCGATCCTTGTGTTGGAACCAGGGCTTGTAGCCCGGCGGCGCGCTGTCCAGACCTTCCTTGCTCTTGAGGTCGAGCTTGCCTTCGGCCGTACAGAAACGCATCCGGGTGAAATAGTTGGTGATCACCCGCAGGCGGGTCACGCCCTTGAGGTCACTGTCCCATTTCGCCGGGTCATTGCCGTACATGCCATCCAGGTAAGCAGGAAACAGGTTGTCATCGCGCAGGGCAGTCTCGACTTCGGCGGCGCACTTCAAGGCCTTGCGCAGCGACCACTGGGGCGGGATGCCAGCATGGACCAGCGCCACATGACGTTGTTCGTCGTAATGCATCAGCTTTTGCTGACGCAGCCAGTCCAGCAGCTCCGCGCAATCAGGTGCTTCGATGATTTCGCGCAGGGTGTCGGTTTTCTTCAGGCGTTCGATGTTCTGCCCGGCGGCCAGCAGGTGCAGGTCGTGGTTGCCCAGCACGCACACCAGCGATTCCCGGATGCTATAGAGGAAGCGCAGGGTTTGCAGCGACTGTGGACCACGGTTGACCAGGTCGCCCACCAGCCAGAGACGATCGCGCTGTGGATCGAACGCGACTTGCTTGAGCAGGCATTGCAGCGCTTCAAGGCAGCCCTGCAGATCACCGACCGCGTAGGTTGCCATCAGTGCAGGGCTCCGGGCACCGCCAGGCGGAATGGCGCGATGATGGCGTCGAAGTGCTTACCGTCGTCGGCAATCATCTGATAGCTGCCCTGCATGGTGCCGACCTTGGTGGTCATCACCGTGCCGCTGCTGTAGGTGTGGCTCTCGCCGGCCTCGATCAGCGGCTGCTGGCCGACAACGCCCGCACCGCGAACCTCTTCGACATGCCCGTCGCCGTCGGTGATGACCCAGTGCCGTGACAGCAGTTTGGCCGGTATCAGGCCATTGTTCTGCACGGTGATGGTGTAGGCGAAGGCAAAGCGGTCTTGATCGGGTTGCGATTGTTCTGCCAGATAGCGGGTGACGACGCTGACGTCGACCTGATAACGAGGATCGGACATGCAAGAGGCCTTAAAAACGAAGCGGGACGCGGGGCGTAGCTGATGCAGATCAGTCTAGGCCAAGTATCGGGTAGTAAACCAGACATGGGCGCTGGTGTCCTACCCGATAACGCTTGAGCGCTGTCAGATGTCTGCGGGCTTCTGTTCGCTGAGCTTGTCCGCCAGGCGCACGAAGGCGGCCAGGTCGAGTTGCTCGGGACGCAGGCTGCCGTCGACGCCGGCGGCTTCGATTTCAGCGTTGCTCAGCAGCAGCTTGAGGGTGTTGCGCAGGGTCTTGCGGCGCTGGTTGAAGGCTTCGCGCACGACGCGCTCCAGCAGGCGATGGTCCTTGGCCGGGTGCGGCAGCACGGCGTGAGGCACCAGGCGCACGATGGCCGAGTCCACTTTCGGCGGCGGGTTGAACGCGCCAGGGCCGACGTTGAACAGATGTTCGACCCGGCAGTGGTACTGAACCATGATCGACAAACGGCCCCAATCACCGCCACCAGGGCCTGCCGCCAGACGCTCGACCACTTCCTTTTGCAGCATGAAGTGCATGTCGCGAATCAGGTGGGAGTTGTGCAGCAGGTGGAAAATCAGCGGTGTAGAGATGTTGTAGGGCAGGTTGCCCACCACCCGCAGGCTGCCAGGGGCGGCGTTCAGGCTGTTGAAATCGAACTTCAGCGCATCGCCCTGATGCAGGTTGAAGTTGCTCTTGCCTGCAAACTGCTGGTTGAGGATCGGGATCAGGTCCTTGTCCAACTCCACCACATCAAGTTGGGCGCCGCTGCTGAGCAGGCCCTGGGTGAGTGCGCCCTGGCCCGGGCCGATTTCCAGCAGGCGGTCTTCGGCTTTTGCATGGATGGAGCGCAGGATGCGATCGATAACGCCGGCATCGTGCAGGAAGTTCTGGCCAAAGCGTTTGCGCGCCTTGTGTTGGTATTGCTCGGTCATAAACGGGTCTCGGCCATCTGGTAGGCGGTTTCCAGGGCGACTTGCAGGCTGCCGGTGTCGATCCTGCCACTGCCGGCCAGGTCCAGGGCGGTGCCGTGGTCGACCGAAGTGCGGATGATCGGCAAGCCGAGGGTCACGTTGACTGCCGCGCCGAAGCCTTTGTATTTCAGCACAGGCAGGCCCTGGTCGTGGTACATCGCCAGCACTGCGTCGCAGTGCTCCAGATATTTGGGGGTAAACAGCGTGTCGGCGGGCAAGGGACCGCGCAGGTCCATGCCTTCGCCGCGCAGGCGCTCTAATGTAGGTTCGATAATGTCGATTTCTTCATGGCCCAGGTGTCCGCCTTCACCGGCATGGGGGTTGAGCCCGCAGACCAGGATGCGTGGCTGGGCAATGCCGAATTTTTCTTGCAGATCGGTATGCAGGATTCGCGTGACCCGCTCCAGACGCTGCGGCGTGATCGCATCGGCAATCTCGCGCAGGGGCAGGTGGGTGGTGACCAGTGCTACGCGCAAACCGCGGGTGGCGAGCATCATCACGACCTGCGCGGTATGGGTCAGGTCGGCCAGAAACTCCGTGTGTCCGGAAAAGGCGATTCCTGACTCATTGATCACGCCCTTGTGCACGGGGGCGGTGATCATCCCGGCAAAATGCCCGTCCAGGCAGCCCTGGCCGGCGCGGGTCAGCGTTTCCAGAACGAAGGCCGCATTGGCCTTGTCCAGTTGCCCGGCAACGACCCTGGCGTTCAGTGGCGTATCCCAGACATACAGGCTGTTGGCAGGGGCGGGTACGTCCGGCCAGTTATCCGGGTTGACCGGCAGCAGGTCGACGGCCACGCCCAGTTGCGCGGCCCGCTCAATGAGCAGGTCGCGGCTGGTAATGGCAATCAGGGGGTATGGCTGGGCTTGCGAGGCGAGCAGCAGGCACAGGTCTGGACCTATGCCCGCCGGTTCGCCGGGTGTCAGCGCGAAACGTTTGGGTTTCACTGCGCTGCCTGGTCGGCGCCAGGGAGTTTGATTTCTACGTACGCTTCGTCACGGATCTGACGCAGCCAGGTTTGCAGCTCTTCGTCGTATTTGCGGTTGCGCAGTACGGTCATGGCTTGCTGTTCGCGGGCCTGGTTGGTGCTGTCGGTGGCGCGACGGCCAAGCACTTCCAGGACGTGCCAGCCGTATTGGGTCTGGAACGGCTTGGACAGCTTGCCTTGTGGGGTCTTGGCCATCACTTCGCGGAATTCCGGAACCAGTGCGTTCGGGTCGATCCAGTTCAGATCACCGCCGTTAAGCGCTGAGCCCGGGTCTTCCGAGAAGCTCTTTGCCAGGTCGCCGAAGTCTTCACCGGCTTCGATGCGGGCGTAGAGCGATTCGGCCAGTGCCTTGGTTTTCGCTTCGTCACGGATCGGGCTTGGTTTGACCAGGATGTGGCGCACATGCACTTCGTCACGCACCTGAGCTTCGCCGCCACGCTTGTCGGTGATTTTCAGAATGATGAAGCCGCCAGGCGTGCGCATTGGCTGGGTGATGTCGCCCACAGTCATGGTGCTCAGCAGGCGATCGAACGGAGGTGGCAGTTGCGCGGCTTTACGCCAGCCCATGTCGCCGCCTTCCAGCGCAGTTTCGCTTGCGGATTTGGCGATGGCCAACTGACCGAAGTCAGCACCTTGCTTGAGTTGCTGGTAAACCGCGTCAGCCTGCTTCGCCGCCGCCTGAATCGCGTCGGAGTTGGCGCTTTCCGGCGTAGGAATCAGGATGTTGGACAGGCGAAACTCTTCGGACAACTGCATCTTGCCCAGGTCGGACGCCAGGAAGTTCTTCACTTCCTGCTCGGACACCTGGATGCGTTCGGCCACACGGCGCTGACGCACACGGCTGATGACCATTTCGCGACGAATCTGGTCACGGGCGTCGTCGTAGGACAGGCCATCGTGAGTCAGGGCGGCGCGGAATTGATCCACTGTCATGTTGTTGCGCTGGGCGATGGTGCCGACAGCCTGGTTCAGTTCTTCGTCGGTGATGCGGATACCGGAGCGCTCGCCGATCTGCAGTTGCAGGTTTTCGACGATCAGGCGCTCAAGCACCTGCTGTTCCAGCACGCTGGCTGGCGGTACGGCCTGCCCGCGTTTGGCGATGGTTTGCTGAACTTCATGTACCCGTTGGTCCAGTTGACTCTGCATGACCACGTCGTTGTCGACGATGGCCACCACTTTATCGATGGACTGTACTGCGGCGCTGGCCGCAGTCGTCAGGAACAGCGCGCCCAGCATCAGCGGGCGCAGACAATCAGAAAGCTTGGTCTTCACGTTCACGATAACCTTGAATGCCTTTGTCGAGGAAACTCTCTACTTTGGAGCCGGTGAGGCCGCCGAGTCCCTTCAGAACAATTTGGAGGAAGACGCCATGGTCGCCTTTTTCGTTTTGCGGTGCTTCCTGGCTGAATTCGTCATAGGAAACCCAGTAACGGTTGATCAGGCGCAGTTTCCAGCAGCAGTTGTCGTATTCGAAGCCACCGAAGGCTTCCAGGGTACGGTTGCGGTTGTAGTCATACTGCCAGCGGCTGATGGCGTTCCATTGCGGCACGACCGGCCAGATGACCGAGAAGTCGTGCTGTTCGATCTTGTAGTAGTCCTTCACGTAGCCAGGCTGGCCCGGAACGCCGTAGTCACCGCCACCCACCGACCATGTACCGCTGTTCTGGTCGTAACGAACCTGGTCATTGCGATAGCGATAACCGGCGTTGATGACCTTGTTCGGGTTGTCTTCAGGCTGGTAGTGGAACATCGCGCTGCCCGAGCGAGGGCTGCGGCTGTCCGGGTCCCAGTTGTAATCGGCGGTGGTGCGCCAATCGCGGTTCCAGCGGTATTCGTATTCCAGTGCGTACGGCGAGACGCTCGATTGCGAGTCTTCGCGGGTGCGAGCATCGATGCCTGGCAGTTGGACTTTGCGGTCCTTGAAGTAATACGCCTGGCCGACGCTGACGCGTTGACGCTCGAAGCCATTGTCTTCGATCCAGCGGCTGGTGACGCCCAGCGACAGCTTGTTCTCGTCGCCGACACGGTCGGAGCCGGAGAAGCGGTTGTCACGGAACAGAGACGCGTAGTTGAAGGTGTATTCGCTGGTATCGAATACAGGAATGTCTTCCTGGTCCTTCTCTGGCACGTAGAGGTAGAACAGACGCGGCTCAAGGGTCTGGCGATAGTTTTTGCCGAACCATTGGGTGTTGCGGTCGAAATACAGCCCGCTGTCGACGCTGGCAATCGGCACGCCGCGATTTTGGTTGCTGTCGAAGGTGCCGTTGAGGCGGTTCTGTTCGGCGGTTTGCGCAGCGACCTGGCTCTTACCAATACTGTCCAGATCAAGTTGGTACTGCGTGTACTGATACTTGAGCTTCGGAGTGATGTAGCCATAAGACGCCTGCATCGGCAGGCTCATCGCTGGTGCAAGGTTCAGGCGATCACCGTTGGCACGAGCTAGACCCTGGACGTTGGTATCCAGGCGTGGAGACAGATTGCCGTCCTCATCGCTGTAGTTGCCGGTTTTCAGGTCGCGATCAAACCGCACAAGCTCAGTGTCATAAGTGAAATTCAGACCACCCGGATGATCCGGAAGAGCGCCATTGAAGGTGATCTGCGGCAAACGGTCATACGGCGTAATGTTCGACACGGTCGCCAGCTGATAAGCCTGGGCGTTCACACGAGCGGTGTAACTGTCGCCACGATAGGTCACGGAACCCTGCTGGTTCACGTAGTCGTCGCTCTTCACGCCAATCTGGTCAGTCTGCAGATCCTGGAAGTAATAAGGATCGCTGATCTTGGTGTAGTCGACCTGCGTGAGTACGCGCGAATCGAGACCACCCTTGTGCTGCCAGTTGTACATGTAGCGGGTTTTATCGTAGTCGCTCTGCAGCTTGCGGTCGTCGTTCTCGTCGTTCAGGTACGCGGCACCGAACTGACCTTCGCTCGACTTGGTCAGGTAGCGGAACTCGCCTTCCATCAACAGGCCGCGATCGCTCATATAGCGCGGATACAACGTGGCGTCGTAGTTCGGCGCCAGGTTGAAATAGTAAGGCGTAACGAGCAGGAAGCCGGTATCGCTGCCGGTGCCGATGGTCGGCGGCAGGAAGCCGGATTGACGACGGTCGTCGATCGGGAAATAGATGTACGGCGTGTACAGGACCGGAATGTCCTTGACCCGCAGGGTCACGTTGGTCGCGGTACCGAAACCGGTGGCCGGGTTCAAGGTGATGTTGTTGCCCTTGAGCTGCCAGGCGTTGCTGTTCGGCTCGCACGTGGTGTACGTGCCGTCCTTGAGGCGAATGATCGCGTTCTCGGCACGTTTGGCGTACAGCGCGCTACCGCGGATGCGGGATTTGTGCATCACGTATTCGGCGTTGTCGACCTTGGCTTCACCGGTATCGAGCTGCACATCGGCGTGGTCGCCGACGATCAGCGCGCCGTTGTCGCGGATGCGCACGTTGCCGGCCAGTTCGCCACGGCTCTCGGCCTGGTAAAGGTTGGCTTCGTCGGCTTCGACCTGCATGCTGCCCTGGCGCAAGACCACGTCACCGGCCAGGCTGGCGACTTGCTCATCCTGCTTGTAGCGCGAGGCTTTCGCGCCGACAAAGGTTGGCGCGTCACTTTTATTCGTCTTGTCATTCATGCCAGGACGAATCGGTTCGATATAGGAACCAGAGCAGTAAGGACCGGTTTCGGCAAGCTGTGCGGCAGTGAGCTGTTCGCGTGGAACCCAGTCGAGGTGACTGTAGTCTTCGCTACGAGACTTCAGGCCGCGGCCCTTGGCTTCGGTCACGAGTACTGGCTTGGGGCCGGTGTCTGCAGTGGTGCCGTCCTGTGCCGCCGCTTCGCCAGCGGCGCTGACTGCGCTGCCGTCATGCACGGGACGCGGAGGCAATGCAGCCGCCGGCGTCTTTGGCGAACAGTCCCAGGCACCCGTAGCCGACACGGAGCAGTCATACTGTTCCGCAGCGACCACGAAGGAAGTGGCTAGGGGTTGCAAGGCCAGCAGACTGCCGGTTACCAACAACGGAAATTTTTTACGAAACGCGGGGGATTTCAATGCCATCTTATTAGTCCGGGCTTCCTGCGTGCCATCTGCCCGCGGTGTGGGCCGCACGCCTCTCGATGGTCTGAAAAAGATGCTGGATAATAAAGCATGACCCGCTTGACGGCTAGCGCCGTCGGAGACCCTTGCAATGCCTGACCAAGATGTACGTTTGCAACACCTGAAAGTTTGGCTCGATGAGCAATTGGCGAACCTTTTTGCGCAGCAGGGTTGGGGTGCCGTACCCCCGGCCACATTGACCGCAGCCAGCAGTGACGCGAGTTTCCGGCGTTACTTTCGCTGGGAAGGAGGGGGCAGAAGTTTCGTCGTGATGGACGCGCCGCCACCCGAGGAAAACTGCAAACCCTTCGTGGATATCGCGTTTTTGCTGGCGAAATCCGGAATAAATGTGCCGAAAATTTATGCCGAGGACCTCGAGCGCGGTTTTCTTTTGCTCAATGACTTGGGCAACAAGACCTATCTGGACGTGATCGACAGCGAAAACGCCGACGATTTGTTCGCCGATGCGCTGCAAGCGCTGCTGGCTTTTCAGCAACTGCCGATGGTTGCGCCACTGCCCAGTTATGACGTGGCGCTGCTGCGTCGCGAACTCGAGTTGTTCCCGCAGTGGTACGTGAAGCGCGAGCTGGGCATCGAATTCGACGCGGCCCAGCAAGTGCTCTGGCAACAGGTCAGTGACCTGCTGATCGACAGCGCCCTGGCTCAGCCGAAGGTGCTGGTGCACCGCGACTACATGCCGCGCAACCTGATGCTCAGCGAGCCCAATCCCGGCGTGCTGGATTTCCAGGACGCGGTATACGGTCCGGTAACCTATGACGTGACCTGTCTGTTCAAGGATGCGTTCCTCAGTTGGCCCGAAGAGCGTGTACGCGGTTGGCTGCAAAGCTACTGGCAGCAGGCCGCTGCGCTGAACATTCCGGTGCAGCCGGATTTCGAAGACTTCCTGCGTGCCAGTGACCTCATGGGCGTGCAGCGTCACCTGAAGGTGATCGGCATCTTCGCCCGCATTTGCCATCGCGATGGCAAACCGCGTTACCTGGCGGATGTGCCACGTTTCTTTGCTTATATAGAAGCAGTGATCGCGCGACGTCCCGAACTGGCGGAACTGGAGGTATTGCTGGCCAGTCTGCGTGCCGGAGTCAAAGCATGAAGGCGATGATCCTGGCCGCAGGCAAAGGCGAGCGCATGCGCCCGCTGACCCTGACCACACCAAAGCCACTGGTTCGCGCAGGCGGGGTGCCGCTGATCGAGTATCACCTGCACGCGCTGGCCGCTGCCGGTTTTACCGAGATCGTCATCAACCATGCCTGGCTCGGGCAGCAGATCGAAGACTATCTGGGCGATGGCTCGCGCTACGGCGTGAGTATCCAGTACTCCCCGGAGGGCGAGCCGCTGGAAACCGGCGGCGGGATTTTCCGTGCATTGCCACTGCTGGGCGATGACGCCTTCGTCGTGGTCAATGGCGACATCTGGACCGATTACGACTTCAGCATGCTGCATCAGCCCATTGCCGGCCTGGCGCATCTGGTGCTGGCCGATAACCCGGCTCATCACCCGGTCGGGGATTTTCAGCTGATAGAAGGACGGGTCCGCGACGGTCAGCCGGGTACCGCCAATCTGACCTACAGCGGCATTGCGGTGCTGCATCCGCAACTGTTCGAAGGCTGTTCAGCGGGGGCGTTCAAACTGGCGCCTCTGTTGCGTGCGGCGATGGCAAACGGGCAGGTCTCGGGCGAGCGTTTGAACGGGCAGTGGGTCGATGTCGGCACCCACGAACGCCTGGCCGAGGCTGAAGTTTTGATCGAAGCGAGACGCTGACATGCTGTGGCCAGGGACTCTGATTGGAGCCGGAGCGGGCTTTGCCATTGCCAGCATTCCGGGGGCCATGCTTGGCGCCTTGTTGGGGCAGGCGCTGGATCGACGCCTGCATGTGCAGAGCTGGGCGCAGCTGCTGGAAAAACTTGGCGGTCGTGCGGCGCTGCGCAACGACGAACTGCTGTTTGTGTTACTGGGGCGTTTGGCCAAGTGCGACGGTCGCGTAGTGGACGGCCATATCCAGCAGGCGCGACAGGAAATGCGAGCGCTGGACATGAACGAACACGCCCAGCGTCGGGCGATTGCTGCGTTCAATCGCGGCAAGTCGGGTAACGATTCACTGCGGGGTTATCTGCGTCGCCTGAGCAACCAGCCCCATGCCGCCGAAGGGGTGTTGCGTGCCTGTTGGCGTATGGTCTGGGCCGATGGCAAGGCGGGCAGCAGTGAGCGCGAGTTGATCGCTCAATGGGGCAGGTGGCTGGGTTGGACGTCGCATCAGGTGCAGGCGCTGGCGACGGATTATGAGCCGCACAGGCGTGCGCAGGTCAGTGCCACCGTCACTTATCAGGACGCGATGCGCCTGCTGGGGGTGTCCGCCACCAGTGAACCGGCGCAGATCAAGCGTGCTTACCGACGGCTGCTCAGCCGTCACCATCCGGACAAGATCGCGGGCAGCGGGGCGACGGCATCGCAAGTGCGCGAGGCCACCGAGAAGACCCGGGAATTGCACAACGCCTATGCGTTGATTCGTCAGCGGCGGGATTTTCGTTAGAGGGAACAATTGTTTTGTCCGTCATGGCGCTTTCGCGAGCAAGCCCGCTCCCACATTTGATCCGCGTCGTACACCGATCAAATATGGGAGCGGGCTTGCTCGCGAAGGGGGCGGCCCGGTCCCTCAGTCCGCCGCACCCTGCGGATTCAACCAACCCCGCACCCGGCGCACCAATTGCTCTTGCTGCGCCTTGGCATCCCCCGGCAACGCCTTGAGCGACACTTGGCTGAAGACCGATGCCTTCAGGCGCTTGCTGGCCTGCAACCGGGCCAGGGCCATGTTGCGATCGACCGGCTTGTCCCTGTAGAAAATGTCTGCGGTGGGCAGTTTCAGCATCGGTGCGAGTTCATCCAGTTCTGGCTTGGCCTGGGTCGGTGTCTGCGCGGCGACCATGACGAATCGTTCGACCTGTGGCGGCTGCTTCTCGCTCAGATAGCGCGCCGCCCAGTAGGCGCCAGTACCATGCCCCACTACGACAATGCTGCGTGCACTTTGCTGTTCGGCAAAGGCGATGGCCGCGTCGATGCGCGTGAAGATCCGCTCGGCATCCGCCTTGCTCTGCTCTTCGCTGGTTTCAGTCAAGGGTTTGTCAGGCACTTCAGCCTCACCGCCCGCCACTTGCTCGATGGGCGCTGCGGTGGTCGAGTCCTTGCTCGTGGTGTCCGGCGTCTTGGGTGCAGGCGGCACTTCGGCAACCCGTGGCGCAATGGCATCGCTTTGCAGGTCCGGCAAGGTGATACTCAGGCTGCTCCACTGTGCGTCGGGCAAATTGCGCCGCAACGGTCCGACGGCTTGCGGCCAGTCAGCGGTTTCGCCAGCGCCCGGGACAATGATGACCGCGCCCTTTGGGTCGGCGGTATTGGCCGGTTTCCACAAGGCCAGGAAGGTGTCGCTGCCCGCTTGCAGTTGCTGTTGCTCCGAGGCAGGGACTTTGCGCCCCAGTGCTGCCGCCTCCTCCTGACTACGCTCAGGCAAGGGCTGACGTTCGGCGGGTTTTTCTTCGGCGGGTTTTTCCGTTGCCGCAGGTGCCGGATCGGCAGCCCTCACGGAAAAGGCGCAGGGAAGGATCAGCGACAGGCACAATGCTGGCAGTGCCAGGCGGTAGACAGGGGGCATCGGATATTCCAGGCCAGAAGTGATTCCGGCAGCCTAATGGGTTGATCAGTGTTTGTCAGGATGTGAGATTTCGATGATGCGTTTTCGCTGCCTGTGGGTTATCGGCTGCTTGTGGTTTCCCTTGATGGGCTGGGCGGCGGCCGTGCCCCCGGCGCACGTTGCGGCCTTGTCGCCCAAACAGCAGCAATGGCTGGCGCAGCAGGGCGAGTTGCGCGTCGGGCTGGTGTTGCAGGCGCCCTACGCGCAATACGATCGCCGCTTGCAGCGCCTGTCCGGGGTCAACGTCGAATTGATGAAATGGCTGGCCAAGGCGCTCAAGGTCGAGCTCAGCTGGCGCAACTTTCCCGACCTTGAACAGCTTGAAGCCGCCGCGCGTACCGGTGAAATCGACATCGCCCCGGGGCTGACGCAAACCCCTGGCGGCCTGCGTCTGTGGCAGTTTTCCGATCCGTACATGCGGGTGCCGCAACTGGTGGTCAGCGATCAGAAAAGCACCGGTGCGGTGGAGCTGGAAAAACTCGACAGCCAGACCCGCGTCGCCGTGCGCATGCCCAGCGCCACGGCCGATTATCTGCGCAGTAACTTTCCTCACTTGAACCTGCAGGGCGTGCCGATCGAACGCCAGGCGCTGCAACTGTTGTTGAGCCAGCAAGCCGGGTATGCGGTGGTGGACGAGGCGCAATTGGGTCGTCTTTCCATGGAGCCGGAATTCGCCGGCCTGGTGGTGGTGGGCGACATCGGCCTGCCGCAACTGTTGCGGGTAGCCACCCGGCGCGACGAGCCGGAGCTGGCCGGTATCGTCGAAACTGCACTGCGGGCGATCCCGGCCAAGGATCTGGAAGCCCTGCACAGCCAATGGCTGCAACCCAAATATCCGAGGCTCACTGAGTCTCCCGGTTTCTGGCAAAACCTCTGCCTGCTGTTGCTGGTACTGACGCTGAGCAGCGTGGCCATCGTGTTCTGGCAACGCCGCCAGCAGCGCAGCCTGGAGCAACGACTGGCGGCGGCGCAGGACGACATTGCCTTGCGTGCCGCCAGTGAAGAGGCGTTACGGCTCACCCAGTTTTCCATCGACCAGAGCACCGTCGGCATCCTTTGGGTCAACTGGGACAGTCACGTGCGTTATGCCAACCGCGCTGCCGAGTCCATGCTGGGCTATCCGCCGGGCGGCACCCTCGACCGGCCCTTGATTGACTTCGAACCTGGCCTGCACATGGATCGCTGGCTGAACCTGTGGAAAGGCGCCCGGGCCAGCGACGAGTCGCCGCAAAGTTTCGAAACCAATTGCCTGCGCGCCGACGGCAGCGTCTTGCCGGCGGATGTCTCGCTGAGCTTTCTGCGCTTTCGCGATGGCGAGTACCTGGTGGTCTACCTCACCGACGTCACCGAACGTCGCCGCGCCCTGGCGGCGCTACAGGAAAGTGAGGCGCGATTGCAGGGGATCGCAGCGAACGTGCCGGGCCTGGTCTTTCGTCTGGAGCGGGCGCCGGTGACCGGACAGATCGATTTTGCCTACATCAGCGAAGGCAGTGAAAGCCTGGTGGGGTACTCGCCCGCCACCCTGGCTCACCGCGACAAAGGCCTGCGCAGCCTGGTGCATCCCGACGACAAGGCCAGCTATCACCAGACCCAGGACCATGCGCTGGACACCGACAGTGACTGGTCGTGGCAAGGGCGAATTCTCACTCGTCATGGCGAACAACGCTGGGCGGAAATCAAGGCGATTACTCGACGACTCGAGGACGGTGCCTACGTCTGGGATGGCATTGTCTGGGACATCAGCGAGAGCAAGCGCATCGAGCTGGAACTGGCCAGTTCTCGAGAGCAACTGCGCGAACTGTCCGCGCACCTGGAGAGCGTGCGCGAAGAGGAAAAGGCACGCATTGCCCGGGAAGTTCACGATGAATTGGGTCAGATGTTGACCGTGCTCAAGCTGGAAACGTCCATGTGCGAACTGGCCTACGCGCAGCTCGACCCCGGACTGCACGAACGCTTGAACAGCATGAAGCGCTTGATTGCCCAGTTGTTCCAGTTGGTGCGTGATGTGGCGACGGCGCTGCGCCCGCCGATTCTCGATGCCGGCATCGCCTCGGCCATCGAATGGCAGGCCCGTCGTTTCGAGGCGCGCACGCAGATTCCGTGCCTGGTGCAGGTGCCGGATAATCTACCGGTGCTCAGCGACGCCAAGGCGACTGGCCTGTTTCGCATCCTTCAGGAGGCATTGACCAATGTCATGCGCCACGCCCAGGCGCATACTGTTGAACTGACACTGGCACTCGAAGGTGACGAGTTGTGTCTGACGGTCAGCGATGATGGCGTAGGATTTGTCGTCGCGGATGGCAGGCCGACCTCCTTCGGGCTGGTGGGCATGCGCGAGCGCGTGCTGATCATGGGCGGGCAGTTGTCGCTCGAGAGTGAGTTGGAGGAGGGGACGACGCTGATTGTGCGGGTGCCGTTGGATGGGGTCTGATGCTCTTGTGGTGTCAGTGACCATGTCTTCGCGGGCAAGCCCGCTCCCACAGGGAATTGGGTCAGGGCACCTGTCTTTGATATTCCCCCTGCGCTGTGGGAGCGGGCTTGCCCGCGATAGAGCTTGAATCTGGAGAAGAACGTGATCCGTGTACTGGTAGCCGAAGACCACACCATCGTCCGCGAAGGCATCAAGCAACTGATCGGCCTGGCCAAGGATTTGCTGGTGGTGGGGGAGGCGAGCAATGGTGAGCAACTGCTCGAAACGTTGCGCAATGTGCCCTGCGAAGTGGTGTTGCTCGATATCTCCATGCCCGGTGTGAACGGTCTGGAAGCGATTCCACGGATCCGCGCGCTGAACAATCCACCGGTGATCCTGGTGCTGTCGATGCACGATGAAGCGCAGATGGCGGCCCGGGCCTTGAAGGTTGGCGCCGCTGGCTACGCGACCAAGGACAGCGATCCGGCGCTATTGCTGACGGCCATCCGCCGGGTCGCGGCGGGGGGGCGTTATATCGACCCGGACCTGGCGGACCGCATGGTGTTCGAGGTCGGCCTGACGGATTCGCGGCCGCTGCACTCGTTGCTCTCGGAGCGCGAGTTTTCCGTGTTCGAGCGCCTGGCCCAGGGCGCCAACGTCAACGACATCGCCCAGCAACTGGCGTTGAGCAGCAAGACCATCAGCACCCACAAGGCGCGGTTGATGCAGAAACTCAACATCACCTCCCTGGCCGAGTTGGTGAAGTACGCGATGGAACACAAACTTCTCTGAATTCACCGCCCCGCTCTTGTAGAAGCACGGCTTGCCGGCGATGGCGTCCTTGAAATCGCCATCGCCAGCAAGCTGTGCGCCTACAGAGGCGGGGCGCGCTGCGGCATGTCCATTTGCGACATGCGGCACCACCGCTTTCGCTCCTGCTTGAGGCTTGCTGCTGACAGCTTGCCGCTGCACTTGCCCATACACGCCATCCTTGTAGGGCAATCCCTACCCCCAGCCTTCCAACCTGCTGAGGCGATTCTCTCCTGCACCCCGATTTGCGCGCTCCCCGGCGTCCACTAGGCTTAGTCCACAGCAGTCATCACAACAAAGGTGTGGGTATGAGCCAGGTCGATTCAAGCGCAGGGGCCAATGATGTTCTGGTCAGCTTTCGTGGAGTGCAGAAGAGCTACGACGGCGAGAACCTGATCGTCAAAGACCTCAACCTGGACATTCGCAAAGGCGAATTCCTCACCCTGCTCGGGCCGTCCGGCTCGGGTAAGACCACCAGCCTGATGATGCTCGCCGGCTTCGAAACGCCGACTGCGGGCGAGATCCTGCTGGCCGGTCGTGCCATCAACAACGTCCCGCCGCACAAGCGCGACATCGGCATGGTGTTCCAGAACTATGCCTTGTTCCCGCACATGACCGTCGCCGAGAACCTGGCGTTCCCGCTGACCGTGCGCGGGCTGAACAAGAGCGACGTCAGCGACAAAGTCAAAAAAGTCCTGAGCATGGTGCAGCTCGATACGTTCGCCCAGCGTTACCCGGCGCAACTGTCCGGTGGTCAGCAGCAGCGTGTGGCGCTGGCCCGCGCACTGGTGTTCGAGCCACAGCTGGTGCTGATGGACGAACCCCTCGGAGCACTCGACAAACAACTGCGTGAACACATGCAGATGGAAATCAAACACCTGCACCAGCGCCTGGGCGTGACGGTGGTCTACGTCACCCACGACCAGGGCGAAGCCCTGACCATGTCCGACCGGGTGGCGGTATTCCACCAAGGCGAAATCCAGCAGATCGCGCCACCGCGCACACTCTATGAAGAGCCGAAAAACACCTTCGTCGCCAACTTCATCGGCGAAAACAACCGCCTCAACGGGCGTCTGCACAGTCAGACCGGCGATCGCTGCGTGGTTGAACTGGCCCGTGGTGAAAAGGTTGAAGCGCTGGCGGTGAACGTCGGCCGCACCGGCGAGCCAGTGACCCTGTCCATTCGCCCGGAACGCGTGAGCCTCAATGGCTCGAGCGAGTCGTGCATCAACCGCTTCTCGGGAAGGGTGGCGGAATTCATCTATCTGGGCGACCACGTCCGGGTTCGCCTGGAAGTCTGTGGCAAGACAGACTTCTTCGTGAAACAACCGATTGCCGAGCTCGATCCTGCGCTCGCCGTCGGTGACGTGGTACCGCTTGGCTGGCAGATCGAACACGTTCGCGCGCTCGATCCACTTCTAGAGGCGAACTGATCGCCCTTCTGCTTCACCAACCCTGCACGTGGAGAACAATATCAATGTTGAAATCCCTGAAATTCACAGCTCTGGTCATGGGCATGATCGGCGCGTCGCACGCGATGGCAGCGGGCCCGGACCTGACCGTGGTGTCCTTTGGCGGGGCGAACAAGGCCGCGCAGGTCAAAGCCTTCTACGCACCCTGGGAAGCGGCAGGCAATGGCAAGATCGTGGCGGGCGAGTACAACGGTGAAATGGCCAAGGTCAAGGCCATGGTCGACACCAAGAGCGTGTCCTGGGACCTGGTGGAAGTCGAGTCGCCAGAGCTGTCTCGCGGTTGCGATGAAGACATGTTCGAGCAACTGGACCCTGCGCTGTTCGGCAAGACCGAAGACTACGTCAAGGGCGCCATCCAGCCATGCGGCGTAGGCTTCTTCGTCTGGTCGACGGTGTTGGCCTACAACGCCGACAAGCTCAAGACCGCACCGACCAGCTGGAAGGATTTCTGGGACACCAAGCAATTCCCGGGCAAGCGCGGCCTGCGCAAAGGCGCCAAGTACACCCTGGAATTCGCCCTGATGGCCGACGGCGTTGCGCCGAAAGACGTCTACAAGGTGCTGGCCGGCAAGGACGGTCAGGACCGCGCGTTCAAGAAGCTCGATGAACTCAAGCCGAACATCCAGTGGTGGGAAGCCGGCGCGCAACCGCCGCAATACCTGGCCTCCGGTGACGTGGTCATGAGTTCGGCCTACAACGGTCGCATCGCTGCCGTGCAGAAAGAAAGCAACCTGAAGGTGGTGTGGAACGGCGGCATCTACGACTTCGACGCCTGGGCGATTCCAAAAGGCCTGGACAAGGCGCGGGCTGAAGCGGCGAAGAAATTCATCGCCTTCTCGGTGCAGCCGCAGCAGCAGAAGACCTACTCGGAAAACATCGCCTACGGCCCGGCCAACACTCAGGCTGTACCGTTGCTGGCCAAGGATGTCCTCAAAGACATGCCGACCACCCCGGAAAACATCGCCAACCAGGTGCAGATCGACGTCAGCTTCTGGGCTGACAACGGCGAGCAACTGGAACAGCGCTTCAACGCCTGGGCTGCGAAATAACCAGAGGGCTCGCCCTCTTGTGAGGGCGGGCTTTTGTGGCGAGGGAGCTTGCTCCCGCTTGAGTGCGCAGCACTCACAAAATTTCAGGCTGTCAGCAAAGTTTTGGGGCCGCTTCGCAGCCCAGCGCGAGCAAGCTCGCTCGCCACAAGTTCGCTCCCACATTATCGATTGATCAAAGATTTCCGGAGTACGCCATGGCTATCGCCGTTCCCGTGAACGCGGGCACTGACCCCACCTTGAAGCAGCGGCTCAAGCATGCCGAGCGGGTCAACCGCTGGAAGGCCCAGGCCCTGATCGCGCCGCTGGTGCTGTTTCTGCTGCTGGTGTTCCTGGTGCCGATCGTGGCGCTGCTCTACAAAAGCGTCGGTAACCCCGAAGTGGTCGGCGGCATGCCGCGCACGGTCTCGGCCATCGCCAGTTGGGACGGCCGAGGCCTGCCCGCCGAGCCGGTTTACAAAGCGGCTGCCGAAGACCTCGCCGAAGCCCGCAAGAATCAGACCCTGGGTGATTTGTCCAAGCGCCTGAACATGGAACTGGCCGGCTACCGCAGCCTGTTGACCAAGACTGCCCGGGCGTTGCCGCTGGCCACAGAACCGACCTCCTATAAAGAAGCGCTGGAAGGCCTCGACGAGCGTTGGGGCGACCCGGCCTACTGGCAAGCGGTGCGCCGCAACACCAGCAGCATCACCCCGTACTACCTGCTGGCCGCGGTCGATCACCGCATCGATGACCTCGGTGAACTGGCGCCGGCCACGCCGGATCAGGCGATTTACCTCGACATCTTCGCCCGCACCTTCTGGATGGGCCTGATCATCACCGTGATCTGCCTGGTGCTGGCCTACCCATTGGCTTACCTGCTGGCGAACCTGCCATCGCGGCAGAGCAACCTGCTGATGATTCTGGTGCTGTTGCCGTTCTGGACTTCGATCCTGGTGCGGGTCGCGGCGTGGATCGTTCTGTTGCAATCGGGGGGCCTGATCAACAGCGGCCTGATGGCCATGGGCATCATCGATAAACCGGTGGAACTGGTGTTCAACCGCATCGGTGTCTACATCTCCATGGTGCACATCCTGCTGCCGTTCATGATCCTGCCGATCTACAGCGTGATGAAAGGCATCTCGCCGACCTACATGCGTGCGGCGATCTCCCTGGGCTGCCACCCGTTCGCCAGTTTCTGGCGGGTGTACTTCCCGCAGACCTATGCCGGTGTCGGCGCCGGTTGCCTGTTGGTGTTCATCCTTGCCATCGGCTACTACATCACCCCGGCCTTGCTGGGCAGCCCGAACGATCAGATGGTCAGCTACTTCGTTGCGTTCTACACCAACACCAGCATCAACTGGGGCATGGCCACCGCGCTTGGCGGCCTGCTGCTGCTGGCGACCGTGGTGCTTTATCTGATTTACAGCTGGCTGGTGGGCGCCAGCCGCCTGCGCCTGAGCTAAGGGGAGAATGAAATGCTGAGTCCTTATATGTCGCCCGTCGAGCGGGTGTGGTTCTACAGCTTGCGGATTCTCTGCGGCCTGATCCTGTTGTTCCTGATCCTGCCGGTGCTGGTGATCATCCCGCTGTCGTTCAACTCCGGCAGTTTCCTGGTGTACCCGCTGCAGGGCTTCTCGTTGCAGTGGTATCACGACTTCTTCGCCTCGGCGGAGTGGATGCGGGCCCTGAAGAACAGCATCATCGTCGCTCCGGCGGCGACGGTGTTGGCCATGGTGTTCGGCACGCTGGCGGCCATCGGCCTGACCCGTGGCGACTTCCCGGGCAAGGCGCTGGTGATGGCGCTGGTGATTTCGCCGATGGTGGTGCCGGTGGTGATCATCGGTGTGGCCAGTTACCTGTTCTTCGCCCCGTTGGGCCTGGGCAACAGCTTCTTTTCGCTGATCGTGGTGCACGCGGTGCTGGGCGTGCCGTTCGTGATCATCACGGTGTCGGCCACCTTGCAGGGGTTTAATCAGAACCTGGTGCGCGCCGCCGCCAGCCTGGGTGCTTCGCCGCTGACCGCGTTCCGACGGGTGACTTTGCCGCTGATCGCTCCCGGAGTGATTTCCGGCGCGTTGTTCGCGTTCGCCACCTCGTTCGATGAAGTGGTGGTGACGCTGTTCCTCGCCGGTCCCGAGCAAGCGACCCTGCCACGGCAGATGTTCAGCGGCATCCGCGAAAACCTCAGCCCGACCATTGCTGCCGCAGCGACGCTGCTGATCGCCTTCTCGGTGATCCTGCTGCTGACCCTGGAATGGTTGCGTGGGCGCAGTGAGAAATTGCGTACCGCCCAGGTTTAAAACTGAGCGCGGTTCGAATGTGGGAGCGGGCTTGCTCGCGAAAGCGGTGGGTCAGTCAAAAGTATTCGACTGTCCCACCGCA
>NZ_LYVP01000040.1 GCF_001984065.1 Pseudomonas sp. KK4
CATTGAACACATCTGCTCACTGTTAAGCCGCCTTCGCGAGCAAGCCCGCTCCCACAAGTGGATCCTCGGCGTGGCGACTAGCGTGGCGACGGGGTCACGCCGAACCGCGAGCGGTAATCACTCGGCGCCAACCCGGTGATTTTCTTGAACGTGGAGCGAAACGCACTCGGGTCCTGATAGCCCACGGTCCAGGCAATGTGATCGATGGTGCCGTTGGTGAACTCGAGCATTTCCCGCGCCTTGCCCACCCGCAGGTGCTGGCAGTATTCGGTGGGCTTGAGCCCGGTCGCCGCGCGGAAGCGGCGCAGGAATGTGCGCTCCTCCAGCCCTGCGCGCTCGGCCATGGCCGTCAGCGACACGTCGGTGGCGCCGGTGCTTTGCAGCCAGTGCTGCACTTTGAGAATCGATGCATCGCCGTGACTGAGGATCGGCGCAAAGTTGCTGCCGCACTCGCTGGCACTGTCGCTGTGCTCCACCACCAGAAAACGCGCCGTGCCGGTGGCAATGCTCGGCCCCAACAGGCGATCGACCATGCGCAGGCCCAATTCGGACCAGGCCATCAGCCCGGCGGTGGTGATCAGGTCGCCGTCATCGACGATGGGCGTATCGGCCTTGAGCTTGATCGCCGGGTAACGCTCGGCGAACGTCTTGGCCGAGGTCCAATGGGTCGTGGCGCTACGGCCATCGAGCAACCCGCTTTCGGCCATCAGCAGCGAACCGACGCAAACACCGCCGAGGGTCGCGCCGTTGGCATGTTGATGGCGCAGCCATTGCAGCAGTGCCTTGGGTGCCTGGCCTTCGGTGAACCCGGCAATTGACGGCGGAATCAACACCGCGACCATTGCGCCTTGCGCCCCAGGATGACTGTCGAAGATGCGCGTGGGCGACTGCTCGCCCTCGACTTGCCAATGGCTGACGCGCAGCAACGGCAACTGCACCGCCTGATGATCGGCAGCGATCCGGTTGGCCACCCCGAACAGGTCGGTCAAGCCATGCACCGCCGCCATTTGCGCGCCGGGATAGATCAACACGCCCAGTTCGACGATTGCCCTTTGTGCGTCCATTGTCAGTTTTGCCCCTTCTATTGTCGGTGCGGCCAATCCCCGAAGGACGCACCAGCGCCAATACTTCATTCCACACCAAACAACACTTCGAGGGAACAGTCATGGCCAAGCAAGCACTCATCGTAGTCGATATCCAGAACGACTATTTCCCACAGGGCAAGTGGCCGCTGGTCGGCGCCGATGCCGCTGCAGACAATGCAGTCCGTCTGCTCAAGTCGTTCCGCGAAGCCGGTGACTCGGTGGTGCACATCCGCCACGAGTTCACCTCCCACGACGCCCCGTTTTTCACCCCTGGCTCCGAAGGCGCCAAGCTGCACCCCAAAGTCCTCAACCAGGGCAACGAGCCAGTGGTGCTCAAGCACTTCGTCAACTCGTTCCGCGAAACCGAACTGCAGTCGATCCTCGACGAACAGGGCATCAAGGAGTTGGTGGTGGTCGGCAGCATGAGCCACATGTGCGTCGACGGCATCACCCGCGCCGCCAACGACCTGGGCTATAGCGTCACGGTGATCCACGACGCCTGTGCCTCGCGCGATCTGGAGTTCAACGGGGTGACCGTGCCGGCGGCGCATGTGCATGCGGCATTCATGTCGGCTCTGGGGTTCGCCTATGCCAAGGTGATCTCTACGGATGAATTTCTGACTGCGTAACTCGCTCTCGCCGGAGCATGGCTCGCCCGCGATGGGGTCCCTGGGGATCGCCATCGCGGGCGTTTTTGTGTGTCCAAAAATCTCACGCGTGAGTCATTGTGAGTTGCAAAAATTGGCTGTACTGTTTCCCCGCGTGAGTTTCACAACGGGGTCGGCACCATGAAAAACAGCTCTCCACCAGGTTCGTCCGCCGGGCTTGAAAACCCAACGGCAAGCCGCAAGGCAGAGCGCTCGAAACCGTCGACGAAAAAGCCGTCGAGCTTTTACATGAAGCAGATGCGCGCAGGCCTTGCGGCGGCCGGTTATGTGAAACACGAGACTTGGGTGCTTCCCGAAAACCGAAGCCTGCTCAAGCAGATGGAGCAACAGCTACGCCAACCGATTCTGGCTGGCTCATTCATGTCGGAGAATTACATGAGCGCAGGTAACAACTGGACCATCGATCGCCTGTTCACCGCCCTTCGGGCGCTGGACGAAGTGGTGTCGCAAGAAATCACCCTTTCCCTCGTTCAAGGCTCCGAATCCAGCATCAAGCTGGAGATGAACGAGTTCGGCGGCCTGCCGATCTACGTCGCCGTAGTCGGCGAGCAAATCATCGTCGACACCGTACTGGTCGACATCGACTCGATCAGCGATGTAGGCGCCTTCAACGACGCGGTGCTGCGCAGCCGTGAGCTGTTCCCCCTGTCCTCGATCGGCATCGAATCCATGCCCAACGGGCAGACCGTCTACAACATGTTCGGCGCGCTGAGCTCCGATTCGAGCCTGACCAACGTGGTCACCGAGATCAAAACCCTGGTCGACAATGTGCATCGCGCCAGCGAAGCCTTCGAACACTTCTTCAAGTCATCCACTTAAAAGCCATTCGCAAACAGGGAATATCCAATGACTCAGTCCATCTGGAGCAAGTTGTTCACCGCATTGCGCGGCGGCGCCAGCGAAGTCGGCGAAGCCATCGTCGACCAGCAGGCCCTGCGCATCCTCGACCAGGAAATCCGCGAAGCCGACAGCGCCCTGGCCAGCGCCCGGCGCGAGTTGGTCACCATCATGGCCAAGCACAAACTGTCGGCTGACCGGGTGAGCGAGTACAACGCCAAGATCAAGGACCTGGAATCCAAGGCCATGGCCGCGATCCAGGCCAAGCGCGAAGACTTGGCGCTGGAAGTGGCCGAAGCGATTTCGACCCTGACCAATGAGCTGGATGTCGAGCAAAAGCAGGCCGCCGAATTCGGCACCTATGCCGACAACATGCGTAAGGACATCAACAAGGCCGAAGCGCGCATCAAGAGCCTGCGCCAGCAAGTGGACATGGCCAAGGCCCGTGAGAGCGTGCAGAAAGCCCAGGTCAGCGCATCGATCGCCAGTGGCGGCGCCAACGGCAAGCTGGAAACCGCGGTCGGCACCCTCAATCGCCTGCAGGCCAAGCAACAGCAACGCGCGGCCGAGCTCAGCGCCCAGGAAGAACTGGCCGAGGCTTCGACCGGTAACGATCTGGAGCGCAAGCTGCGCGAGGCCGGCATCACGCCGGATGCGGGCAGCGCCAACGCCATTCTCGAGCGCCTGAAGAAACAGTCGGCCGAGTAACTGAGCGAGACGCCGAACCTGTGACAGCGGGCTTGCTCGCGAAAGCGGTGTGTCAGCACGATGGAATCAACTGACGCTACGACTTCGCGAGCGAGCCCGCTCCCACATTGAAAGCGCGCAAATGGCGGTTGTTCGATCGAGATCAAGGATGGACGCCCTCAAGGGCCGGCGGCCACTGTGGTGACGCGGCTCTGTGGCGGGCAAACTTGCGTGCATCACCTCTACTCCCCTCAAGGAAGTCTTCATGGGATGGTTTAAAAAGTTTATGGGGCTTGAAGCCCCGAACTCGGACTCCAAGTGGATCGCCACTGACAATGCGCCACTGAATGAGCCGCCTGCCGGGCCGCTGGGGCTGGCATTCGGTAAGGGCGTGATGTTCGATTCCACGCTGAAATTGCTGCTCGACGGCAAAACCAGCCTGGTCATCCCAGACTCGCAGCCGATCTGGAGCGCCGGCACCATCGAGCTCGGCCAATCGAACTGGCTGTCGCGTTTTTACCTGAACGACGAAGACCATTGGCTGCAGGTCCACACCAGCGGTGACATTGCCGGGCAGGTCGAGTCGGTGATCCTGTTCAATTACCTCGACTACATCACCATCAACAGTGAGGCGGAACTGCGCCGTCTGGCCGGCCCCGACAGCCTGATCGGGTTGCCGACCTACACCCATAACGGCGTCGAATACAGCCGCGAATGGGGCACCGAGGCCGGCCAGACGGAACTGGTGGCGCTGAGCGAACACTTGAGCAACCCGGATGAGACTTACCGTATCGAGCACCATTCGATGCTCTACGCCCGGGAAACGGGCCTGACCGATCGCCGGGAATTTCTGCTGTTTTCCGTGGAAGAAGACGCTGAAGGCACCATCAGCCTGAGTACGTCACTGGGCATTTCGCTCTACACCACCGACCTGACCATTTGTTAAACAGGAAGTTGATCCATGCTTGAAGCACTCTCCATCTCCCTGAACAAAGCCGCCGTACTCGGATTTGTTTTGTACATTGTCGGTGCGGCCGTCTTGTTCGCACTGTTCCAGTTCATCTACACCCGGCTTACACCGCACAAGGAATTCGAGCTGATCCGCGCCGGCAATGTGGCTGCCGCGATTGCGCTGGGTGGCGCGATCGTCGGTTTTGCGATTCCGGCGAGCAATGTCATCGCCTACTCGATCAACATCCTGGACTTCGTCGTGTGGGCAGTGATCGCCGCCTTCGTCCAGCTGCTGGCGTTCCTGATGACCAGCCTGGTGCTCAAGGGCGCGTCGCTACGCATTCAAAACGGTGAAATCGCCGCAGGTATCTATGTGGCGGCAGTGGCCATCAGCGTCGGCATGTTGAACGCCGCGTGCATGACCCCTTCCCAGAACTGAGCCCGCGGAGATCCGGATGAAACGAAGCAAGTACGTACAGCTCTCGCTGGCCGCGTCGGTCGCCATGGCGATCTCGGGCTGTGGGCCAACGGAAAAAACCTACGCGGTGCAGAAGAAGTACAACTTCCAGTCCGTTCAGCAGTGCGCCGACGAAAAACTGCCGGTCGATGTTTGCTCGGACGCCTACATGACCGCCCTGGCCGAGCATCGCCGAATCGCACCGGTGTACGACAACCAGGCCGATTGCGATGCCGACTTCGTCGCCGACTGGTGCCAGCAGGATTCTGCCGGCAAGTTTGTGCCGAGACTGGGCGGCTTTGAGTTGACCGCCGATGGCCAGGTCACTCAGTCCCAGGTGGACGCTGCGCGGGCGCAATTGCCAGCCTCGGAAGCCAATAATGGCGGTTCGGGGTTCTCGACCGGCAGCCTGCTGACCGGTTTGCTGATCGGCAACATGCTGAGCAATAACCGCAACAGCTACTACTCCGAGCCGGTGTACCGCTATCGCGATGATCGCGGCAGCTACGGCTCCTCGACGCTCAGCCAGCGCATCTCCAAAGGCACGACCTTTACCCGGTCCAACCAGGCGAAATACGGCAGCGGCTACAGCACTGCGTCGACCCGTTCAACCAGCAAACCGATTTCAGTGGCCTCCTCCACTTCCCGTGGCGGCTTTGGCAGCAAGGCCAGTGCCCGCAGCGGCTGGGGCGGCGGTTCGAGCAGTTAAGGAAACACGGCCATGAAGAAAATCCACTGCGCGGAACGGCATGACTGGAAACAGACGGCCGACAGCCTCGGCTTTCTGTTTCACACCATCGACGATGAGCCCTATTGGGACGAGAGCGCGTACTACCAGTTCACGCTCAAGCAGATCGAGAACGATCTCGAAGACCCGACCACCGAGATCCATGACATGTGCATGGACCTGGTGGCCCGCGTGGTACAGAGCGAAGAGTTGCTGGAGCGCCTGAGCATTCCTGCGCCGTTCTACGACCTGATCCGTACCTCGTGGCTCGAAGGTCATCCGCATCTGTACGGACGCATGGATTTCTCCTACAACGGCACCGGCCCCGCCAAGCTGTTGGAGCTGAACTACGACACACCCACCAGTCTGTACGAAGCGGCGGCCTTTCAATGGGGCTGGCTGGAGCAATGCATCGAGCGCGGCTTGCTGCCCAAGGAGGCCGATCAGTTCAACAGCATCGATACCAAACTGCATCAGGCTTTCGCGCAACTGCAGCTCAAACAGCCCTTTTACTTCGCGTCGATGAAAGACTCGGTCGAAGACAAAGGCACTACTGATTACTTGCGTCTGATCGCGGAAAAAGTCGGCATCGAATCTCGGCACATCGATATCGAAGACATCGGGCTCACCAGCGATGGACGCTTCGTAGACCTCGAAGATCGCTGGATTCCTCACCTGTTCAAGCTGCATGCCTGGGAGTTCATCTTCCATGAGCCCTTCGGTACGGCGATCGCCCAGAGTGACACACAGTTTTTCGAGCCCGCGTGGAAATCGGTCATATCCAACAAGGGCATCCTGCCGCTGCTGTGGGAGTTCAACAAAGGTCACCCGAACCTGCTCGCGGCTCATCTGGATACCGACCCCGGCAAAGCGGTGCCCAAGGGCTGGGTGCGCAAGCCGTTCTTCTCCCGGGAAGGGGCCAACATCGAATTGCAGACCGCCGACGGGCTGATCGTGAGAGAGGACGGACCGTACACGGATGCGCCGTTCATCCTGCAGGAGTTCGCGCCGTTGCCGAAGTTCGACGACAGCTACACGCTGATCGGTTCCTGGGTCATCGGCGATCAGGCGGCGGGGATCGGTGTGCGGGAAGACAACAGCCTGATCACCAAGGATTCAAGCCGGTTTTTGCCGCACCTGATATTGGACTGAGAAATTCCGGACAACAAAAAGCCCGGCATCCTCAGGGGATGCCGGGCTTTTTCAGTTCGGCGCTTTCAGTTCGGCGCTATGGCCTAGAACGGGATGTCGTCATCAAAGCTGTCGAAATCCGGAGCCGGCTGCGGAGCGGCCTGCTGTGGAGCCGGACGCGACTGCTGTGGAGCCGACTGCTGCGGGCGCGGTGCCTGCTGGCGTGGAGCCGGGGCGGACTGCTGGTAGTTGCCCCCGCCTTGTTGGTCGCCCTGTTGTGGACGGCCGCCCAGCAGTTGCATGGTGCCTTGCATGTCGACCACGATCTCGGTGGTGTAACGCTTGATACCGTCTTTTTCCCACTCGCGAGTCTGCAGCTTGCCTTCGATGTAGACTTGCGAACCTTTACGCAGGTATTCGCCGGCGATTTCCGCCACTTTGCCGAACATCGACACACGGTGCCATTCGGTCTTTTCGACTTTCTGACCGGTTTGCTTGTCGGTCCATTGTTCGCTGGTCGCCAGACTCAGGTTGGTCACGGCGTTGCCGTTCGGCAGGTAGCGAACTTCAGGATCCTGGCCGCAAGTGCCGACCAATATGACTTTGTTAACCCCACGGGCCATTACGTTCTCCTAGGCTACGCACGCTGCCCCGGCCGGGTTGTTCACCAGGTTTTCCAGGGTGGTGCGATCCAATAGTTCGGTGTCCAATTTGATGTAAATGGCCGCTTCATCAGCGACTATTACTGCATCTGTTACCCCTACGACGGCCTTCAGGCGCTCTACCAGACCCGCTTCGCGGATCGCCTCGGGCGACAACGGCAAGCGCAGGCTTGTCACGTAGGGAGGTTCACGCATGGTAACAGCAAAGGCCAGCCAGAGTGCAGCCAGCGCCGCGCATCCCAGGAATACAACCGACAAACCGCCATGCTGGAACAACCATCCGCCGAGTATCCCGCCCAGTGCCGATCCGAGGAACTGACTGGTGGAATAGACGCCCATTGCCGTGCCTTTGCCGCCGGCCGGTGAAACCTTGCTGATCAGCGACGGCAGTGAAGCTTCCAGCAGATTGAAGGCGGTAAAGAACACCACCGTTCCGATCACCAGAGCCCGCAAGCTGTCGCCGAACTGCCAGAAGAATAGCTCAGTGAGCATCAGCGTCACGACGGCGCCGAGCAAAACTCGTTTCATTTTGCGTCGTTTCTCGCCGTAGATAATGAACGGGATCATGGCGAAGAACGAAATCAGCAGCGCGGTCAGGTACACCCACCAGTGCTGCTCCTTCGGCAGGCCGGCTTTTTCCACCAGCGCCAGCGGCAGCGCGACGAAGCTCGACATCAACATGGCGTGCAACACAAAGATGCCCAGGTCCAGCCGCAGCAGGTCAGGGTGCTTGAGCGTCGGTATCAACGCCTGGCGCGCGACGCCGGACTCTCGATGCTGCAATGGGCCAGTGGAGCGCGGCACCATGAACATCACGATCACGATACCGAGCAGCGCCATGCCACCGGTCGCAAGGAACAGCCCCGACAGGCCGAAAGCACGGGTCAGCAAGGGGCCGACCACCATCGCCACGGCAAACGACAGGCCGATGGTCATGCCGATCATGGCCATGGCCTTGGTCCGATGCTGTTCGCGGGTCAGGTCCGACAGCAGCGCCATGACCGCGGCGGAAATCGCCCCGGCACCCTGTAGGACCCGTCCGGCGATCACGCCCCAGATCGAATCGGCGTTGGCTGCCAATACGCTGCCGAGGGCGAACACGACCAGCCCCAGGTAAATCACCGGGCGGCGGCCAATGCGATCGGAAATGAAGCCGAATGGAATCTGGAAAATCGCCTGGGTCAGGCCATAAGCGCCAATCGCCAGCCCGATCAGGGCCGGGGTCGCTCCCGCCAGGTCCATGCCATAGGTCGCCAAAACCGGCAACACCATGAACATGCCAAGCATACGGAAGGCGAACACCAGGGCCAGACCACTCGCCGCGCGGGTCTCGCTGCCACTCATGCGTTCGCTGTGGGGATCGTGCATGGAAAAACCTCATGTGAACCGGCGGCGATTCTACCAGTCCCATCGATTGGCAGGGTATATCGCGACGCTTTGCCGCGTGTAGATGAAAGAGCTTTCATGTAAGGCTGCAATGACATCATTCGATAGTGTGCATCCATCCAGTATTTGGCCGTATACTCCTACGTTTTCGACGCCCGCCGAGCGAGGCCACCTTGGACAAGATCCTGATTCGTGGGGCTCGAACCCACAACCTGAAGAACATCGACCTGACCCTGCCGCGGGACAAGCTGATCGTCATCACCGGCCTGTCTGGCTCAGGCAAGTCATCACTGGCTTTCGACACACTGTACGCCGAAGGCCAGCGCCGCTACGTTGAATCGCTGTCGGCCTATGCCCGCCAGTTCCTTTCGATGATGGAAAAGCCCGACGTCGACACCATCGAAGGCCTCTCGCCGGCCATCTCCATTGAACAGAAGTCGACTTCGCACAACCCGCGCTCGACCGTCGGCACCATTACCGAAATCTACGACTACCTGCGCTTGCTGTATGCACGCGTGGGCATCCCGCGCTGCCCGGATCACGACATCCCGCTGGAGGCGCAGACCGTCAGCCAGATGGTCGACCTGGTCCTGGCCGAGCCGGAAGGCAGCAAGCTGATGCTGCTGGCGCCGGTGATCCGTGAACGCAAGGGCGAACACCTGTCGGTCTTCGAAGAGCTGCGCGCCCAGGGCTTCGTCCGCGCCCGGATCAACGGCAAGCTCTATGAGCTGGACGAAGCGCCGAAACTCGACAAGCAGAAAAAACACACCATCGATGTGGTGGTGGACCGCTTCAAGGTACGTGCCGATCTGCAACAGCGCCTCGCCGAATCCTTCGAGACGGCACTGAAGCTGGCCGATGGCATCGCTCTGGTGGCGCCGATGGACGACGAACCCGGCGAAGAGATGATCTTCTCCGCACGCTTCGCCTGCCCGATTTGCGGGCATGCCATCAGCGAGCTAGAGCCAAAGCTGTTCTCCTTCAACAACCCGGCCGGTGCCTGCCCGACCTGCGATGGCCTGGGCGTGAAGCAGTTCTTCGACATCAAGCGACTGGTCAACGGTGAACTGACCCTGGCCGAAGGCGCGATTCGCGGCTGGGACCGGCGCAACGTCTACTACTTCCAGATGCTCGGTTCGTTGGCCTCTCATTTCAAGTTCAGCCTGGAAGTGCCGTTCAACGAACTGCCGGCCGACCAGCAGAAGCAAATCCTGCATGGCAGCGGCTCGCAGAATGTCGATTTCAAATACCTGAACGACCGCGGCGACATCGTCAAACGCTCGCATCCGTTCGAAGGCATCGTGCCGAACCTGGAACGTCGCTATCGCGAAACTGAGTCGGCTTCGGTGCGCGAAGAACTGGCCAAGTTCCTCAGCACCCAATCCTGCCCGGACTGCCGCGGTACTCGATTGCGTCGTGAGGCGCGGCACGTGTGGGTGGGCGAAAAGAACCTGCCGGCGGTGACCAATCTGCCGATCGGCGACGCCTGCGACTATTTCGGTGGGCTGAAACTGACCGGCCGCCGGGGCGAGATTGCCGACAAGATCCTCAAGGAAATCCGCGAGCGCCTGCAGTTTCTGGTCAACGTCGGCCTCGACTACCTGTCGCTGGATCGCAGCGCCGACACCCTGTCCGGCGGTGAGGCTCAGCGTATTCGTCTGGCCAGCCAGATCGGCGCCGGCCTGGTCGGCGTTCTGTACATCCTCGATGAACCATCGATTGGCTTGCACCAGCGCGATAACGACCGCTTGCTTGGCACCCTCAAACACCTGCGTGACATCGGTAACACCGTGATCGTGGTCGAGCATGACGAAGATGCAATTCGCCTGGCTGACTACGTGGTGGATATCGGTCCGGGCGCTGGCGTTCACGGTGGACATATCGTCGCTGAGGGCACGCCCGCCGAGGTGATGGCGCATCCGGACTCCCTCACTGGCAAGTATCTGTCGGGCCGGGTGAAAATCGAAGTACCGGCCAAGCGCACGCCGCGCAACAAGAAGCTGTCGCTGACGCTCAAGGGCGCCCGCGGCAACAACTTGCGCAATGTCGACCTGGAAATTCCGATCGGCCTGCTGACCTGCGTGACCGGCGTGTCCGGCTCAGGCAAGTCGACGCTGATCAACAACACACTGTTCCCACTGAGCGCCACGGCGCTGAACGGTGCGACCACCCTTGAAGCGGCCCCTCACGACAGCATCAAGGGGCTGGAACACCTGGACAAGGTCGTCGACATCGACCAGAGCCCGATCGGGCGAACGCCACGTTCCAACCCCGCAACCTACACCGGGTTGTTCACGCCGATTCGAGAGTTGTTCGCCGGCGTGCCGGAATCACGCTCCCGGGGTTATGGTCCGGGGCGCTTCTCTTTCAACGTCAAGGGTGGGCGCTGTGAAGCCTGCCAAGGCGACGGCTTGATCAAAGTGGAGATGCACTTCCTGCCGGACATCTATGTGCCGTGCGACGTCTGCAAGAGCAAGCGCTACAACCGCGAGACGCTGGAGATCAAGTACAAAGGCAAGAGCATTCACGAGACCCTCGAGATGACGATCGAGGAAGCCCGGGAGTTCTTTGATGCGGTACCGGCCTTGGCGCGCAAGCTGCAGACGCTGATGGACGTGGGCCTGTCATATATCAAGCTGGGACAATCGGCGACCACGCTGTCCGGTGGCGAGGCTCAGCGGGTCAAGCTGTCCCGTGAGCTGTCCAAGCGTGATACCGGCAAGACCCTGTACATCCTGGATGAGCCGACCACAGGCCTGCACTTCGCGGACATTCAGCAATTGCTTGATGTGTTGCATCGATTGCGTGACCACGGTAATACCGTGGTGGTGATCGAGCACAACCTGGACGTGATCAAGACAGCAGACTGGCTGGTGGATCTGGGGCCGGAGGGCGGTTCCAAAGGCGGCCAGATCATTGCTGTGGGTACGCCGGAGCAAGTCGCCGAGATGAAACAATCTCACACCGGTTACTACCTGAAACCTTTGCTCGAACGCGATCGGGCCTGAATACGGCCCATGAAAAAGCCCCTGTCATCTATTCGGTGACAGGGGCTTTTTCTTTCTGTTCAGGAGCAAAGCTTGCTCGCGCTTGCGGCCTCCCGATCGCTACTTCAAGCGTGGGATTGCAGGTAGTTCTCGAGACCGATCAACTTGATCAGACCCAACTGCTTCTCGAGCCAGTAAGTGTGATCCTCTTCGGTATCGTTCAGCTGAATTCTCAGCATCTCACGGCTAACATAATCCTTGTGCTGCTCGCAGAGTTCGATGCCTTTGCACAAAGCAGCGCGAACCTTGTACTCCAGACGCAGATCCGCCTCGAGCATCTCAGGTACCGTGGTGCCGACATCAAGATCGTCCGGGCGCATGCGTGGCGTACCTTCAAGCATCAGGATACGGCGCATCAGCGCGTCAGCGTGGCCGGCTTCTTCTTCCATTTCGTGGTTGATTCGTTCGTAGAGCTTGGTGAATCCCCAGTCCTCATACATCCGCGAGTGAACGAAATATTGGTCACGCGCGGCCAGTTCGCCGGTCAGCAACGTGTTGAGGTAATCGATAACGTCTGGGTGGCCTTGCATCGCCCTACATCTCCCTGCTTCAAAGTATGTAGTTTGAACCAACATGGCGATATCGTCACGCCGATGACGCAATAAAAGCGAAGATATTCTGAGAAAAGCAGGTTAAATAACGCAAAAAACCGCCCCAATAAGGGCGGTTCTGCTTCTCATTTAGACTTCGTTAAGCTGTACGTTGAGCCGCTTTGCAATTGCCTCTCCATACGCCAGATCGGCCCTGTAGAAATGCTGCAACTGGCGATCGACCACGTCGCTTGATACCCCGGCCATCGCGCCGGCGATGTTGCCGACCAGCAGAGCTTTTTGCTCGTCACTCATCAGACGAAACAGCGCACCCGCGTGACTGTAGTAATCAGTGTCTTCGCGGTGATCGTAGCGATCAGCAACGCCGCTCAGGGCCAACGCAGGTTCGGCGTAACGAGGGGCCTGCTTTGGCGAATCGACATAGCTGTTGGGCTCGTAGTTCGGTGCTGCACCGCCATTGCTGCCAAAGGCCATGGAACCATCGCGCTGGTAACTATTGACGGGACTGCGCGGCGCATTCACCGGAAGTTGCTGGTGATTGGTACCTACGCGGTAGCGGTGGGCATCTGCATAGGCGAACACCCGACCTTGCAGCATGCGATCGGGCGACAGGCCGACACCTGGCACCATGTTGCTTGGGCCGAAGGCCGCCTGTTCGACTTCAGCAAAGTAATTGAGCGGGTTGCGGTTCAACTCCAGCTCGCCGACTTCGATGAGTGGAAACTCTTTTTGTGACCAGGTCTTGGTCACGTCGAACGGATTTTCATAATGCGCCGCCGCCTGAGCTTCGGTCATGACCTGGATGCAAACGCTCCATTTCGGGAAATCACCGCGCTCGATCGCCTCGAACAAATCGCGCTGGGCGTAATCCGGATCTGTACCCGCCAGACGCGCTGCGTCGGCTGGCGCAAGGTTCTTGATCCCTTGTTTGGTCTTGTAATGCCATTTCACCCAATAGCGTTCGCCGGTGGCGTTAATCAGGCTGTAGGTGTGGCTACCGAAGCCGTGCATGTGGCGGTAGCCGTCTGGGATACCGCGATCGGAGAACAGAATCGTGACTTGGTGCAGCGCCTCGGGAGAATGCGACCAGAAGTCCCACATCGCTTGCGCACTTTTCAGGTTGCTTTGTGGCAGGCGCTTTTGGGTGTGGATAAAGTCCGGGAATTTCAAAGGGTCGCGAATGAAGAACACAGGAGTGTTGTTACCCACAATGTCCCAGTTACCTTCTTCGGTGTAGAACTTCAAAGCAAAGCCGCGCGGATCACGCTCGGTATCCGCTGAACCGCGTTCGCCGCCCACAGTGGAAAAACGCAGGAAGGTTGGCGTTTGTTTACCGACTGCCTCAAACAGCTTGGCGCTAGTGTACTGGGTGATGTCGCGGGTGACGGTGAACGTACCGTATGCACCCGAGCCTTTGGCGTGTACGCGGCGCTCGGGAATGTTTTCACGGTTGAAGTGAGCCAACTTCTCCATCAGGTGGAAGTCATCAAGCAACAGCGGCCCACGAGGGCCTGCTGAACGGGAATTCTGGTTATCAGCGACAGGCGCGCCACTGGCAGTGGTGAGTATTTTATTCTGGCTCATGCGATCTCTTCCTCTTTCGAATCAACTGCCGGCTAGTCGGCTGTAAGGAAGTATCGACGATGAATATTACACACTCAAATTCATTAGATATTGCCAATCGATAGAAATAAGCAATACACAAAAGAGACGCCCATACTTTTCAAACGCCCACAAAAAACCGGGCGCAAGGCCCGGTTTCTTGTTTCAGACTGACGTCTTACTCAGCGGATACAGCTTCACCGCCGGTAGCACGATCAACCAACTCGACGTACGCCATAGGCGCGTTGTCGCCAGCGCGGAAACCGCACTTGAGGATGCGCAGGTAGCCACCCTCACGGGTAGCGTAACGCTTGCCCAGGTCGTTGAAGAGCTTGCCAACGATAGCTTTCGAACGAGTACGGTCGAAAGCCAGACGGCGGTTAGCCAGGCTGTCTGTCTTGGCCAAAGTGATCAGCGGCTCAGCAACGCGACGCAGTTCTTTAGCTTTTGGCAGAGTAGTTTTGATCAGCTCGTGCTCGAACAGCGACACCGCCATGTTTTGGAACATGGCCTTGCGGTGCGAGCTGGTGCGGCTGAGGTGACGACCACTTTTACGATGACGCATGGTTCATTCCTTACCAAACACTACGTTCGGTGATTACGACGATCAGGCAGTCGCCTTGTCGTCCTTCTTAAGACTTGCAGGCGGCCAGTTGTCGAGGCGCATGCCGAGGGACAGACCGCGGGAGGCCAGAACGTCCTTGATTTCAGTCAAGGATTTCTTGCCAAGGTTCGGAGTCTTCAACAGCTCTACTTCGGTACGCTGAATCAGGTCGCCGATGTAGTAGATGTTTTCCGCCTTAAGGCAGTTAGCCGAACGTACAGTCAGTTCCAGATCGTCAACCGGGCGAAGCAGGATCGGATCGATCTCGTCTTCCTGCTCGATTACCACTGGTTCGCTGTCACCTTTGAGGTCGACGAACGCAGCCAACTGCTGTTGCAGGATGGTTGCAGCGCGACGGATTGCCTCTTCAGGATCCAGGGTACCGTTGGTTTCCAGATCAATAACCAGCTTGTCCAGGTTAGTACGCTGCTCGACACGGGCGTTTTCCACCACGTATGCGATACGGCGAACCGGGCTGAACGAAGAGTCGAGCTGCAAGCGACCGATGCTGCGGCTTTCGTCTTCATCGCTCTGACGCGAGTCTGCCGGTTCATAACCACGACCACGAGCTACTACGAGCTTCATGTTCAGGGCGCCGTTAGACGCCAGGTTAGCGATTACGTGATCGGGGTTAACGATCTCGACATCATGATCCAGCTGAATATCGGCAGCGGTAACCACCCCCGAACCCTTCTTCGACAAGGTCAGCGTAACTTCGTCACGGCCGTGCAGCTTGATAGCCAGACCTTTAAGGTTCAACAGGATTTCAATTACGTCTTCCTGTACACCTTCGATGGCGCTGTACTCGTGGAGCACACCGTCAATCTCGGCCTCGACTACTGCACAGCCGGGCATTGAGGACAACAGGATGCGGCGCAGCGCGTTGCCCAGGGTGTGGCCAAAGCCACGCTCGAGAGGCTCGAGAGTGATCTTGGCGCGGGTTGGACTGACAACCTGCACGTCAATATGGCGGGGTGTCAGGAACTCATTTACCGAAATCTGCATGGATGCACCTATTTTCTAGCCCTTACTTGGAGTAGAGCTCGACAATCAGGCTTTCGTTGATGTCGGCGGACAGATCACTGCGAGCTGGAACGTTCTTGAAAACGCCCGACTTCTTCTCAGTGTCTACTTCTACCCATTCTACGCGGCCACGTTGGGCACACAGATCGAGAGCTTGGACAATGCGAAGTTGGTTTTTTGCTTTCTCGCGAACAGCAACCACGTCACCAGCACGAACCTGGTAGGACGGAACGTTAACGGTTTGACCGTTTACGCTGATCGACTTGTGCGATACCAGCTGACGGGATTCGGCACGAGTCGAACCAAAGCCCATACGGTATACAACGTTGTCCAGACGGCATTCGAGCAGTTGCAACAGGTTTTCGCCGGTTGCGCCTTTCTTGCCAGCAGCTTCTTTGTAGTAGCCGCTGAATTGACGCTCGAGAACGCCGTAGATACGACGAACCTTCTGCTTTTCACGCAGTTGGGTGCCGTAATCGGACTGGCGACCGCGGCGTTGGCCGTGGATACCAGGTGCTGCTTCAATGTTGCACTTCGATTCGATCGCGCGCACGCCGCTCTTCAGGAAGAGATCGGTGCCTTCGCGACGAGCGAGTTTGCATTTTGGACCAATGTAACGAGCCATTCTTTACAATCTCCTGGATTACACGCGGCGCTTCTTCGGCGGACGGCACCCGTTGTGCGGGATTGGCGTCACGTCGGTGATGCTGGCGATCTTGTAGCCACAGCCGTTCAAAGCGCGGACTGCAGATTCACGACCTGGACCTGGACCTTTGACGTTTACGTCGAGGTTTTTCAGGCCGTATTCCAGCGCAGCTTGACCAGCACGTTCAGCAGCTACTTGAGCAGCAAACGGAGTGGACTTGCGGGAACCGCGGAAACCCGAACCACCGGAGGTAGCCCAGGAAAGAGCGTTACCTTGACGGTCGGTGATGGTCACGATGGTGTTGTTAAAAGATGCATGGATGTGGGCGATGCCATCAACCACTGTCTTTTTAACTTTTTTACGAGGACGAGCAGCAGGTTTTGCCATGATTAAATTCCTGTCGATTCGCTGGGGCGATTACTTGCGGATCGGCTTACGCGGACCTTTACGGGTACGCGCGTTGGTCTTGGTACGCTGACCGCGTACTGGCAGACCACGACGATGACGCAGACCGCGATAGCAACCGAGGTCCATCAAGCGCTTGATTTTCATGTTGATTTCGCGACGCAGATCACCTTCAGTGGTGAACTTCGCCACTTCGCCACGCAGCTGTTCAATTTGCTCGTCGCTCAGATCCTTGATCTTTGCTGCTGGGTTTACCCCAGTCTCTGCACAAATTTTCTGTGCAGTAGTGCGACCAACACCATAGATGTAGGTCAGCGAGATAACAGTATGCTTGTTATCTGGAATGTTAACGCCTGCAATACGGGCCATTCAGTGGGACTCCAATTGACAGCTACCTACGCCCCGGAAGCCAAGAAATAGGGCGCGAGATAATATCGCTGTAATAACAAATAATCAACCCGGCAGCGCACTAGCTGCCGGGCTTGAAGCACAATCACACTCAGCCTTGGCGCTGTTTGTGACGCGGTTCCGCGCTGCAAATTACTCGAACAACACCTTCGCGGCGAATAATCTTGCAGTTACGGCACAGCTTTTTCACCGATGCACGAACTTTCATCACCAACTCCTCGAACCTTATGGGTACTCAGCGCAACATGCCGCTGCCGTAACCCTTCAGGTTGGCTTTCTTCATCAGGGATTCGTACTGGTGCGAAACGAGGTGCGATTGTACTTGGGACATGAAGTCCATCACAACCACGACCACGATCAGCAACGAGGTCCCGCCAAGGTAGAACGGAACGTTGGCTGCAACCACCAGGAACTGGGGCAACAGGCAGACGGCCGTCATGTAAAGAGCACCGAACATGGTCAAGCGAGTCAGAACGCCATCAATATAGCGCGCAGACTGCTCACCTGGACGGATGCCCGGAATAAAGGCACCGGACTTCTTCAGGTTTTCCGCTACGTCTTTCGGATTGAACATCAACGCCGTATAGAAGAAGCAGAAGAAAATAATCCCTGCACTAAACAGCAGAATATTCAACGGCTGACCAGGAGCGATCGACTGCGAGATGTCCTGCAACCAGCCCATACCTTCAGACTGGCCGAACCAGGCACCCAACGAAGCCGGGAACAGCAAGATGCTGCTCGCGAAAATGGCCGGAATAACACCGGCCATGTTCACCTTCAACGGCAAGTGGCTGGTCTGCGCAGCGAAAACCTTGCGGCCTTGCTGACGCTTGGCGTAATGAACAGCAATACGACGCTGGCCACGCTCAATGAACACCACGAAACCGATAATCGCTACTGCCAGCAAACCGATGGCAACCAGGGCGAAGATGTTGATATCACCCTGACGCGCAGACTCGAAAGACTGCCCGATCGCTCTCGGAAGACCGGCGACGATACCCGAAAAAATCAACATCGAGATACCGTTGCCAACACCACGCTCAGTAATCTGCTCACCCAGCCACATCATGAACATCGCACCAGCCACAAACGTGGATACCGCGACGAAATGGAAGCCAAAGTCACCAGTGAACGCTACGCCCTGCCCCGCCAAACCAATGGACATGCCAATAGCCTGAACCAGAGCGAGGACGACAGTGCCGTAGCGGGTGTACTGGCTGATCTTGCGACGGCCAGCTTCACCTTCCTTCTTCAACTGCTCCAGCTGCGGGCTGACGGCGGTCATCAGCTGCATGATGATCGATGCCGAAATGTACGGCATGATCCCCAACGCAAAGATGCTCATCCGTTCCAGCGCGCCGCCGGAAAACATGTTGAACAAGCTAAGAATGGTCCCCTCATTCTGTCGAAACAGGTCCGCGAGACGGTCCGGGTTGATACCTGGAACCGGGATGTGTGCGCCTATTCGGTAGACGATAATCGCCAGGAACAGAAAACGCAGACGAGCCCAGAGTTCAGACATACCGCCTTTGCCGAGCGCAGAGAGAGCACCTTGCTTAGCCATTTATTCCTCGAACTTGCCGCCAGCTGCTTCGATAGCCGCACGCGCACCTTTGGTGGCGCCGATTCCCTTTCCGATGGTAACAGCGCGAGTCACTTCGCCGGACAGCATGATTTTCACACGCTGAACGTTGACGTTGATCACGTTGGCATCTTTCAAGGACTGCACGGTGACGATGTCGCCTTCCACTTTAGCCAGCTCGGACAAACGCACTTCTGCGCGATCCATGGCTTTCAGGGACACGAAACCGAACTTCGGCAGGCGACGATGCAGCGGCTGTTGACCGCCTTCAAAGCCTGGAGCAATGGTGCCACCGGAGCGGGAAGTCTGACCTTTGTGACCACGGCCACCAGTCTTACCCAAACCACTACCGATACCACGGCCCGGACGATGCTTTTCGCGACGGGAACCCGGCGCTGGACTCAGATCATTGAGTTTCATCGATTAACCCTCGACACGCAGCATGTAGTAAGCCTTGTTGATCATCCCGCGATTCTCGGGAGTATCCTGGACTTCTACAGTGTGACCGATGCGACGCAGACCCAGACCCTTAACGCACAGTTTGTGGTTAGGGATGCGGCCGGTCATGCTTTTGATCAGCGTAACTTTAACGGTAGCCATGATCAGAAGATCTCCTTGACGCTTTTGCCACGCTTGGCGGCAATGGATTCAGGAGACTGCATTGCTTTCAAACCCTTGAAAGTGGCGTGAACCACGTTTACAGGGTTAGTCGAGCCGTAGCATTTGGCCAGAACGTTCTGAACGCCAGCAACTTCGAGGACAGCACGCATTGCGCCGCCAGCGATGATACCGGTACCTTCAGAAGCAGGCTGCATGTACACCTTCGAAGCGCCGTGAGCGGACTTCATTGCGTACTGCAGAGTGGTGCCGTTCAGATCAACCTGGATCATGTTGCGGCGAGCAGCTTCCATTGCCTTCTGGATCGCAGCAGGCACTTCACGCGACTTGCCACGGCCGAAGCCAACGCGCCCTTTACCATCACCAACCACGGTCAACGCGGTGAAAGTGAAGATACGGCCGCCTTTAACGGTTTTGGCTACGCGGTTAACTTGAACCAGCTTCTCGATGTAGCCTTCGTCGCGCTTTTGGTCGTTATTTGACATAACTTAGAACTCCAGCCCAGCTTCACGAGCAGCATCAGCCAGCGCTTTAACGCGGCCGTGGTACTTGAAGCCAGAGCGGTCGAAAGCCACCTGCGAGACGCCAGCGGCCTTAGCACGCGTAGCGACCAGCTGGCCAACCTTAGTGGCCGCGTCGATGTTGCCAGTGGCGCCATCACGCAGTTCTTTATCCAAAGTCGAGGCACTTGCCAGGACTTTGTTGCCGTCGGCCGAAATGACCTGGGCGTAGATGTGCTGCGAAGAGCGGAACACGCAGAGACGCACGACTTCGAGTTCGTGCATTTTCAGGCGTGCTTTGCGAGCGCGACGCAGTCGAGTAACTTTTTTGTCGGTCATTTGCTATGCCCTACTTCTTCTTGGCTTCTTTACGACGGACGACTTCGTCCGCGTAGCGCACACCTTTGCCTTTGTACGGCTCTGGTGGACGGAAGTCGCGGATCTCGGCGGCCACTTGACCTACCAGCTGCTTGTCGATGCCCTTGATCAGGATATCGGTCTGGCTAGGAGTCTCAGCGGTGATGCCTTCCGGCAGTTCGTAATCCACTGGATGCGAGAAGCCAAGAGCCAGGTTCAGCACTGTGCCTTTTGCTTGCGCTTTGTAACCAACACCGACCAGCTGGAGCTTGCGCTCGAAGCCTTGGCTTACGCCTTGGACCATGTTGTTAACCAACGCACGAGTGGTACCAGCCATTGCGCGAGTCTGTTGATCGCCATTGCGAGCAGCAAAACGCAGCTCACCGGCTTCTTCAACGATCTCAACGGACGAATGGATGTTCAGTTCGAGAGTGCCCTTGGCACCCTTCACCGAAAGCTGTTGGCCTGCGAATTTTACTTCGACACCGGCTGGCAGCTTAACGGGGTTCTTAGCGACGCGAGACATGCTTATCCCCCCTTAGAACACAGTGCAAAGAACTTCGCCGCCGACACCGGCAGCGCGCGCAGCACGATCAGTCATCACACCTTTGTTGGTGGAGACGATAGACACACCGAGACCGCCACGAACTTTCGGCAGATCTTCGACGGACTTGTACTGACGCAGGCCTGGACGGCTAACGCGCTTCACTTCTTCGATAACCGGACGGCCTTCGAAATATTTCAGCTCGATAGACAGCAGCGGTTTGGTTTCGCTGCTGATCTGATAACCCGCGATGTAACCTTCGTCCTTCAGGACTTTGGCAACAGCTACCTTCAACGTGGAAGATGGCATGCTTACGACGGACTTTTCAGCCATCTGGGCATTACGGATTCGAGTTAGCATGTCCGCTAACGGGTCCTGCATACTCATGGGCTAGACGCTCCTAATACAGAAAAATTAGCCTTGCGGCTACTACGTGTCGCCGAGAATCTCCGAGCATAGAAAACACGGGCTCAGGCGAGCCGGGTATTCTAGACACACCCCGGAAATGAATCAAGCCCCATAAGGGGCTTGATTCAGATTCAAGGCCACCGACGGTCAGAATCTTTCGAACCTGACCGCCGAGACTTTGACAGTACTTACCAGCTGGCTTTAACCAGGCCTGGTACGTCACCACGCATTGCCGCTTCACGCAGTTTGTTACGGCCCAGGCCGAACTTGCGGTAAACGCCGTGCGGACGACCAGTCAGGCGGCAACGGTTACGCATGCGCGAGGCACTTGCGTCACGTGGTTGCTTCTGCAGAGCTACGGTAGCTTCCCAACGCGCTTCTGGACTTGCGTTCAGATCGACGATGATAGCTTTCAGCGCTGCACGCTTGGTGGCGTACTTGGCAACAGTGAGCTGACGCTTCAGCTCACGGTTTTTCATGCTCTTCTTGGCCATTTTCCTACTCCAATCAGTTGCGGAACGGGAATTTGAAAGCACGCAACAGAGCGCGGCCTTCGTCATCGTTCTTGGCAGTGGTGGTCAGGGTAATGTCCAGACCGCGGAGAGCATCGATCTTGTCGTAGTCGATTTCCGGGAAAATGATCTGCTCTTTCACGCCCATGCTGTAGTTGCCACGACCATCGAAGGACTTGGCATTCAGGCCGCGGAAGTCGCGAACCCGAGGCAGGGAGATCGACAGCAGACGATCCAGGAACTCGTACATACGCTCACGACGCAGGGTCACTTTGACGCCGATCGGCCAACCTTCACGGACTTTAAAGCCTGCGATGGATTTACGAGCGTAGGTCACAACGACTTTCTGGCCGGTGATCTTTTCCAGGTCAGCAACAGCGTGCTCGATGACTTTTTTGTCGCCGATCGCTTCGCCCAGACCCATGTTCAGGGTGATCTTGGTAACGCGCGGAACTTCCATCACGTTCGAAAGCTTAAGTTCTTCCTTAAGCTTCGGAGCGATTTCCTTCCGATAAATCTCTTTTAGTCGTGCCATGGTCTTCTACCTAGCAGTGTTCAAGCATCAACCGCTTTTTGGGTCGACTTGAAGACACGAATTTTCTTACCGTCTTCTACTTTGAAACCAACGCGGTCAGCCTTGTTGGTTTCGCCGTTGAAGATGGCGACGTTGGAAGCGTGCAGTGGCGCTTCTTTTTCGACGATACCGCCTTGTACGCCCGACATCGGGTTAGGCTTGGTATGGCGCTTGACCAGGTTCAGACCACCAACAACCAGACGGTTGTCAGCAAGAACCTTCAGCACCTTACCGCGCTTACCTTTGTCTTTGCCGGCGATCACGATGATCTCGTCGTCACGACGAATCTTTTGCATGTCGGATCTCCTTACAGCACTTCTGGGGCGAGCGAGACGATCTTCATGAACTTCTCAGTACGAAGTTCACGGGTCACTGGCCCAAAGATACGGGTGCCGATCGGCTCTTGCTTGTTGTTCAGAAGAACAGCAGCGTTGCCATCAAAGCGGATAATGGAGCCATCGGCACGACGTACGCCGTGACGAGTGCGGACTACAACAGCAGTCATCACTTGGCCTTTTTTCACTTTACCGCGAGGAATTGCTTCCTTGACGGTTACTTTGATGATGTCACCGATACCAGCGTAACGACGATGGGAGCCACCCAGCACCTTGATGCACATAACGCGGCGAGCGCCGCTGTTATCGGCCACATCGAGCATGGATTGAGTCTGAATCATATAATTTCTCCGACCCCTAGTCCTTAGACTTCCACAGCGCGTTCGAGAACATCAACCAGCGCCCAAGACTTGGTCTTGGCCAAAGGACGAGTTTCACGAATAGTGACTTTGTCGCCGATGTGGCACTGATTGGTTTCGTCGTGCGCGTGCAGCTTAGTCGAACGCTTAACGTATTTACCGTAGATCGGGTGCTTTACGCGACGCTCGATCAAAACGGTGATGGTTTTGTCCATCTTGTCGCTGACAACACGGCCAGTCAGCGTACGGACAGTCTTTTCGGCTTCAGCCATGATTACTTACCTGCCTGCTGGTTGAGCACAGTCTTCACGCGAGCGATGTCACGCTTAACTTGCGAGAGCAGATGAGACTGCCCCAACTGGCCAGTTGCTTTCTGCATACGCAGATTGAACTGGTCGCGCAGCAAGCCGAGCAGTTGCTCGTTCAGCTGCTGTGCGGATTTTTCACGAAGTTCATTCGCTTTCATCACATCACCGTCCGTTTAACAAAGGAGGTGGCGAGCGGCAGCTTTGCAGCAGCCAGGGCGAAAGCCTCACGCGCCAGCTCTTCAGAAACACCCTCGATTTCATACAGGACTTTGCCTGGCTGAATCTGGGCAACCCAGTATTCGACGTTACCTTTACCTTTACCCATCCGAACTTCGAGTGGCTTTTTGGAAATAGGCTTGTCCGGGAATACACGGATCCAGATCTTGCCGCCACGTTTTACGTGACGGGTCAGAGCACGACGCGCTGACTCGATCTGACGAGCGGTGAGACGACCACGAGCAACAGACTTCAGCGCGAACTCGCCGAAGCTGACTTTGCTACCGCGCAATGCCAGGCCACGGTTGTGACCAGTCATTTGCTTGCGGAACTTCGTACGCTTTGGTTGCAACATTTGGCGTACCCCTTACTTAGCAGCTTTTTTACGAGGCGCTGGTGCTTGTGGTTTCAGTTCTTCTTGGCGACCACCAATTACTTCGCCTTTGAAGATCCAAACCTTTACACCGATCACACCGTAGGTGGTGTGAGCTTCGTAGTTGGCATAGTCGATGTCGGCACGCAGGGTGTGCAGTGGCACACGACCTTCGCGATACCATTCAGTACGTGCGATTTCAGCACCGCCGAGACGACCGCTCACTTGGATTTTGATGCCTTTGGCACCAATGCGCATTGCGTTCTGTACAGCGCGCTTCATAGCGCGACGGAACATTACGCGACGCTCCAGCTGCTGAGCTACGCTCTGCGCAACCAGCATACCGTCGAGCTCCGGCTTGCGGATCTCTTCGATATTGATGTGCACAGGCACACCCATTTGCTTGGTCAGGTCCTGACGCAGTTTCTCAACATCTTCACCTTTCTTCCCGATAACGATACCTGGGCGAGCGGTGTGGATGGTGATACGTGCAGTTTGGGCCGGACGATGGATATCGATACGGCTTACGGACGCGCTTTTTAGTTTGTCTTGGAGATACTCACGCACCTTCAGATCAGCGAACAAGTAGTCCGCATAAGTCCGACCGTCTGCGTACCAGACGGAGGTGTGCTCCTTGACGATTCCCAGGCGAATGCCAATGGGATGTACTTTCTGACCCATCTCTTCGACTCCGTTACTTGTCAGCAACCTTGACAGTGATATGGCAAGACCGCTTGACGATGCGATCAGCACGGCCTTTGGCACGTGGCATGATGCGCTTCAGCGAACGCCCTTCGTTGACGAAAACGGTGCTGACCTTGAGGTCATCAACGTCTGCGCCTTCGTTATGCTCGGCGTTGGCTACGGCCGACTCCAGCACTTTCTTCATGATCTCGGCGGCTTTCTTACTGCTGAAAGCCAACAGGTTGAGCGCCTCGCCCACCTTCTTCCCGCGGATCTGGTCGGCGACCAAGCGGGCTTTCTGGGCGGAGATTCGAGCGCCCGACAACTTAGCGGCTACTTCCATTTCCTAACCCCTTAACGCTTGGCTTTCTTGTCTGCCACGTGCCCGCGATAAGTGCGGGTACCGGCGAACTCGCCCAGTTTGTGGCCGACCATGTCTTCGTTCACGAGAACTGGGACGTGCTGACGACCGTTGTGTACTGCGATGGTCAGACCGACCATTTGTGGCAGGATCATCGAACGGCGCGACCAGGTTTTCACTGGTTTGCGATCGTTCTTTTCCGCCGCCACTTCGATCTTCTTCAGTAGGTGAAGATCGATAAAAGGACCTTTTTTCAGAGAACGTGGCACTGTCGTATCCCTCTATTTACTTGCGACGACGGACGATCATTTTGTCGGTACGCTTATTACCACGAGTCTTCGCGCCCTTAGTCGGGAAGCCCCATGGCGATACCGGATGACGACCACCAGAGGTACGACCTTCACCACCACCATGTGGGTGGTCAACCGGGTTCATGGCAACACCACGAACGGTTGGGCGAACGCCACGCCAGCGTTTGGCACCAGCTTTACCCAGCGAACGCAGGCTGTGCTCGGAGTTCGAGACTTCACCCAGGGTCGCGCGGCATTCAGCCAGCACTTTACGCATCTCACCAGAACGCAGACGCAGGGTCACGTAGACACCTTCACGAGCGATCAGCTGAGCCGAAGCACCAGCGGAACGAGCGATCTGAGCGCCTTTACCTGGCTTCAATTCGATGCCGTGTACGGTGCTACCAACTGGAATGTTACGCAGTTGCAGAGCGTTGCCCGGCTTGATCGGTGCCAGAGCACCTGCGATCAGCTGGTCGCCAGCACTCACGCCTTTAGGGGCGATGATGTAGCGACGCTCGCCATCTGCGTACAGCAGCAGAGCGATGTGAGCAGTACGGTTTGGATCGTATTCGATACGCTCGACAGTGGCAGCGATGCCATCTTTGTCGTTACGACGGAAATCGACCAGACGATAATGCTGCTTATGACCACCACCGATGTGACGAGTGGTAATACGGCCATTGTTGTTACGACCACCAGACTTCGATTTCTTCTCGAGCAGCGGTGCGTGAGGAGCGCCTTTATGCAGCTCCTGGTTGACCACCTTGACCACAAAACGGCGGCCAGGGGAAGTCGGTTTGCATTTAACGATTGCCATGATGCACCCCTTCCTTACTCAGCACTGCTGCTGAAATCGAGATCTTGGCCTGGCTGAAGGGAGATAACTGCCTTCTTCCAGTCATTACGCTTGCCCAGACCGCGAGCAGTGCGCTTGCTCTTACCCAGAACATTCAGGGTAGTAACACGCTCTACTTTCACGCTGAACAGGCTTTCGACGGCCTTCTTGATTTCCAGCTTGGTTGCGTCAGTAGCAACCTTGAAAACGAACTGGCCTTTCTTGTCTGCCAGAACCGTAGCCTTCTCGGAAACGTGCGGGCCAAGCAGAACTTTAAATACGCGTTCCTGGTTCATCCCAGCAGCTCCTCGAATTTCTTCACGGCCGACACGGTGATCAACACCTTGTCGTATGCGATCAGACTAACTGGATCGGAACCTTGCACATCACGTACATCTACGTGCGGCAGGTTGCGAGCAGCCAGGTACAGGTTCTGATCAACAGCGTCCGACACGATCAGAACGTCGGTCAGGCTCATGTTGTTCAGCTTGCCCAGCAGGTCTTTGGTTTTCGGCGTTTCAACAGCGAAATCCTGAACCACAACCAGACGATCAGTACGCACCAGCTCAGCAAGGATGGAACGCATTGCTGCGCGATACATTTTCTTGTTCAGCTTCTGGGAGTGATCCTGAGGACGAGCTGCGAAAGTGGTACCGCCGCCACGCCAGATTGGGCTACGGATAGTACCGGCACGAGCACGGCCAGTACCTTTCTGACGCCATGGGCGCTTACCGCCACCAGAAACGTCGGAACGGGTCTTTTGCTGCTTGCTACCCTGACGGCCGCCAGCCATGTAGGCCACGACTGCTTGGTGAACCAGCGTCTCGTTGAATTCGCCGCCAAATGTCAGTTCGGAAACTTCGATCGCTTGAGCGTCATTTACATTTAATTGCATGTCAGCTTCCCCTTAACCGCGAGCCTTGGCTGCTGGACGTACAACCAAGTTGCCGCCAGTAGCGCCAGGAACAGCGCCCTTGACCAACAACAGATTGCGTTCAGCGTCCACGCGCACTACTTCGAGGGACTGCACGGTCACGCGCTCAGCGCCCATATGACCGGACATTTTTTTGCCCTTGAATACACGACCAGGAGTCTGGCACTGGCCGATAGAGCCTGGAACGCGGTGGGATACGGAGTTACCGTGGGTGTTATCTTGCCCGCGGAAGTTCCAACGCTTGATCGTACCCTGGAAGCCTTTACCCTTGGACTGACCGGTTACATCAACCAGTTGACCAGCGGCGAAGATTTCAGCATTGATCAGATCGCCGGCCTGGTACTCGCCTTCTTCAAGGCGGAATTCCATTACGGTACGACCAGCGGCAACGTTCGCCTTGGCGAAGTGGCCAGCCTGAGCTGCTGTTACACGCGAAGCGCGACGCTCGCCGACAGTGACTTGCACTGCACGATAGCCATCGGTCTCTTCAGTTTTGAACTGGGTGACGCGATTCGGCTCGATCTCAATGACCGTGACCGGAATGGAGACACCTTCTTCGGTGAAAATACGGGTCATACCGCATTTACGACCGACTACACCAATAGTCATGTTGTAAACCTCATGAGTGTACGGGGCTTTCACCCGCTATGGCCGCCCATTTCAGAGCGTTACACGACTAAGACCGAGTCTTAGCCGAGGCTGATCTGCACTTCCACACCGGCCGCAAGATCGAGCTTCATAAGTGCATCAACGGTTTTATCCGTTGGCTGAACGATGTCCAGAACGCGCTTATGAGTACGGATCTCGTACTGGTCACGCGCGTCTTTGTTGACGTGCGGGGAGACCAGAACGGTGAACCGCTCTTTACGGGTAGGCAGTGGAATTGGACCACGCACTTGAGCACCAGTACGTTTCGCGGTTTCCACGATTTCCTGGGTTGATTGGTCGATCAGGCGATGGTCGAAAGCCTTCAACCTGATACGGATTTGCTGATTTTGCATTGGATTTCAGACTCCGGCTGCTATTCCCACCGGGCGCAATACGCCCGTTAAAAGGAGGCGCAATTCTATAGACGCCCCAGATAGGTGTCAACCCAATAAAAAAGCCCCCGCTGAGCGGGGGCTTTTTCAAAGCATCGAAGCTAACTCAAAAAGAGCTTACTCGATGATTTTTGCTACAACGCCAGCACCTACGGTACGGCCGCCTTCACGGATTGCGAAGCGCAGACCGTCTTCCATTGCGATGGTTTTGATCAGGGTAACAGTCATTTGAATGTTGTCACCTGGCATTACCATTTCAACGCCTTCTGGCAGCTCGCAGTTACCGGTCACGTCAGTAGTACGGAAGTAGAACTGTGGACGGTAGCCTTTGAAGAACGGAGTGTGACGACCGCCTTCTTCCTTGCTCAGAACGTAAACTTCTGCGGTGAACTTGGTGTGCGGCTTAACCGAACCTGGCTTAACCAGAACCTGACCACGCTCAACGTCGTCACGCTTGGTGCCGCGCAGCAGAACGCCGCAGTTCTCGCCAGCACGACCTTCGTCGAGCAGCTTGCGGAACATCTCAACACCGGTGCAGGTGGTGGTGGTAGTGTCACGCAGACCAACGATTTCCAGTGCATCTTGAACGCGAACGATACCGCGCTCGATACGACCAGTCACAACAGTACCGCGACCGGAGATCGAGAATACGTCTTCGATTGGCATCAGGAATGGCTTGTCGATAGCACGCTCTGGCTCTGGGATGTAGGTATCCAGAGTCTCAACCAGCTTACGAACGGCAGTGGTGCCCATTTCGTTGTCGTCTTTGCCTTCCAGCGCCATACGAGCAGAACCGATGATGATCGGAGTGTCGTCGCCTGGGAAGTCATAGGTGGACAGCAGGTCGCGAACTTCCATCTCAACCAGTTCCAGCAGCTCAGCGTCGTCTACCAGGTCTGCCTTGTTCAGGAAAACCACGATGTACGGAACGCCTACCTGACGGGACAGCAGGATGTGCTCACGGGTTTGTGGCATCGGACCATCAGCGGCCGAGCAAACCAGGATCGCGCCGTCCATCTGAGCAGCACCGGTGATCATGTTCTTCACGTAGTCAGCGTGACCTGGGCAGTCAACGTGAGCGTAGTGACGAATGTTCGAGTTGTACTCGACGTGCGCGGTGTTAATGGTGATACCGCGAGCTTTTTCTTCTGGTGCGCTGTCGATCTTGTCGAATTCAACTACGGCCGAACCGAAAACTTCGGAGCAGACGCGAGTCAGAGCAGCGGTCAGAGTGGTTTTACCGTGGTCAACGTGGCCGATGGTGCCAACGTTTACGTGCGGTAGGGAACGATCAAATTTTTCTTTAGCCACGACAATTAACTCCTTGCCTAAAGGACTGAATCAGCCTTGTTTTTTGGTAACGGTTTCGACGATGTGCGACGGAGCCGTATTGTATTTTTTGAATTCCATAGAGTAGCTTGCGCGACCCTGGGACATCGAACGAACGTCGGTCGCATAACCGAACATCTCGCCCAACGGAACTTCAGCACGGATAACCTTACCGGAAACCGTATCTTCCATACCCAGAATCATGCCGCGACGACGGTTAAGGTCGCCCATCACGTCACCCATATAGTCTTCAGGCGTAACAACCTCTACTGCCATGATCGGCTCGAGCAACTCACCACCGCCCTTCTGGGCCAGTTGCTTGGTCGCCATGGAAGCAGCCACCTTAAACGCCATCTCGTTCGAGTCGACGTCGTGGTAAGAACCATCAAACACGGTAGCCTTCAGGCCGATCAGCGGATAGCCGGCAACAACACCGTTCTTCATCTGCTCTTCGATACCCTTCTGGATAGCCGGGATGTATTCCTTAGGAACCACACCACCCACTACTTCGTTCAGGAATTGCAGACCTTCCTGACCTTCGTCAGCAGGTGCAAAACGAATCCAGCAGTGACCGAACTGGCCACGACCGCCGGACTGACGAACGAACTTGCCTTCGATTTCGCAGCTCTTCGTGATGCGCTCACGATAGGAAACCTGAGGCTTACCGATGTTGGCTTCGACGTTGAACTCACGGCGCATCCGGTCAACCAGGATGTCCAGGTGCAGCTCGCCCATGCCAGAGATGATCGTTTGACCAGTCTCTTCATCAGTCTTGACGCGGAAAGACGGGTCTTCCTGAGCAAGTTTGCCCAGAGCGATACCCATTTTTTCCTGGTCATCCTTGGTCTTAGGCTCAACGGCAACCGAAATAACCGGCTCCGGGAAGTCCATGCGAACCAGGATGATTGGCTTGTCAGCGTTGCACAAAGTCTCACCAGTGGTGACGTCCTTCATGCCGATCAAGGCCGCGATGTCGCCAGCGCGCACTTCCTTGATTTCTTCACGGGCGTTTGCGTGCATTTGCACCATACGACCCACACGCTCTTTCTTGCCTTTAACCGAGTTGATCACGCCGTCGCCGGATGCCAACACGCCCGAGTAAACGCGGACGAAGGTCAAGGTACCCACGAATGGGTCGGTAGCGATCTTGAACGCCAGAGCCGAGAACGGCTCGTTGTCGTCTGCATGACGCTCCATTTGCTTTTCCTCGTCATCCGGGTCAGTACCCTTGATGGCAGGAATGTCGGTGGGAGCAGGCAGGTAGTCGATAACGGCGTCGAGAACCAGGGGAACACCCTTGTTCTTGAAGGAAGAACCGCAAACAGCCAGAACGATCTCACCAGCGATAGTACGCTGACGCAGAGCGGCCTTGATTTCCTCGATGGAGAGCTCTTCGCCTTCGAGGTACTTGTTCATCAGCTCTTCGCTGGCTTCAGCCGCAGCCTCAACCATGTTGCTGCGCCACTCTTCAGCCAATTCCTGCAGTTCAGCAGGGATAGCTTCGCGACGCGGAGTCATGCCCTTGTCAGCATCGTTCCAGTAAACCGCTTCCATGGTCATCAGATCGATCTGACCCTGGAAGTTGTCTTCGGAACCAATGGCCAACTGAATCGGCACCGGCGTGTGGCCCAAGCGCTGCTTGATCTGAGCGATCACGCGCAGGAAGTTGGCGCCAGCACGGTCCATTTTGTTCACGTAGACAATACGTGGAACACCGTACTTGTTGGCTTGACGCCATACGGTTTCGGACTGAGGCTCAACACCCGAAGTACCACAGAAAACAACGACCGCGCCGTCGAGTACACGCAAGGAACGCTCAACTTCAATGGTGAAGTCTACGTGACCCGGGGTGTCAATGACGTTGAAGCGGTATTGGTCTTTGTGCTGCTTCGCAGAACCCTGCCAGAAGGCGGTAATAGCAGCAGAAGTAATGGTAATACCACGCTCCTGCTCCTGCACCATCCAGTCTGTGGTCGCGGCGCCGTCATGCACCTCGCCCATTTTGTGACTTTTGCCAGTGTAAAAAAGGACGCGCTCGGTGGTGGTGGTTTTACCAGCATCCACGTGAGCTACGATACCAATGTTACGGTAGCGATTAATCGGTGTAGTACGAGCCATAAAGCCCTCGCAAAATTAGTGACGCTAAAATTAGAAGCGGTAGTGCGAGAAAGCTTTGTTAGCTTCAGCCATACGGTGCACGTCTTCACGCTTCTTAACTGCAGCACCTTTACCTTCGGCAGCGTCCAACAGTTCGCCAGCCAAACGCAGAGCCATAGACTTCTCGCCGCGCTTACGGGCGAAGTCTACCAACCAGCGCATTGCCAGAGCGTTACGACGGGACGGACGAACTTCAACCGGAACCTGGTAAGTAGCACCGCCAACACGGCGCGACTTCACTTCGACCAGCGGAGCGATGGCGTCGAGAGCTTTCTCGAAGATTTCCAGGGGGTCGCTGTTCTTGCGTTCTTTAACCTTTTCCAGCGCGCCATAAACGATACGCTCGGCAACGGCTTTCTTGCCGCTTTCCATTACGTGGTTCATGAACTTGGCCAGGATTTGGCTTCCGTATTTTGGATCGTCAAGCACTTCGCGCTTGGCTGCTACGCGTCTTCTTGGCATGGATAAGCCCTCAAACGGTCTTCAGGTTCGCTCGGAATTGGTGCCCTTCAAGGGACGCCTCCGACCTTACTCTTATCGACTCAGAAAAATAGAAATCAGTTTTTTGCAGCAAGCGACTATTACTTCGGACGCTTGGTACCGTACTTCGAACGACCCTGGTTACGACCTTTAACGCCGGAGGTATCCAAAGAACCGCGAACGGTGTGGTAACGAACACCTGGCAAGTCTTTTACACGACCGCCGCGGATCAGCACCACGCTGTGCTCTTGCAGGTTGTGGCCTTCACCGCCGATGTACGAGGAAACCTCGAAACCGTTGGTCAGACGCACACGGCATACTTTACGCAGTGCCGAGTTAGGTTTTTTCGGCGTAGTGGTGTACACACGGGTGCACACGCCACGACGTTGCGGGCAGTTCTGCAGCGCAGGCACGTCGGATTTCTCGACGATACGCTTACGCGGCTGACGTACCAGCTGGTTGATAGTTGCCATCTACTAGCTCCACTGTTGTCTTGCGACGCTATTGTCTTGCAAGAAAAGCAAAATGGCAGGAACGAATCCCCGCCAAATTTAGGGGTACAAGAGTCTAAAGAGGATCTTGCCCCCAGTCAAGGCAAGGCCCCGCCCTCCCCGCTCATCCAACCTCGACAAATTGTCTCGATTCGATGAGCGGAGCGACCAGGGCCTCACGCTCATTTACCGCGGAACTCAGTTACCGCTCGAGTTCAGCGCTTCGGTCAGTGCAGCTTCCACTTCACTGGCGCTCACGCGCAACGGCTTGTCTGCATCACGGCGACGCTTACGCTCGCTGTGATACGCCAGACCGGTACCAGCCGGGATCAGACGACCCACGACCACGTTTTCTTTCAGGCCGCGCAGATAATCGCGCTTGCCGGTTACCGCCGCTTCGGTCAGTACGCGGGTGGTTTCCTGGAAGGAAGCCGCCGAGATGAACGATTCGGTGGACAACGACGCCTTGGTGATACCCAGGAGAACGCGAGTGAACTTGGAGACAAACTTGTCTTCGTTGCTCAAACGCTCGTTCTCTACCAGCACGTGAGTCAATTCCATCTGGTCGCCCTTGATGAAACTCGAATCGCCGGATTCAGCGATTTCAACTTTACGCAACATCTGACGCAGGATGGTCTCGATGTGCTTATCGTTGATCTTAACGCCCTGCAGACGGTAAACGTCCTGAATCTCGTTAACAATGTACTTGGCCAGCGCACTCACACCCAGCAGACGCAGGATGTCGTGTGGATCGCTCGGGCCGTCGGAGATAACTTCGCCGCGGTTTACCTGTTCGCCTTCGAAGACGTTGAGGTGACGCCACTTCGGAATCAGCTCTTCATACGGATCGCTGCCGTCGTTCGGCGTGATAACCAGACGGCGCTTGCCCTTGGTCTCTTTACCGAACGCAATGGTGCCGCTGACTTCAGCCAGAATCGACGCTTCTTTCGGACGACGGGCTTCGAACAAGTCGGCAACACGCGGCAGACCACCGGTGATGTCACGGGTCTTCGAAGTTTCTTGCGGAATACGAGCGATAACATCACCGATCGCAATCTTCGCACCGTCCGCAACACCGACCAGGGCGTTCGCGGGCAGGAAGTACTGAGCGATAACGTCAGTGCCTGGCAGCAACAGATCCTTGCCGTTGTCATCAACCATCTTCACGGCTGGACGAATGTCTTTACCAGCAGCTGGACGGTCTTTGGCATCGAGTACTTCAATGTTGGTCATACCGGTCAATTCGTCAGTCTGACGCTTGATCGTGATGCCTTCTTCCATGCCCACGTAGGTCACGGTACCTTTCATTTCGGTAACGATCGGGTGAGTGTGCGGATCCCACTTGGCAACGATTGCGCCAGCGTCGACCTTGTCACCTTCCTTAACCGAAATCACAGCACCGTACGGCAGCTTGTAACGCTCGCGCTCACGACCGAAGTCATCCGCGATAGCCAGCTCACCGGAACGGGAAACGGCAACCAGGTGACCATCCACTCGCTCAACGTGCTTCAGGTTATGCAGGCGGACAGTACCGCCATTCTTCACCTGAACGCTGTCGGCTGCGGAGGTCCGGCTTGCCGCACCACCGATGTGGAACGTACGCATCGTCAGCTGGGTACCCGGCTCACCGATGGACTGGGCAGCGATAACGCCGACCGCTTCACCGATGTTCACCTGGTGACCACGAGCCAGGTCACGGCCGTAGCACTTGGCGCAAATGCCGTAGCGGGTTTCGCAGCTGATCGGCGAACGCACGATCACTTCGTCGATGCTGTTCAGCTCGATGAACTCGACCCACTTCTCGTCTACCAGGGTGCCGGCAGGAACGATGACATCCTCGGTACCTGGCTTGAATACGTCACGGGCGATAACACGACCCAATACGCGCTCACCCAACGGTTCTACAACGTCACCGCCTTCAATGTGCGGAGTCATCAGCAGGCCGTGTTCGGTGCCGCAATCGATCTCGGTTACAACCAGATCCTGCGCCACGTCTACCAGACGACGAGTCAGGTAACCGGAGTTCGCCGTTTTCAACGCGGTATCCGCCAGACCTTTACGAGCACCGTGAGTGGAGATGAAGTACTGAAGTACGCTCAAACCTTCACGGAAGTTCGCAGTAATCGGCGTTTCGATGATAGAACCGTCCGGCTTGGCCATCAGGCCACGCATACCGGCGAGCTGACGGATCTGCGCAGCAGAACCCCGTGCGCCCGAGTCGGCCATCATGTACATCGAGTTGAAGGATTCCTGATCGACTTCGACGCCATGACGGTCGATGACTTTCTCTTTCGAGAGGTTAGCCATCATCGCCTTGGAAACTTCGTCGTTCGCCTTGGACCAAAGGTCGATCACCTTGTTGTACTTCTCGCCCTGGGTTACCAGGCCGGACGCGTACTGGCTCTCGATCTCTTTCACTTCGTCGGTGGCAGCACCGATGATGCGGGCTTTTTCATCCGGGATAACGAAGTCGTTAACGCCGATGGAAACGCCGGAAATGGTCGAGTAAGCAAAACCGGTGTACATCAACTGGTCAGCGAAGATCACGGTCTCTTTCAGACCAACAACGCGATAGCACTGGTTGATCAGCTTGGAGATCGCTTTCTTCTTCATCGGCAAGTTGACGACGTCGAAGGACAGACCTTTTGGCACAACCTGGAACAACAGCGCACGGCCGACAGTGGTGTCGACGATACGGGTGTTGGTCACGCTGCCGCCGTCACGATCGTTGACGGTTTCGTTGATCCGCACTTTGACTTTAGCGTGCAGTGCGGCTTCGCCGGCACGGAACACACGGTCAACTTCCTGCAGATCCGCGAACACACGACCCTCGCCCTTGGCGTTGATCGCTTCACGAGTCATGTAGTACAGACCCAATACAACGTCCTGCGACGGAACGATGATCGGCTCACCGTTGGCTGGCGACAGGATGTTGTTGGTCGACATCATCAACGCACGCGCTTCCAACTGGGCTTCCAGGGTCAGCGGTACGTGCACGGCCATTTGGTCGCCGTCGAAGTCGGCGTTGTACGCAGCACAGACCAACGGGTGAAGCTGGATAGCCTTACCTTCGATCAGTACCGGTTCAAACGCCTGGATACCCAGACGGTGAAGGGTCGGTGCACGGTTGAGGAGAACCGGGTGTTCACGGATTACTTCTGCGAGAACGTCCCAAACTTCCGGCAGCTCACGCTCGACCATCTTCTTGGCTGCTTTGATGGTGGTCGCCAGACCACGCATTTCCAGCTTGCCGAAAATGAACGGTTTGAACAGCTCGAGAGCCATTTTCTTCGGCAGACCGCACTGGTGCAGACGCAGGGTCGGACCTACGGTAATTACCGAACGACCGGAGTAGTCAACACGCTTACCGAGCAAGTTCTGACGGAAACGACCCTGTTTACCCTTGATCATGTCAGCCAGGGATTTCAGAGGACGCTTGTTGGAACCGGTGATAGCGCGGCCACGACGACCGTTGTCGAGCAGCGCGTCGACGGCTTCCTGCAACATACGCTTTTCGTTGCGCACGATGATGTCCGGAGCGGACAGATCCAGCAGGCGCTTCAAACGGTTGTTACGGTTGATCACTCGACGATACAGATCGTTGAGGTCGGAAGTCGCGAAACGACCGCCATCGAGCGGGACCAGTGGACGCAGATCTGGCGGCAGAACCGGCAGAACGGTCAGCACCATCCACTCTGGCAGGTTGCCGGAACCCTGGAAGGCTTCCATCAACTTCAGACGCTTGGACAGCTTCTTGATCTTGGTTTCGGAGTTGGTTTGCGGAATTTCTTCACGCAGACGGCCAATCTCGTGCTCCAGGTCGATAGCGTGCAGCAGTTCGCGGACAGCTTCGGCACCCATGCGGGCATCGAAATCGTCACCGAACTCTTCCAGCGCTTCGAAGTACTGCTCGTCATTGAGCAGCTGACCTTTTTCAAGGGTGGTCATGCCTGGATCGATAACGACGTAGCTCTCGAAGTAGAGAACGCGTTCGATATCACGCAGGGTCATGTCCATCAGCAAGCCGATACGGGACGGCAGCGATTTCAGGAACCAGATGTGGGCAACCGGCGAAGCCAGTTCGATGTGCGCCATACGCTCACGACGAACTTTTGCGAGCGCAACTTCAACGCCGCACTTTTCGCAGATCACACCACGATGCTTCAAGCGCTTGTACTTACCGCACAGGCACTCGTAATCCTTTACCGGGCCAAAGATCTTGGCGCAGAACAGGCCGTCACGCTCAGGTTTGAACGTACGGTAGTTGATGGTTTCCGGCTTTTTAACTTCACCGAACGACCACGAACGGATCATCTCAGGCGATGCCAATCCGATACGGATGGCGTCGAACTCTTCGACTTGACCCTGGTTTTTCAGCAAATTCAGTAGGTCTTTCAAGGCCTTTCCTCCTGGCGGAGCAGAGAGCGGGCAATCCTGCCCCGCTCTCGATTCGCGTCACGTGTTATTCGGTTTCCAGATCGATATCGATGCCGAGGGAACGAATTTCCTTGATCAACACGTTGAAGGACTCGGGCATGCCCGGCTCCATACGGTGATCGCCGTCCACGATGTTTTTGTACATCTTGGTACGACCGTTCACATCGTCCGACTTCACTGTGAGCATTTCTTGCAGAGTGTAAGCAGCACCGTATGCTTCCAGTGCCCAGACCTCCATCTCCCCGAAACGCTGACCACCGAACTGCGCCTTACCACCCAACGGCTGCTGGGTAACCAGGCTGTACGAACCGGTAGAACGAGCGTGCATCTTGTCGTCTACCAAGTGGTTCAGCTTCAGCATGTACATGTAGCCAACGGTAACCGGGCGCTCGAACTTGTTGCCGGTACGGCCGTCGGTCAGCTGCATCTGGCCGCTTTCTGGCAGGTCCGCCAGTTTGAGCATGGCCTTGATTTCGCTTTCCTTGGCACCGTCGAACACCGGAGTGGCCATCGGTACGCCGCCGCGCAGGTTTTGAGCCAGATCCAGGATTTCCTGGTCCGAGAAGTCATCGAGGCTTTCCTGACGACCGCCGATCTCGTTATAGATCTCGTGCAGGAATTTACGCAGCTCGGCAACCTTACGCTGCTCTTCGACCATGCGGTTGATCTTCTCACCCAGACCTTTGGCCGCGAGGCCCAGGTGGGTTTCAAGGATCTGACCAACGTTCATACGCGAAGGTACGCCCAACGGGTTGAGGACGACGTCGACCGGGGTGCCATTGGCATCGTGCGGCATGTCTTCAACCGGCATGATCACGGAGACCACACCTTTGTTACCGTGACGACCGGCCATCTTGTCGCCCGGCTGGATGCGACGACGGATTGCCAGGTAAACCTTGACGATTTTCAGCACGCCTGGAGCCAGGTCATCGCCCTGCTGCAGTTTGCGCTTCTTGTCTTCGAACTTGTCGTCCAGCAGACGGCGACGATCAACGATGTAGGCCTGAGCCTTCTCGAGCTGCTCGTTCAGAGCATCTTCAGCCATGCGCAGTTTGAACCACTGGCCGTGCTCAAGACCGTCGAGAACTTCATCGGTGATGTCCTGGCCTTTCTTCAGACCGGCGCCGCCTTCGGCTTTGTGGCCGACCAGCGCGGAACGCAGACGTTCGAAAGTAGCACCTTCAACGATGCGGAACTCTTCGTTCAGGTCCTTGCGGATCTCGTCCAGCTGGGACTTTTCGATCGACAGTGCACGAGCATCACGCTCAACGCCGTCGCGGGTGAAGACCTGTACATCGATGACAGTACCTTTGGTACCGGTTGGTACGCGCAGGGAAGTGTCTTTAACGTCGCTGGCTTTTTCACCAAAGATTGCACGTAGCAGCTTCTCTTCCGGAGTCAGTTGGGTCTCGCCTTTCGGAGTGACCTTACCCACCAGAATGTCGCCTGCGCCAACTTCAGCACCTACGTAAACGATACCGGCTTCGTCCAGCTTGTTCAGCGCAGCTTCACCCACGTTCGGGATGTCCGCAGTGATTTCCTCTGGGCCAAGCTTGGTGTCACGGGCCACACAGGTCAGTTCCTGGATGTGGATCGTGGTGAAGCGGTCTTCCTGAACAACACGCTCGGACAGGCAGATGGAGTCTTCGAAGTTGAAGCCGTTCCATGCCATGAACGCGATGCGCATGTTCTGACCCAGAGCCAGTTCACCCATGTCGGTGGACGGGCCGTCGGCCATGATGTCGCTACGCTGAACCCGATCACCTTTACGCACCAGCGGACGCTGGTTGATGCAGGTGTTCTGGTTGGAGCGGGTGTATTTGGTCAGGTTGTAGATGTCGACACCAGCTTCGCCGGTTTCAACTTCGTCATCGGCAACACGAACCACGATACGGCTGGCGTCGACGGAGTCGATCACGCCGCCACGACGAGCCACGACGCAAACGCCGGAGTCACGGGCTACGTTACGCTCCATGCCGGTACCGACCAGCGGCTTGTCAGCGCGCAGGGTGGGTACAGCTTGACGCTGCATGTTCGAACCCATCAACGCACGGTTGGCGTCGTCGTGCTCGAGGAACGGGATCAGCGACGCTGCAACCGAAACTACCTGCTTCGGCGATACGTCCATCAAGGTGACGTCTTCCGGCGCCTTGACGGTGAACTCGTTCAAGTGACGAACAGCTACCAGCTCGTCGATCAGCACTTTCTTGTCGTTCATCGTGGCCGAAGCCTGAGCGATCACGTGATCAGCTTCTTCAATGGCGGACAGGAAAACGATCTCGTCGGTGACCAGAGCGTCTTTCACCACACGGTACGGGCTCTCGAGGAAGCCGTACTGGTTGGTGCGCGCATAGGCCGCCAGGGAGTTGATCAGACCGATGTTCGGACCTTCCGGCGTTTCGATCGGGCAAACACGACCGTAGTGCGTTGGGTGTACGTCACGAACTTCAAAGCCGGCACGCTCACGGGTCAGACCACCAGGGCCGAGTGCAGAAACACGACGCTTGTGGGTGATCTCGGACAGCGGGTTGTTCTGGTCCATGAACTGGGACAGCTGGCTGGAACCGAAGAACTCTTTCACCGCCGCAGCCACTGGCTTGGCGTTGATCAGGTCTTGCGGCATCAGGCCTTCGCTTTCGGCCATCGACAGACGCTCTTTGACCGCACGCTCAACACGTACCAGGCCAACGCGGAACTGGTTCTCGGCCATTTCGCCTACGCAGCGAACACGACGGTTACCCAGGTGGTCGATGTCATCGACGATGCCTTTACCGTTACGGATGTCGACCAGGGTCTTCAGTACCGCGACGATGTCTTCCTTGCACAGCACGCCCGAACCTTCGATCTCGGTGCGACCGATACGACGGTTGAACTTCATCCGGCCGACCGCAGACAGGTCATAGCGCTCAGGGCTGAAGAACAGGTTGTTGAACAGGGTTTCGGCAGCGTCTTTGGTTGGCGGCTCGCCAGGACGCATCATGCGATAGATCTCGACCAGCGCTTCCAGTTGGTTGCTGGTGGAGTCGATCTTCAGCGTGTCGGAGACGAACGGACCGCAGTCGATATCGTTGGTGTACAGAGTTTCGATGCGAACAACGCCGGCCTTGGCGATTTTCGCCAGGATCTCGGTGTTCAGCTCGGTGTTGCACTCTGCCAGGATTTCGCCGGTTGCCGGATGCACGATGACCTTGGCGGTTGTGCGACCCAGGACGTAGTCCAGAGGCACATCCAACTCTTTGATACCGGCTTTTTCCAGCTGGTTGATGTGGCGAGCGGTGATACGACGGCCCTGCTCGACAATAACCTTGCCTTTGTCATCCTGAATATCGAGGACAGCGATTTCACCGCGCAGGCGCTGAGGCACCAGCTCCAGGCTCAGGGTCTCGCCCTTCACGTGGAATACGTTGGTGGTGTAGAACGCGTCCAGCACCTCTTCGGTGGTATAGCCGAGCGCGCGCAGCAGTACCGATGCAGGCAGCTTGCGGCGACGGTCGATACGCACGAATACGCAGTCTTTCGGGTCGAACTCGAAGTCCAGCCACGAACCGCGGTAAGGAATGATGCGCGCGGAGTACAGCAGTTTACCGGAACTGTGCGTCTTGCCACGGTCGTGGTCGAAGAACACGCCCGGCGAACGGTGCAGCTGGGAAACGATTACACGCTCGGTACCGTTGATTACGAAGGTACCGTTCTCAGTCATCAGGGGGATTTCACCCATGTAGACTTCTTGCTCTTTGATGTCCTTGATCGCTTTGTTCGACGATTCTTTGTCGAAAATGATCAGGCGCACTTTTACCCGCAAAGGTACGGCGTAAGTTACACCGCGCAATACGCATTCTTTGACATCAAATGCCGGTTCGCCCAGGCGATAACCGACGTACTCCAGCGCAGCATTGCCGGAGTAGCTGATGATCGGGAAAACGGATTTGAAGGCCGCATGCAGGCCCACGTCGCGGAACTGATCTTTAGTCGCTCCCGCTTGCAAGAATTCACGATACGAATCCAGCTGGATGGCCAGGAGGTAAGGCACATCCATGACGTCCGGCAACTTGCTAAAGTCCTTGCGGATACGTTTTTTCTCAGTATATGAGTAAGCCATCAGCGTTCCCCAGCTTGGTCACCTGCTTGTTTGGCCTCCCCCGACGGGAGCGGCCAGAAAATCGTGCAAACCCCATGGTTTGCGCCACCACATCGGGTGGTTACAGCTCGCTATCGACACCGACCCAGTCGGCTGCCAATAACGGAAAAAGGCCGGTGGCAAGAGCCACCAGCCATCAGCCTTTCGCTTAACGCTCGGGCTGGAAACGCAAAGTCGATGCTTACTTCAGCTCGACTTTAGCGCCTGCTTCTTCCAGAGCTGCTTTGGCTTTGTCAGCTGCGTCTTTGGCAACGCCTTCCAGAACCATTGCAGGAGCACCGTCAACTACAGCCTTGGCTTCTTTCAGGCCCAGACCGGTCAGCTCACGTACTGCCTTGATCACGTTAACTTTCTTCTCGCCAGCTTCGGTCAGCATGACGTTGAATTCAGTTTGCTCTTCAACAACAGCGGCAGCAGCAGCTGGACCAGCGGATGCAGCAGCAGCGGTAACACCGAATTTTTCTTCGAAAGCTTTGATCAGTTCAACAACTTCCATTACGGACATGTTGCCAACTGCTTCAAGGATATCGTTCTGAGAGATAGACATGAATCTAATTCCTGATATTGGGGACGGCCTACGCGACCATCGAAAAAAACAAAAAACGCGAGAAGTTGGCGAGCCTTAGGCTGCAGCAGCTTCTTTCTGGTCGCGAATTGCCGCCAGAGTACGAGCCAATTTGCTGGTTGCGCCTTGAATCACGCTCATCAGCTGAGAAATTGCTTCGTCACGGGTCGGCAGAGTTGCCAGTACGTCGATTTGGTTAGCTGCGAGGAACTTGCCCTCGAACGCAGCTGCCTTGATCTCGAACTTGTCCTGACCCTTTGCGAACTCTTTGAAAATCCGGGCAGCAGCGCCTGGATGTTCTTTGGAGAAAGCAATCAGGGTAGGGCCAGTGAACACGTCGTTGAGGACACTGAATTCAGTGTCAGCAACAGCGCGCTTGAGCAGGGTGTTACGTACGACACGTACGTATACGCCAGCTTCACGAGCCTCTTTACGGAGTCCGGTCATCGCGCCTACTGTTACGCCACGGGCATCAGCCACGACAGCGGACAGAGCGACTTTGGCAGCCTCGTTGACTTCAGCGACGATGGCCTTCTTGTCTTCGAGTTTAATTGCCACGGGTTTAACTCCTGCTTGTTACCGTTTCATCCAGTCGAAACCGGATGTCGTTTTGGTGTCTGATTCGGTAAGGAACCGGGAGCACCATCTGCGTAGGCTTGTGGTTTAAGACTTGCGTCGCCTACGGTCTTGGATAGCCCCCGCCAGGCAGGGACCCCAATTTTTCAATTGGCACAATGACTTGCGCCAATCTGTGTCTTACGCGTCCAGCGTGCTCTGGTCGATGACCAGACCTGGGCCCATAGTGGTGCTCAGGGTAACGCGCTTGACGTAGATACCTTTCGAGGAAGCTGGCTTGATGCGCTTCAAATCAGCGATCAGAGCTTCAACGTTTTCCTTCAGCTTGACGGCATCGAAGCCGATCTTGCCAACGGAAGTGTGAATGATGCCGTTTTTGTCGGTGCGATAACGAACCTGACCAGCCTTGGCGTTTTTAACCGCGGTAGCTACGTCTGGAGTTACGGTGCCAACTTTAGGGTTTGGCATCAGGCCACGTGGACCGAGGATCTGACCCAGCTGACCTACAACGCGCATGGCATCCGGGGATGCGATCACTACGTCATAGTTCAGGTCGCCGCCTTTCATTTCGGCAGCCAGGTCGTCCATACCTACGCGGTCAGCGCCGGCAGCCAGAGCGGCTTCAGCAGCCGGACCCTGAGTGAACACAGCAACGCGAACGGTCTTGCCAGTGCCGTGTGGCAGCACAGTAGCGCTACGAACAACCTGGTCCGATTTACGCGGGTCAACACCCAAGTTTACAGCAACGTCGAAGGACTCGCTGAACTTGACAGTCGACAGCTCGGCCAGCAGTGCGGCGGCATCTACAAAGTTGTAGGCCTTGCCTGCTTCGATTTTGCCGGCGATAGCCTTTTGACGCTTGGTCAGCTTAGCCATTACACACCCTCCACGTTAAGGCCCATGCTACGAGCAGAACCGGCGATAGTACGCACGGCTGCTTCCATATCAGCTGCAGTCAGATCCGCGTTTTTGGTTTTCGCGATTTCTTCCAGCTGAGCACGGGTTACGGTGCCAACCTTAACGGTGTTCGGACGAGCGGAACCGCTGGTCAGACCGGCCGCCTTCTTCAGCAGAACCGAAGCAGGGGTGGATTTGGTTTCGAACGTGAAGCTACGGTCGCTGTAGACAGTGATGATCACTGGAGTCGGCAGACCTGGCTCAAGACCCTGAGTACGGGCGTTGAAAGCCTTGCAGAATTCCATGATGTTCACGCCGTGCTGACCCAGAGCAGGACCAACAGGTGGGCTTGGGTTAGCCTGAGCGGCCTTCACTTGCAGCTTGATGTAAGCGGTAATCTTCTTGGCCATGAGGCACTCCAATTACGGGTTCAAACGCCTCGAAAGGCTCCCCGGTTACTTGCGCGTTTATCCCAGTGACGACAAAACCCCACAGCCCAGGGCTGCGGGGTTGGGATGCTTGCTCAGCTAGACCTTTTCGACCTGACTGAACTCCAACTCTACTGGAGTAGAGCGACCGAAAATGAGCACTGCCACTTGGATCCGGCTCTTCTCGTAGTTAACTTCTTCAACAACGCCATTGAAATCGGCGAATGGACCATCGTTGACACGCACGGTCTCGCCCGGCTCGAACAGCGTCTTCGGCTTCGGCTTATCGCTACCATCAGCGACACGACGCAGAATTGCTTCTGCCTCTTTGTCCGTAATTGGTGCCGGCTTATCAGCGGTTCCACCAATGAAGCCCATCACGCGAGGAGTATCCTTGACCAAGTGCCAAGTACCCTCATTCATATCCATCTGAACCAGCACGTAACCCGGGAAGAATTTACGCTCGCTTTTGCGCTTCTGGCCATTACGCATTTCAACCACTTCTTCAGTGGGAACCAGAATTTCGCCGAAGCCATCTTCCATGCCAGCCAGCTTTACACGCTCGATCAAAGAGCGCATGACATGCTTCTCGTAACCCGAGTAAGCATGCACAACATACCAACGCTTAGCCACGGGACACCCTTAACCGACAATCAAGGAAACAAGCCAGCCGAGCAGGGAATCAAGCCCCCACAACAGCAACGCCATAACCAGCACAACAGCCACAACAATCAACGTGGTCTGCGTGGTTTCTTGACGAGTTGGCCAAACGACTTTACGAATCTCGGTACGCGCTTCTTTGACCAGCACAAAGAAAGACTTGCCCTTCACTGTCTGCAAGCCTACAAAGGCGGCTAAGGCAGCGATGACAAGCAAAGCGAGCACTCGATACAGGATTGGCGAAGCAGAGTAGTACTGATTGCCAACAACGCCAACAACCACCAAAGCGACTACTACCAGCCACTTAAGCAGATCGAAGCGAGAGCCTTGAGCTTCAGCCTTAGGAGTCATCTATGAAGATCCTGTGAAAAGAAAGCCAGACACACCTGGTGAATCTGGCAGGTCAGGAGGGAATCGAACCCCCAACCTACGGTTTTGGAGACCGTCGCTCTGCCAATTGAGCTACTGACCTAAAACAAAATCAGGCCGACCATTATGCCGGCCTGAAGAAGACTTTACAACACCTACCCAATGACCTTGGCACCACACCTGCTTCCAGAGCTCACAAACACTCTTTCGCATAACGAAGCACCACTTCAGGCCATTAAAACAAAGGCAGATATTTTCATATCTGCCTTGTTATATGGAGCTCTTGAGCGGATTTGAACCGCTGACCTCACCCTTACCAAGGGTGTGCTCTACCAACTGAGCTACAAGAGCGCAACACTGTGCAAAACCTGCAAACTTGGAGCGGGTAGCGGGAATCGAACCCGCATCATCAGCTTGGAAGGCTGAGGTTCTACCACTAAACTATACCCGCGAGCGCTTGCAGCTCTCGCTAAAATGGTGGAGGGGGAAGGATTCGAACCTTCGAAGTCGTAGACGTCAGATTTACAGTCTGATCCCTTTGGCCGCTCGGGAACCCCTCCTAAGCGAGCCGGCATTCTATATTATGCCAGCCTTCTGTCAAGCATTTTCTCATTAAAAACCTGAGCTTAGCTGCGTTGACCTCACTCCTCACTGTTTACCGTTTTAGGTCTTCACTGTGGAGCGGGCGCCATTCTATGCAAACTATTCGGCAGGTGCAACCCCCTCGCAAGGCATTATTTTATGTTTTAACTCATTGAATTCTTTAGAAAGGTTTTGCAACTGCGTGTCATCCAGCCAACGCCTGCTTTCCGGGGCAATGCGCACCCAGTAGGCACCTGTATCAAGGCCTCCTTTGGATGCCACCTGAAACTTGACGTCCATGCCGACCAATCTGCGCTCCAACCCCTGAACCACATCCTGACGGCTAAAGCCCCCCAAAAAAAGGCAGCCAGGATCTGCCTGGGCGACCTTTGTCTTGTCTTTGGCCGCATCTGGAGCTTCGCTGAGCAGGCGAATGTCCTGCTGAGATCCCCGATACAAGCTCAGGGGAGTGACGTCCTTTGCGCGCAGAGGCGCCTCCTGTTGATGCCAGATGTAATAAAACACATTGAGCACAACCAGCAGCAGAAACAACCAACGCATAAAGACCTCAGGACAAAGGGCAGGCCATGGCCAAGCCAACAAACACCAGGTCAGGAACCATCCTGGCTTCAGGCACGATCTCCGACACCAGACCCGCATCCCCGCCCGTAAGAAATACCGTGAAATCCTTTCCCCAGTAGCTACGCGCCAACTCGAGCTGAGTCAGAACGAAACCTCGCAGCATAAGCGAGCAGCCGCGCTCTACCGCCTCAACCGTGGTACGCCCCGGGATGAGACTCTCCAGCGCACGCTCGGCAGCAAGATCGCCGTAACGAATTTTGCGGGTATGGGTGCGAAGCTGATTACGCATCAGCGGCATGCCAGGGCATATGAACCCACCCAAATGCTCACCGTCAGCCGCAACGAAGTCGGCAGTCACCGCAGTGCCGAAATCCAGTACCAGACAGGCGCCCGGAGCAAGATGGAAGCCTCCAAGCAAAGCTAGCCAGCGATCCAGCCCTAGCCGCTCAAACTCCTCATAACCATTACGGACTCCAGCCATCTCGCGCACCGGTGCCGCACAGACTACCGCCACATCGAACCCATCTTTCAGTAGAGAGATCAGTGCTCCGGTTTCTTCAGCAGTCCTAACACTTACCAAACGGCAGGCATTCAGAGCAAGACCATCAAATCCGTTCAAAGCCTCAAGCAATGCGAGATCCGAATCAACAACCCCCTCACCCACCACTAGCCGGGCATTTGCATCAAGCACGCGCCACTTGATAAAGCTGTTCCCGCAGTCGAGCTCAAGAATCATTACGCAACCTCAAACTCAACTCGCCACCGCTGAAGACTTTTTCCACGCCATCCACCTTCAAACGCAAGGCACCCTGGCTATCGATACCCAGCACTTCGCCATCTATTTGGTTAACACCCGCAATCAAAGACACCGCACGCCCCTGCCACAGATGATTTCGCTCCCACTCAGCCTGGATCGCCGAAAACCCATCGACCTGGTGTCGCTCCAAATACTTCTGAAGCATCACTCCAAGCTCCGCAGCCAATTGATTGCGATCAAATGCCTGACCGGCCTCCAAACGCATTGACGTCCACTGCTGGTCGACCTCACTGGTCATTCGCATGTTTACGTTAATACCGATACCAAGCACCACGTGACACACGTCAGCAGGATCGCCAACTAATTCGAGCAATATTCCAGCAATTTTCTTTCGACCCACGAGAACGTCGTTAGGCCATTTTAAACCTACACCTGGTACTCCAATCTGCTGCAGAGCCTGCATCACAGCGAGACCAACAACCAGACTCAGACCTTCAAGCTGGCGCATTCCGCCTTCAATACGAAGAACCAGGCTGTAGTAAAGGTTTTCTGCGAATGGGCTTACCCACTTGCGACCGCGCCGCCCCCGCCCGGCGGTCTGCCGCTCGGCGAGTACGACAAAGGGTGCATCCTGACGCTGCTCGATCATTCGTAGCGCCTCGGCATTCGTGGAGTCGGTCGAGTCGAACACCAGGACTGGCCAATCACAAGCCCCTGCCATTCTCCTGATCTCTACAGGATCCAGCAGTGTCAGCGGTGCGGCCAACTGATAACCGCGCCCTCGAACCTTATGAATGGATAACCCCAGCTCAGCCTCTAATTGCTGAAGCTGCTTCCATACCGCACTGCGACTCACACCCAGGGCAGCACCCAGTGCTTGACCCGAATGAAATCGGCCATCTTTAAGAAGCTTTAACAACGTCAGCATGCAAGTCTCGCCTCACAATGAGGCCCGCATGATAGCCACGCTCCGAGCAGTTGCATAGAAACGCGATGAAGTGGATTTTCTAGCGCACAAAACAAAACCCCAACTGCTTTCGCAATTGGGGTTTCGGAATTTAAT
>NZ_LYVP01000041.1 GCF_001984065.1 Pseudomonas sp. KK4
TGAGGCTGCTGCGCAGCCTGACGGGAGCAAGCTCCCTCGCCACGAACGGGGGACATCCAAAAAATCCAGGGGATTCCAGGACGCCATCGCGGGCAAGCCTTGCTCCTGCAGGGCCGTGTGAGGCGAGGTCCGATCAGTGCGCAGTGACTCTCTGGCGCAACCCGGGGCCATTGGGCGACAGCGCCAGGGCCAGTTGCGTGCGGTTGTGCATATGGGTCAGGCGCAACACTTGGGAGACGTACAGCTTCACGGTGTTTTCGGTAATGCCCAACTCACAGGCAATCTGATAGTTGGTCTGCCCTTTGCCCACCAGTCGCGCCACATCCAGTTGCCGTGGCGACAGCTGATTGAAAATTGCCGGGATCTCGACCCGGTCCACTTCACTGACCTCACTGCCACTCACATCGGAGGACGCCGGCAAATAGGGCGCTCGACGAACCTTGTCCAAATCCTGGTACAGGTCATCGATCGATTCGGAGAGGTATTGCAGCTTCTGATTGAGATGCCCCAGTTGCAGGGTTTTGTTGCGCTCGTGCAACGCCACTTCCTGGCGCCGCAGGCCTTCGAGGAGTTCGCCCAGGTCGATCGGTTTCTGGTAGTAGTCGGCAATCCCGGCGCGCAATGCCTTGATCACGTCCTGCTTGTCCGCGCGCCCGGTGAGCATGATCGCTTCGAATGCGCGGTGTTTGCCCGACAGGCGCTGCAGCTCTTGAACCAGCTGAATGCCATCGAGCCCCGGCATGTGCAAATCGCACAGCACCAGGCCGATATCCGTGTCGTCGTTGAAACGCTCGACAGCCTGATGACCGGACTCGCAGGGAACGCACCGGTAACCGTTGCTCTCAAGGAATTCGCACAGCTCCTCAACGACCAGGGGCTGATCGTCGACCACCAGGACTTTTACTGCCGAAGTAAACTTGTTCACATGCAACTCCCTGCATGGCCAGACACTGACCGTTCCCGTACGCGTACCCAAAAGTCATACAACTACCGTATGAAAAGTAGTACGCCTTTTCGACTCTGTACAACTATGCAAGCCAGGCCAATGTCATCAGCCAACCCGCCAATACGAAGGGTGCGAAGGGTTGTTTATTTGACATTCCAGGCTGCAGACAGCACAGACGCTCCCTAAGCCCTTGACCGATATGAAGCCAGACTTTTGGCGCCATCACCATCCACAGCACACTGGTAAATCCGGCACCGATAAATACACCCAGCACATACCGACCGTCGGTCGCGAGCCCCAAGGCTGTCAAAAGTTTCACATCACCAGCGCCCAGCCGACGCAACGCGTATCCCGGCAAGGTGAAGGCCAGGGCCAGCAACGCGGCCCAACCCCCCTGTTGCGCCGGCGCGCCCAGCCAGGTGCTGCCGCTCCCTAACAGCCACGCCAGGGCCAGCGCGCCGACGCCCAGGGTCAGGACGTTGGCGATGTGCCGCTCCCGGGCATCCTGGGCCGCACACAGCGTCAGCCAGATCAACAAAACAACGCTCTGCATCGGTAAAAAACGTCCCTTTTGGCCGAATGATTCTATGCTGATATTACGCAGTGATGGTCAGGGTAGACGCACTCATGAAGATCAACCTCCCCCGCAAGCAAAAAGGTGCCGCCGCCATTGAATTCGCCCTGGTGTTCGTGGTGTTTTTCGGTGTGTTCTACGGCATCGTGAGCTACAGCCTGCCGCTGTTGCTGATGCAGTCCTTCAACCAGTCCACCGCCGAAGCCGTGCGCCGCAGCGTCGCCCTGGACCCGAGCACCCCGGGCTATGAGGCCGCGCTGAAAACCGTGGTCAAGGACGAGTTGAAACGACAGCTGACCTGGATCCCCGACGGGTTCAAGTTCGATTTCGATTCGGATGTGACCACCACCCTTGCCAGCGGCGTGTTGAAGGTCGAAATCCACTACCCCACCAATAAACTCAATGCGGTGATCCCGTTCCTCAGCCTGCCGGTGATCGGCAAGGTTCCCAATCTGCCGGACACGCTCGTCACCAGTTCGAGCCTGCAATTTTGAGCGCCGGGGACAAACTGTTCGGGCGCCTGCTCAATCGCCACCCTGCACCGCCCGCGCACCCTCTGGAGCCGCCGAGCGGGCTGAGTGTCGGCCTGCAGATGCAACTGGATGGACAAGGTCGGGTGCTGCACCTGTCCGGCCCATTGCGTCATCAGTTGGCGCAACAGACGCCCGGCGCACAAGCGCCGCACCTGCTCGATTTCCTTTTGCCCCACAGCAGCCTGGTCATCGAGGGTTCGCCCGCGGACTGGCAGGGACAACTGCTGGATCTGGACTTCTACAGCCTCAGCGGCCAGGCCTTGCACTTGCGCGGCTGGGTCCAACCCCAGGCCGACGCCTGGCTGTTACAGTTGCTGGACATCGGCGACCTGTTGCTCGAACGCCGACAGTCACGCCTGCGCGAGCAGTGCCAGAGGCTGGCGGTGCAGATCGGCGAACAACTGCGGCTGTGCAGCCTGTCGCGCTTACCCGAGATGCTGGGTGAGCAGTTGCAATGCCTGGCCCAGCGTTTCCACATCCCATGCATTGCCCTGGCGTTGCTCGATGAGCAGGAACAGGGTTGGCAGATTCATCAGCACTACGCCGCTGTCGACGCGCCGCAACTGTGGCGAAACGGGCAACGCCTGGGCACAGGCCTGGACAGCCTGAACGGCTCGGCGCCGCAGTGCCTCAATCCCCTTGAACATCCGCGCCTGCAAGGCACTTTCGGCAATGCCGAGGCCTTCGCCGTGCCTTATCACGACGCCCAGGGCGTGGTGGCCTGGCTGCTCTGCGGTTGCTTCAACGCCCAGCAACGGGCACCTGACACCAGCGAACGCGACTGGCTGCAGTTCGCCGCCGCGCTCGCAAGCCCGTTGCTGGAGCGCCTGCGTGAACACCGGCATCACCTGCAACTGGAGCGGCTCGATTCGCTCCAGGTCCTGCTGGGCACAGGATGGTGGGAAGTGTTCAGCGACGATGCCCAAGTGCAACTGGCGCCGTCGCTGGCCACGGCCTTAGCCCTTGCCAGCGACCGCCTGACGTTGACCACATGGCTCGAACGGATACACCCCGCCGACCGCGAAGAGTTGCGCAGTCGCCTGCAAACGCTGCAGGACGATGGTACGCCGCTGCTGCTGACGGTACGGATCTATCACCCCGACACCGGCGCCCCGGCGCACTGGTATCAACTGCAAGGGCAAGCCCTGGGGGTCGGTAGAAACCGGCGCCTTGTCGGCTTCATGCTCGACATCAGCGACATCAAGAATCAACAGCAGCAAGCGGCGGCGGCCCATGCCCGGCTGGACAACCTGATCGCCAGTTCCCCGGCCGTGATCTACGTGCAGCGCTACCTCGAAGGTGCGTTGCAACCGACCTTCTACAGCGCCAGCCTGGCGCCGCTGCTGGGCTGGACGCTGGACGACTGTGCCGGCGCAGCCTTGATCGAGCGCCTTCACCCCGAAGATCGCGACCGTTATTTCGAGCGCACCCGCCAGTTGCTGCGCGAGGGTTCAGTGAGCGCCCGCTATCGACTGCGCGACAGCCGCGGCGATTACCACTGGCTGCTCGATGAGGCCAAACTGCTGCGCGACGACCTGGGCCTGCCGGTCGAGGCCGTGGGTTTGTGGCTGGACGTCACCGAAGCGACCCTGGCCACCGAACGGGTCAAACAGAGCGAGGAGCGCTACCGCATTCTGGTGGAGGATTCGCCGGCGATGATCTGCCGTTATCGCCCCGACCTGACCCTGACCTTCGGCAACCAACCGCTGGCGAGCTATCTGGAGTGCCCGCCGGAGCAATTGCCGGGGATCAACCTGGGCAGCTGGATGTCCCAGGAACAGCGCGATGAATTCACCCGCCGCATCGGTCTGCTGAGCCCGGAGTTCCCGGTGAGCACCGCCGAAATCAATCTGCAACTGCCCGGCCGCGAGCACGCGTGGTGGGTGTGGTCGGACCGTGGGGTGTTCGATCAGCAGGGCCGGTTGCTTGAGGTTCAGGCCGTGGGCCGCGACAACACCGAGGTGCGGCGCTCGCAGCAGCAACTGATGCAAAGCGCGAAGATGGCCACGCTGGGCGAAATGGCCACGGGGCTGGCCCATGAGATCAACCAGCCGTTGAACGTGATGCGCATGGCGATCATCAATGTGCTCAAGCGTCTGGAGAAAGGTGACGCGCAGATCGATTACCTGACCGACAAGCTCAAGCGCATCGATGCCCAGGTACAGCGCGCGGCGCGGGTGGTCGATCACATGCGGGTGTTCGGCCGCCGCTCGGAAATCGAACAGCAGCCGTTCAACCCGGCCCAGGCCATCGAAGGCACCCTCTCACTGTTGTCCGACGGCATGCGCGGCAAGGGCGTCGAGTTGCGCATCAGCGAGCCGGATTTCGACGTCCAGGTGCGCGGCCATCTCGATCAGTTGGAACAGGTGCTGATCAACCTCATGGTCAACGCCCGGGACGCGCTGCTGGGCAAGCGGGAAAAGGATCCGCAGTTCCAACCGTGGATTTCGCTGTACGCCGAACGGGATGCGCAGTCGGTGCGGCTGTGGGTCGAAGACAACGGCGGCGGCATCGACCCGCGTTTGCTGGAGCGCATCTTCGAGCCCTTTTTCACCACCAAACCGGTGGGTGTGGGTACGGGCTTGGGGCTGTCGGTGAGTTACGGGATTGTAGAGAACATGGGCGGCAAGTTGAGCGTGCGCAATTGGACCGAGGGTGCGCGGTTCTGTATTGAGTTGCCGATTGTTCAGGCCTAGATCGTCAGCAATGGGCGCCCTGGTGGCTTGCAACTGAGGTTGGCGCCGACATCGACCTTGTTCAGGGTGATGCCAAGGTTGGCCAGCAGGCCGTCGAGGATGGGGTCGACAATGGGAGCGACCAATCCCTGGATCACCACACCCAACGAGTCGTTCACCGCGTCCAGCGTATCCGCCGCAGTCACCAGCAATCCTCCCAGCAGGCTCGACCCCGTGGGCTTGTATGCCTGAATCTGAACGCCACTCAAAGTGCCCTTCAGGCTGTTGACGATCCCTTGCGTTCCCAGGCTGTAGTACAGGGGTGGTTTCTTGATTTCCGGTGGCTGGTTGTAGAGGTGAGTACTTTGAGTGCTGGCAACCGATGTATCGATTTTGATCCCCAGCCCACCGCCATAAAACGGCTTGCGCGAAGCAGGATCGCAACTGGGAGAACCCAGCCCAAGGAGCGGTATGGTGCAGGTGATAACACCGATATCGATCAACGGCAAAGGCTGCACAACAACATCGGCCGACGATGAAAATGCGTTGGCCGTGTCGATCTTGCCGACTTTGAGTTTGACCAATGACGTGTTGGTTTTGGTGGTCAATGTTTTCGTCGCGTCACTGGCACAGCTATACGCTGTGACAAGACTGTCCGCACTGGCAACGTCCAGCGCCACATCAATGGTCGGAGTTGCAAGGATTTGCAGGTTTGTTCTTTGGCATGTGCCGCCGAGGGCACAAAAGATGGAATTCAGTGCGCCGGCGATGTTGAGGTGCAGCACATTGTTCAATGTGTCGGTCAACCCGCTCACCAGGCTGGTGTTGACGATCGCTGCGGGAAGGCCCGTGACGCCGGCCAGCACTGGCAGGTTCAGTGAAATGATCGTACGTACCTGAGCGGTCCGCACATAAATCCGATTTGGATCATTGAGCTGCCCCGTGATCAGTGCCGGATTACCTATGGCCGACAACTGGGGCGGCTCAATGACCTTGACCTTGACCACCCCATTGACCAGCCCCGGAATATTGAGCGGGATATTGGCCACGGCGGCGTTCTTGCTGTTGGCCAGTTGCACGAAGGCCTCGACCAACTGAAAGACTTGCAAATTGGTGTTGAGCCCGGAGGAAGGCATGCCCGTCTGCAATTGCAGCAACTGGCCCAGGGTCAGTTGGGTGCTGCCCGCCGCAGCCTTGAGGCCGGTCAGGCCGTTGATCGCCACGCTGGCGGTGGGGCCACTCGCCTGGAGCACAGTGATGGCGGTGTCCAGCAACTGACTCAGCGCGATGTTCTTGCTCAGCAACTCGGTGTAGTTGCCGGCCGTCACGTGTACGTCGAGGCCCAATTGATTGAGGTAGCCCAGCAAGTTGATCTGGGTATCGACCAACCCTTGCCAGCCTGCGACGCTCAAATTCAGGCTGCCGCCGAGCATTTGTCCAAGCAACAGGTTCAAGGCCGCCGATTTACTCGAGTCGACCACCAGCGCCGTACTGCCGATGGTGAGCATGGCCATTGGCGGCAATACCGCCGGCGCACTGACGGCGGTGGCCGTGAGTTGCGTGGTCAGTTGGGTGGGGCCCGGGCTCAATAGCGCATAGATGCCGGCGGCAATGCTGGTCGACACCGTATGGGTCACGATCACCCGCACCGCGTCTTTTTTACTGGCGTCTGGTACAAAGGCTCGAATGTAATCCGCACCCGTCTTCAACGAACCGCAGGTGGTATTGAGCGTCATGCCATCGGCGGCCTTGTAGCCGTTTCGCGTGGCGCTTTCCAGGGCATAGCCCGCCGCGCTGAGCGCCGGGGACACACAATCGCCATTGCGGCTGACCGCCTCCAGTGCCGCCACATCGGCAACCCGCTGCAACTTGCGCTGCTCCAGGTAGAGCCTGCCGGAATCGATCACCAGCAGCGTGAACCCCAGTGCCAGCGCCAGGGTTCCAGCCGCCATCAACCCGATCGCTCCCCGTTGCCGAAACGGACCGCGAAACTGCCTGCGGGGCGACATGGTGCACTCCTTTGCCGGCTCACTGCCGAGCAAGACCTCCATTGGTGTAAAGCAGTGTAGACAAGGGTGGGCGAGCCTGCTGGCAACTCGCCAGCCCGCAGAGCAAAAAAGTCCCTGTGTACACGCATCCAACTGTGGGAGCGGGCTTGCTCGCGAAGGCGTTGTGCCAGGCACCTGAAACAGTGACTGATAAACCGCTTTCGCGAGCAAGCCCGCTCCCACAGGGGATCGCACTGTCTGTGAGGGACCTGTTTATTTGGGCGGATAGTTGGCCAGTATCCGAGTCACCGTTTCGCGGATCGCATTGCTGCGATCGGTGGGATTGGTGGTGCGGCTGAGCATTTGTTCGTCACTGCCGCGCCACACCAGTTTGCCATCCTTGCCGTCGAGCAGGTCGATCTGGATGGTGGCCACCTTGTAGGACACCAGGCGCGTTTCGTTGTACATCGGCGCGCCCCAGTAGCCATACCAAGGATTGCCCCAGCCACCGCCGTAGTTGGTGGTGACCTGTTGCTGGCGCTCTTCGACGATCAGGTAGGCCTGCACGCTCAAGTCACCCTTGGCGCCCGCTGCGGCCGGGCGCAGACCACGCTGGTCCAGTTGATCGGCCACCGACTGGCGAATGCGTTGCTCGGTCAGGTCGCTCTTGATCCTAGGGTCGTCGGGACGGTATTGCAGGGCGGGTTCTTTCCAGCTCCAGCTGCGATAGGCGGCGAAATCGCGGCTGGCATCGTAGTCATGGTTGACCTGGTTGGCGGCGCAGGCACTGAGCAGGGCCACCACTGCCAGTAGAACTAGACGGCGGAACATGATGATTCTCCGGTGGAAGACATGAACCTGCGAAATGCTTCTTATCTACAGAAGCTAACTGGGAGGATACGCCGACATCGCCTTTTCCACAGCCTTGCGAATCGCGTCCGTCTGCTGGCTCTGGCTGCCGCGACGACTGGTTTCAGCGCTTGAGCTCCAGACCGGTTGACCGCTTTGAGCGTCGAACAGGTTCACCTGCACCACGACCACTTGCTCTTCATAAGTGCGCACGATCGGCGCACTGCCGTACAGGCCATAGCCGGGGCCATACCCGTAACGGTTGTAGCCACCGTAACCGCCGTAGGCACCGTAGTCGTCCTGCACCTGACGCACGCGGGTTTCCAGACGCAAGGCCGCGCTGACGAACAGATCCGCCGGGCGATTGTCATGCAGCGGGCGCAAACCCCGCTGATCGAGGGCATTGCTGACCGCTTCGGCGACCTGGGCCGAGTCTGCCCATGACGTGCCTGGCGGAAGGTGACCATTGAGCCAGGCCCAACTGCGATAGCGCCCGTAATCTCGCGGCGGCGCCGGGTAAGCGCTGCGGTCGAAGGTGGTGGCGGCCTGCGGTGGCGCGGGCGGGATCGGGTTGGAAGACGCCACATAGGGGTTGCTGCCCTGGCAGGCCACCAACCCCAGACATATCAGTAACAACCCTGAATGATTTTTCATGTCTCGCTCCGATCAGATCGGCCGGCAGATCCAGTGCAAGTAACGCCCAAGCCCGGCAAAGCTTGGGTGACGACGGTGGGCCAGTTCCATTTCGAGCAAATCCACCAGTTCGGCGCGGGCCTGGAACTCCACGGGCATGTAGTCGTGAAAAACCCGCACGCCACTCTGGGTTTCGACCTGCCACAGGCCTTCAAGTTGCGCCGCCAACTCCCGGGGATCGAGGGGTTGTTGCGGGGTCAGGCTCTGCTTCTCGCCGGCCATGTCGTTCTTGCGCATCTTGCGGAAATGGCCCTTGAGCAGGTTGCGGTAGATCAGCGCATCGCGGTTGTAGAAGGCCAGGGACAGCCAGCCATCGGCCTTGGTCAGTTGATGCAGCACCGGCAGGATCGCATGGGGCTCGGCGAGCCACTCGAGCACGGCATGGCACAGCACCAGGTCGTAGGGTTCGGTAAGCTGACCGAGCAGTTCCTGCCAGGGCGCCTGAATGAAGGTGGCCGTGTGTCCGGCCTCGGCGAAACGCTGGCGGGCGCCTTCGAGCATCGGTTCGGCCGGCTCGGCCAGGGTCACCTGATGCCCGCGCTCGGCCAGCCACAACGACATGTGGCCCAGACCCGCGCCGATGTCCAGCACCCGCAACGGTCGATCCGGCAGGGTTTCAGCCAGGTCGGCCTGCAGCACAGCCAGGCGAATAGCGCCTTTGGCACCGCCGTAGATTTTTTCCGCGAAACGGGTCGCCAGTTGATCGAAATGACGGTCGCTCATCAGCTGAACCTCCGTTCGCTGTCGGCCAGTTTGCTGCGCACCACGTCATTCATGTCCAGGCCCAACTCGCTGCACAGCAGCAACAGGTACAACACGATATCGCCGATTTCCTGCCCGGCATGGGCCAGTTTGTCCGCCGGCAGCTGCTTCGACTGGTCTTCGGTCAGCCACTGGAAAATCTCCACCAGCTCGGCCATTTCCACGCTGGCGGCCATGGCCAGGTTTTTCGGGCTGTGAAATTGCCGCCAGTCATTGCGGTCACGAATGGCGTGCAGGCGTTCGGTCAGTTCAACAAGGTTCATCGGGCTCTCCTGAAGGCGTATAGCTTCGGGGGGATGGCGGGTGAAGGCAAGTGACAAAGATCGAGTGGCACGCAGTGTTCTCAGGCGGGAGCGGGCTTGCTCGCGAAGGCGGTGTGTCAGCCGACATCATCGTTGCCAGACACACCGTCATCGCGAGCAAGCCCGCTCCCACAGGTACAGCGCAACACTCTATGCTTGTGGGGAACTCGGTGCGGTGTTCGACAGCCCAAGGCTCAACTCCGGCGACCACGCCTTCATTTCATCAGGACACTCATTCCATGCAGGTAGAAGGTTTTTTCGAATGGCTCGGCCAGGCCCTCGGCTCCGTCATCCGGTTTATCGTTGACGCCCTCAGTGGCCTGTTCCAACTGGTGAGCCGTGCCAGCAGCAACTTCGTCGAAGGCCTGTCCCGCGCCCTGGGCATGGACACCTCGATCATCAGCATCGCCATCCTGATCATCGGCCTGGTGCTGCTGTGGTCGGCGATCCGGGCGTTCATGAATGCGTCGATCATCATGGGCATCATCTGGCTGATGCTGGGGTTGTGGTTGCTCAGCTGGATCATGCACTGACACCACAAGACCTGTGGGAGCGGGCTTGCTCGCGAAGACGGCATGACAGCCAACCTTGATGTCGACTGACACGCCGCCTTCGCGAGCAAGCCCGCTCCCACACTGTATCGCGGCAGATTGCAAAATGTGTCGCTACAATGCCCGCTCCCCAAGGAGCCCGCATGTCCAACCTGATTGCCGACTGGCGCGACCGCCCTACCCATCGTCGGGTCTGGGCGCTGGCGGCGCCGATGATTCTTTCCAATATTTCCGTACCGCTGGTGGCGCTGGTCGACAGCACCGTCATCGGGCACCTGCCCCACGCCCATCAACTCGGCGCCGTCGCGGTCGGGGCCAGTCTGTACACCTTTCTGGCCTGGGCCGTCGGCTTCCTGCGCATGGGCACCACAGGGTTTGCCGCCCAGGCTGCCGGGCGCGGGGATGGCGCGGCGTTGCGGCAGATTCTGTTGCAAGGCCTGCTGTTGGCCGTGGGGCTGGCGATTGTGCTGGGTACGGTGGGCGTGCCGCTGAGCGGGGTGGCGTTGCATTTCATGCAGCCGTCGGCGGAACTGGACCAGATGACCCGCGAATTTTTCCACACACGGCTGTTCGGCCTGCCCGCGGCACTGGCCAGCTACGCCCTGGTCGGCTGGTTCCTCGGTACGCAAAACGCCCGTGCGCCGCTGGTGATTCTGCTGAGCACCAACCTGGTCAACATCGCGCTGAACCTGTGGTTCGTCCTCGGCCTGGAATGGGGTGTGGTCGGCGCAGCCCGGGCTTCGGTGATTGCCGAGTGGACCGGCGCCCTGATCGGCCTGTTGATGACTCGCCAAGCCCTGCGTGCCTATCCGGGCCAGATCGTTTGGGCAGCCCTGGCGCTGTGGCACAGCTGGCGCCCGCTGCTGGCGGTCAACCGCGATATCTTCCTGCGCAGCCTGGCGCTGCAATCGGTGTTTTTCCTGATCACCGTGCAAGGCGCGCGACTGGGCGATGCCACCGTGGCCGCCAACGCGCTGTTGCTCAATGGCCTGTTACTGACGGCCCACGCCCTCGATGGCCTGGCCCACGCCGTGGAAGCCCTGTGCGGGCATGCCATCGGTGCCCGCGACCGCAATGCCCTGCGCCGCTCCCTGGTGGTGGCCTGCGGCTGGTCGTTGCTGGCGAGCGTGGGGTTTGCCGTGCTGTTTCTGCTTGCCGGTCACCTGTTCATCGAGATGCAGACCGACATCGCCAGCGTGCGCGACACCGCGTTCATCTACCTGCCCTACCTGGCCGCGTTGCCGCTGATTGCGGTGTGGAGCTACCTGCTCGACGGGTTGTTCATCGGCGCCACCCGCGCCCGGGAAATGCGCAATGGCATGCTGTTGACGGTGGTGCTGCTGCTGCCGTTCGTGTGGGCGCTGCAAGGGTTTGGCAACCATGGCCTGTGGATAACCTTCCTGCTGTTCATGGTGTTGCGCAGCCTGACCCTTGGGGTGATTGCCTGGCGCCTGCGCCGCAATGACGGCTGGTTCGCTGGCGCCCACTGAGCCGCCAACCCTCACGGCCGATGGTTCTGCCAGCGGTTGCGCAAGCTGTCGAGCCGCTCCTGTTGGGTGCGCCCCTGCAAGCGCCCGGGCACGGCATCGGGATGCTGCAGGCGCAACCACAACCAGCCGTCCAGTACCGGGCGCTCGCTGAAACCCAGGGCCAGGCCTTGCTGCAGATGCGCCCATAGCTTGGAGTAATCCGTCGCCGTGGATCGACACCAGTGCCAGGCGTGCTGCTCCAGCAGGCAGGTTTGCAGCCTTTCGCGCTGCCGTGGGCTGAGGTTTTCTTCGATGGCCAGCGGCCTGACGGCAAGCCCCGGGTTGAGCAACCGTTGCCAGCCCTGAAAGCCCAGTGCGCGGTCAGCCCACGTGCCGCCAAACCAGCGAATCTGGCTGATCGGGCCCAGCCAGCGGCTCAGTTCACGGGCATCGCAGGCGTCGAAAAAGTAACTGGCGGTGTGGGGGTTGAAGTAACTGAGCAACGCCCGATGATTGAGGTCGAAGCTGACCGTGAGCATGCGCCGCAGGTGGGCCAGCAACTGCGACGATGACGCCTCGCTGATCAGCAACAGGCCTCGCCAGTGTTGCGCCTCACGCTGGCAAGCCACAGCCAGCGGCGGGCAGGTTCGCAAGTTGATCAGTAACGGCCCCTGATCACGCAAGGCATGCCATTCGGTGCCTTCGAACAACCGGTACCAGGTTGCCTGGGCAAACCGTTGCATCAACGTCGCGGCGGCTTGCGGTGAGCCTGGAACATCCAGCAGTAGCCAGTGCGGCGCCGCCTCGGCGCCCTGCACGGCAATCATGCTGCACCGCTCTGGCCAAGCTGCATGGCCGCCCGGCAGGCGCACAGGGCCTGTTCACAATGATTGAAAGGCCCGCCACCGGGCAGCAGGCACAACATCAACAATGGCTCCCCCGTTCGCAGCCACGCCTGGAGCGCTTCTGGCGGGCATTGATCGGTCGGTGCCGGCACCGACTCCTGAGCCTCTTCAACCGGCGCTGGCTGGTGCAGAATCCCGCTGATCACGGGCCGGTCCGGATCGCCCTCGATAAAACTCACCACCACTTGCGCACCTTCGCTCAACAGCGCTCGGCCAGCGGTTTGCAACTGCGGCGCCAAGGGCAGCCAGCAATGGCTCGGCGTCGCCCCTTCGCCCTGGTATAGCCAGTCGAACTGCACGGCGACCGGTCGCGACGGATCCGGCTGAGGTTCATCAACACTCACCACCCACGCCCGCTGCAAACCGTGCATGGCAGGCTTGACCGCCTCACGATGCGCAGCGGCCGGCACTGCACCGCGTATTGCCCGCACCTCACTGCGGTAAGGTCGCTGAGGATCCTTGCCGCCGTGATGCTCGACATGGGTCACCAGCCAGAACTGGTTCCACTCGGCCACCGGATGCCCGGCCAACGGCATCAACTGACCACAGCGCAGTGTCGCCAGATCCGTGTGGCATTGGGCATGCAATGGTTCGCTGTCGGTATATCGCTGAACGTCGAAACGACGCACTGCCGGTGCTTCGCCTTCAGGCCTGAACACCGTCGTTTCGCCTACTCGGAACGGTCCCTGGCGATCGACGAACACCACGCAGTGCCGCCCTGCCCGAAAATCGAAATGGTAGTGGATCCGCGCCTGGGCACACAGGCGCTGTAGAAATTGCAGATCCGATTCACGGTACTGCGTGCAGAAATCCTGCCGGGGGTAATCGCCGCCGAGTTCGAAGCGCCGGTCCTGGCCGACGATGCCGTGCTCGTTCAGCACCTGGTCGAGGATTTGCGGCACAGAACGGCCGCTGAAGATGCGCTGGCTGAAACGCTGGCCCAGACACGCAAGCTTCGGCCCCAGTCGCACATGGCAGAGCCTGACCGTCGAACCGTATTCGCGCTGGGCAAGTTCCTGCAATTGCCCGTGGACGGCGTTTCCCGCCGGCCCGAAGCGCAGGCTGGCCGATCGGTACAGCAGGCTGGCGAGGTCAAGCGTCGGGTCGTCTATCAGCAAATCCATTTCGAACGCGAACGGCTCGCTGATCACTTCTCTACCGGTAAAGGCCAGGACCTCGAAAGCGTCGGACAGACCTGCTACGTCCAGACGAAAGGGAAGTTCGTTGACTGGATCGAACATGGGCAATTCTCTACAGGAGGGGCGGCCGTGGATTCTCGCCGAGAGACTTGGCCGAGTAGAGAGGGGAAATACAACTTGGGAAATGACCTACGAGAAAAGAGGACGAATAACTGAAATAGCCGAGGACGTAGGTTTTTTCGCGCGAAGAAAAGGGAGCTGTCTCACCAGGCGATCTGAAAATTCCGAGGCTTTCGGTACATTTTCAGACAACCTGGTGGGAGCAGGGCTTACCTCAAGAAGAGAGGTAAGAGGAGCGGGTCAGGCCCAGACGCAAGGCATCGAGGAACTGTGTGCGCTCGCTGGCACTGATGCGGGCACTGGCGCACTTGTCGCGGTAGTGGGTCATCAGTTCTTCCGGCGACAGGTGCACGTAACGCAGCATGTCTTCGATGGTGTCGTGGGTTTCGATGCCGGCGTGGTACACGCTGCCGTCAGCGTTCTGGTAGATGTTCACCGAGTCGGTGTCACCGAACAGGTTGTGCATGTCACCGAGGATTTCCTGGTAGGCGCCGACCAGGAACACACCCAGCAGGTAGTCCTCGCCCTCGTTCAGCGAATGAACCGGCAGGCTGGTTTCGATGCTCTGCTCGTCGACGTACTGGTTGATCTTGCCGTCGGAGTCGCAGGTCAGGTCCTGCAGCACCGCACGGCGCAGCGGCTCTTCGTCGAGGCGATGCAGCGGGATGATCGGCAGTACCTGATCGATGGCCCAGGTGTCCGGCAGGCTCTGGAACACCGAGAAGTTGCAGATGTACTTGTCGGCCAGCTTGTCGTTGAGTTCGTCCAGCACCTGACGGTGAGAACGCTGGCGCGCCTTGAGCGAGTTGTGCAGGCGACGGCACACGGCGAAGTAGCATTGCTCGGCCAGGGCTTTCTCGGCCAGGGTCAGCTTGCCGTCGGCGTACTGGGCGGCCACATCGCTCATGTAGTGCGTGGCGCGCCAGTAGGTTTCGGTGACCATCTCGATATCGGTCGGACCCAGCAGGTCCACCAGCCATTGCACGGTTTCCGGCAGCGCTTCCTTGTTGTCGATCTGCGGCACGTCGTCGTTGTGCTTCTCGACGTCGGTGACCTGGATCACCAGCATGGCGTGGTGCGCCGTCAGGGAGCGACCGCTTTCGGAGAAGATGTTCGGGTGCGGCAGGCTCTGCGCGTCGCAGAATTCCTTGAGCATCCCGACCACCACACCGGCGTAGTCGTCCATGTCGTAGTTGATCGAACTGGCGTTGCGCGAATGGGTACCGTCGTAGTCCACGCCCAGGCCGCCGCCCACATCGATGTGGTCCACCGGCAGACCGAGGTTGCGCAGTTCGCCGTAGTAACGGATCGCTTCCTTGAAGCCGTGCTGGTAGTCCGCCAGGTTGGCGATCTGCGAACCCATGTGGAAGTGCAGCAGGCGAATGCCTTGGTCCAGGCCGGCCGCGCGGAAACGCTCGACCACCGACAGCAATTGCGCCGCCGACAGACCGAACTTGGATTTTTCGCCACCGGTGTCCGCCCACTTCGACGACGCCAGGGACGACAGGCGCACGCGCAGGCCGACCTGTGGCTTGACCTTCAGCGAGTTGGCTTCTTCGATCACCAGGCCGACTTCGGACTCTTTCTCGATCACGATGAATACATTGTGGCCGAGTTTCTGGCCCATCAGCGCCAGGCGGATGAACTCGCGGTCCTTGTAACCGTTGCAGACGATGGTGCCGCCCTTCGGCGCCAGGGCCAGCACCGCCAGCAGTTCAGGCTTGGAGCCGGCTTCCAGGCCGATGGAGACGTTCTGGGTGGCGATGATGTTTTCGATCACCGCTTCCTGCTGGTTGACCTTGATCGGGTACAGCGCGGTGTATTTGCTCTGGTATTCCAGGCGTTCGATGTTGGCATCGAAGGCACCGGTCAACTGACGCACGCGGTCCTGCAGAATATCGGGGAAGCGCACCAGCAACGGCAACGACAGGCCGCTTTTGCGCAACTGGTCGACTTGCTCGAACAGGTCGATGGGCGCGCTGCTCGGGCCGTTCGGACGAACTTCGACGCGACCGGCGTCATTGATCGCGAAATACCCGGCCCCCCAATGGCGAATCCCGTAAACACTGCGGCTGTCCGCAACTGTCCATTGGCTGCCATCGTCTTTGCGTGTGCGTCGTACGGACATCGAAGTCCCCTATAAAGAAGTCATGGTGCGTCGCCTGGATTCAGGCCGGCGCAGTCTAAAGAATGAAAATGACGGTTCGTCAACGAGGGGTAGACCCCGTCGACCGCAACGAGTTTAGAAACCGGTCATGAACAGGCTCTGTGAAAACCATGGTGACGACGCCAGGCCTGAAGGTGTTCAGGGCTGGATCAAGCCGCAGGTGGTTTTCACAGAGGCTGCTAGCCGCCGGACTTCTTGGCTTTGAAACCGAGCTTGATCAGTTCAGCCAAGAGTAGCTCGACATGATCGCCCTGGATCTCGATGACCCCGTCCTTCAACGCCCCGCCGGTGCCACAACGTTTCTTCAACGTAGTCGCCAGCTCCTTGAGCGCGTCTTCGGCCAGCGGCACGCCGGTGATGGTGGTCACCGTCTTGCCGCCACGGCCCTTGCTTTCGCGACGCACGCGAGCAATGCCGTCGCCGGCCGGGATAACGGTCTGTCTGCAGATGCAGGCGTCCACCGGTTTACTGCATTCCGGGCAATGACGACCTGCGTCGGTGGAAAATACCAGGCCGCCCAGGGCGGCGAAGGATGCGGCTTTTTTGGCCACCGGCAATCCTCTTGGGAGGACAAAGACTGATCGCAGCCTTGGGCAAGGCTATCGACCGCGAAGCCCCACTCAGGCAGGGGCAGCGCTACTGAAACGGCAGAGCTTTTCGAAACACGCTTACGTCCATCGGACAAAAAACGTCTTCTCCGTAGGAGCGAGCTCGCGATGGACTCAAGTACGACGCGTTCATTCTGGATGCCCGCGTTATCGTTGACGTTCATCGCGAGCGAGCTCGCTCCTACGGTTACCGCGATACCGTTACAGCTTGAAAAGGTCGCGCAGTGTAACGGCAAAAACGCCGATTGCTAAGAGCCAATCGGCGCCAATTTATAGCTCTTTTGCGACGTCTTCGCCGCGAGACCGCAGATAGCGTTTCAATGCGGCCAGGGAGTCCGGGCAGTAAGGCTTTTGCTCGATTTCCCGCAACACTTGCTCGACGGGTAAAAAGCGCGCTTCCAACACCTCTTCGGGCTGCAGGACCAAGGGGCCGTCCCACACTGCCGAGAACGCCGAGCACCAGAGACGATTGCCGGTGTCTTCAAAGAAGAAATGGTCATGGGCAGTCAACTCGACGCCGCTCACCCCCAACTCTTCCTCCAACTCCCGGGCCGCCGACTCGGCGTAGGTTTCGGTGGCAAGCACCATGCCGCCTGCCGCCACATCCCAATAACCGGGATAGATCGCCTTGCTGAGGGTCCGGCGGTGCACGCACAACTCGCCCGCGGAATTGAACAACATAATGTAGGTGCCGCGCCCGATCAGCCCGCGCTCGCGCAAATCGGAGCGCACCAGGGCGCCGAGCAGGTTGTCCTGCTCGTCGACCCAGGCGATCTGCTCGGCATCGGAAGCCGCACGGTGCGCGGCTTCCCTTGCGTTATCGACCATGACTCAGCCCTGGTTGAGCAGTTGACGCAAATCGATCACTGCGGCGTTGGCCCGTGAAATGTAGTTGGCCATGACCAGCGAGTGGTTGGCCAGCACGCCGAAGCCGCTGCCGTTGAGGATCATCGGGCTCCACACCGGCTCCTGCGACGCTTCCAGTTCACGAATGATCTGACGCACGCTCACCGTGGCGTTCTTCTTGGCCAGCACATCGGCGAAGTCGACTTCGATGGCACGCAGCAGATGGGACAAGGCCCAGGCCTGGCCGCGAGCTTCGTAAAACACGTTATCGATCTGCATCCATGGCGTCTCGACGATTTCTTCGTCGACCTGCGGCGCCACACCCGGGGCGACGACTTCGGTCTTCAATGCGGTGTTGAGCTTGACCCGGCCAACACTGGCCGACAGCCGCTGCGACAGCGAGCCCAGGCGCGTCCCGACGTCACCCAGCCAGTTGTTCAGGTTGTCGGCACGGGCGTAGAACAGCGCGCTCTTCTGATTCGGATCGGACAGACGCGCCTGATAACGGCTCAGCGAGTTGATGCCTTCCTGATATTCGGACTCACTGGACGGCAGCACCCAGCTCTTGTTGTCGAAGTTGAAACGCGGTTCGGCCTTGGCCAGGTCAGCGTCTTCGGCGGACTGCGATTGCGAACGGGCGAAGTCTTTGCGCAGCGCACGGCTCAGGTCACGCACCTGGACCAGCACGCCATATTCCCAGCTCGGCATGTTGTCCATCCACAGGCCCGGCGGGAAACGGTCGTTGGAAATGTAGCCACCCTGCTTGTTCAGCAAGGTGCCGGCGACGGTCTTGAGGGTTTCCACAGTGGTGTAGCCGACCACCATTTGCTTGCCTTCTTTCTCGGCCGCCGCTTGCGCCGTCTGCTGCACCGGGAACAGCGCGGGCTCCTGGCTCCAGTACCAGCCCAGGGCAATCGCCACCAGCAGGTAGATACCGATCAGCGTGGCCAGCGCCCGACTGAACAGCAGGCCGCCCAGGTAACTGCGGGTAGCCGATTTCGGTTCAGCGGCACGTTCAGGCGCGCTACCGGCGCGGTTCTTCCAGTCCAGCATGGCGATTTCCTTTCAAGCTCTTGGGTTCAACGGTTCGACCACAACCATACAACAACGTGCCTTGGCCCGGCACCCGCCGATGGGTTGATGTCGGAAATAAGCCATCCGATGGCAGCAATCAGACACGCGCCCTGTATCGGCAGCCAACTAAGGGATTCCCCTAGGCCCGACCTGAAGATCCCTCGTCCATCCAAACCGGTGGACAATCCACCAATGCCCCTCATCATCCCGCTGAGTATCGCTAGGGTTTGCAGGAGGAAAACCCCGATTCATGGGCCATTGCCTAGAACTATCATTCAACTCCAGACCGGGCAGTCAGAAACTGAATGGGCCCGCTTTGCAGATTATTGACGTACGACTCTCATGCAACCGAAAAGAGGTGCTAGCATAGAGCCACCAGTCGACCTCAGCGTGCCCCCTAACTAGTAGTCAGGATATGACCGAGCCAGAAGATCCCAGCCGCGAGCGCCTCAAGCATCACTTTGCCCAGCGGGTCATTCATCAGGCACGTCAGATACTTGAGATATGGCAGCGCCTGCAACGCAGCGAGTGGTCCAGCAACGATCTGTCGGAACTGAGCGAGGCCAACCTGCGCCTGCTGCGCTTTGCCGAGCGCTTCGAGCAGCCCGAGCACGTGCAGCTGGCGCACCACATCGGCCAGTCGCTGGAGGCTGTCGACGCCAACCGCGGACGCCTGAGCAGCGGCTTGATCACCGACCTCAACCGCTTGATGCAGCGCCTGTCGCGCACCGGGTTGCGCCACGGCGACCAGCTCGATCAAACCTTCCTGCCGCCGTTGCGCAAGCCGATCTACGTGATGCTGCAGGATCACGACCGCGGCGAGCGCCTGGCCAAGCAGCTGGAGTTCTTCGGCCTCAGCGCCCAGTCCCTGGAAAGCGTCGCGGCCTTCCGTTCCTCGATGGTCGAGCGCGTGCCGGCGGCGATTGTCATGGACGTTGACTTCAGCGGCCCGGGCATCGGCCTGAAACTGGCCGCCGAGGCCCAGGAAGGCCTCGATCATCGCTTGCCACTGCTGTTTTTCAGCCTGCACGAAACCGACACCCCGACCCGCCTGGCCGCCGTGCGCGCCGGGGGTCAGGAGTTCCTGACCGGCACCCTCGAGGCCTCGAGCCTGCTGGAGAAAATCGAAGTCCTGACCTGCGTCGCCCAGTACGAACCTTATAAAGTGCTGATCATCGACGACTCCCGCGCCCAGGCCCTGCACACCGAGCGCCTGCTCAACAGCGCGGGGATCGTGACCCGCACCCTGATCGAGCCGATCCAGGCCATGGCCGAGCTGGCGGATTTTCAACCGGACCTGATCATTCTCGACATGTACATGCCCGCCTGTACCGGAACTGAACTGGCCAAAGTGATCCGCCACAACGACCGTTATGTCAGCGTGCCGATCATTTACCTGTCGGCCGAAGACGACCTCGACAAGCAGCTCGATGCCATGAGCGAGGGCGGCGATGACTTCCTGACCAAGCCGATCAAGCCGCGGCACCTGATCACCACCGTACGCAACCGGGCGGCGCGAGCGCGCAACCTGAAGGCGCGGATGGTGCGCGACAGCCTCACCGGCCTGTACAACCACACCCACATCCTGCAACTGCTCGAAGACTGCTCGTTCCGCGCCCGCCGCGAGAACAAGCCGCTGAGTTTTGCCATGCTCGACATCGACCACTTCAAGCGGGTCAACGACAGCCACGGTCACCCCATGGGCGACCGGGTGATCAAGAGCCTGGCGCTGTTCCTCAAGCAGCGGTTGCGCAAGACCGACTTCATCGGCCGCTACGGTGGCGAAGAATTTGCCATCGTCATGCCCGACACCGATCTCCAAGCGGCGTGGAACGTTCTGGATGAAATTCGCCAGCGTTTTGCCGAAATCCACTACCCGGCTCAGCCGCAGGATCTGTGGTGCACCTTCAGCGCCGGGGTGGTCCAGTTGTGCGATAACTCCGACAGCCTGTTGATGGCCAGTCAGGCGGATGAGGCGCTGTACCGGGCCAAAGGCGCCGGGCGCAACCGTGTCCAGGCCGTGCTGGAATCACAGCAAAGTGCCACCTTTTCACCTGAAACGCCCCCTTCCGTCATAACGCTGTAACAGAAACGCAATAACTTCAGGTACTTACCATTCTGCCGTTGGTAGTCCCGCGATGCGCCTGAAGCTGCTGACCAATTTCAACACCCTCCTTTTAGTCGCCGTGTGCGTCGCCCTTGGCGCTACGCTGTGGTGGTCGCAAAAGGCCCTCGAGCGCCCCTATCTATTAATGGAGCGCTACCTGGGCCTGTCCCAGCGGTTTCAGAACGAGGTGGCGCGCAACGTCGAGGATTACCTCGGCAGCGGTGATGCCCTGCGACTGAGCGGTGCCAGCCAGGCCATCGAAGACTTGCAAAAAGACCTTGGTGACTTGCCTCCGGCCCTGGCCGAATCCTTGCGCCCCAGCCTGTCGAACCTGAGCGAATTCAGCAAAACCGACTTGCTGGCCGCCGGCAAGCTGGCGGGCGACCCTCAGGCCCTGCTGCTTCAGGCCGAACGCGAACTGGGCGCCAGTCTCGATCGACTCAGCCAGTACGCCAGCGGCAACGCGGCCTACCTGGCGCCGCTGCTCGCCGCCGCTCAACACCTGGGCAAACTGTCCCTGGCCCGGGACAAACTGGTCAGCAGCGGCCGCAGTGAACTGGCCGCCGATGTCGAGCGTGAAGTCGGCAACATCCGCGCTCAGGCCGCACAACTGGACGCTTTGCCACTGCTGGGTGTGGCCGCCAGCAGTGAATCGAACACCGACGATTTCGCCGCCATGATGGGCCTGGAGAATACCGAGAAAACCGCCGCTGAAGATGCCGGGGTCGGTTTCAAGCGTGAACTCAACAGCCTGCTCAGCCGCTACCCGGCGGAACTGGCCCGCACCCGCGACCAGATCCAGAAGCGCGCCGATCTCAGCGCTGCAACCCACGTGAAAATCGCCGATGTGCAACAGGCCATCGCCGGTCTTGAGCCGGTAGTGCGCGCCCAGCACGGGCAGATCCAGAGCGAAGTGCGAATGATGCAAGGGGTGATGATCGGCCTGATTCTGCTGATCGCCCTGCTCATCGACACCCTGCAACGCAAACTCGCCCGAACCCTGACCAACCTCGCACCGGCCCTCTCGACCTGGGCCGAGGGCGACTTCAGCCGGGACATTCAGTTGGGCAAGACCAACCGCGAGTTGCATGACATCGAGGCCTCACTCAATCGCCTGCGTGCCTATCTGGTGGACCTGGTGGGCACCATTCGCCTCAATGCCGAACAGGTCGCGGGCAGCAGCCGCACCCTGGCGGAGCTGAGCAATGACCTGCACAGCGGCGCTGAACATCAGGCCGGTGACACCGCGCTGATCCGCGATTCGCTGGGTGAACTGGAAGCGACCATTCAGCAAGTGGCCGGCGATGCCAGTCAGGCCGCCGACGCCAGCCGTCATGCCGGGCTGGCGGTAGAGCATGGGCAGAAAGTCATCGGCCAGAGCCTCACGGGCCTGCATGCGCTGGTCAATGAAGTCCAGGGCAATGCGCAAATGATCGAACATCTGGCCGAAGAGTCCGCGACCATCGGCGGCGTGCTGACGGTGATCCGCTCGATCGCTGACCAGACCAACCTGTTGGCGTTGAACGCGGCCATTGAAGCGGCGCGCGCCGGGGAAATGGGTCGCGGGTTTGCCGTGGTCGCCGAGGAAGTCCGCTCCCTGGCACAACGCACCGCCGGTGCCACCGCCGAGATCCAGAATTTGATCGCCGGCCTGCAAACCGCGGCGCGACAGTCGGTCGAAGGCATGCGCGCCCAGGTCGAACACGCCGAAGCCACCGCCAACCAGGCCCAGGCAGCCGACGGCGCGCTGGATAAAATCGTCGGGGCGATCCAGACCATTTCCGACACCGCGGTGCGCATCGCCGATGTCACGGCCCAGCAGAGCGGCGCTGTCAGCGAGATCCGTGATCACAGTGAGCGGATTCACCAACTGGGTGGGGATAACCTGCTGCGCATCGGCGAAGGTCGCGAGCAAGGAGAGAATTTGCTGGTGCTCGGTGGGCGCCTGCATACCGCCGTGCAGGCTTTCCGCGTCTGATCGATCGCCTTCGCGAGCAAGCCCGCTCCCACAGTTGACCGAGTCGTACTGGCGAACGCGATCAAATGTGGGAGCGGGCTTGCTCGCGAAGACGTCCGACTACTCACCTTAAATCTCAAGCTAGAGACTTCGCCGACCGCGCCACTGAAGCAAATGACCGGATCTATGCAAGCGGTCATATATTTCGCGCAAACATCGGACATCGTGCTGGCTATTGCAGAGAACTGGACAGTCACAAAGGCTTTGCGGCATAGTCGCCGGGTTCTGACAATTGCACTTCGATAACAAGGGAACAGCCGATGGCGACGCTACTGGTTCTGCACGGACCCAACCTGAACATGCTTGGCACCCGTGAACCGGGCACCTACGGCGCCACGACACTGGCGCAGATCAACCAGGATCTGGAACGCCGCGCCCGTGAAGCCGGCCATCATCTGCTGTACCTGCAAAGCAACGCCGAGTACGAATTGATCGACCGCATCCACGCTGCCCGCAGCGAAGGCGTGGACTTCATTCTGATCAACCCAGCAGCTTTTACACATACAAGTGTCGCATTACGTGACGCGTTGCTGGCGGTGAGCATCCCATTCATCGAAGTGCATTTGTCCAACGTGCACAAACGCGAACCTTTCCGCCATCACTCTTACTTCTCCGACGTAGCGGTGGGAGTGATCTGCGGCCTTGGCGCCAGCGGTTATCGACTGGCCCTGGAGGCCGCCCTAGAGCAGCTTGAAAAACAGGCAACAGCTTGAACTACAAGCGTTAAACGCCCCTGACCGACCCTTGGGAGTTGATGATTCATGGATATCCGTAAAGTTAAGAAACTGATCGAATTGCTGGAAGAGTCCGGCATCGACGAGCTCGAGATCAAGGAAGGCGAAGAGTCCGTACGCATCAGCCGCCACAGCAAGACCCCGGCTCAGCAGTACTACGCACCGGCGCCAATGCCAGCTCCGGCTGCCGCACCTGCCGCCGCGGCGCCTGCTGCTGCCGCCGCACCGGCTGCCGCTGCGGCCGCGCCAGCGCTGAACGGCACCGTTGCCCGTTCGCCGATGGTCGGCACCTTCTATCGCAAGTCTTCGCCAACCTCGCCGTCCTTCGTCGAAGTGGGCCAGACCGTGAAGAAAGGCGACACCCTGTGCATCGTTGAAGCCATGAAGATGATGAACCACATCGAAGCTGAAACCAGCGGTGTGATCGAATCCATCCTCGTCGAAGACGGCCAGCCGGTTGAGTACGACCAACCGCTGTTCACCATCGTTTGAACCGCGGAGAGCCTTTGATGACTGCGAAGTTGGAAAAAGTTCTGATCGCCAACCGCGGTGAGATCGCACTGCGGATTCTGCGCGCCTGCAAAGAGATGGGCATCAAGACCGTCGCCGTTTATTCCAAGGCTGACAAGGAACTGATGCACCTGGGCCTGGCAGACGAATCGGTCTGCATCGGTCCGGCATCGGCCGCCCACTCCTACCTGCACATCCCGGCAATCATCGCCGCGGCCGAAGTGACCGGCGCCACCGCCATTCACCCAGGCTACGGTTTCCTCGCGGAAAACGCCGACTTCGCCGAACAGGTCGAGAACTCCGGCTTCGCCTTCATCGGCCCGAAAGCTGAAACCATCCGCCTGATGGGCGACAAGGTTTCGGCCAAGCACGCGATGATCGCCGCTGGCGTACCGACCGTTCCAGGTTCCGACGGCCCGCTGCCGGAAGACGAAGAAACCGCTCTGCGCATCGGTCGCGAAGTCGGTTACCCGGTGATCATCAAGGCCGCTGGCGGCGGCGGTGGTCGCGGCATGCGCGTGGTGCACAAGGAAGAAGACCTGATTTCCTCGGCGAAACTGACCCGCTCCGAAGCGGGCGCGGCGTTCGGCAACCCGATGGTCTATCTGGAAAAATTCCTGACCAACCCGCGTCACGTGGAAGTCCAGGTCCTGTCTGACGGCCAGGGCAACGCCATCCACCTGGGCGACCGCGACTGCTCGCTGCAGCGTCGTCACCAGAAAGTTCTCGAAGAAGCGCCGGCACCGGGCATCGACGAGAAGGCTCGCCAGGAAGTCTTCGCCCGCTGCGTCAAGGCGTGCATCGACATCGGTTACCGTGGCGCAGGCACTTTCGAGTTCCTGTACGAGAACGGTCGCTTCTACTTCATCGAGATGAACACTCGTGTCCAGGTAGAGCACCCGGTTTCGGAAATGGTCACCGGCATCGACATCGTCAAGGAGATGCTCAGCATCGCCGCCGGCAACAAGCTGTCGTTCACCCAGGATGACGTGGTCATCCGCGGTCACGCGCTGGAATGCCGGATCAACGCCGAAGACCCGAAGACCTTCATGCCGAGCCCAGGCACGGTCAAGCACTTCCACGCCCCAGGCGGCAACGGCGTTCGCGTCGACTCGCACCTGTACAGTGGTTATGCCGTACCGCCGAACTACGATTCGTTGATCGGCAAGCTGATCACCTACGGCGCAACCCGTGACGAAGCCATGGCGCGCATGCGCAATGCGCTGGACGAGATCGTGGTCGACGGGATCAAGACCAACATCCCGCTGCACCGCGACCTCACTCGCGATGAAGGCTTCTGCAAAGGGGGCGTGAACATTCACTACCTCGAGCACAAGCTGGCCGGCGAGAAGCACTAAGCTTCGCCCCGATCAACAAAGCCGCCTCCGGGCGGCTTTGTTGTTTCCGGGAGCTTCATCCAGCAACACAAAGCCCCCTGTGGGAGCGGGCTTGCTCGCGAAAGCATTCTGTCAGTCACATCAACGTTGGATGTTCCACCCCCTTCGCGAGCAAGCCCGCTCCCACAAAAGGCCCGCGCTCGCGTAAACTTGCTCGCTTCTCGCCGCCGCCAGGCTGCAATCAATATTTTTCAAAGGTGCCCGCCATGCCTTGGCTGCAAGTCCGTCTCGCCATCAGCCCAGAACAAGCCGAAACCTACGAAGACGCTTTCCTTGAAGTGGGCGCCGTGTCGGTGACCTTCATGGACGCCGAAGATCAGCCGATCTTCGAGCCGGAACTCAACACCACGCCGCTGTGGTCGCACACCCACCTGCTGGCCCTGTTCGAAGGCGGCACCGAAGCCGCACCGGTACTGGCCCACCTGGAACTGCTGACTGGCAGCCCGCTGCCTGAGCATCACAGCGAAGTGATCGAAGACCAGGACTGGGAACGCAGCTGGATGGACAATTTCCAGCCGATGCGTTTTGGCCAGCGCCTGTGGATCGTGCCGAGCTGGCACGCCGCGCCCGAGCCTGACGCGGTGAACCTGCTGCTCGATCCAGGCCTGGCGTTCGGTACCGGCACCCACCCCACGACCGCGCTGTGCCTGGAGTGGCTCGACGGCCAGGACCTCAAGGGCTGCAACGTACTGGACTTCGGTTGCGGTTCGGGCATTCTCGCGATTGCCGCCCTTCTGCTCGGCGCCAAACAGGCCGTAGGCACCGACATCGACGTGCAGGCACTGGAAGCCTCTCGCGACAACGCCGGTCGCAACAATATTGCTGAAGAACTGTTCCCGCTGTACCTGCCCGAGGACCTGCCACAGGTCCAGGCTGATGTGCTGGTGGCCAACATCCTCGCCGGCCCGCTGGTTTCCCTTGCGCCGCAACTGTCCGGCCTGGTCAAGGCCGGTGGCCGCCTGGCGCTGTCGGGCATCCTCGCCGAGCAAGGTGAGGAGGTCGCCGCGGCCTACGCCAAGGACTTCGATCTGGACCCGATCGCCAATCGTGATGGCTGGGTGCGCATTACTGGCCGTCGGCGCTAGAATGAACGTCTGCATAAACCGGATCGCCGCATGACCGACAGCTTCGTCACCCAGTGCCCGCATTGCCAAACCAGCTTCCGCGTCAGCCATGCTCAATTGAGCGTGGCTCGCGGGGTCGTTCGCTGTGGCTCATGCCTGCAGGTGTTCAACGCTGCCAAGCAACTGCTTGAACAGGCCGGCAAGGAGCCTGTCGCCGCTGTCGCCCCAACGGTCGTCGAACCGCCGCCGCCTGCAGAGCCGCGAGCCATCAGCCAAAAACAGTGGACCGCGACCGAGCTGGATCTGGACAGCCTGGACCTCGACGAAGAACTGGCCCGCCTCGAACAGCGGGAAATCCAGCCGACCACCGAATTTGGCCGGCACCGCGAGGACAGCCTCAGCGCTCGTCGCGACAGCGCTGAAAACGACGAGGAGCCTTGGACGTCCGGCAGCCTGTTCAGCGAATCGGCGGCCGACCGCGCGCAATCGGCCAGTGATCTTGACGACCTTGATCGTCTCGACACCCTCAACACCCTTGATACGTCGGACCCGGTGCAAGCGGATATCGCCCCCGGCATTCACTCGCGCACCGAACCGTCGCTATCGCTGGAACCCGTGGACCTGGACGACGAACCACAGCCGCCGCAACTGCGCCTGCATGATCCGCTGGAAGCCCCGCCTCACCATGAACGCCTGTCGGCGGCGACCATCGATGAACCCGATGACCTGCCTTCCATCGAGCCGCTGCGCAAGCGACGCGAACGCAGTGAGCCCGGGGTTCGCGCCGAGGTGCTCCAGGACCTGACCGATGACCCGCTGCAACTGGACTGGCAAAAGCGTCGCTCGCCCTGGGGTCGTCGATTCTTCTGGCTGCTGTTGATCCTGCTGGGCGCCGGCGCCCTGGTCGGTCAATACGTCGCCTATCACTTCGACGAACTGGCGCGTCAGGACCAATACCGCCCCTGGTTCCAGCAACTATGCCCGCAGATCGGCTGCACCGTGCCCTCCAAGGTCGACATCGCCAAAATCAAGAGCAGCAACCTGGTGGTACGCAGCCACCCGGAATTCAGCGGCGCCCTGGTAGTGGATGCCATCATCTATAACCGAGCGCCCTTTTCCCAACCGTTCCCGCTGCTGGAATTGCGCTTTGCCGACCTCAACGGGCACCTGATCGCCAGCCGTCGCTTCAAGCCCGGCGAGTATCTCAACGGCGATCTCGAAGGCATGGTGGAAATGCCTCCGCAAACGCCGATCCACATCGCACTGGATATTCTCGACCCAGGCTCCAAAGCGGTGAACTACAGCCTGAGCTTTCATTCTCCCGAGTGAAACGATTGTGCGACTCCCCATCGGCGACGGCTTTGCGACTTACCCCGCCCGGACCAAACTGCTGGCGATAACAGAATAACTGTTCAGATTTTGTTCAATTCAGCCTTTATCCAGTCATCGAGAGCGGGTATCATGCCCACCCTTTTTCGAACTCTCATGATCCGGCCCCACAACAGGGAAGTCCTATGTCGGCGGTACGCATCGGTCCATACACATTACACAACGGCTTGATTCTCGCCCCGATGGCGGGTGTCACCGACCAGCCCTTTCGTCAGCTGTGCAAGCGATTGGGCGCCGGGCTAGTAGTCTCTGAAATGGTCACCAGCGACATGAGTCTGTGGAACACCCGCAAGTCGCGGATGCGCATGATCCACGAAGGTGATCCCGAGCCCCGCTCGGTACAGATCGCCGGTGGCGACGCGCAGATGCTGGCGGATGCGGCCCGGGCCAATGTCGAGCTGGGCGCACAGATTATCGATATCAACATGGGTTGCCCGGCGAAGAAGGTCTGCAACAAGGCCGCCGGCTCCGCACTGTTGAAGGATGAAGCACTGGTCACCGAGATCCTGCAGGCCGTCGTGGCGGCGGTCGATGTGCCGGTTACCCTGAAGATCCGTACCGGCTGGGACCGGGACAACAAGAATGGCCTGACGGTGGCGAAGATCGCCGAGCAGGCAGGCATTACGGCGTTGGCGGTCCATGGCCGCACCCGTGCCGACCTGTACACCGGTGAAGCCGAATACGACACCATCGCCGCCATCAAGCAGGCGGTGTCGATGCCGGTCTTTGCCAATGGCGATATCGATTCGCCGGAAAAAGCCCGGTACGTGCTCGACGCGACCGGTGCCGATGGCCTGCTGATTGGCCGGGCCGCCCAGGGGCGGCCGTGGATTTTTCGCGAGATCGATCATTTCCTGCGTACCGGCGAGAAGCTCCCGGCGCTGGAGTTGGTCGAGGTGGAACGCATCCTGCTAGAGCATCTGGCTGCACTGCACGTCTTCTATGGAGACGTGATGGGCGTGCGCATTGCTCGAAAGCATGTGGGCTGGTATCTCGCAACCCTGCCGGGCGCCAGGGAGTTTCGCGCCCACTTCAATCGTTTGGAAGATACGGAAGCACAATGCGCCAACGTTCAGGGCTTCTTCGCCGAACGTTACAAGAGCCTGACAGGGGACGGAGAGGGGGTGGCCGCATGACGATGATGACCGAGACTTTAGTGAGTGGAACAACACCCGTGAGCGACAACGTGAATTTGAAACAGCACCTCAATACCCCGAGCGAAGAAGGCCAGACCCTTCGCGGGAGTGTCGAGAAAGCGCTGCACAATTATTTCGCCCACCTTGAGGGCGCTACCGTCACGGATGTGTACAACCTGGTGCTCTCCGAAGTCGAGGCTCCCCTGCTCGAGTGCGTGATGAACTACGTCAAGGGCAACCAGACCAAGGCCAGCGAGATGCTCGGACTCAACCGCGGCACGCTGCGCAAGAAACTCAAGCAGTACGATTTGCTGTAAGCATTCAATCAAACCAGAAAGGCGCCCGCGTAAAACCGGTCGCCTTTTTTGCTGACTTCCTTTGCTTTTGATGGAAATTGAGATGACCGACCAGACTACCCGCCTGCCGATCCGCCGCGCCTTGATCAGCGTTTCCGACAAGACCGGGATCCTCGAATTCGCCAAGGAGCTCGAAGCTCTGGGCGTCGAGATCCTCTCCACCGGCGGAACGTTCAAGCTGCTGCGCGACAATGGCGTCGCTGCAGTGGAAGTCGCAGATTACACAGGTTTTGCCGAAATGATGGACGGCCGGGTGAAAACCCTGCATCCGAAAATTCACGGCGGGATCCTCGGTCGTCGCGGTATCGATGACGCCATCATGAACGAGCACGGCATCAAGCCGATCGATCTGGTCGCGGTCAACCTCTACCCGTTCGAAGCCACCATCAACAAGCCAGGCTGCGACCTGCCGACCGCCATCGAGAACATCGACATCGGCGGCCCGACCATGGTCCGTTCCGCAGCCAAGAACCATAAAGACGTGGCCATCGTGGTTAACGCCAGCGACTACGCCAACGTCCTGGAAAACCTCAAGGCCGGCGGCCTGACCTACGCACAGCGTTTCGACCTGATGCTCAAGGCCTTCGAACACACCGCGGCCTACGACGGCATGATCGCCAACTACATGGGCACCGTGAACCAGGCGGCTGACACCCTCAGCACCGAAGGTCGCAGCGAATTCCCGCGTACCTTCAACAGCCAGTTCATCAAGGCCCAGGAAATGCGCTACGGCGAGAACCCGCACCAGAGCGCGGCGTTCTACGTGGAAGCCAAGCCTGCCGAAGTCGGCATCGCCACCGCGACCCAACTGCAGGGCAAGGAACTGTCGTACAACAACGTGGCCGACACCGACGCCGCGCTGGAATGCGTCAAGAGCTTCGTCAAGCCTGCCTGCGTGATCGTCAAGCACGCCAACCCCTGCGGCGTAGCCGTCAGCCCGGATGCCGAAGGCGGGATCCGCAAAGCCTACGACCTGGCCTACGCCACCGACACCGAATCGGCATTCGGCGGCATCATCGCCTTCAACCGTGAGTTGGATGCAGAAACCGCCAAGGCCATCGTCGAGCGTCAGTTCGTCGAAGTGATCATCGCCCCGAGCGTCAGCGAAGAAGCCCGCGCCATCGTCGCCGCCAAAGCCAACGTGCGCCTGCTGGCCTGCGGCGAATGGTCGACTGACCGCGCTGCTGCCTGGGATTACAAACGCGTCAACGGTGGCCTGCTGGTGCAGAGCCGCGACATCGGCATGATCGGCGCCGATGACCTGAAAGTCGTGACCAAACGCGCACCGACCGAGCAGGAAATCCACGACCTGATCTTCGCCTGGAAAGTCGCCAAATACGTCAAGTCCAACGCCATCGTCTACGCCAAGAACCGCCAGACCATCGGTGTCGGCGCCGGCCAGATGAGCCGCGTGAACTCGGCGCGCATCGCCGCGATCAAGGCTGAACACGCCGGCCTGCAAGTCCAGGGCGCCGTGATGGCATCCGACGCTTTCTTTCCGTTCCGCGACGGCATCGACAACGCGGCCAAGGCCGGCATCACCGCGGTGATCCAGCCAGGCGGCTCGATGCGTGACAACGAAGTGATCGCTGCAGCTGATGAGGCTGGCATCGCCATGGTCTTCACCGGCATGCGCCACTTCCGTCACTGATACACCGATTCAAATGTGGGAGCGGGCTCGCTCGCGAATGCGATCTGTCAGTGGCATTGAAGCTGACCGGCACACCGCCTTCGCGAGCAAGCCCGCTCCCACAGAAAAGCAGCTTCAGTGCTGCCTCCAGAATGAGCGTCATCCGAGGTTTTTGAAATGAATGTTTTGATCATTGGCAGCGGTGGCCGTGAACACGCCCTGGCCTGGAAAGTGGCTCAGGATCCGCGCGTGCAGAAGGTTTTCGTCGCACCGGGCAACGCCGGCACCGCCATTGAAGCCAAGTGCGAAAATGTCGCCATCGACGTGTTGGCCCTTGAGCAACTGGCTGACTTTGCCGAGAAGAACGTTTCCCTGACCATCGTCGGCCCGGAAGTGCCGCTGGTGGCCGGCGTCGTCGACCTGTTCCGTTCCCGTGGCCTGGATTGCTTTGGTCCGACCGCTGGCGCTGCCCAGCTGGAAGGCTCGAAAGCCTTCACCAAGGACTTCCTGGCACGCCACAAGATCCCGACCGCCGACTACCAGAACTTCACCGAGATCGAGCCGGCCTTGGCTTACCTGCGTGAAAAAGGCGCACCGATCGTGATCAAGGCCGACGGCCTGGCCGCCGGTAAAGGTGTGATCGTCGCCATGACCCTGGCCGAAGCCGAAGACGCCGTGCGTGACATGCTGGCCGGCAACGCCTTCGGTGACGCCGGTTCGCGGGTGGTGATCGAAGAGTTCCTGGACGGCGAAGAAGCCAGCTTCATCGTCATGGTCGACGGCAAGAACGTCCTGCCGATGGCCACCAGCCAGGACCACAAGCGCGTCGGCGACGGCGACACCGGCCCGAACACCGGCGGCATGGGTGCCTACTCCCCTGCTCCGGTGGTCACCAGCGACGTGCACCAGCGCGTCATGGACCTGGTGATCTGGCCGACAGTTCGCGGCATGGCCGAGGAAGGTAACGTCTACACTGGTTTCCTGTACGCGGGCCTGATGATCGACAAGGCCGGTAACCCAAAAGTCATCGAATTCAACTGCCGTTTCGGCGACCCTGAGACCCAACCGGTCATGCTGCGTTTGCAGTCGAGCCTGGTGTTGCTGGTCGAAGCGGCGCTGGCACAGGCGCTGGACAAGGTCGAGGCACAATGGGATCCACGCCCGAGCGTGGGCATCGTACTGGCCGCAGGCGGGTACCCGGGTGACTACGCCAAGGGCGCAGCCATCAAGGGCCTGGACGCAGCGGCGGCACTGGAAGGCAAAGTCTTCCATGCCGGTACTGCACTGAAGGACGGTCAAGTGGTCACGGCCGGTGGTCGGGTACTTTGCGCCACCGCCATGGGTGCCAGCGTCGATGCCGCTCAACAGCAGGCATACAAACTGGCCGCCAGCATCGATTGGGAAGGTTGTTTCTATCGCAAGGACATTGGCTACCGCGCCATTGCCCGCGAGCGTGGCGAAAATCAGGAATAAAGCTTCCATTCAGCCGGGCAAGGGCCCAGGGCCCTTGCCTGACTATTCCGGCGCCGCGCATAGTTATATTCTGGCATTAACCTACGAAGGGATTTCGCCGTGCGCTGGCTCAGGATTGCCATAGGCTTCACCGCCACCCTGCTGACCCTGCTCTGCATGCTACCGGCCCAGGCCGGGCAAGGCAGTGGCCTGGCGGTATTGCTCGACGAACAGGGTGACCTGCAACTGAGCGATATCCGCTCCGCCCGCTATACCAACCAATTCAGTCCCATCGATCTCGAACGGATCACCGCCGCCGAACCTGGCGGTGCGCTCTGGCTTCGCTTTCGCCTTGCGCCCGGCAAGCATGAACAATTGCTGAGGGTATTCGCCCCGGACCTGCTGCAACTCAACATGTACGTGCTGGACGGCGACAAGCTGATCGAGCAATCAAGCACCGGCAACAAACAGCCCCAGGCTGCCCGGCCGCTGTCCAGCAACGACTTCATGCTGCCGTTGCCCCAAGCCGACAAACCCCTCGATGTTTACCTGCGACTGGTCTCCGAGCATCAGTTGAGGCCCTATATCAGCCTGCAACCTGCAATCATGGCCGCGGCCAACCAGGGTCAGTCACTGATCTATGGTCTACTGCTGGGCTGCATCGGCATGCTGATCCTGCACAACCTCATCCGTTACGCGTATACCCGCTCACGCAGCAGTCTTTGGCTGGCCGGCTGCGAAGCCTTGCTGATGCTCAGTGTGGTGCTGTTGCTGAATCTGGCGGGGGCCTGGCTGCCTGACTGGCAAGCCCTGCAAACACCGGGCGCTTATCTCGCCCTGCTGCTCACGGCCCCTTGCGGCCTGATGTTCGCCTATCGCTTCTACACACCACTGGGCACGCACCCGCTGAACAAACTGCTGCTGGGCGAGATTCTATTGATCATGATCTGCGGCCTGCTGCTGCTTTTCGTCAACACCCTGCCGCTTAACCTGCTCACCTATGGCCTGGTCGCCCTGGCCGGCCTGACCATGCTGTTCGTCAGCGCCTTTCACTGGCAAAAAGGCTACCGACCGGCGCGGCTGTTCGTGGCGGCCATGGTGGTATTCAACCTCGGCACGCTGATCATCCTGCCCGCCCTGCTCGGCCTGACCCTGACCGAACCCCATGGTCTGATCACCACCCTGCTGGCGTTCATCTGCATCAGCGGCCTGTTGATGAGCATCGCCCTGAGCGAGCGCCAGCGCCGCATCACCGAAGATCGCTTCAGCATCAGCCGAGACCTGGCGGCCAGCAATGCCGAGATCAACGCCAAGGCGGAATTCCTGGCCAAGATCAGTCACGAAATCCGCACCCCCATGAATGGCGTACTGGGCATGACCGAGTTGTTGCTGGGCACGCCGCTCTCGGTCAAGCAGCGCGATTACGTCCAGACCATCCACAGCGCGGGCAATGAACTGCTCACCCTGATCAACGAAATCCTCGACATTTCCAAACTCGAATCCGGCCAGATCGAACTCGACGATGTGCAGTTCGATCTCAACGCGCTGATCGAGGACTGCCTGAGCATCTTCCGCGCCAAGGCCGAACAGCAAAACGTCGAACTGATCAGCTTCATCCAGCCACAAGTGCCGCGGGTCATCAGCGGTGACCCGACACGCTTGCGCCAGACCCTGTTGAGCCTGGTGGAGAATGCGCTGAAGAAGACCGACGAAGGCGAAATCCTGATCGTCGTCGCGCTCGACGAGCGCAGCCCCAAACCGCGCCTGCGCATTGCCGTGCAGGACAGCGGCGAGCCCATGGAGGCCGAAGAGCGCGACGCCCTGATGCATGCCGAGTTGCACAGCAAGCACTTCCTCTCGGCCAATCGTGTGGGTGGCAACCTGGGGCTGGTCATCGCCCGACAACTGATTCGCCTGATGCACGGTGAGTTCGGCATCAAGAGCGGCGCCAGCCAGGGCACCACCTTGTGGCTGACCCTGCCGCTGGACCCCGATCGCCTGGAACACCCGACTTCCGACCTCGACGGACCGCTGCAAGGTGCACGGGTATTGGTGGTGGATGACAACGACACCTGCCGCAAAGTGCTGGTGCAGCAATGCAGCGCCTGGGGCCTGAACGTCAGCGCCGTGGCCTCCGGCAAGGAAGCGTTGGCACTGCTGCGCACCAAGGCGCACCTGCGCGATTATTTCGATGCGGTGCTGCTGGATCAGAACATGCCAGGCATGACCGGCATGCAACTGGCTGCCAAGATCAAGGAAGACCCGAGCCTGAACCACGACATCCTGCTGATCATGCTCACCGGTATCAGCAATGCGCCGAGCAAGATCATCGCGCGCAACTCGGGCATCAAACGCATCCTTGCCAAACCGGTGGCCGGCTACACCCTCAAGACCACCCTGGCCGATGAGTTGAACCAGCGCAACAAAGGCCACGCCGTGATGCAACAAGCGCCGGCCGGCCCGATGCCGCCGGTCAAGGTACCCAGCGATTTCCGCATTCTGGTGGCTGAAGACAACAGCATCTCCACCAAGGTGATCCGCGGCATGCTGGGCAAGCTCAACCTGCAGCCCGACACCGCCAGCAATGGCGAAGAAGCCCTGCAGGCCATGAAGGCCCAACGGTATGACCTGGTGCTCATGGATTGCGAAATGCCGATCCTCGACGGCTTCTCGGCGACACAGCAATTGCGTGCCTGGGAAGTGGGCAACCAGCGGACCCGGACCCCGGTGGTCGCATTGACCGCGCACATCCTCGCCGAGCATAAGGAACGGGCGCGTCAGGCCGGCATGGACGGGCACATGGCCAAACCGGTCGAGCTTTCGCAATTGCGCGAATTGATCGAACACTGGGTTGCCCAGCGCGATCTGCAAGCCCGCGCGGCTACGTCCACGTCCTGAGCCGACAGACCCCGCGACGCCTGATAGACTCCCCCACGACTTCCCTCGCCAGTGAGCCTGCACCATGCTGCACGTGTTGTTCAGTGTTTACCTGAAGATGCTGGTGCTCTACAGCCCGTTCTTCGTGTTGTCCTGCTTCATCAGCCTGACCCGCGGCTACTCGCGCAAGGAACAACGTCGCCTGGCCTGGAAAGTGGCAATCGCCACACTGGTCTCCAGTGTCCTGTTGTATCTGTTTGGCCGGGTGATCTTCAGCGTCTTCGGCATCACCGTGGACGCCTTCCGTATCGGCGCCGGCAGCGTGCTGTTCATCTCGGCGCTGGGCATGGCCCAGGGCAAGTCGGCGGTGCAGACCGACAACGTGCAGCAAGACGTGACCATTGTCCCGCTCACCATCCCGTTGACGGTCGGCCCCGGCACCATCGGTGCCTTGCTGGTCATGGGCGTGAGCCAACCCCATTGGGACGACAAGCTCATGGCCATTGTCAGTATCGCCCTGGCCAGCTTCACGGTCGGCGTGGTGCTGTACCTGTCCAACCGCATCGAGCGCATTCTGGGCGACCAGGGCTTGCAGATTGTCAGCCGGCTGATGGGGTTGTTCGTGTGTGCGCTGGCGGCGCAGATCATTTTTACCGGAGTCAGGGGTTACCTGGTTCCCTAGCGGCCATCATTTGCGCCGACTGAAGCGCTTGACCAGCACCTCCTTGCGATGCACGCCCAGGTACTCTTCGACATCCTGCTTGATTTCCCGGTATCGGGCAGGATTGAAGGTGATGAACGACTTGCCGTGAAAAACCTCCAGCGAGGAGGTCTTCCAGTCCACGAACAGAACGCCACCGTCATTGCTCCCACCTTGATGGTCGATGGCTGCGATAGCAATCAGGATAATGCCGTTGGGCAACTGCTCACAGGGAACCGTCGACAAACGCACACCCTCCGCGCTCTTTGATTCAAGATTCAACACGTTGATTGCTTCAGGTTCTTTTTTCAGCGCATCCAATGTCGAGTGGGTGACCGCGCTTAATACCGCCGCACCGGGAATGGCAGTCTTTGCCGCTTCGACGGCGGCTTGAACAATATCAACCATGACATTATCCATTTTGACTTCAAGTGCAGTCGCGCTGTACTTGGAATACCCTTTATCGGCCACAAAACAACCGAGATCTTCCATGCATTTGGTAAATTCGTGATACCAGGCCTTCGGATCGCAATGGCCGGGCACTTCATAGTTGGCCTCCATCTTCGACATGGTGATCAGATTCTCGATGATCGCCATGTTCTCCAGGCTGATCCTGTCACCGTAGCCAATCAGGGTGTTGCCCAGCACCAGCGCGTCCAGCTCCTTGGTAAGGCTGGTCGCCACCGTTGACACCAATGATCTCACTCGTGGGCTCGAAGATACTGTCGCCTTGCGTTTCTGCACCCGCGAGCGGACAACTTCAAGGCTTTTCGAAACACTGATCGAACTTTCAAAAACTTTCATACTTAATATCCTTATATCAATTAACCAACGCTCCTTCCTGGAACACCACAAACCTAACCCAACTTGTTCAGCGCCAACAACGGCAAGCGAATACAACATATGTACACGCGCAATAAAAAAACCAGATCACCCAATAGTTGGGAGATCTGGTTTTATTTTGAGCTTTATATATTGATTACGGGATAGGCGTGAGCTTGTCGCCATAACTTCGCGGCGTATAAACCCACGGACTGCCCTCGGCACGAGGGATCACCCGCGTCGTCGACGAACCGATGAGCACCATGGTGCGCATGTCCACCTGGTCGACGCTCAACTCACCCAACGTGGTCACGCGCAGGGTCTGCCCCGGACGCCCGATGTCGCGGCCCAGCACCACAGGCGTCCCGGGTTCACGGTGACGGGCCACGATCTCCAGCGCCTGCCCAAGCTGCCACGGACGCGAACGGGAAATCGGGTTGTAGAACGCCAGCGCAAGATCCGCTTGAGCGGCCAGGTCCAGGCGCTGCTCGATGATCGACCACGGCTTGAGGTTGTCCGACAGCGACAGCACGCAGAAGTCATGCCCCAAGGGTGCGCCGGCCTGTGCAGCCGTCGCCAGCGAGGCAGAAACACCGGGCAGCATCTGCAGATCGACGCTGTGCCACGCGGCATCGCTGGACTCATGCAGCGCTTCCAGCACGGCGGCCGCCATGGCAAACACCCCCGGATCCCCGGAGGACACCACCACCACCGAGCGCCCTTGAGCCGCCAGTTCGAAAGCATGGCGTGCCCGCTGCATTTCTTCACGGTTATCGGTGCAATGGAGCACCTGATCGTCACGGAAAGGGCCGGCCATGCGCACGTAGGTTTCATAGCCCAGCACATCGTTGGCACGCGCCAGTTCGGCCTTCACCGCCGGCACCATGAGCTCGGCAGCGCCCGGGCCCAACCCCACCACCGCCAAGCGCCCGCGAGAACGGCCGATCTGCGACAGGTCCAGCGGCTGCTCGGCGACTGCCACAGCAATGCTGCTGTCGCCACGAACGCAAACGGGTTGCGCGATGGCGTCGCGGGCCAACTCCTGCGCAGACGCTCCAGCCTTGGCGAAGCGCAATGGCACGCCCAACTCGAGCGCAGCTTCGCGTAAAGATGGACTGGCCATCTCGGTATCGGCCGCCAGCAGACAGGCCAGCGATTGCACAGCGATGCCCGCGTCGCGCAGCGCCTGGCGAATCGCCCGGGGCAGATCCGCAATCGCGCCACTGACCGCCACCAACACGCTGCGCGGATAGATCAGCAGTTCATGAGCCGACGGCACACGCTCGCCCGGGCCGACATGCACCGCCAGGCGTGCCTGGGTATCTTCGGGCAACTGCGCCTGCGCCAGCCAGGGGGCCGAACCTTCGATGCGCACCGTTTCACCCGCCAGCAGATCGGAGACAAAACGCTTGCCCAGCTCCAGATCACCCAGGGCATAGCCGCTGGGTGGATTGAGCAGGCAAGTGCCGAAACGCAATTCGCCGCTGGTGGTAATGGCGGGGGCCACGTTCAGGCCAGCGGCGATTTCCCGGGCCATCAGGTTCACGCCGCCCAGACCACCGAGCAACGGCACCACCGCACTGCCGTCTTCGGCCACGGCAAGCACCGGCGGCTCGGCGCCTTTTTCCAGCAGCAATGGCGCCAGGGTGCGGATGACGATCCCCGCCGCGCACAGGGCAATGATGGGCGTGCCCTGCTGATAAAACTCACGCAGGGTCGCGCCGAACTCGTGGTAGACACGGTCCGCGCCCTCCACCCGTCCGGCCAGGCCATGGACCAGGGCGCCGGGGTAGAGCTGCGCGATCTTGCGTGCGGTGGCGAGGCTGCCATTGCCGAGAATGACAATCGCCGGAACGGGACGGGTCATCAGCCTTGCCACCTTTCACCGGGAACGATGATCAACGAGAAATACGGCGAAGACATCGGCTCGACCTGATCCAGTGGCACGATTTTCTGGTTGGCCATGGTCGCGCGCTCGACGTACAGCGCACGCTCAGCCAAGCCGAGCTCTTCCAGCACCTGGCGAACCTTGGGAAAGTTGCGGCCCAGTTTCATGATCACCGCGGCGTCGGCATCGGCCAAGCGACGCTTGAGTTCGTCATGGGGCAGCACGCCGGACAATACCGACAGGCTCTGGTTGCGATACACCAGCGGTGCTCCGAGCACCGACGCGCCACCGAGCATCGAGCACACGCCCGGCACCACTTCGGCATGATAGCGCTCGGCGAGGCGGTCGTGCAGGTACATGTAGGAGCCGTAGAAGAACGGATCACCCTCGCAGATCACCGCGACGTCGCGGCCGGCATCGAGATGCGCCGCCAGATCCTCGGCAGCGCCATCGTAAAAATCACTGATCACCTGCTCGTACGAAAGCGGTGCCGGCAAGGCTTCGGTGGTCACCGGGTACACCAGCGGCAGCAGGTTCTGGGCTTTCTGCAGATGCGCCTCGATGATGCCGAAGGCATTGCCTTTTTTACCCTTGGCGACGAAGTACGCCACCACCGGCGATTCGCGCAACAGGCGCAAGGCTTTGACCGTAATCAGCTCCGGATCACCAGGGCCCACGCCAAGGCCGATCAAACGTCCAGGTTGCTGCATCATTCGATCTCCGTGGCGAGGGCATTGACGGCGGCGGCGGCCATGGCGCTACCGCCCAGGCGACCCTGCATGATGACGAAAGGCACGCCACGGCTGTCCGCGGCGAGCATCGCCTTGGATTCGGCAGCGCCGACGAAACCCACCGGGAAGCCAAGGATCAGCGCCGGTTTCGGGGCGCCGGCATCGAGCATTTCCAGCAGATAAAACAGTGCGGTCGGCGCATTGCCGATCACCACCACACTGCCTTCAAGATGCGGACGCCACAGTTCCAGCGCAGCGGCGGAGCGTGTGTTGCCCAGCTCGCGGGCAAGCTCGGGGACGCTGTCATCGCGCAGGGTGCAGATCACCGGGTTGTTCGCCGGCAAGCGCGCGCGGGTCACGCCCTCGGAGACCATCCGCGCGTCGCAAAGAATCGGCGCACCGGCCGCCAGTGCATCGCGCCCGGCCTTGCCCGCGCCTTCGGAAAACTGCAAGCCGTCAATGGCCTCGACCATGCCGCAGGCGTGGATCACCCGCACCGCGAGTTTTTCCAGATCGGCCGGGATTCGCGCCAGGTTGGCCTCGGCGCGGATGATCGCGAAGGAGTTGCGATAGATCTCCTGACCGTCGCGGATGTAATCAAGCATCAAAGGGGCTCCGTGAGCGGGCGTCGAGCAAGGCCGCGACCGCTTCAATAGTAAGGTTGCGTGCGTGCAGCGTGCCGAAACCGGCCTGGGCTGCATCGCGAAAATATAGATCGTAGTGACCGGGGGCGACGGCCAGCAGGGTCGCCGGTGCGACGTGCGCGGCGGCACAGGAACGCGGACAGCCGCTCAAGTGGACGCTCAATGCATGCCCGTGACGCTGCAGCAACGCGGCCAATTGCACGGCGTCGCCTTTGGTGTCGGCCAGGCTTTTGCCACAGCCGCTGGAACCGCTGCAGGCGATCATCCTTGCCAGGGCCTGATCGGCGTGGCACAGCAAGCCCAGTTGCTCCAGACGCCGGATGACTTCGGCGCAGTGTTCGTCACGGACATTGGGCAGCAGCAGGCTCTGCCACGGTGTGAAGCGCAAGCTGCCGTCACCGAAATCCAGCGCCAGTCGGGCAGCGCCCCGCAGGGTTGCCGAGTCCAGACGTCCCAACGACGGCACCGCGCCGACGTAGGCCATGCGCGCCTCGGCCTGGGGGTGAGCGCCGATGTGCAAAGCATTGTGGTCCGGCGTGCGCTGCCATTCGCTGACGTGCTCCATGGCGACACGCCCGGCCAATTGCGCGAGCACCGTTTCGAGTGTGTGCTCGGCCAGCAAATGACGCATCCGCGTTTGCTCGGGGCGCGCCAGTTCCAGGAACAGATCGAGCACCGCCACCACCAGGCCATGACCGTCATCGAGCGCCACAGACCCTGCGGGACTGTCGGTCGGGCAACCGGCCAGACCGAATGCCAGCCGCTGCTGGCCCTCTCGCTCAAAGGCCGAGAGCCACAGGTCATGGGGATGTTCGAGCATGGCCAGGGCCTCGCCACCGTCAAGCTGCACGGCGAACTTGGCGCTGAGGTCGTGAAAGCGTTCGTCGCCTTGCAGCGTGGCGAGAATCCGTTCTGCCAGTGGTCGGGTATCCAGCAGCCTGTGCCGGTCGATGCCGGCGGCGGGGCTGAGCATCAGATTGCGCACGTCGTCACCGGCCGCATGGCGTGGCCCCAGGCCGGCGGCCAGCAGGCTGTCGATCAAGGCTGTCTGCTGGTCGCCAATGCCGCGAATCTGCAAGTTGGCGCGGTTGGTCGCCTCGATCACACCACCGGCGTAGCGCTCGGCGGCATCGGCTACCGCGATGGCCTGGGGGGCGCTGATCGCACCTCCGCTGAGCTTGACCCGGCAAATACCCCCGTCCAGCGCCCGGACGATACGCAGCAGCCCGGGACAGCCCGTAGGACGCAAAGGGTTGGATGTCTGGCGAGAGCTCACAGGTCGACCGCTACGTAATGAAGGGCAGCATTATGCCTGCTTTGCCCGGCGGGATGAAAAGCCCGGGGCGCGGGGCGACGAAAAGACCACTCACAGCCGGAATCAATTCGCCTGGCCATTCGCATTTAAACGCCGAATCGCAGCCTGTAGTTTTTTGCCGGCAAACCCACTCACTGATTCGGAAGCAACGCATGGACAGCCACACACCCAATGGACTCTTGACCGGACCCAATCTTGTTTCCTGCATAGGCGAACTCTCGCCACAGGATTACAACGACTTCATTCACTGCACACAAATCGCCACAACATCCGCCGATATGCTCGCCAGCCGTTTCGCCGACTCCGCAAAATGGTTGAACGAATACGTCTCGACGCTGAGTTTTTTCGGTTGGGTGGTCTTTCAGGACGCCATCCTGACCCGCACTCGCCATGACCTGTCGAGCAGCGTCGCGCAGTTCCTGATCAAGAGTGCCCATGGCATGCAGGACAGCCGCCAGGCCAACGCCATGATCGACACCCTCGACGCACTGAAACCCGACCAACCGGCGCTGTGCTCACTGGATGAAGAGAGCCTGATGGGCGAACGCTTTCAGGTCATACCGGCACGGTACGATTCGAAAGGTTTTCTCGAAATAGCGGTGTTCAACCTTGAACTGGCGGTGCAGGCCCGGAAAAACAGTTTTCTCTTCTGGAGTTGGCAGGACCAGTCCGCGAAGATCATTCAGCAGCGCGTCTACCTCAAACTGGACAAACGCATACTCGAACGCAAAAGAGCGCTCCTCGAGAACAAGTGCCATGACCTGGTGATGAAGCGATTCGACTTGAGGAAAGTCCGGCCCCGATGAACAGGCTATGATGCGCACCCACCCGCCGGGCAAACGCCGGCGCGGTGATGATCGGGCCTGGATTGAGAGAAGAGGAACAGCATGACCCCCTGGCTGACAGTGGTAGGCATTGGCGAAGATGGCTTCAAGGGCCTCGGCAGAAATGCGCGACACGCGCTGCTCAAGGCCTCGCGGATCATTGGCGCGCAACGCCAGCTTGACCTTTTGCCAGTCTGCATCCGCGGTGAGCGGCAGTTGTGGCCCAGCCCTTTTTCCCTTGATCCGGTGCTGGCCAGTCGTGGTCAATCCGTGTGCGTACTGGCCAGCGGCGACCCGATGTTTTTCGGGGTGGGCGCCAGCCTGGCCCGGCAGCTGTCCAGCGATGACATGCTGATCCTGCCGGCGCCGTCCTCCTGCTCACTGGCCGCCGCCCGCATGGGGTGGCCGTTGCAGGACGTGGTCACCCTGTCGGTGGTGGCCCGCCCCGTCGCCGCGCTCAATGCCCAGTTGTCCAGCGGCCAGCGTTTGCTGGTGTTGAGCAATGACGGCCGCAGCCCCGCCGCCATCGCAGCCCTGTTGCGCGAACGAGGCTTCGGCCCCAGCCGCCTCACCGTACTCGAACACCTGGGCGGTGCAGCCGAGCGGCGGATCGACGGCATCGCCAGCGAATGGGCCGAAGGGGCGATTGCCGACCTGAACCTGATCGCCATCGAGTGCATCGCCGAACCGAATGCACCTCGCCTGTCGCGTCTGGCCGGGCTGCCGGACACCGCCTTCAAGCATGACGGTCAACTGACCAAGCGCGATGTCCGCGCCATCACCCTCGCCCGCCTGGCCCCGACGCCCGGCGAACTGCTGTGGGACGTCGGTGCCGGCAGCGGCTCGATCGGCATCGAATGGATGCGCGCCCACCCCAGTTGCCGGGCGCTGGCCATCGAGTCTGATGAAGGGCGCCAACAACTGATCGAACACAACCGCGATGCCCTCGGCGTACCCGGCCTGCAATTGATTCGCGGCCGAGCACCGCTAGCCCTGGACGGGCTCGAACCTCCGGACGCCATTTTCATCGGCGGCGGCGTCACCCGCGAAGGCGTGCTGGACACCTGCTGGGCCGCCCTGAAACCGGGTGGCCGGCTGATCGCCAACGCGGTCACGCTGCAAAGCGAAATGGCCCTGATGGTCTGGCGCGAACAGCACGGCGGCGAACTGACGCGTATTCATATCGCCCAGGCGCAACCGCTGGGTGACTTCGACACCTGGCGCCAGGCCCTGCCGATCACCGTGCTGGATTTGACCAAGCCACTCGATGCGTAACGGCCGACCGTACGGAGCTCTTCAATGAAACGCATTCTGTTGTTGGGCGGTGTGACCGAAGCCCTGGCCATCGCCCGCACCCTCGGCCCCGAACACATCTACAGCCTGGCCGGCATCGGCCGGGTGCCCACCGACCTGACCTGCCAGGTGCGGGTCGGCGGCTACGGCGGCGCCGAAGGCCTGGCGCAATTCGTCCAGGACCAACGCATCGACCTGCTGCTCGATGCCACCCACCCCTACGCCGCCGCCATCAGCCACAACGCCGCACGTGCCGCACAGCTGAGCGGCATCACCTGCTGGGCCCTGCGACGCCCCGCATGGCAGCCACAGCCCGGCGACGATTGGCGCGAGGTCAGCGACTGGTCCGAGCTGATCCAGGCCCTCAAACCCTTTCACCGACCGCTGTTCACCCTGGGCCGCGAGCCCTTGCAGCACCTGGACGAAATCCCCGCCGACCAGTTCTGGACCCTGCGCGCCCTGGACGTATACCCGGGCAACGAACGCTGCGAAGTGATCGGCGCACGCGGGCCCTTCCTGATCGACGACGAACGCGCATTGTTCGAGCGTCGGCAAATCGACGTGCTGATCAGCAAGAACAGCGGCAGCACCGCTACCGAGCCAAAACTGGAAGTCGCCCGCGAACGCGGAGTACCGGTGCTGGTGTTGAAGCGGCCGGCGTTGCCGGCGGTTGAGCGGGAGTTTGAGTCGATGAACGATCTACTGGCAGCGCTGGCAGCCCATACCGACAGATAACCTGTAGCAGCTGGCGAAGCGTGGTTCGATTCGGGCCGCTACAAAAAAGCGCAACCTCCTACGTCACTGTAGGATCTCACACACGACTTCTTCCAAAACGGCTGACTAGTGGGCGCTCATCTTCGCCCTTACGTTCCGAGCAACATCAAATTTGCGCTCGGGGCCCAAATGTCTGACAAATTCACTCGTTTTGATATTGCTGAGTTTCTAAACATGCCTTCCGGTATGAAGCACCCTCTCGAGGCCTGCAAGGGGAAGTATTCGGGGGACGGACACTGCTTGCCTCTCGCGCTGAAAGACGTCAAACACACCATATGTGAACGTATTCAAAGTGATCCGGAATTTGCTATGGCATTGCGAATCGAAATAGCCGCACTTTTTCACAACGGCGAAACAGAAGTGGCCGACAGGATGCTGCGCCTTTTAACGCTTGCACTGCGACACCAAGCTGCACGTGGCATTTTTAATTACAGGCACTGAAATTCTGAACAAAGCTCACACGCTACTGGCACTGTGCAATTCCCGTCTATCATCAAACCCATGAAAGCCCCGCGCTGCGACACCACACCGCACGCCGCTTTTTTACTTATCGGCATTGATCAGGCTAAATAGCCGCGCTTGATCACCCACTCAACCGGAACTGCCCCATGTCCCGTCAACGGCTCGCAATAGCCTGGATAGCCTGCTTCGCAGTGCTATTCAACCTGCTCGCCATGCCAATGGGTGGTGCGATGGCGCAGTCGGCGAAATCGCCGGCCGAGCAGTTGTTGTGGGGCAGTTTCTGTACGTCCAGCGGCACCAAAATGGTGGCGATTTCCATCGGCGACCTGGAGCAGAAAGCACCGAAAGGCGACGATCATTCCAACATGCAGCATTGCTGGTGCTGTTCCGGTTCAGCGCCACTGGTGGCATTGCCGAGTCATGTTCCGCAGTTGTATTTCGCGCAGTTCGAAAGCAATCGAAGCCTGCCGCCCGCCTCGCTCAATACCCCGACACCGCGCCAGCAATGGCCGAGCCTGAACCCCCGCGCGTCCCCTCTGGTGTGATTCCCTCTCGCAATTGATCTGCGTATTGAATCGTTCTGGAGAACCGTCATGTTGAACAAACTCATCGTCGTGGCCGCGTTGCTGCTGCCTGCCTGCTTTGCCAATGCCCACGAGTACAAGCTCGGCGAGCTGGAAATCGCTCACCCATGGTCGCAGGAACTGCCGCCCAACGCGCCGAACGTGGCGGCCTATTTCGTGATTCATAACGAAGGCAAAACCGCCGATCGCCTGCTCAGCGTCGACTCGCCGATTTCCGGCGAGGCGCAACTGCATGAGCATGTGATGACCAATGACGTGATGAAAATGCAGCACGTACCGAGCGTGGAGATCCCCGCCGGTGGCGAAGTCACCTTTGCCCCTATGGCTTACCACGTGATGCTGTTGAACCTGAAGGATCGCAGCCTGCTCAGCGACGGCAAGCGCTTCCCCATGACCTTGCACTTCGAAAAGGCCGGTGACGTGACGGTCGAAGTGGCGGTGCAGAAGCAGGCGCCGCAAGACGGGCAAAAGCACGTCCACGCCCAGTAACCGACTGAGCCGAAACGCCCATGCGCCCGCTTAGCGCCAGGTCATCCAGCCCCCGCCGTCGGCCATCGAGCCTGACACGCGGCAGCTGGATCAGCCTGTTCGCCATGTTGATGATCTTCATCGGCCCACTGGTGTCCCAGTCGATGCCGATGAATTCGCGCGCAGCCATGTCGATGGACATGAGCATGAGCATGTCGATGGACATGGACATGCCGACCATGGACCACGCCGAGCACGATGCCCAAGCGACCGCCGAACACTGCCCGCCGCCAGCGGAGCATCACGCGCTGTGGGAAAAATGCGGCTACTGCAGCCTGCTGTTCAATTGCCCGGCCCTCACCGGCGGCACGTCCTTCACCGCCTTCGACAC
>NZ_LYVP01000042.1 GCF_001984065.1 Pseudomonas sp. KK4
GCGACTGATACACCGCCTTCGCGAGCAAGCCCGCTTCCACAGGGGATTGCGGCTTGACTACCCGCCTTGCACCCGCCAACGTCATCACCACCGCCACCACCCAAAGCGCCTCGCCATGTCCCTGCCCACTCTGTTGTCACAGCACATCGTCCGCCGTCCCCAGCGCATCGCGCTGTTGCAGCACATCGCCGAACAAGGCTCGATCACCCGCGCGGCGAAAAGCGCGGGGCTGAGCTACAAGGCGGCATGGGATGCCATCGATGAGCTGAACAACCTGGCGCAGAAACCGCTGGTGGAGCGCAGCGTCGGCGGCAAGGGTGGTGGCGGCGCGAGGTTGTCCAGCGAAGGCGAGCGGGTGTTGCGTCTGTATCAAAAACTGCAGGCGCTGCAAGCCCAAGTGCTGGAAGCGGCTGAAGACGCCAGCGACCTCGACCTGCTCGGGCGCCTGATGCTGCGCACCAGCGCCCGTAATCAGCTGCATGGCCAGGTCGTGGCGATCGAGGCCCAGGGGCGCAATGACCTGGTTCGCCTCCAGCTCGCCGAAGGCCTGAAGGTCGATGCACAAATCACCCACGACAGCACCGAACGTCTGGAGCTGCAAATCGGCACCGACGTCGTCGCCTTGATCAAGGCTGGCTGGCTCGATGTGATGGCAGTCGACGCTGCTCAAACGCCCGAAAATAATTGCCTGACGGGCACCATCGACACGATTCTCAACGCCGATGACGGTCCCAGCGAAGTGCGCATCACCCTGCCCAACGGCCTGACTCTCTGCGCCCTGGCCGAGCCAGGGCACCTGCAGGATCTTGGGCTGACCCATGGCAAACCGGTGCGCGTCGAGTTTCCACCCTCCCGGGTCCTGCTGGGCACACCGCTGTAAATACACTGCAACAAAACCTTCATCGGCCATGATTAAGGTGACTGCAAAAACCTGCAGGAAGCCTGATGTGAGCCTATTGGAAGAACACCAACCCACCGATCTCGAACAGATGGTCGGCCTCAGCCGCCGTGGATTCATCAGCGCGGGCGCCCTGTGCGGCGCCGCGATGTTCCTGGGCGGCAGCCTGTTGAGCCGCAGCGTGCTTGCCGCCAGCGTCAGTGCTGGCACCAGCCAGTTGCTGGGCTTCGACAGCATCGCCACCGCTACCGCCGACAGCATCAGCCTGCCGCCCGGCTATCAATCCACGGTGCTGATCAGTTGGGGCCAGCCCCTGCACAGGGATGGACCGGCCTTCGACCCCAGCGGCAACGGCAGTGCGGCCCATCAGGAAGTCCAGTTCGGCGACCACAACGACGGCATGAGCCTGTTCGCCTTCCCCGGCGACCACAACCGCGCGCTGATGGCGGTCAACAACGAATACACCAACTACCGCTACCTCTACCCCCACGGCGGCATGCCGCAATCGGCCGAAGACGTGCGCAAGGCACTGGCCGCCGAAGGCGTGACGGTGATCGAAGTGCAGCGCCACAACGGGCAATGGCAATTCGTCCAGGGCTCGCGCTACAACCGACGCATCCACGGCAACTCGCCGATCGCCTTCAGCGGACCGGCCGCCGGTCACGACCTGCTCAAGACCAGCGCCGACCCACACGGCAAAACCGTGCTGGGCACCTTCCAGAACTGCGCCAACGGCAAGACCCCGTGGGGCACTTATCTGACGTGCGAAGAGAACTTCACCGACTGCTTCGGCAGCACCGACGCCGAGCAGAAGTTCGACGCCGCGCAGAAACGCTACGGCGTGGCAGCGGCCAGCAAAGAGATCAACTGGCATCAACACGATGCGCGCTTCGACCTGTCGAAGAATCCCAACGAGCTCAACCGTCACGGCTGGGTGGTGGAAATCGATCCGTTCGATCCGCATTCGACCCCGGTCAAGCGCACCGCACTGGGTCGCTTCAAGCATGAAAACGCCGCCCTGGCCGAAACCGCTGACGGTCATGCCGTGGTGTACATGGGCGACGATGAGCGCGGCGAGTTCATCTACAAGTTCGTCAGCCGCGACAAAATCGATCACAAAAACCCCAAGGCCAACCGCGACCTGCTGGACCACGGCACCCTGTACGTGGCGCGTTTCGACGCCGGCGACAGCAACCCCGATCACCCCAAGGGCCAAGGCGAGTGGATCGAGCTGACCCACGGCAAGAACGGCATCGATGCCAGTAGCGGCTTTGCCGATCAGGCCCAAGTGCTGATCAACGCGCGCCTGGCGGCCAGCGTGGTCAAGGCCACGCGCATGGATCGCCCGGAATGGATCGTGGTCAGCCCCAAGGACGGCCAGGTCTACTGCACCCTGACCAACAACGCCAAGCGCGGCGAAGAGGGGCAACCGGTAGGCGGGCCCAACCCGCGGGAGAAAAACGTCTACGGACAGATCCTGCGCTGGCGCACCGACCGCGACGATCACGCCGCCCACACCTTCGCCTGGGACCTGTTCGTGGTCGCCGGCAACCCGCAGGTGCATGGCGGCACGCCCAAGGGCGGCTCGTCGAACATCACGCCGCAGAACATGTTCAACTGCCCCGATGGCCTGGCCTTCGACGATGCCGGGCGGTTGTGGATTCAAACCGACGGCGATGTCAGCAATGCCGGGGATTTCGCTGGCATGGGCAACAACCAGATGCTCTGCGCCGACCCGGTCAGCGGTGAAATTCGCCGCTTCATGGTCGGGCCGATCGGCTGCGAAGTGACCGGCATCAGCTTCGCGCCGGACCACAAGACGATGTTCATCGGCATTCAACACCCAGGCGAATCAGGTGGTTCTACCTTCCCCGAGCACTTGCCCAACGGCAAGCCGCGGTCATCGGTGATTGCCATCAGCCGCGCAGACGGCGGCATCATCGGCGCCTGACAGGCCCTCTTCGCGAGCAAGCCCGCTCCCACAGGTTTTGTGAACAGCGCAAACCACTGTGGGAGCGGGCTTGCTCGCGAAGGCGTCAGCACAGCCACCACCTATCTTCGGCCGTCTGCGCTACCATGCCTGGCCGGACGCAGCAGCCTGCTGCGCGCAGGAGTCAGCATGGCCCACCCGTTTGAAACCCTCACCCCAGACCTCGTGCTCGATGCCGTCGAAAGCATCGGTTTTTTGAGCGACGCCCGCATCCTGGCGCTCAACAGCTATGAAAACCGTGTCTATCAAGTCGGCATCGAAGACGCCGAGCCGCTGATCGCCAAGTTCTACCGCCCGCAGCGCTGGACCAACGAAGCGATCCTGGAGGAACACCAGTTCACCTTCGAACTGGCCGACGTCGAGGTGCCGGTGGTGGCGCCGCTGATCCACAACGGCGAAACCCTGCACGAACACCACGGTTTCCGCTTCACCCTGTTCCCTCGTCGCGGCGGGCGTGCGCCGGAGCCGGGCAACCTCGATCAGCTGTATCGCCTCGGCCAACTGCTGGGCCGCCTGCATGCCGTCGGCGCGACCAAACCGTTCGAACACCGCGAGGCCCTGGCGGTGAAAAACTTCGGCCACGATTCCCTGGCCACCTTGCTCGAAGGCAATTTCATCCCGCGCAGCCTGCTGCCGGCCTACGAGTCCGTGGCCCGTGATCTGCTCAAGCGTGTGGAAGATGCCTACAGCAACACGCCCCACCAGAACATCCGCATGCACGGCGATTGCCACCCCGGCAACATGATGTGCCGCGACGAGATGTTCCACATCGTCGACCTCGACGACTGCCGCATGGGCCCGGCCGTGCAGGACATCTGGATGATGCTGGCCGGTGACCGCCAGGATTGCCTGGGGCAATTGTCCGAATTGATGGACGGCTACAACGAATTCCACGACTTCGACCCGCGGGAGCTGGCGCTGATCGAACCGCTGCGCGCCCTGCGCCTGATGCACTACAGCGCCTGGCTCGCCCGTCGCTGGGACGACCCGGCCTTCCCCCGCAGCTTCCCGTGGTTCGGCACCGAGCGCTATTGGGGCGACCAGGTGCTGGCGTTGCGTGAGCAACTGTCGGCGCTCAACGAAGAACCGCTCAAACTTTTCTGAACACCACCGCCCCTTGTAGGAGCGAGCTCGCTCGCGAAAAACCCGAGAACACCGCGGGGTATCAAATGTCCCGCGTTATCGTTGACGACCATCGCGAGCAAGCTCGCTCCTACAGGGACCAGCACATCAAGGGAAATGCCCTTACAATCCCCTCTTTGTTAGCTGCCTAAGCAAGGATTCTGCATGCAAGCCGCCAACCCGCGTCGCGGGTACATCCTGGGCCTGAGCGCCTACATCATCTGGGGCCTGTTCCCGCTCTACTTCAAAGCCATCGCCAACGTGCCCGCCGTGGAGATCATCATCCACCGCGTCCTGTGGTCGGCGCTGTTCGGTGGTTTGCTGCTGCTGGTGTGGAAGCACCCGGGCTGGTGGCGTGAATTGCGGGAGAACCCGCGACGGCTGGCGATCCTGGCCTTGAGCGGCACGCTGATCGCCGCCAACTGGCTGACCTATGTGTGGTCGGTGAACAACGGACGCATGCTCGAGGCCAGCCTGGGGTACTACATCAATCCGCTGGTGAACGTGCTGCTGGGCATGCTGATTCTTGGCGAACGACTGCGACGCATGCAGTGGGTTGCCGTGGCGCTGGCGGCCATCGGCGTGGCGCAACAGGTGTGGCAGGTCGGCAGCCTGCCGTGGGTGTCGTTGGTGCTGGCGCTGACCTTCGGTTTCTACGGGCTGATCCGCAAGCAGGCACCGGTCAAGGCCCTGCCGGGGCTGGTGGTGGAAACCTGGATGCTGGTGCCGATCGCCCTGGCGTGGCTGCTGTTCAACCCAACCGCCCACAGCGCTCAAGCCGAATTCTGGACCACCTCCGAAGCCTGGTGGCTGGTGGCAGCCGGGCCGGTCACCCTGGTACCGCTCGTGTGTTTCAACGCCGCCGCGCGGCATCTGCCCTACACCACCCTGGGTTTCCTGCAGTACCTGGCGCCGACCCTGGTTCTGCTGCAAGCCGTGCTGCTGTTCGACGAACACTTGTCCTCCAGCACCCTGCTGGCGTTCATCTTCATTTGGGCGGGCCTGGCGGTCTACAGCATCGATGCGTGGATAAGTCTGCGTCGCCGCAGCTGATCAAAAAATGCACAAACCTCTGCAGGCCTCGAATATCGTGGCCTGCATCGTTCCTTCCCAAGGTTATCCACAGCGTGATCCCCGGCGTTTGTGCGCAAGTCACTGAATGTTGGCGCTTTTTTGATCAACCCTGGCCAAGCCGCAGCGCACGTGGCCTGGCAGGCTGTCTCTACAGGTTATCCACAGGCAGGTGCACGTTTAACTTGGATAACCGCATCAGGCTTCGCTACGCAGGACCAATTCCACCATCAGGTCGTCGGCCAGTGTTTCCAGGCGCGATTGCAGGACATCCAATGACAGCGTCAGCGGCACCGCGAGAATCGCTTCGGCGTGAAACAGCGGCTCGCTGCTCATCGGCGCCGGCCGCACTTCCGTCACCAAGCGTTCCAGGTTGACCCCCTGCTCACTCAGCAAGCGGGTGATATCACGTACGATCCCAGGCCGATCGTTGCCCACCAATTCCATGGCGATCGGCTTCCAGGTACAGGATTGTTCGATGCTGCTTTCGGCGATCAGTACGCGGATGCCCTGAGCAGCCAATCCCTGAAGCGCATCCACCAGCGCGTCGTAGCCTTCGGCCGGAACCCCCACCCGCAAGATCCCGGCGAATTGCCCGGCCATGCGCGACATGCGGCTTTCCAGCCAGTTGCCGCCCTGCTCGGCGATGCATTGGGCAATGCGCTCGACCTGCCCGGGCTTGTCCGGCGCGAAAACAGTGAGTACGAGGTGGTCCATGGCGCAGCCCTCTGGTCATGATTCTTGTTATGGAAAATCAAGTATAGGCAAGGGGCTCGATTCGGCGCGGCCTGGCTTTTGTGGCAAGAGAGTTACGTCAACCATCGGGACAGCGAAGAATATGTGTACAACTTTTGATATTTAACTGGAACAATCCACCAATTTTTTGAGAACATCCCGTTCCGCGCTGTGACCGCAATGCGTCACAGGGTCGCAGAACGACGTAATTAGTCTAATTTTCACAACCGCAATTCATCATGTAGTATGCCTCGGCAAGCACTACATAACGTTGGATCGATGTCTGCCGCAGGCACGTTCGCAACCCCAAAAGCCCTGTCAGCAAGGCCTCAAGCCTTTGATTGGTCCCAACCCAGCCGCCCGTGAACGGCATGTACTGGTAGACGGGTTTGTGGTTTAAATGGCCCAAGGCTTCATTGTTAAATTGAAGAGCTGAAAAGCGAAATAGCTGAGCAGAGTGAGGCAAGCAATGACTGAACACGTTCAAGTCGGTGGCCTGCAGGTCGCCAAAGTCCTGTTCGACTTCGTGAACAACGAAGCCATTCCCGGAACCGGCCTCACCGCCGATAAGTTCTGGGCCGGTGCCGACAAGGTCATTCACGACCTGGCGCCGAAGAACAAAGCCCTACTCGCCAAACGCGATGATTTCCAGGCTCGTATCGACGGCTGGCACCAATCCCGTGCCGGTCAACCACACGACGGCGTGGCTTATAAAGCCTTCCTGCAAGACATCGGTTATCTGCTGCCAGAAGCGGCCGATTTCCAGGCAACGACGCAAAACGTCGATGACGAAATCGCCCGCACCGCCGGCCCACAATTGGTGGTTCCGGTCATGAATGCCCGCTTTGCCCTCAATGCCTCGAACGCCCGCTGGGGTTCGCTGTACGACGCGCTCTACGGCACCGACGCCATCAGCGAAGCCGATGGTGCAGAAAAAGGCAAAGGCTACAACAAGGTTCGCGGCGACAAGGTGATTGCCTTTGCTCGTGCCTTCCTCGACGAAGCGGCGCCCCTGGCGGCCGGCTCCCACGTCGATTCCACCAGCTACAAAATCGTCGACGGCAAACTGGTTGTGGCGCTCAGGGGCGGCAGCAACACGGGTCTGCGCAACGATGCCCAGTTGATCGGCTTCCAGGGCGATGCTTCGGCACCCACTGCGATCCTGCTGAAAAACAACGGCCTGCATTTCGAAATCCAGGTCGATGCCAGCACCCCGGTCGGCCAGACGGATGCAGCCGGCGTCAAAGACATCCTGATGGAAGCGGCGCTGACCACCATCATGGACTGCGAAGACTCGGTCGCCGCCGTCGACGCCGACGACAAAGTGGTGATCTACCGCAACTGGCTCGGCCTGATGAAGGGCGACCTGGCGGAAGAAGTCGCCAAGGGCGGCAAGACCTTCACCCGCACCATGAACGCCGACCGCACCTACACCGCTGTCGACGGCAGCCAGGTGAACCTGCACGGTCGCTCGCTGTTGTTCGTGCGTAACGTCGGTCACCTGATGACCATCGACGCGATCCTGGATAAAGATGGCAATGAAGTGCCGGAAGGCATCCTCGATGGCCTGGTCACCTGCCTGGCGGCCGTGCACAACCTCAATGGCAATACCTCGCGCAAGAACACCCGCACCGGCTCGGTGTACATCGTCAAGCCGAAGATGCACGGCCCTGAAGAAGCCGCGTTCACCAACGAACTGTTCGGTCGCATCGAAGACGTGCTGAACCTGCCCCGCAACACCCTCAAAGTCGGGATCATGGACGAGGAGCGCCGCACCACGGTCAACCTCAAGGCCTGCATCAAGGCCGCGAGCGAGCGTGTGGTGTTCATCAACACCGGTTTCCTCGACCGCACGGGTGACGAAATCCACACCTCCATGGAAGCCGGCCCGATGGTGCGCAAGGCGGACATGAAGGCGGAAAAATGGATCGGCGCCTACGAGAACTCCAACGTCGATATCGGCTTGAGCACCGGCCTGCAAGGTCGCGCGCAGATCGGTAAAGGCATGTGGGCAATGCCCGACCTGATGGCGGCGATGCTCGAGCAGAAAATCGCCCACCCACTGGCCGGCGCCAACACCGCCTGGGTCCCGTCGCCCACCGCCGCTGCACTGCACGCGTTGCACTACCACAAGGTTGACGTGTTCGCCCGTCAGGCCGAGCTGGCCAAACGTGCCCATGCCTCGGTGGACGACATCCTGACCATTCCGCTGGCGGTGAACCCGCAGTGGACTGCCGAGCAGATCAAGAACGAACTGGACAACAACAGCCAGGGCATTCTGGGTTATGTGGTGCGCTGGATCGATCAGGGCGTCGGCTGCTCGAAAGTGCCAGACATCAACGATGTCGGCCTGATGGAAGACCGTGCCACGCTGCGTATCTCCAGCCAGCACATCGCCAACTGGCTGCGTCACGGCATCGTCACCCAAGAGCAAGTGATGGAAAGCCTCAAGCGCATGGCGCCGGTGGTTGACCGTCAGAACGCCAACGACCCGCTGTACCGCCCGCTGGCACCGAACTTCGACAGCAACATCGCCTTCCAGGCCGCGGTCGAATTGGTGATCGAAGGCACGAAACAGCCGAACGGCTACACCGAGCCGGTCCTGCACCGTCGTCGTCGCGAGTTCAAGGCTGCCAACGGCCTGTAACCGAGCGCTGATGCCGGACACGAAAAAGCCCTGATCTTTCGATCAGGGCTTTTTTGTTTGCGCGCAATCCGGTGATGAAGTGATGCCTGTGGTGAGGGGATTTATCCCCTCACCACAAAAGCTTTCTTACGCGTGATAGACCATCAAGGCTCCATCCCCAACTCATGCTTGACCAGCCCCAGCAGCTTGCCGGTATCGATCGGCTTGAGCAGAAAATCCACCACGCTCAAATGCATCGCCGCGATGGCGTCCTTCACATCAGCGTCACCGGACACAATGATGAACGGCATGGCCGCCCGCACCGATTCGCGCACCTGGCGAATCAAATCCAGGCCGTCGACATTGCCCATGCGCAAGTCAGTGATCACCAGGCCAATCGAAGGTTTTTCTTCCAGCATCTTGAGGGCGCTTTCGCCACTGGCTGCGGTCATGCAACGAATGCCATCCAGGGCCAGAATCTCAGACAGTAACTCTCGGGCGTCCTTGTCGTCGTCAACGATCAGCACCCGCTGCGCCGGCAGGTCGGGCTCCAGCATGACGGCACTGAGCGCGGCTCGCTCGGCGTCACTCAAAATATCGTGGTCGGACATGGCGTTCTCTACATGTTCAGTACAATTCCCTAGCACAGTGGTGAGACATCGCTAAGCAGACCTTCAATGTGCACTTCGTCGGATATTTTTCCAAGTGCGAATTAGAGAGGTTTTTCCTTCAATTGCGTAAGTTTTTTCCGACAATCCAGGATAGGCATTGCCTACCTAGACTTACGTCCAATGGGCACCCCGGCCGCAGGGGTCGACCATGGCCGAGTCATCCGACAACAACAAATCCAAAAAAGACTGCGGTAATGGTTATGAGTAAAGCGGACGCCTTCACCCAGGCAGGGAAGACCGCGGTGTTGCAAAACATCCAGGGCACGTTGCAATTCCTTCAGCGTTTCCCACCTTTCAATCAGATGGAGCACGCCCACCTGGCGTATCTGGTTGAACAATGTCAGCTGCGTTTTTATGGCCCCGGCGAGAGCATCATCAAGCCTGCCGATGGCCCGGTGGAGCACTTCTACATCGTCAAGCAGGGCCGAGTGGTCGGCGAGCGTCCGCACTCGGCCAAGGGCGGCACGGAAACCACTTTTGAAATCACCACCGGCGAGTGTTTCCCCCTCGCCGCGCTGTTGGGCGAACGTGCGACCCGCACCGAGCACCTGGCGGCCGAAGACACCTTTTGCCTGCAGCTCAACAAGCTGGCGTTCATCAAGCTCTTCGCCATTTCCCACACCTTCCGCGACTTCGCCCTACGGGGCGTGAGCAGCCTGCTGGATCAGGTCAACCAGCAGGTCCAGCAAAAAGCCGTGGAAACCCTTGGCACCCAATATTCACTCAACACCCGCCTGGGCGACTTGGCCATGCGCCACCCGGTCACCTGCAGCCCCGCCACACCGCTGCGTGAAGCCGTGACCCTGATGCATGAGCAGCAGGTCGGCAGCATCGTGGTGGTCAACGAACAGAAGGCGCCGCTGGGGATTTTCACCCTGCGCGATTTGCGTCAGGTGGTGGCCGACGGCACGGGTGACTTCGCCCAAGCCATTGAGCGGCACATGACCCAGGCACCATTCTACCTGACGCCGGAACACAGCGCGTTCGATGCGGCGATCGCCATGACCGAGCGACACATCGCCCACGTCTGCCTGGTCAAGGATCAGCGCCTGTGCGGCGTGGTGTCGGAGCGCGATCTGTTTTCCCTGCAACGGGTCGATCTGGTGCACCTGGCGCGTACCATCCGCAACGCCCAGCGCGTGGAAAACCTGGTGGCACTGCGTGGCGAGATCGGTCAACTGGTGGAGCGCATGCTGGCCCACGGCGCGTCGTCCACGCAGATCACCCACATCATCACCCTGCTCAACGACCACACCGTGTGCCGGGTCATCGAACTGACCCTGGCCGACAAAGGCGACCCCGGTGTGACGTTCAGTTGGCTGTGCTTCGGCAGCGAAGGTCGCCGCGAACAGACCCTGCACACCGACCAGGACAACGGCATCCTGTTCGAGGCCCGGGACGCGGCCCACGCGGCGGAGATTCGCGGCAAACTGCTGCCCATTGCCCATCAGATCAACCAGAGCCTGGCGCAATGCGGCTTCACCCTGTGCAAAGGCAACATCATGGCCAGCAACCCCGAGCTGTGCCTGTCCCGGGTCGAGTGGGCCCGACGCTTTGCCGCTTTTATCCGCGAGGCCACGCCGGAGAACCTGCTGGGCTCGAGCATCTATTTCGATTTGCGCGTGGTCTGGGGCAGCGAGCAAGGCTGTGAACAACTGCGTCGCGCGATTCTCGATCAGGTCGGCGACAACCGTTTGTTCCAGCGCATGATGGCCGAGAACGCGTTGCGTAACCGCCCGCCGGTCGGGCGTTTCCGCGAGTTTGTGCTGGCCCGGAAAAATGGTGAGAAAGCCACCCTCGACCTTAAGGTCCAGGGCCTGACGCCCTTCGTCGACGGAGCGCGATTGCTGGCCCTGGCCCATGGCATCGAAACCAACAACACCCTGGAGCGTTTTCGCAGGCTGGTGGATAAAGAGGTCATCGAACCGCTCGATGGCGCCGCGTATGAAGAGGCCTACCACTTCATCCAGCAAACCCGCATGCAGCAGCATCAACGCCAGACCCGGGAGAACCTGCCCTACTCCAACCGAGTCGACCCGGACAGCCTCAATCATTTGGACCGGCGCATCCTGCGCGAATCCCTGCGCCAGGCCCAGCGCCTGCAAAGCAGCCTGGCCCTGCGGTACCAGCTATGAGCCTGTTTTCATGGCTGCGCCCGGCCGGTCCGCTGCTGTCGCAAGCGCTGCAACAGCGCCTGCAACGCTTGTCGGCGCCCGCCGCCCTGAGCGAATGCAGTCTGCGTGAGCAACGCTGGGTGGTGCTCGACCTGGAAACCACCGGGCTGAACCTGAACAAGGATCGGGTACTGTCCATCGGCGCGGTGGTGATCGAGGATGGCGCAATCGATTTCAGCCAACAATTCGAACGCACCCTGCAATGCGCCGAGCTCAAACTCAGCCCCAGCGTGTTGATCCATGGCCTGGGACCCAGTGCGATCGCCGCCGGCAGCGACCCGGCGCAAGCGTTGATCGAGTTCATGGAGTTCGTCGGCGACAGTCCGTTGCTGGCCTTTCATGCACCGTTCGACCAGCACATGCTCGGCCGCGCCCTGAAGGATCACCTGGGCTACAAGTTGCAGCACGCGTTTCTGGATGTGGCGGACATCGCCCCGCTGCTCTGCCCCCAGGCCAACATCCGCGAAGCCGGGCTGGACGAGTGGATCGACTGGTTCAAGCTGGAAGTCTTCGAGCGCCACAACGCCAGCGCCGACGCCCTGGCCACCGCCGAACTGGCCTTGATTCTGTTCAGCCGGGCGCGCCAGCAACAGGTGCACAGTCCGTTGAACCTGCAACAGCGGCTAAGCCAGTGGAAACGGCGGCAGCAGACGCCGTCCTTCTGATTGGCAGCGCCTGGTCTGGCGCTTTCGCGGGCAAGCCTCGCTCCTACAGGCTTTCAATATAAAACCTGTAGGAGCGAGGCTTGCCCGCGAAAAACGATAACGCCGTCCTACATGCATCCCTCTTGAATCCCAACCGACCAGCGTCAATTGCTTACCGGGTTCGCCTCTGACACAATCGCGAACAATTCTCGTTAGTTAACATTTCCCAATCGGTGATGCTGCGTGTCGTCAGTCCCAAGCCCTCACAGTGAGCTCGTCGGTGCGTTATATCGCGACCATCGCGGTTGGCTGTTGGCCTGGCTGCGGCGCAACGTCGCCTGCCCGCAACGGGCTGAAGACCTGAGCCAGGACACCTTCATGCGCTTGCTGGGCCGTGAAGAGTTGAAGGAACCCCGTGAACCCCGGGCCTTTCTGGTGGCGATCGCCAAGGGCCTGCTGTTCGACTATTTCCGCCGGGCTGCGCTGGAACAAGCCTACTTGACCGAACTGATGCTGATTCCCGAAGCCGAGCAACCGTCGGTGGAAGAACAGCAAATGATCCTCGAAGACCTGAAAAACATCGACCGCCTGCTCGGCAAACTTTCGAGCAAGGCCCGGTCGGCGTTTCTCTACAATCGTCTGGATGGCCTGGGCCACGCAGAAATCGCCGAACGCCTGGGGGTTTCCGTCCCTCGCGTGCGCCAATACCTGGCGCAGGGCATCCGTCAGTGCTACATCGCGCTGTACGGGGAGCCGACATGACCCCGATCAGTTGCAAACCGGTGTCGGCGCAAGTGCTCGATGCAGCAATTGCCTGGCAACTGTCCCTGGACTCCGGCAGCCCGGTGGAGCGCGAAGAGTTCGCCAAATGGCACGCCGCCCACGAAGAGCACGCCCGTGCCTGGCGCCAACTGGGCATGCTCGATCAACGCTTCAGCGTCGCCAGCGGTCCGGCTCGCACTGCCCTGCTGCAATCGCGCGAAGGCATTCGCCGACGGGTGCGCAAGCTGAGCAGCGGTGTGGCCAGCGTCGTCGCGGTGATCGGCCTGGCGCTGTTTGCCGGCGAACGGTATCTGCCGATCGATTATTGGCTGGCTGATCAGCGCACCGCCACGGGGGAACAACGCACCATCCGCCTGAGCGACGGTACGCTGATCAACCTCAATACCCACAGTGCCCTGGATGTGCGCTTTGATGAGAAGCAGCGGCGGGTGGTGCTCCAGGAAGGGGAAATCCTGATCGAGACCGGTCATGGCGACGCCCGGCCATTCATCGTCGAAACCCGCGAAGGCAGCATGCGTGCGTTGGGCACACGGTTCCTGGTCAAGCGCGAAGCCGAGGGGACGCGGCTGAGCGTGCTCAAATCCGCTGTGGCGGCTCACCCGGATTCCAACCCCCAAGAGCAGATTCTGCGTGAAGGCCAGCAAGTGCTGATCCGCAACGACGGCATGGGTCCCATTCTGGCCGCCAACCTCGGCGCGGATGCCTGGACCCGCGGCATGCTGGTGGTGGACAACGCGCGGCTGGAAGACCTGGTGCGTGAAATCGGTCGCTATCGCCGTGGCCACCTGAGCGTCGCGCCCGAAGTGGCCGACTTGCGCATCACCGGCAGCTTCCCGCTGCACAACTCCGACCTGGCCCTGAACACCTTGCTGCCGACCCTGCCGGTGCAGATCGAACACCACACGCAATGGTGGGTGACGGTCGCAGCGAAGACCGACGCCAAACCCTGAAAGAACAAAAAACCCGTGGCGAGGGAGCTTGCTCCCGCTGGGCTGCGAAGCGGCCCCCGGTGTTTTGATGGTTCCCACGCTCCGTTGGGAAACAGTTCGATAACTAAATCAAAATTATTTTCATCCAGCCCTATCACTTTTTGATTCTCGTGCGGCACACAGGCAATTGAGAAGTATTCCCTTTCAGGAGCCACCGCATGTTCCGTTCGCTAGACACCTTGTTGCGCCCCAGTTTGCTGGCGGCCGCCATTGCCCTTTGCACCCCTCTGGCAAGCAGCCAACTGGTCGCCGCCGAACAGGCGTCCAGCGTTCGCGCCTACAACCTGCCCGCCGCGCCATTGGCCAGCACCCTGAACCAGATCGCCAGCCAGGCCGGCCTGGCGCTGTCGTTGAACCCATCGCTGGCCGCCGGCAAGACGTCCGCCCCGGTGAATGGCCAGTTCGATGGCGCTGGCGCCCTGCGTGAAGCGTTGCGTGGCACGGGTTTGCAGCTGGAACAGAGCGGCGGCACCTACACCCTGGTGGCGGTTCCCGAAGGCACATTGGACCTGCCGGCGACCAGCGTGATCGGCTCGGAAAATGTTGAAAATGCCTGGGGGCCGGTAGAAGGCTACGTCGCTACTCGCACAGCTGCCGGCACAAAAACCGACACGCCAATCGTCGAGGCGCCACGTTCAATGTCTGTGATCACGCGCGCACAGATGGAAGATCGTGGAGTACAGAATCTTGATGATGCTGTGCGTTACATGCCGGGTGTGATCGCCAGCAGCTACGGGAGTGACTCGCGCGCCGACTGGTTGCGCGTACGCGGCTTCGAACCCACTCAGTTTCTCGACGGCCTGCCGTTGCCAAAAGGGTCTTATGCCAACCCGAAAGTTGAAACATGGGACCTGGAGCGCATCACATTGCTACGCGGCCCAGCCTCTTCAGTCTACGGCCAGACCCCGCCAGGCGGCATGCTTGACATGGTCAGTCGCCGTCCCGAAGCCATCGCCAGCCACGAAGTACATGCCGAAGTCGGCAGCAATAACCGTAAGCAGATCAACTTCGACAGCACCGGCAAGATCGATGATGAGGGCCAGTTCCTGTACCGCGTCGACGGAGTAGTACGTGACAGTGGCATGCCGGTCGACCATATCGACGACAAGCGCTACAACATAGCGCCAAGCCTGACCTGGAACATGGATGACGACACTCACCTGACTTTTCTCTCGCAGTACACCCGCGACGATACCGGGGTCGCCGGTCAGTTTCTGCCGCTACAAGGCACCAAGCTGTATTCGGATGCCGGTCAAATCTCCCACCACAAAAACCTGGGTGATCCAGACTCCGACCACTACGACCGCACCTATTACGCGTTGGGTTATGCCTTCGACCATCGCCTGAACGATGTCTGGCAGTTCAAACAAAACCTGCGTTACACCAAGAGCGATCTGGAATTCCAGCAAGCCTATGCGTCGTTCGGAAATTCAGTCTCGCCAGATGGCACCTTGGCGCGCTTGGTTGACAAGGTCGACGAAGACATCAGTCAGTTCGCCGTGGATAACAATTTCCAGGCTGATTTCCAAACAGGGCCACTGAGCCACGTCGTGCTGTTGGGCCTGGACCATCAGCGCACCAACACCAATTACAAGTGGCTCGAAGGCAGTGCACCGCCAAGCAACGTGATCAACCCGATCCGTGGGGCAGACTTCTCCAACGTCTCCTACGCGACTTTTTATGACTACAACCAGAAGACCAACCAGACCGGCCTCTACGCTCAGGATCAAATCTCTCTGGATAAATGGCGCCTGACGCTGGGTGGACGTGAAGACTGGATTCACACCGCAACCCAGTTCAACAACCAGAACGATGCCACCAATACCCAGCGTGACAAGGCCTTCACTGGTAACGCGGGCCTGAGCTACGTGTTCGATTCAGGTATCACGCCCTACATCTCCTACACCGAGTCGTTCCAGCCATCGATGGGCGCGGACGCCAGTTCCACCCACTCGTTCAAACCGACCGAAGGCAAGCAGACCGAGGTCGGTGTCAAGTACATGCCACCGGGCAGCCGCACCCTGCTGACTGCGGCAGCTTACGATCTGCGTCAGGAAAACGTGTCGGTCACTCAGAACAACGTCACCAGTCAGATTGGTGAATTGAAAGTGCGCGGCATCGAACTCGAAGCCACATCGGACGTTACCGAAAACCTGAAGCTGGTAGGTTCCTACACCTACACCGACACCGAAATTCTCAAGGGCGCGGACAAAGGCAATCGGTTCAAGTTGATTCCACGCAATCAGGCTTCGCTGTGGTCTGACTACACCTGGCATGCCGGTTTTCTCGATGGTTTCGGCGTAGGTGCCGGGGTGCGCTACGTGGGCGACACCTATGGCAGCACCAGCAACGTTGATGACTCTCACGTGGGCTCATACACCGTGTACGACGCCGCCGTGCATTACGACTTGAGTCGCCTTAACCCCGCACTCGCCGGGATTTCGGTCGACGTCACCGCGAAAAACATCTTCGACAAGGACTACATCTCCACTTGTGACGGTTTCTGGTGCTACTACGGTGACGAACGCAACGTCATCGCCGCCGTGAACTACAAGTGGTAACCGCGTGATCTGACACGCCCAGTACCCAGGCCGTCCACCCAGGACGGCTTTGGTATTTCCGAAGGTCATGAAATGAAAAGTAAAACAATTCGCCGCTGGTCCTTTGTCCATACCTGGACCAGCCTGATCTGCACGGTGTTTTTGCTGATGCTGGCGCTGACCGGCCTGCCGTTGATCTTCCATCACGAGATCGACCATTTGCTGGGCGACGCCGCCGAGTTGAAGCAGATGCCGGCGGACACCCCGCAGCTGAATCTGCAGCAACTGGTGCAGGCGGCTGAAAGGCATCGTCCCGGCGACGTCATGCAGTACTTCGGTTTCGACGATGACGAGCCCAACGGCGCAATCGCGATCATGGCGGCCACGGCCGATACCGAGCCGAACTCGTCCCACACCTTCATGCTCGACGCCCGCACCGGCGAGGCGCTGGAGATGCCGTCGGCCAACGGCGGCTTCATGATGTTCATGCTGCGCCTGCACGTGGACATGTTCGCCGGGCTGCCGGGCAAGCTGTTGCTGGCGTTCATGGGCCTGTTGTTCGTCATCGCGATCGTGTCCGGCACGGTGCTGTACCTGCCGTTCATGCGTCGTTTGAAGTTCGCCACCGTGCGCCAGGACAAATCCACTCGCCTGCGCTGGCTGGACCTGCATAACCTGATCGGTGTGGTGACCTTGACCTGGGCGCTGGTGGTCGGTGTGACCGGGGTGATCAGCGCCTGTGCCGACCTGTTGATCGCCGCGTGGCGCAACGACAGCCTGAGCGCGATGGTCGCGCCGTACCGAGATGCGCCGCCGCTGACGCAACGGGCGCCGGCCACCCGCTTGCTCGACATCGCCAGGGAGGCTGCACCCGGCATGCAACCGGACTTCATCGCCTTCCCCGGCACGCGCTTCTCCAGCGAGCACCATTACGCGGTGTTCATGAAAGGCAGCACGCACCTGACGTCGCACTTGCTCACGCCGGTGTTGATCGACGCCAGCACCCTGCAAGTTACCGCCGTGGCGCAACGCCCCTGGTACATGGACGCCATGGGCATGTCGCAACCGCTGCATTTTGGTGACTACGGCGGCCTGCCGATGCAAATCCTCTGGGCGACCCTGGATGTGCTGACGATCATCGTGCTGGGCAGTGGGGTGTACCTGTGGGTGGTGCGGCGCAAGGCCGCGAAACCGGTGCTGGAAAAAGCGGAGAGCGTGGCATGAAGCCTCGGCAGTCGAGTTTCTGGAAGGTCTTCGCCACCCCCACCGTCATCGCCCTGTTCACCGCGGCAGGGTTATTCGCCGCGCTGCTGGGCGACGGCGTGTGGGACGCCCTGAGCTGGCTCGGCCTGGGCATCCCCGCCGCCCTCGCCCTGCGCGGCCTGCTCAAACGCCGCTGACCCATACATCGCCCATCTCCTGTAGGAGCGAGTTCACTCGCGATGGACGCCAGAACACCGCGGGAAACCAGACCACCCACGTAATCACTGCCTCCTCCGCGGGGCATCTGGCTTCCCGCGTCATCGTTCACGACCATCGCGAGCATGCTCGCTCCTACAGGGTCGTACGACAACGCCCTCGCCCCGCCTGTCGTCTGATCCAGCAAAATCTCAGACATATCTGTTGACAGTTTCGCCCTTGCACTTCTATAAAGGCGCATGTTGTACGACAACCTACAACGACCGCTGCACCCATAAATCCAAAAATAAAAGAATGGTGATGTGATGAAAGTCAAAGGCATCCGCTGGTGGATGGTCGGCCTGGTGACGGCCGGCCTGATGGTCAACTACCTGGCTCGCAATACCCTCTCAGTGGCCGCACCGACCCTGATGAGTGAAATGAACATCACCACCGAGCAGTACTCGCACATCGTGGTCGCGTGGCAGGTCTGCTATGCGCTGATGCAACCGGTGGCCGGCTACATCATCGATGCCATCGGCACCAAAATGGGCTTCGCCATCTTCGCCTTCGCCTGGTCGGTTGCCTGCGCGCTGGCCGCACTGGCGACCGGCTGGCAGGGGCTGGCGTTCGTGCGTGGCCTGCTCGGCCTGACAGAAGCCGCAGGCCTGCCGGCGGCGGTCAAGACTTCTACCGAATGGTTCCCGGCCAAAGAGCGCTCGGTGGCGATCGGCTGGTTCAACATCGGCTCGTCGATCGGTGCCGTGCTGGCGCCCCCCCTGGTGGTCTGGGCGATCCTGCACAGCGGCTGGGAACTGGCGTTCCTGATCGTTGGCGGCCTGGGCGTGGCCTGGACGTTCCTGTGGATGATTTTCTACAAACATCCGCGCGATCAAAAACGCCTGAGCGATGAAGAACGCGACTACATCCTCAACGGTCAGGAAGATCACTTCAAAAACACCGCTACCCAAAAAGGCAGCTGGAAGAAGATCATCGGCAGCCGCAACTTCTACGCCATCGCCAGCGCGCGCATGCTCTCCGAGCCAGCCTGGCAGACCTTCAACGCCTGGATCCCGCTGTACCTGATGACCGAGCGGCACATGAACATCAAGGAGATCGCGATGTTCGCCTGGCTGCCCTTCCTCGCCGCCGACCTGGGCTGCGTGCTGGGCGGCTACTTGAGCCCGTTCTTCCACAAGTACTGCAACGTGTCGTTGTTCACCTCGCGCAAAATGGTCCTGCTGTTCGGCGCCTCGTGCATGATCGGTCCGGCGTGCATCGGCCTGGTCGCCAGCCCGTACACCGCCATTGCCCTGCTGTGCATCGGCGGCTTTGCCCACCAGACCCTGTCCGGTGCGCTGTATGCGATCACCTCGGACTCCTTCGGCAAAAACGAAGTGGCCACCGCCACCGGCATGGGCGGCATGTTCGGCTACCTCGGCGCGGCGGCCTTCACCCTGGTGTTTGGCGTAATGGTGACCAAGATCGGCTACAGCCCGCTGTTCGTGGTGCTGGCGATTTTCGACATCGTCGCGGCGTTCATCGTCTGGACTGTGGCGCGTGAGTTGAAGCCACAGCAGGCTGCCTCGAATCTCCCGGGTGCAGTACCCGTCAGCTAAAACACGGACGAGGTGGGAGCGGCGGTGCGACGCTCCCACAGGGTCCCGTTTTAGATCCTGGGTCAACGCGCTATGCTGCCCGACTCTGCCCCAGACCGAGACCCTGCCATGTCCGCCCCGAGCATGACCCTTTACCACAATTCCCTCTCGCCCTTCGTTCGCAAAGTCATGGTGCTGCTGCACGAGACCGGTCAACAGGACCGCGTGGCCCTGCAGAACTGCGTGCTCACCCCGGTCGACCCGGACGCGGCGCTGATCGACGACAACCCCCTGAGCAAAATCCCCGCACTGCGCCTGGCCGACGGCAACGTCATCCACGACAGCCGGGTCATCCTCGACTACCTCGACCACCAGCACGTCGGCAACCCGCTGATCCCCCGCGAAGGCTCGGCTCGCTGGCGGCGCCTGACCCTGGCCTCGATGGCCGACGGGATCATGGACGCGGCGGTACTGGTGCGCTACGAAGTCGCCCTGCGCGCCCCGGAAAAACACTGGGACGCCTGGCTCGAGGGCCAGCGCGACAAAATCCGCCGCACCCTGGCCCTGCTGGAACAGGACGCGATCGCCGAACTGACCAGCCACTTCGACGTGGCCGCCATCAGCGCGGCATGCGCACTGGGCTATCTGGACCTGCGTCATCCAGACCTGGACTGGCGCACGGCCAATCCGAAACTGGCGGCGTGGTACTTCGAAGTCAGTCAGCGGCCATCCATGCTGGCGACCATGCCCAAGCTTTAAACCCCGCCGCACCTAGCAGTTCTGCTAGTAGGCAAAAACCGAAAAAGCTCCGATGCTGAAGGTCCGGCTGTATGGATCCTGCTCGGAGCTGAACCGATGCCCACTCACGCAAGTAAAACAATCCTGCTGGCAAGTGATCAGCAAAAATCGATATTGGCAGGCTTGGACGAAAGTCAGTCTCAACCCAGTGCCTATACACCCTATGGTTATCGACCAATAGCGGACGCGTTGATCACCCGGTTCGGATTTGCCGGTGCAATGCCAGACCCGTTGACCGGGCATTATCACCTGGGGAATGGATATCGGGCGTTCAACCCCATATTGATGTGCTTTAACAGTCCGGACAGTTTGAGTCCGTTTGGAAAGGGCGGGATCAACGCCTATGCGTATTGCGGGCGAGACCCGGTTAATCGGGTGGATCCGACAGGGAGCTCTTGGCTCTCCAGATACTTGGGATCAGCATTCAGATCTGTATTCGGAAAGAGTACGAAAGCTAAAAACAAGCCACGAGTTGGCAAGGCTTCAAGCGCAGCTGCCAGTGATCTTTCAGACGATGCTTCTGATATTTTGGCAAGTCGTGGTTATGTAACCTACGTACCACAAACCCCGCCCCCTAGCCCTGGCTCTAGCCCTGTTCCTGTCCGTGCCCGTAAAGACATTCCTGATTGGCAGAGGATGGGATTCGCGTCTGAGGAGGTTTATAAGGTTCAATTGAAAAAAGCCCCAACGATCAATTCGAGAGTTAATCCAATTACGAGTGTCCGCCGACAATCTATTGCTCAGCCCATTGCCAAGTCAACTTCCGGCACCGTCAAATACAGCGACCCCAAGGCCGCGGCAAGAATTCAAAGCAAGCTCTTGGAAAATGAAAAACAAAACAACAAACATTGGCTAATGGACACTTATTACTATAAAAAATCAAAATACGAACAACAGCTGGCAGAACTCGAAATTAGATCTTCTTAAGCGGATGACGCGATGATCACCCAATCAAGCAAATCAACTCTGTTGGCAACCGATCAACAGCGCTCCGTATTGACTGCTGTAGATACGAGCCAGCCGTACCCCATTGCCTGTGCACCCTACGGTTATCGACCACCGGAGAATGGCCTGATCAGTTTGCTCGGGTTTAACGGCGAATTGCCTGACGCGCTTACTGGCCACTACCATCCTGGAAAAGGTTATCGGCAATACAACCCCGTGCTGGCGCGGTTCACCCGCCCCGACATTTTGAGTCCGTTCGAGGAAGGGGGGTTGAATGCTTATGCGTATTGCGCAGGCGACCCAGTCAATCGACGTGACCCTAACGGCCGCTCATTCCTGGCACTGCTAGGCCTTTTCAGACCATCGGGCACATTGGCAAGAACAACGATGGCAAGCAAAAAAGCAATGGATACCGCCAGCGATCTGGCTAATATGAAACGAGGCATGACCTACAAAGGCAAAGTTTTAGGCTATCAACTTGGAGAAAAGTCCTCGAACTTAAAACTGGACAAAAAAGCCATTGAAAAAATAGAAACCTACACGCGCATCATCAATGAAAAGAATGAGCTTCTGACTGATAAAATCGGCGCGCTTCTAAACGCCATCCCTGACCCGATCGCAAGGCAAAACGCCATAAGCCGATCCTCCACAACCTTTGTCTATCCCACCGTGGACAACGTATCTACACCACGAGACAAGGCCGTTTACAATCTGCACAACCAGGTCATGACCTTCGAGAACAAAAAGAACATCATTAATTACCTGAAAAATATCGTCCCTGACCCGGCAACCGCAAATTCAAACTTACGACAACTTACATAAACAGCGCCGGGTCACGGCAACTAACAATCCGGCTTATCCGCCGTAAACCTTCTCGCCGGGTTCACCGCCGCGCCAAACTCGCGCAATGCTTTTGCGCCAATCAACAACGGATAATTGAAGCTGCTGCGGTCAGTCAGGTTGACCTCGACCGTGCGCTTGACGTTGCCCAGACACAGCTCCAGATCGACCACCGGACGCTTGGTCGGCGCGGCCACGTCTTCGTCTTCATCTTCTTCGGAACGGGTCTTGATCTTGCTGATGCGCGCGACCTTGTGCTCGTAGACCTTGTTGCTCGCGTCCTTGGTGGCCAGGCGGAAACGCACCCAGTCCTCGCCGTCGCGGGTGAAGGTTTCGATGTCTTTGGCCGACAGCGAGGCAGTCAGGGCGCCGGTGTCCATCTTGGCCTTGAGCACTTCACCGCCGATTTCCGGCAGGGCGATGTATTCGTAGCGGCCGTAGAGGGTGGGCTCGGCGGCCATGATCGGCAGCGCGACGAGGGACAGCAGGGCGAGGAGGGATTTCACGTAGGCAATGTCCTTGGATGGATGGGCAGCGAAATTTTAGACCGTCAGTTGAGGATTCGTTCGTTGCTGAGATCGCTTCGCGGGCAAGACTCGCCCCCACCCCTTGTGAACACCCCGGTCCACTGTGGGAGCGGGCTTGCTCGCGAAGAGGCCCGTGCAATCAACACAACCCTTCGAACTGATCATCGCAGTCACCTGAGCATACCCATGCCCAAGTGAAACATTCGTCACCGCCGATTTGGCCTGCCGCCCGAAGCTGCTTATCATGGCGCGCCCAAACGCTTTCAAGAGTCATTTATGCGCCGCCTGCTCACCGGCTGTTTCGTCATCCTGCTGCTGTTGCTCAACACCCTGGTCCTGATCGGGCCGCTGATGGTGTTCGCCCTGCTCAAACTGGTCTTGCCCGGCCGTTTTCGCGACTACGCGTCGTGGGCGGTGATGTGGATCGCCGAGACCTGGTCGGAAATCGACAAGCTGATTTTCCGCTTCTGCATCCCTACCCAGTGGGACATCCGCGGTGGTGACGATCTGCGGCGCGACACTTCGTATCTGGTCATCAGCAACCATCAATCCTGGGTCGATATCCCGGCACTGATCCAGACGCTGAACCGGCGTACACCCTTCTTCAAATTCTTCCTCAAGAAAGAACTGATCTGGGTGCCGTTCCTGGGCCTGGCGTGGTGGGCGCTGGATTACCCGTTCATGAAGCGCTACTCCAAGGCCTTCCTGGCCAAGCACCCGGAGCTGGCGGGCAAGGACCTGGAGATCACCAAACAGGCCTGTGAGCTGTTCAAGCGCCAGCCGGTGACGGTGGTCAATTATCTGGAGGGCACCCGCTACACCCCGGCCAAAAGCACGCAGCAGCAGTCACCCTATACCCACCTGCTCAAGCCCAAGGCCGGCGGCGTGGCGTTCGTGCTGGCGGCGATGGGCGAACAATTGGATGCGGTGCTGGACGTGACGGTGGTGTACCCGCAGCGGACAATTCCAGGGTTCTGGGAATTGATCAGCGGCGACGTGCCGAAGGTCATCATCGACATCCAGACCCACGAACTCGACCCGGCGTTGTGGCAGGGCGATTACGAAAACGACCCGCTGTTTCGTGAAACGGTCCAGAACTGGGTCAATCAACTCTGGACCGAGAAGGACAAGCGCATCGACGCATTGCGCGCCGAACGCCGCTGATCAGCTACCGGTGCCAGCGCCCCAGATGCTGCCCAGGCTCTGCAGCAGCGGACCGCCGACACCCTGCTGACCGAGATACTGCAGGAGGACCGGGGCAAACTGGCCGATCATGCCGCTGTCCATGCCCAGGGCGCCAAAGGCGTTGTTCAGGTCGTTGGTGTCCTTGACGGCGCCCAGGGCGTTGTCCAGACCCGCAGCCTTGCCGCTGGAACCGAGCAAACCGGCCAGCGCCCCCAGTTCACCACCGCCGGACAACTTATCGATGCCCGGTACACTCTTGGCCAACTGCGCATAGTCGGCGGTGCTCAACTGGTTCTTGGCCAGGCCCAGCATCGCCCCGGTGCCGCCCACGGCCTGTTGTGGCGTGACGTTCAATTGGCTCAAGGCACCGAGCAAACCCGCCGTTTCCGACGTCGGCGCCGCCGCCGCGGCTTGATCACCACCCTTCATCCCGGCAATGGCGTTGGCCGCATCGCCCAGGCTGAACTGTGCGAACACCGGACTGGCCGCCAGGGTCATCAGCGAAGCCAGTGCAAAACCGCGTGAAATCTTCATCCAGACACTCTCCAGGAAAACCGCCCGGTAATGGACGGCGAAAAACTGCACGTTGGACTGGCAACCCCCCACATTGTTCCACCCCACACTGTAGGAGCGAGCTTGCTCGCGATGGACGTCAACGATAACGCGGTGAACCTGATACCCCGCGGCGTTCTCAGGTTCATCGCGAGCGCACTCGCTGCAGAACAGCGGCAAAGCAAAAAAGAATTTTCCGTCACCGCATCCAGTTTCGTTCCACACGCGTATATCCATCACGGACAGACACTCCTGGCCGATTCTCCCCACAAGGATCATCACCATGAAATGCACTTCGATCAAAACGCCGTTGATTGCCAGTCTGCTGACCCTGGGCCTGGTCGGCGGATTCACCCTGGGCACCGTGCAAGCGGCCACCATGAGCCACGACAGCGTCATGGTCGGCGGCCAGAGCATGCTGCCGAGCAAAGACATCGTCGATAACGCGGTGAACTCCTCCGATCACACCACGCTGGTCGCCGCCGTCAAAGCCGCCGGGCTGGTCGATACCCTCAAGGGCAAAGGACCGTTCACCGTGTTCGCACCGGTCAACTCGGCCTTCACCGCCCTGCCCTCCGGTACTGTCGACACGCTGCTCAAACCGGAAAACAAGGCCGCCCTGACCAAAATCCTCACCTACCACGTCGTCGCCGGCAAACTCGACATGGCAACCCTGGCCGAGAAGATCAAGGCCGGCGGCGGCAAGACCGAACTCACCACCGTCGCCGGCGGCAAGCTGTGGGCGATGATGAACGGCCCGCACAACATCACCATCAAGGATGAAAAAGGTGACGTCGCCGACATCACCACCTACGACGTCTACCAGTCCAACGGCGTGATCCAGGTCATCGACAAAGTACTGATGCCCAAAGGTTGAGGGCGACCGCCGGCCCTGCGCATCGGGGTCGGCGGATTTTATCGAGGTATCGGGCTGTGAATGGAACAACGGCGGGACGTGAACTAACCTCTGCCGGCAACCGGCAACGCACGCAGCCCAACGTCAGGAGAAGCCCCATTTCCATCGCCGACACCGATCAGCTCAAACAACTGCTGGCCCAGTGCTCACTGGGCGACCGCCGCGCGTTCGAGACGTTGTACCGCAGTGTCGGGCCGCGTCTGCACGGTGTTGCACTGCGCTTGATGGGGCGTTCGGATCTCGCCGAAGAAGTGCTGCAGGAAAGCTTCGTGCGCATCTGGAACAACGCTTCGCGCTATGAGGCGCATCTGTCCGCACCGCTGACCTGGATGATCAACATCACCCGCAATCAGGCCATCGACCAGTTGCGCAAGCACCGTGATCGACCGCTGGCCGATATTGAAGAACAGGCGCTGGTGGACGAAAGCCCCTCGGCCCACGAACAACTGAACAGTGCCCGCGAGGCCAGCGCGCTCAACCGCTGCCTGGACAGCCTGGAGGGCATGCAGCGCCAATCGATTACCGTCGCCTACTTCCAGGGTCTATCGTGCTCCGAACTGGCGCAACACATGGCCGCACCGCTGGGCTCGGTAAAATCATGGATTCGCCGAGGCATGGAACGCCTGCGCAGGTGCCTCGAATCATGAACTACCAGACCCCGACCCTGCGCCGCGCCCTCGCCGCCGACTACGCCATCGGCCTGATGCCCTCCGTTGCACGCCGACGCTTTGAACGCTTGCTGCTGGACGACGCAGCGTTGCGTGCAGAACTGGCGCAATGGCAAGAACACCTCACCAGCCTCACGCAAGCCCTGCCGGAACAACCGGTTCCGGAACGGGTGTGGCACCACATCACCGCACGGATCGAACCGCAAACCCTGCATGTGCCAGAGAAACGCCCATTCTGGAGCTGGCTGCGGATAACGGCAGCCGTTTGCACCCTGGTGATCGCCGTGACCCTGGGCGTGATCTACAACCGTGACAGCGCCCTGTACAGCGCCACCTTGCTGACGGCTGACGCGCGGCCTGCGCTGAAGGTCGAGGCCCATGGGGACTACTTGCGCGTCGAATCGCTGTCCCTCGCCGTCGTAGAGCAGGATCGTAGCCTGGAACTTTGGGCCATCCCGGCGGACGGCAAACCGATATCCCTTGGTGTGATTCCGCCAGGTGGGAAGGGTCGCGTTGAATTGAGCGACGCGCAAAAGCAGTTGATCGGCAAACCGATCGCACTGGCAGTCAGCCTTGAACCGAAGGGCGGCTCACCGACCGGTCAACCTACGGGCCCGGTGTTGTATCAAGGGGCGTTGGCCGCGCGTTGAACGCATGAACATCCGAAAACGGCGACCCACAGGTCGCCGTTTTCGTTTGCGTGAAACCTTCGCACTATCAGATCTGCCAGTAGGCAGCCCCGCCCGATTGCGCCACAGTGAATCCCTGGGTCGAAGAACTCATTCAGGAGGCACCGCCATGCTGCCCAATCGAGCAGTCCGTCTGCTAGCCACTGACCAACAGCGTTCAGTGCTGAGCGTGATGGACACATCAACGCCTCGCCTTTGCGCCTACACCCCTTATGGTTACCGACCACTGGGCAACGGATTGTTCAGCCTGCTCGGCTTCAACGGCGCACGGTCCGAGCTGCTGACGGGATGGTATTTACTGGGCAATGGGTATCGGGCTTTCAATCCTGTGTTGATGCGATTTACCAGCCCTGACAGTTGGAGTCCGTTTGGGGAAGGCGGGATGAACGCTTATTCCTATTGCGAAGGCGACCCCAGGAACCGAAGCGATTCTACTGGCCATGCTTTCCTTTCTTCCCTGACCCATTCACTTTCTTCATTTGTTGAACGTATCAAGTTTAAAAAAGCTTCGCCGACAGTCGTGAAAACAAACAAGCCGCCCGCCTCAAAAAATCTGTTGGCAGGTCAGTACAAAAAAACCGATAGACCCACCATCAACCGAGACTCGCCCACTCCAACAACCCGTCCATATAGAGAGCCGATGGTTTATCAGGCAGCCGAATCTTCGGACAGCCCTGCGAATGGACTCAGCGTTCCATTGAATACGTTACTGAACCGTTACGATCCCTTGAAAAACACGAGTTCTGATGATCCTCTCCGGAAAGCCATCGCGACGATTGATAAAGTATTTTTAGAAGAACAAGTGAGTAACAACCCGTCAATCTTCCAAAACCCGACATTCGTCATGCAAACGATCCGTGGTTCTGGCAGTGCCAAACCAAAATGAAAAAAAAGGGCGACATAAAGTCGCCCTTCTTCACCGCTAAATGCCCTTACGCCGCACTGAACAACTTATGCGGATCAATCACAAACTTCTTCGGCACGCCCGCATCGAATTCGCCATAACCTTCCGGCGCCTGATCCAGGCTGATGACCTGCACGCCCACCACTTCGGCGATGTTGATGCGGTCCCACATGATCGCCTGCATCAACTGGCGGTTGTACTTCATCACCGGGGTCTGGCCAGTGTGGAAGCTGTGGGATTTGGCCCAGCCCAGGCCGAAGCGGATGCTCAGGCTGCCCATTTTTGCGGCGGCATCCACGGCACCCGGATCCTCGGTCACATAGAGGCCAGGGATGCCGATCTTGCCAGCCACACGCACCACGCCCATCAGCGAGTTGAGCACGGTGGCCGGGGCCTCGTGTTTCACGCCGTCATGGCCATGGCCGCGGGCTTCGAAGCCCACGCAGTCCACTGCGCAGTCCACTTCCGGCTCGCCCAGCAGTGCGGCGATCTGTTCGTGCAGCGGCGCGTCCTTGGACAGGTCGACCACTTCAAAACCCTGGGCCTTGGCGTGGGCCAGGCGGATGGTGTTGACGTCGCCGATGATCACCACCGCAGCACCCAACAGGCGAGCGGACGCGGCAGCGGCCAGGCCGACCGGGCCGGCACCGGCGATGTACACCGTGCTGCCTGGGCCGACACCCGCGGTGACGGCACCGTGGTAACCGGTGGGCAGGATGTCGGAGAGGCAGGTCAGGTCACGGATTTTCTCCATGGCCTTGTCGCGGTCCGGCAGTTTCAGCAGGTTGAAGTCGGCGTACGGCACCAGCACATATTCAGCCTGGCCACCGGTCCAATCGCCCATGTCGACGTAACCGTAGGCACCGCCGGCACGGGCCGGGTTGACGGTCAGGCACACGCCGGTGTGTTGCTCCTTGCAGGAACGGCAGCGCCCGCAAGCCACGTTGAACGGTACGGACACCAGGTCGCCGATTTTCAGGTTCTCGACGTCGCTGCCCTTCTCGATCACTTCACCGGTGATTTCATGGCCCAGCACCAGACCGGTCTGCGCGGTGGTGCGACCGCGCACCATGTGCTGGTCGGAACCACAGATGTTGGTGGAAACCACTTTCAGGATGACGCCGTGCTCAATCTTCCTGCCACGCGGGTCCTGCATTTTCGGATAGTCGATTTTCTGTACTTCGACCTTGCCAGCGCCGAGATACACCACACCACGATTGCCAGACATGCTTTCACCTCGCTGTTGTTTTTATGTAGCGGTCGCGTCGCCCATGGAGCGGCGGCGCGTTGATTGCTCTGGGTGTTGCCTGTGTGTTCTGTGTTGTCTGTAAGGGCCTCTTCGCGAGCAAGCCCGCTCCCACAATGGATGGGGTTGACCACGGGGTCTGTGAACACCACAAAACCCTGTGGGAGCGGGCTTGCTCGCGAAAGCGATCTAAAGAACGACCGTACGATTAGCGTTGAGAAACACCCTTCTCTCAATGTGATACCCAACCGCCCTGGCCAACGTCAGCCCTTCAATATCCCGCCCCTTGGCTATCAGGTCCTCGGGGTAGTGACTGTGGTCCACCACTTCGACGCCCTGGGCAATGATCGGACCCTCGTCCAGGTCGTTGTTGATGTAATGCGCCGTGGCGCCGACCAGTTTCACGCCCTTGTTGTAGGCCTGGTGATAGGGCTTGGCACCCTTGAAACCCGGCAGCAGGGAGTGATGAATGTTGATCGCCTTGCCATCGAGCTTGCGGCACAGCTCCGGCGACAGCACCTGCATGTAGCGCGCAAGGATCACCAGTTCCGCACCGGCCTCCTCGATCACCTGCAGCACCTGGCGCTCCTGAGACGGCTTGTCGTTCGGGTCCAGGGGGAAATGGTAGTACGGAATCTGGTGCCAGTCGGCCAGCGGCTTGAGGTCCGGATGATTGGAGACCACGGCGGCCACGTCCATCGACAACTGGCCGATGCGCTGGCGGTAGAGCAAGTCGTTGAGGCAGTGATCGGCCTTGGAGACCATGATCACCACTTTGGGCCGGTAGTGCGGCGGGGTCAGTTCGAAGACCATGCCGAAGGACTCACCGCGCTCCTGCAAACCGGCACGGAACGACTGTTCATCGAAGCCGTCCGGCTGGCGGAACTCCACGCGAATGAAGAAACGGCCCGAGAGCCGGTCATCGAACGAATGGTGCTCGGTGACGTAGCAGCCCTGCTCGAACAGAAAGCGGGTCACCGCGTCCACCGTGCCCAATACGCTGGGGCAGTCGGCGGTCAAAATCCATGTATCTGGGGCGCGGCTCATAGTGCGGTGACTCCTTGAATTCAAGCGACTGCAAAGACTGAGGTGTTACCTGTGGCGAGGGAGCTTGCTCCCGCTCGGCTGCGCAGCAGTCGTAAAACCTCAATCCGCCTATCTACTGCAGGAATGCGGATGCTGATTTTGGGGTTGCTGCGCAACCCGGCGGGAGCAAGCTCCCTCGCCACAAAAGCAGTGATGACCACAACACCGTGTCAGGCCTGCACACTCAACCCGTACTCGGCCGACGCATCCTGCAACCACAACCACCAGTAATCCGAGAAGCTGCGGCGGATCAGCAGTTCCCAGGTGTCTTCGGCGGTGTGGCGGATCACCAGTTGCGACTTGGCGAACACCGTGCCGACGGCCTTGCCCACCGGGAAGTTGTTGGGGTGCACGTCGTAGCTGGTGGATTTCATCAGCACCTGGCGCACGTTCGGGCCGCTCAGTTCGAGGATCTGCTGGCCGCCGCTGACGTTGACGATCTGGATGTGCAAGTCGCCCAACGCTTCACGGAGCTTTTGCTCGGCGGTGAATTCTTCGCCGCTCGGCACGATCAGCAGCCACTCGTCCGGGCCCATCCATTGCAGGCTGGTTTCACCTTTGATGATGACGGTCAGGGCACTGGGCAATTCGATGCCCAGGGCCTTGTGCACGCCCGCGGCGAACGCAGCATCGTGGCCATCGCCACGGATGGTCAGGTGGCCCAGAAGTTTTTTCTCGCGCACGGTCACACCGGCGTTCTTGCGACCCTTGCCCACCAGGCTGGCGAGGTCGGCATGATGCAGCGACGACTCGGCCTTGGCCCCGGTGGTTGGGCGTTGTTGGTACACATTGGCTGCGGTCATAAAGCACCTTTCCTGAATTCTGTTGGTTCCTGTGGTGGCGGCACTGCCGCCATCGCTAGCAGGCCAGCTCCCACATTCGACCGCGTTTCCCTGTGGGAGCTAGCCTGCCAGCGATTGCCAGCTCCACAGATCTCGAGGCCATCAAACGTTCTGGCGATCACCCTTCGGATCGAAGAACACCGAAGAAACGATTTCCGCCTCGATCACGCTGCCGTCCGCCAATGGCGCGAACACGCGTTCGCCCATGCGCTTGAGACCGCCCTTGACCACACCCATGGCAAACGAATAGCCCAGGGAGTTGTGCGCGTAGCTGGAGGTCACGTGACCGACCATGGTCATCGGGATCGCCTGCTTGGTGTTGAACACCAGTTGCGCGCCTTCGGGCAGCCATTTGGTCGGATCGATCGGCTTGAGCCCCACCAGTTGCTTGCGCTGATCCCGCACGCAATCTTCACGGTTCATGCCGCGCTGGCCGATCCACGAGAACGGCTTGGTGCGACCGACACACCAGCCCATGTTCAGGTCGTCCGGGGTCATCGAGCCGTCGGTGTCCTGGCCGACGATGATGAAGCCCTTCTCGGCCCGCAGCACGTGCATGGTTTCGGTGCCGTACGGGGTCAGGTTGTACTTCTTGCCGGCGTCGACGATTTTTTCCAGCACGCCCATCGCATAGTCGGCCTGCACGTTGACTTCGTACGACAGCTCACCGGTAAACGAAATCCGGAACACCCGCGCCGGCACACCGCCCACCAGGCCTTCTTTCCAGGTCATGAACGGGAAGGCTTCGTTGCTCAGGTCGATGTCGGTAACTTCGCTGAGCAGCTTGCGGCTGTTCGGCCCGGACAGGGTCATGGTTGCCCAGTGATCGGTCACGGAAGTGAAGTACACCTTCAGGTCCGGCCATTCGGTCTGCTGGTAGATTTCCAGCCATTGCAGCACGCGCGCAGCGCCGCCGGTGGTGGTGGTCATCACGAAATGGTTGTCGGCCAGACAGGCTGTCACACCGTCGTCGAACACCATGCCGTCTTCTTTGCACATCAGGCCGTAACGGGCCTTGCCCACGTCGAGCTTGGTCCAGGCGTTGGTGTAGATGCGGTTGAGGAACTCGCGGGCATCCGGGCCCTGGATGTCGATCTTGCCCAGGGTCGAGGCGTCCAGCAGGCCGACGCTGTCGCGCACAGCCTTGCATTCGCGCTTGACGGCCGCATGCATGTCTTCACCGGATTTGGGGAAGTACCACGGACGTTTCCACTGGCCGACGTCTTCGAACTCGGCGCCGTTTTTCAGGTGCCAGTGATGCAGTGCGGTGAAACGCACCGGCTCGAAGATATGCCCGCAGTGACGACCGGCCACGGCGCCGAAAGTCACCGGCGTGTAGTTCGGGCGGAACATGGTGGTGCCCATCTGCGGGATGGTCACGTTCAGCGAACGGGCGGCGATGGCCAGGCCGTTGACGTTGCCGAGCTTGCCCTGGTCAGTACCGAAGCCCAGTGCGGTGTAGCGCTTGACGTGCTCGACCGACTCGAAGCCCTCGCGGGTCGCCAGTTCGATGGCCGCCGCGGTGACGTCGTTCTGCAGGTCGACGAATTGCTTGGGCGCACGTGCGGTGTTCTTTTCATGGGGCACCTGGAACAGTGCCAGGGTCGGCTCTTCCAGACGCGTCAGCGCTTTGGGCAAGGTCGCTTCGACCGGACCGAAACCGGCTTCGCTGGCCGCGCGCACGCCGCCTTCAAAACCATCGGCCAAGGAATCGCCCAAGCCATAGACACCATTGATGCCACCGACGCACACGCGTTTCTGCGGTGCTTCGCCCGGTACGAAACCGAGGATGTCTTCACGCCAGATCGGCTTGCCACCCAAGTGCGACGCCAGGTGAACCACCGGGCTGTAGCCGCCGGAGCTGGCAACCAGATCGCACTCCAGCCATTCGCCCGGGCTGGTGACTTTATGACCTTTGACATCGATCGCCGCCACGCGGGCAGCGGTCACGTGCTTGCTGCCACGGGCCTCGATCACGGCGCTGCCGGTGAGGATGCGAATGCCTTTGGCGCGGGCTTCTTCCACCAGCGCACCGCGAGGGTTGCTGCGGGCGTCGGCGATGGCCACCACTTGCAGGCTGGCGTCGAGCCAATCCAGCGCCACGCGGTAGGCATGGTCGTTGTTGGTGCTCAGCACAAGCTTTTTGCCCGGTGCCACGCCATAACGACGAACGTAAGTCGACACAGCGCCGGCGAGCATGTTGCCCGGCACGTCGTTGTTGCCGTACACCAGCGGACGCTCGTGAGCGCCGGTCGCCAGGACCACGCGCTTGGCGCGAACCCGGTGGATGCGTTGACGCACCTGGCCAATGGGTGCGCGATCACCGAGGTGATCGGTCAGGCGCTCGTGAATGGTCAGGAAGTTGTGGTCGTGGTAACCGTTGACCGTGGCGCGCGGCAACAGCAGCACGTCGGGGGTGTTCTTCAGTTCGGCGATGACGCTGGCGACCCATTCAATGGCAGGCTTGCCGTCGAGGCTTTCGCGGGAATCGAGCAGGCTGCCGCCGAACTCTTCCTGCTCATCGGCGAGGATCACCCGGGCACCGCTGCGCGCAGCGGCGAGGGCAGCGGCCAGGCCAGCGGGGCCTGCGCCGACGATCAGCACGTCGCAGTGCTGGTTCATGTAGTCGTAGGTGTCCGGATCGTTCTCGGTCGGCGAGCGGCCAAGGCCGGCAGCCTTGCGGATGTACTTCTCGTAGGTCATCCAGAACGATTGCGGGTACATGAAGGTTTTGTAGTAGAAGCCCGGCGGCATCAGCTTGCCGCCGACCTTGCCGAGAATCCCCATCATGTCGTTGTTCACGCTCGGCCAGCCGTTGGTGCTGGTGGCGACCAGGCCCTGGTACAGCGCCTGTTGCGTGGCGCGCACGTTGGGGATCTGCGTGGCTTCGGTGGCACCGATCTGCAGCACCGCGTTCGGCTCTTCGGCACCGGCGGCGAAGATGCCGCGCGGGCGGGAGTACTTGAAGCTGCGGCCAATGATGTCGACGCCGTTGGCCAGCAGTGCAGCGGCCAGGGAGTCGCCTTCAAAGCCTTTGTAGCTCTGGCCGTTGAAGGTGAAGCTCAGCACTTTGTTGCGGTCGATCCGTCCGCCGTTGGACAGGCGATTGATCTGGCTCATACCTTCTCTCCCAGAGCCGTGGCGGCCGCTTTCGGGCTATCGGTCTTGTCGGTGAATTGTGGCTTGGTGCCGATCTTGTAGGTCTCGAGAATCTCGTAGGTCACGGTGTCGCGGGTGGCGTTGAAGTACTGACGGCAGCCGGCGGCGTGAATCCACAGTTCATGGTGCAGACCACGAGGGTTATCGCGGAAGAACATGTAGTCGCCCCACTCCTCGTCGGTGCAGGCATTGGGATCCAGTGGGCGCGGGATGTGCGCCTGGCCGGATGCATGGAATTCCTCTTCGGAGCGCAGTTCGCCACAGTGAGGACAGAAGATATGCAACATGGGGATTTCTCCTGTTAGTGGGCAACCGCAGCAGCGCCGTGTTCATCGATCAACGCACCGTTGTGGAAACGGTCGATGGAGAAAGGTGCGGCCAACGGGTGCATTTCACCCTTGGCCAGGCTCGCGGCAAAGACGTTGCCCGAGCCAGGTGTGGCCTTGAAGCCGCCGGTGCCCCAACCGCAGTTGAAGAACATGTTCGGGACCGGGGTTTTCGAAATGATCGGGCAGGCGTCCGGCGTGGTGTCGACGATGCCGCCCCACTGGCGGTTCATGCGTACGCGGGACAACACCGGGAACATCTCGACGATGGCCTGGATGGTGTGCTCGATCACCGGGTACGAACCCCGCTGGCCGTAGCCGTTGTAGCCGTCGATACCGGCGCCGATCACCAGGTCGCCCTTGTCGGACTGGCTGATGTAACCGTGCACGGCGTTGGACATGATCACGCTGTCGATGATCGGTTTGATCGGCTCGGACACCAGCGCTTGCAGCGGGTGGGATTCGATCGGCAGACGGAAACCGGCGAGTTTGGCCATGTGCCCGGAGTTACCGGCGGTGACCACACCGACGCGCTTGGCGCCGATGAAGCCCTTGTTGGTTTCGACACCGATGCACACGCCGTTTTCCTTGCGGAAACCGATGACTTCGGTCTGCTGGATCAGGTCCACGCCCAGGGCATCGGCGGCACGGGCAAAGCCCCAGGCCACGGCATCGTGACGGGCCACGCCGCCGCGACGCTGGACGGTGGCGCCCATCACCGGGTAACGGGTGTTTTTCGAGCAGTCCAGGTACGGAATCTCGTCTGCCACTTGCTTGGCATCGAGCAGCTCGCCGTCCACGCCGTTGAGGCGGTTGGCGCTGACCCGACGCTCGGAATCACGAATGTCCTGCAGGGTGTGGCACAGGTTGTAGACACCGCGCTGGGAGAACATCACGTTGTAGTTGAGGTCCTGGGACAGGCCTTCCCACAGTTTCATCGCGTGTTCGTACAGGTGCGCCGATTCGTCCCACAGGTAGTTGGAGCGAACGATGGTGGTGTTGCGCGCGGTGTTACCGCCGCCCAGCCAACCCTTCTCGACCACGGCCACGTTGGTGATGCCGTGCTCCTTGGCCAGGTAGTAGGCCGTGGCGAGACCGTGCCCGCCACCGCCGACGATGACCACGTCGTACACCTTTTTCGGCGTCGGTGTGCGCCACATCCGCTGCCAGTTTTCATGGTGACTGAGGGAGTGTTTGAAGAGGCCGAAGCCCGAGTAGCGTTGCATAGTCATTTACTCCAAAACCGCACTCAGCGATAAACCGGGAAGTCTGCGCACAGGGCCGAGACTTGCTGGGCGACATTGGCCTCGACATCGGCATCGCCGAGGTTGTCGAGGATGTCGCAGATCCAGCCGGCCAGCGTGACGCACTGGGCAACCTTGAAGCCGCGGGTGGTCACCGCCGGGGTGCCGATGCGCAGGCCCGAAGTCACGAACGGCGACTGTGGATCGTTCGGCACGGCGTTCTTGTTCACGGTGATGTGGGCGCGGCCCAGGGCGGCGTCCGCCTCTTTGCCGGTCAGGCCCTGACGGATCAGGCTGACCAGGAACAGGTGGTTGTCGGTGCCGCCGGACACTACATCGTAGCCGCGTTTGATGAACACGCCGGCCATGGCCTGGGCGTTTTCGATCACTTGCTGCTGGTAAGCCTTGAAGCCAGGCTCCAGTGCCTCTTTGAAGCACACCGCCTTACCGGCGATCACGTGCATCAGTGGGCCGCCCTGGGCACCGGGGAATACCGCGGCGTTGAGCTTCTTCTCGATTTCTTCGTTGGACTTGGCCAGGATCAGGCCGCCACGCGGACCGCGCAAGGTCTTGTGGGTGGTGGTGGTGACCACGTCGGCGTACGGCAGCGGGTTCGGGTACAGGCCGGCAGCGACCAGACCGGCCACGTGGGCCATGTCGACGAACAGCAGGGCACCGACCTTGTCGGCGATCTGGCGGAAGCGTGGGAAGTCCAGGGTCTTGGAGTAGGCAGAGAAGCCGGCGACGATCATCTTCGGCTTGCACTCGACCGCCAGGCGCTCGACCTCGTCGTAATCGATCAGGCCGGTCTTGGTATCGATGCCGTACTGCACGGCGTTGTACAGCTTGCCCGAGGACGACACCTTGGCGCCGTGGGTCAGGTGACCGCCGTGGGCCAGGCTCATGCCCAAGATGGTGTCGCCGGCGTTCAACAGGGCCAGGTACACGGCGCTGTTGGCCGAGGAACCGGAGTGTGGCTGGACGTTGGCGTAATCGGCGCCGAACAGCTGCTTGGCGCGTTCGATGGCCAGGGCTTCAACCTTGTCCACGTGCTCGCAGCCACCGTAGTAGCGCTTGCCCGGATAGCCTTCGGCGTACTTGTTGGTCAGGCCGCTGCCTTGCGCTTGCATCACGCGCTTGCTGGTGTAGTTCTCCGACGCGATCAGCTCGATGTGATCTTCCTGACGTTGCTCCTCGGCATTCATCGCCGCCAGCAGTGCATCGTCGTAACCCTGGATCTGGTCTTGCTTGCTGAACATCGCGTCTCTCCCAGCGGCATCTGTGCGCCATTCGTCTCGGTAAGGCACTGGCATGACGGCAGTGCCCTTTGATAGCGATGGTATGACCGGCGCAGACAGGTCAAATGCCTATGGGCGCCACGCAAAGGTGCGTTTACGACATGGCGGGAAATGGCGGGTCGGGCCCAATCCTTCAATCAGCGGCAAACCCCTGTGGGAGCGGGCTCGCTCGCGAAGGCGGTGTGTCAGATACAGGGATGTCCACAGATACGCCGCCTTCGCGAGCAAGCCCGCTCCCACAGGGTTAGGCGGCGATCTGGCGGACAGCTGACAACAGCAGGAAATGCAGGGGATACAGCGCATACGCCCACCGCCGCATCGGCGGTGCTTTTACGCCGCGGGCATGTCGCAACAGGAACAGTCCCAGCCATGGCGCAATCAGACAAGTGGCGACGGCTGCCATCGCCACGACGTTGCCCAGTCGAATGGCGTAATACAGCACCTGCCATTGATTGGCCGCCAGGCACACCAGCCCCGGCAGCAGGGCGTAATACCAGGGGTGCCGGATCACCAGCAGCATCGCCAGGGGCAACAGCACGCCGAAGAAACCGAACATCAACCGCGGCGCAAACACCGCCGCCAGCGCAAGGGCGCCGACCGCCAACAGACGCGCCGGCAGATGTCGGTCCCGCCACCCACGCGCCACCAGCAGCCCCAACGCCAGGGTAGGCATCACATTCAGCGTATCGGGATCAGGAATGTACAACCGATAGGGAATTTCACTCACGGCACTGAACAGCAGCAACCAGCCCAGATAGCGCCACTGCCCGCCGCTGGCCAGCGGACTCCGTGCCAGATTGGCCGCCATCGCCAGGCAAAACCACGGAAACGCCAGACGCCCCGGTACGTACAACCCATCGGCGGAGAAACCGACATAGCGCAGGTGATCGAGGACCATGCACAACAGCGCCAGCCACTTGAGCAGATCCAGTGCACGGTCACGCTGGGTCAACGGGAGAGTCACGTGCATAATTGAGCGGCATCCATGTAAATTTCTGACAGCGACATCCCGTGCGCTCCCCGGACGATCTTCGGTAGAGTGCGCGCCCTCATTTGACCACGAGGCGCTTCACCATAAGCGACTCGACCACGGAAGCAGGCCATGACCGACAAGAGCCAACAATTCGCCAGCGACAACTATTCCGGCATCTGCCCTGAAGCCTGGGCTGCCATGGAACAGGCCAACCATGGCCACCAGCGCGCTTACGGCGACGACGAGTGGACCGCCCGCGCGTCCGATGATTTCCGCAAACTGTTCGAAACCGACTGCGAAGTGTTCTTCGCCTTCAACGGCACCGCCGCCAATTCCCTGGCCCTGTCGTCGCTGTGCCAGAGTTACCACAGCGTGATCTGCTCGGAAACCGCCCACGTCGAAACCGATGAATGCGGCGCCCCGGAATTTTTCTCCAACGGCTCCAAACTGCTGATCGCCCGCACTGAAAACGGCAAACTGACGCCCGACTCGATCCGCGAAGTCGCCCTCAAGCGCCAGGACATCCACTACCCCAAACCCCGCGTAGTCACCCTGACCCAGGCCACCGAAGTCGGCAGCGTCTACACCCCCGACGAAATCCGCGCCATCAGCGCCACCTGCAAAGAGCTCGGCCTGAACCTGCACATGGACGGCGCACGTTTCTCCAACGCCTGCGCCTTTCTCGGCTGCTCGCCAGCCGACCTGACCTGGAAGGCAGGCGTCGATGTGCTGTGCTTCGGCGGCACGAAAAACGGCATGGCCGTGGGCGAGGCAATCCTGTTCTTCAACCACAAACTGGCGGAAGACTTCGATTACCGCTGCAAACAGGCCGGCCAACTTGCTTCAAAGATGCGTTTCCTGTCCGCGCCATGGGTCGGCATCCTGGAAAACGACGCCTGGCTCAAATATGCCCACCACGCCAACCGCTGCGCGCAACTGCTCGCTGAACTGGTCAGCGACATTCCGGGCGTGGAACTGATGTTCCCGGTGCAGGCCAACGGCGTGTTCCTGCAACTGTCGGAACCGGCCATCGCCGCCTTGACCGCCAGGGGCTGGCGCTTCTACACCTTCATCGGCAACGGCGGCGCCCGCTTCATGTGCTCGTGGGACACCGAAGAAGAACGCGTGCGCGAACTGGCCCGCGATATCCGTGAAGTCATGGCCGCCTGAGACGCCTCCCCGTGGCGAGGGAGCTTGCTCCCGCTCGGCGGCGCAGCCGTCGCAACACCTGCCAACGCGGTCTGCCTGACAGACCGCGTTTTCTTTTCTGGGCCTGCTTCGTAGCCCGGCGGGAGCAAGCTCCCTCGCCACAATGACTCAAGGCGCGCAAAGACATCGTCTACATTGACTGCTCGGATAACGACAATCAGGAGCGCACGCATGTCATTGCAAGGCAAAACCCGGCATGAGCATGCTGACGCTGGGGATGAGCGAGGAATTCAAGAATTATGGGATCAGCGTCAAATCGCTGTGGCCGCAGACGATGATTGCCACTGCAGCGCACGTGATTCTGAGCAGTGCCAACCGCAGCGTGACCGGGTGGTTGCTGATCGACGAGCAAGTACTATGGGAAAGCGGCATCACCGAATTCAATCACTATCGGTTCAACACCGATAGCGACGACACGCTAATGCCCGACCTGTTCATCGACTGAACAAACGCAAAACCTGTGGGAGCGAGCTTGCTCGCGAATGCGCTGTGTCAGTCGACCTCAATGTTGAATCAATGACCGCCTTCGCGAGCAAGCCCACTCCCACAGGGATCAAGGTGTGTATCAGAACTCGATACGAACATCGCCCTTCGGCACGCTGCAGCACGACAGGATGTACCCTTCGGCCTCGTCTTCTTCGGTGATCCCGCCGTTGTGCTCCATCTCCACTTCGCCGCCCAGCTTCAACACCTTGCAGGTGCCGCAGATGCCCATGCCGCAGGCCTTGGGGATCAGCAGACCCGCCTTGGCCGCCGCAGCATGCACGGTTTCGCCAGGCGCCACGCGAATGCTCTTGCCGGACGCGGTGAATTCCACCTGATGCAGGTCCGCCACATCCAGATCCGCCGCTTCAGCCGCCTGCTCGGCATGTTCCACGGCATCGGCGCGCGCTTCCGGTGGCGTCGCACCGAAAGACTCCTCGTGATAGCGCTTCATGTCGTAGCCGGCGTTTTCCAGCAAACGCTTGACCGCCGTCATGTAGGGCGTCGGCCCGCAGCAGAACACTTCGCGTTCGAGGAAGTCCGGCACCATCAATTCGAGCATCTTGTGATTGAGGTAGCCACGATAACCGGCCCAAGGCTCGCCCAAACCATGCTTCTCGCAGATCAGGTGCAGGCTGAAGTTGTCGATCCGCGACGCCATGTGCTCCAGCTCGCGGTGATAGATGATGTCTTTGGGCGAACGGGCACTGTGGACAAACGTCATGTCGACATTGCCGTTGGTGTCGTAGAACCAGCGGGCCATGGACATGCACGGTGTGATCCCCACGCCGCCGCTCAGGTACAGCACTTTAGGGCTCGGGAAATCCATGGCGTTGAACAGCCCGACCGGCCCGTGCACCGCCAGCTCCTGGCCTTCGTGCAGGGTGTCGTGCAGCCAGTTGGACACCTTGCCGCCCGGCACACGCTTGATGGTCACGGAGAAGCTGTAGGGTACCGACGGCGAGCTGGAAATGGTGTACGAGCGCATGATCGGCTGCCCTTCGATCTCCAACTCCAGGGTGACGAACTGCCCCGGCTTGAAGAAGAACATGATCGGCTGGTCCGCCATGAAGCAGAAAGTGCGCACATCCCAGGTTTCCTGGATGACTTTGACGCAACGGACGATATGCCGACCATTGGCCCAGGTCTGGGTGGTTACCGGGTTCAGGAAGTTGTTGGACATGCTGATCTCCACGGCCGACTGTCGGCCTTCATGTTGGCGATTCTGCGTATAGCGCAGATCACCCATTTACCTATCTGCGACATTGACATGCTTATCGCGACCAGCCCCCAACGACCGGCCCTTGCGCGTCGGGAACAGATTGCACCATGTCGCCCATGGATAAGGTTCTGGCCAGCGCCGGCCCCACACTCGCCCCATACCAAGACACGATCTTTACACCTTGCGTAGCAACCGTTAGCAGCACACCTGATCAGCCACTTTCGCCGGCCACGCAGATGGCCTTGAGGATTAAACGATGGACGTCACCACTACCCTGAGCCTGGGCGATCCGCTGGAACCCGCACGCAAGGCCACCGCCCAGATGCTGCAGGAGCGCGAGCGCACGTTCTCGCTGCCGCAGCCGTTCTACTCTGATGAGCGCCTGTTTGATATCGACATGCAGGAGATTTTCCAGAAGGAGTGGCTGATTGCCGGCATGACCTGCGAGATCCCGGCCAAGGGCAACTACCTGACGCTGCAAGTGGGCAAGAACCCGATCATCGTGATCCGTGGCGCCGAAGGTGTGGTCCACGCGTTCCACAACGTCTGCCGCCACCGCGGCTCGCGCCTGTGCACCAGCGACAAGGGCAAGGTCGCCAAGCTGGTTTGCCACTACCACCAGTGGACCTACGAACTCGATGGTCGCCTGCTGTTCGCCGGCACCGAAATGGGCGCCGACTTCGACATGAAGCAGTACGGCCTCAAGCCTGTGAACGTAAAGACCGCCGGCGGCTACATCTTCATCAGCCTGGCGGAAAACCCGCCGGCCATCGATGACTTCCTGTCGACGCTCAACCACTACATGGAACCGTACGACATGGAGAACACCAAGGTGGCGGTGCAAACCACCTTGATGGAAAAAGCCAACTGGAAACTGGTGCTGGAAAACAACCGCGAGTGCTACCACTGCAACGCGTCGCACCCGGAACTGCTCAAGACCCTGCTGGAATGGGACGACGTCACCGACCCCCGCGCCGACCAGGCGTTCAAGGACCACGTCGCCGCCTCCGCCGCTGCCTGGGAAGCCGAGAAGATCCCGTACGCCCACGCCAGCTTCGGCCTGCGCAACCGCATCGTGCGCATGCCGCTGCTCAAGGGCACCGTGTCGATGACCATGGACGGTAAACAGGGCTGCGCCAAACTCATGGGCCGCATCAAGAACCCGGACCTGGGCTCGATGCGCATCCTGCACCTGCCGCATTCGTGGAACCACTGCATGGGCGACCACATCATCGTGTTCACCGTGTGGCCGATCAGCGCTCAGGAAACCATGGTCACCACCAAGTGGATCGTGCACAAGGACGCCGTCGAAGGCGTGGACTACGACGTGGAGCGCATGCGCCAGGTCTGGGATGCCACCAACGACCAGGACCGTCGCCTGGCCGAAGAGAACCAGCGTGGGATCAACTCCACCGCCTACCAGCCAGGCCCGTACTCCAAGACCTACGAGTTCGGCGTGGTGAACTTCGTGGATTGGTACAGCGAGCGTCTGCTGAACAACCTCGGGGCCGAGCCTGCGCCGTACCTCAAGGGCGTTCCTGTCCAAGGTTAAGGTCAAAGGCTTCGCGAGCAAGCCCGCTCCCACATTGGATCCGTGTCGTTCACGCATCTGCCGTGGGAGCGGGCTTGCTCGCGAAAGCGTCCTGCGTCACAACCATTACCGTCATGCCCCCCTCAGAACTGTACGAAATATGATCTATTGCGTTCAGCGCTATACCCTGCGCCGCTCCCAGCCTTCCGCGAACAAGTTATCCACACCTCCACCCACAGCAAATGGGGACAACTGTGGAAAATCGCTAAACTTTCTCCACAGAAACTGAAGAAAATCCGTGACTTATTCCTGAAGCAGGTTTTCATCAGCGTCTGATCATTTAATGATCAAACCTATGAAAGCCCCGTTAAACGGGGCCTGTAGAGGATGGCAAACACCTTATCCACAGAAGCGCCAACAGCAATTGGGGGCAACTTTCAAGCATCTGTGGAAAACCGCTGAAAGCCGCCAAATCCAAGGCTTTACCCGGGGAATAACGCTGCAAAAACCCGAATTGCTCGTTTTTTAACCAAACTCACGAAACCCTTTATCTACGTCGCCTGTAGCGGTAAGCAAACATCTTATCCACAGAAGCGCCAACAGAGATTGGGGGCAAGTCCCAGGCTTATACGCTGGAAAAACCCATGAAAAACCGTCGCTTAGGCTGATTGTTTTTTGAGCGAAGGGCTACAGGCCACGGTTTTCAACGGCCCCGGCAAGGGGCGAACACGTTATCCACAGAAGCGCTAACAGGGATTGTGGGTAAAGGTACCGATTGCGTTCAAACCTTGTTGAAACACGACCGACCCGCTTCGATATCCAGGTCGAGCTCAAAGTCATGGAAGGCACGCCACCCCAGCAGAACAGAGGGCACGTAACGCCCCAGCACCTTCGACGGCGGGATGGTGAAGCCTGGGTAGTAGCGGTAGGTGATCGGCAGACGATGGCCCGGCAGGCTCAGTACGCCCTTGAAGCTCTGGTAGCGGAGCCTGTCAGCGTTGCCCGGCGGTGAATTGCCAGGGGGCTGCGCCTGCACGACATTGACCTGCTCACCCGGCAGCGCCGAGGTCAGGTAATCGACGTTGCCGGTGTCGATGATCGCCTGGGTGGTGCGGTTATCCAGGCTGGCGTCGATGGTCAGGCGCTGGTTCAGGTCGGTGCGGGTATAGACAATCGGCGAATCGCAGCGAGCGGAGCGCGCCGGGTTGAGCTCCAGGGCCTTGCGGGTGATTTTCAGTGGACCCAACTTGCTGATCAGGTCGAGTCCGAGCAGGTTGTCACGGTCGCTGACGAATACCAGCACGTTGCGCAATTGGCTTGTGCCGACGTTCAAGGCGTCGATCACTCCAAGCCTGGCTGACAGCTCAGTTTCGCCGTAAAACGTGCTGTAGGCGTAATGGGAGTCGCTCAACAGCTTGATGCCCATCAGTCGGGCGGTGTCGTAGTTGACCCGGGTTTGCGGGGCGCCGGTGTCGAGGACAAAACGCGCCGAATGCCCGTTGGCCGCACGGACATCGATAAAAGGCAGCACTTCGTCGGCAATGAACCCGTCGCTGGCGTACGGATAAAGCTTCAGCACTTCGCGCTGCCGGGTTCTTTTCACGGTGAAATCACCCGTCGCCCGCAGGGTGGCCAGGGACTGATCACCGAACATCGAGAACAGCCCTGTCAGCTCGGGATCGGCTTCGATGGCCCGGGCATGCCGGCGCTTGATCGCCTGGTAGTAATCCGGCAGTTGGTTGGCGACCTTGAGCTCGAACATCCGGGCGATGACCGATACGGAACAGTCGAGGTTTTTGTCGTCCTGGAGCTCGCGGTCGCAGCGCTCGCGCATGTGCGCCACAGACGCCCTTTGCCCCGGCTCCGAGGCCAGCCATTGATGGAAGTCCTGATCGGCCGAATGCAGTTGATTGCCGGCGGTTGATCCCGTCGATATCACCAGCAGCAGGCAAAGCGTTAGAGGCTTCATGGCCGACCCACTCATAAAAACCAGGTTTTATGAACAAGCGCTGAACCTGCGAAAGCTCCCTTGCAGCGTGCTGCACCCTGACCAGCGCACAGTGGAAATGTAGCTCAACGTTGGTCTGGGTGAATGACTGGTGCAAGACCCTGTGGGAGCGTGGCTTGCCCGCGAAAAAACGCCCTGACAATGCGGTTGTTCAGGCTGCCCGCGTTATCGTTGACGTCCATCGCGAGCGAGCTCGCTCCTACAGGGGGTGGCGCTAGGGCCGGTACATGAGGAAGGCTTCGCCGGTGACCCGAATCATCGGGTGCGGGGTGATCTGGCAGGTGTCGACGATACGGAAGCCATGGCGCTCATAGAAGCGGCGGGCACCGGCGTTGGCGGCGTAATCGATCAGGCTCAGGCCATTGAGGCCGAGCTGGTTGGCGCGGTCGTAGGCGTAGGCGAGGAACTGCCGGCCCAGCCCCTGGTTGCGCCAGCCTTCATGCAGGGCCAGGCTGGAGATATAAAGTGTGTCGGGGATTTCCATCGTCGCGTAGGGCGCCAACACCGGATCGGTCACCGGCGCTGCCAATGGATCGTGACGCATGACATAGCTGTGAAGCATGCCGATGACCTGTCCGCCCGCTTCGGCGATCAGGCAGTTCTGCCAGGAAAAATCCACATCGTCACGGGCGTAACGCTGGGCGCCGACGTCCAACAAGTCCTGGCCGGGCTCGGCCAACTGGCTCCAGATGTAATCTGAAGCGCCTTCGGATGAAATCTGGAACAGACGGGCAATCTCACGCGCATCCGCGCGCGTGGCCGGACGAAATTCAACGGTCATTGTTTTCTCTTGGACTTGAGTTAAAACAGGGCCTTGTGGGAGCGGGCTTGCTCGCGAAAGCAGGGTGTCAGAC
>NZ_LYVP01000043.1 GCF_001984065.1 Pseudomonas sp. KK4
ACCAGGGGTAGGCGCCCCAGCCCCAGCCCACGGCCACCGTGCTGCCGCCCCAGCTCCAGCCGAAACCAAAACCGAAGGTCCAGCCGGTCCAGGGCGTGTAGCGAATCGCCACGCCGAAACCGTAGGTCACCGGCGGGCCGTACCAGACGCTGCCGACCCAAGGCGTATAGGGGTAACCGGTGCCGTACACCACCACACCGCTGTTGGGGTCCACCGTGGAACCTTGATAACCCGGCGTATAGCCGACCACCACCGTGTCACCGCTGGCCGAGTAGACCTTCACGTAGGTGATGTAGTGCATCGGTGAACTGGGTGGAATCGAGTAGATCACCGCCGGCACTGACGCGGCGACCGACCATGGGCCTTGCACCGACGTGGCCACGAACCACACGCCGTTCTCTACCGCGTACCAGCTCTGGGCATCGACCCTGATGATCGGCATCGGGCTGTTGACCACGTATTGCAAAGGAGTGCCGTTGATGGCCTTGAGCTGCGGTGCGCCGTCGAATGCCGGCGCAGACATTTTCAGTTGGCTTTTCTTGACGGCGGACGTTTGGGGGATGGTGGCAGCAATCGCCGCTTCCCTGGCCTGAGGCGTTCCGGCCACCGAAGCTTTGACGTTTTCCTTGGCGCTGTCATCGGGAATGTTGGCGAAGTCCGCCGGCAATTTGTCTGCCGGCACGAAAGTCCACGGGCCCTGCATGTCGCTGGCGCGGAACCAGCGACCGGAGATCAGCAGGTAACTGTCCTGATCGGCGACCTCCTTGAAAATGTGCCCGGTGGTGTTTGTCACGTAGAGCAATTTCGTGCCTTGGATCGGCTGCCACTGGGCGGGGCCGTCGGTGACGATCAATTCCGTCGGTGCGGTGGCGATATGAATCTGTGGCACCGGCGGTTTGGCCAGACTGGGGACCTTGTCTTTGGCATCACTCTGGCCAGTCAACAGGTCGACTTGCCTGCTCTGGATCGCGGACTTCCTGGCTTTTTCAAGGTCGGGCAAAGATGATGTCAGCCTGGCATAGGGGCCGCTCACGGCATCGGCCACCATCCAGCCATCGAACACGCGCAGGTAATGCTTGCCCTGGGCGTCCTTGAGCAACAGCGGCCGGGTATTGATGACCCGTTGCAGCGCCGTACCGTCGACGGGGCGATACGCCGGCTCGCCATCGATGTACACCAGAATGGCAGGCACTTCTGAGCTGATGATGGTGGGCGGTGTATTGTCCAGTGGCTCGCCGCTGGATTTCTGCTCGGCCGCAAGGGTACCCAGGGCGGCTTCGAGTTGATCGAGGGAAATGGTTTTCTGGCGTTTCGCCGCGTCGGCCTTCAGCGCGGCTGTCCAGCGGTCAACGTTGGCGGCACTGGCGGGGAAATCGACTTTGGTGAGGCTGTACTGATCCAGCGCGACCCAGCGGGTGGCCTTGTCCACCAGTGTGTGGGCGCTGAATTCCACGATGCCGTAGGTGGATTTACCGTCCTTGTCCGTGGCCTCGACCGCCGCCCGGGCCTGCAACGTGTAACCGTCCCAGCTGTCGAGTTGCGGTTGGTAAATCGTCAGCTTGCTGTCGCCGTTGGTCAGCACCTGGGGCCAGCTCGGGGTTTGCTCCGCCGCGTTGGCAGGGGCCGTCGGGGCCTGTGCAGGCGCGGCCTGAGCGGGAGTAAACGCCAATGAACACACCACCAGCACAGCAGCAAACCAGCGTGGGCAATACATAGTCAACTCCATCGACAAGACCGGTCTCGCGGTTTTTTCAGCCGCGAAAAAAGCATAGCCGTCGGCGCAGGATATTGCGGTGGGCTGGGGCAGAAAGGCGTTTGAATAGTGCTCTGCAGGGTCCAGGCTTACCCGCGAAGCCATTTGGCGGCAAGGCCGCCTTCGCGGGCAAGTCATGCGCTTACAAGGTTTCGGGGGAGCTTTCCCGGTCGAGCAATACCCGCTTGCGCTCCACGCCCCAGCGATACCCCGACAAGTTGCCATCGCTGCGCACCACGCGGTGGCAGGGGATGGCAACCGCCAGGCTGTTCGCGCCGCAGGCCTGGGCCACGGCGCGCACCGCTTTTGGCGCGCCGATACGCTGGGCAATGTCGGCGTAGCTGGCGGTGCTGCCCACCGGGATCTCGCGCAACGCTTGCCAGACCCGTTCCTGGAACGCTGTGCCACGCACATCCAACGGCAAGTCCAGGCCCAGGGCCGGTGCCTCGATGAACCCCACGACCTTGGCAATCATCTGTTCGAAAGCCGGGTCGGCGCCGATCAGGTTGGCGCGGCGAAACTTGTCCTGCAGGTCGCAGACCAGTTGCTGCGGATCATCGCCCAGCAGAATTGCGCACACCCCACGCTCACTTTGCGCCACCAGAATGGCCCCCAGGGAGCATTGGCCGACGGCAAAGCGAATGTCATTGTTTTGCCCGGCGGCACGGTAATCGGCGGGCTTCATGCCCAGCACCTGATCCGCTGCTTCATAAAAGCGACTGTTGGAGTTGAAGCCAGCCTCGTACAAAGCGTCTGTCACCGAGCGGCCATCCGCCAATTGTTCGCGCATCCGGCGCGACCGGTGGGCTGCGGCGTACCCTCGGGGAGTCAGCCCCGTGACGGCCTTGAATACGCGGTGAAAGTGAAAGCTGCTCAGTCCCGCGGCGGAGGCCAACGCGTTCAACTCGGGCACTTCTTGAGCACGCTCGATCTGACGACACGCTGCGGCGACGGTGGCGGCATGTTGCGCGGCAAGCGCACTCTGGTCCCTGGTCGCGCGTTTGCTAGGGCGATAGCCCGCCGCTTGCGCCAGTTCGGCAGTATCGAAGAACTCGACATTCTGCGGTTTCGGCAAACGCGCCAGGCTGCTGGGATTGCAATAGACCCCGGTTGTTTTCACCGCATAGACGAACTGCCCATCCGCCCGGGGATCGCGAGCGACGACGGCGGCCCAGCGTGGGTCGTTTTCGGCACTGACTTTTGTCGATTGGTTTGTCATGGCATTGGAGTCCGTTGACCAGTGTTGCCGCAGATTAACCATCCCCCGACCAGGCTACACTCCGGCGCTTGCGGTCAAACTCCAGCGTCTCATTTCGCGTGGCGAAACGTGAAGTTGATCCGCTGCTCGCCCAGCACCGCGTGTTGCCCTTGCTTGATCGGCAGAACGCCGTGATAGCGCAAGCGGTCGACGCCGCCCCAGACCACGATATCGCCATGCAGCAATGGCACGCGCTGGCTTTTGTCGCTGCGGGCGAAGCCGCCGAACAGGAACATCGCCGGCAATCCCAAGGACACCGAAACGATCGGTGCGGCGTAGGATTTTTCGTCTTTGTCCTGATGCAATGACATCTTCGCACCGGGAATATAACGATTGATCAGGCAGGAGTCCGGCACGAAATCGGCGAATCCGGCCTCCCGCGCCGCCGCCTGCGCCAACTGCAAAAACACCTCGGGCATGGTCGGCCAGGGCTGGCCGGTTAGAGGGTCGTCGCGGGTGTAGCGGTAGCCGCTACGGTCGGTGGTCCAGCCCCAGGTCCCACAACTGCTCAGGGCCACCGACATAGTAAAGCCGCCGGGGGTGACCATTTGTCGAAAGGGTGCGGCCTGGAGCACGGCCTCCAGCGCCGGCAGCAAACGCTCCAGCCAGGGCAGGGCAAAGCCTCGCAACACCCAGGCCTGTTCGCCGATTGGGTCGCGCCGGGGCTGTTGCTGCGGCTCGGCATCGGCAAACAAGTCAAAGGTCGTTGGATTCATGGGAACTGTCCCGTGCGGGAGGCGTTGGGTTGCAGGCACTGCAACGCCTGCGCTCGACCCTCGAATTACAGCGCCTTGCTGACGCTGATGTCGCTGATCACGTCGTCACCCTGGCCGTGCAAGGCATCGAGCGCAGCCTTGGCCTCTTGCTCGGTACCGTTTTCCAGTTGGGCGAATTCAAAGCGGCGTTCGCCGTTGAGTTTGTATTTGATGACGTACTTGGTTGTCTGGGCCACGGGCATACCTGTCTATCAGCTGAGTTTCGAACTGGAACGGCGGATGATCTTGATCGAATGGGTCAGGGTCGGCTTGCGGGTCACGCTGATCGCCCGGCGGTTGACGGTATCGATGGTGATGTTCCAGAAACCGGTGCTCGGCGCCGTGATGCGGGCCGGGAAGGTGTCGAACGCGCCGCCGTGGTAGGTGTGGCGGCCACCGTTTTTGAAGCTGCGGAAGTTGGCGTCGTTCATCAAACGGATGTTGCACATCTGCGAGCATTGAATGACGACGATGTCGTCTTCGTTGAGGTGCTCGCGCTGGTGAATGAATTTCATGGGCGCCTCCAGAAGGGCTTTTGCTACAAAATCAAAACGATGCGCGCAGTTTATCAGCCTGCTGGCCTAAATATCCGGCTGGTGGGGGCTGGTTTGCCAATTTAAGACAGATATTTCACGTTCGCTGGGTGATAAAGGGAGAAAATCCGCGGCTGCGCTGTCGGACGGTCTTTAACGGAGGTTTTGTATGAAGTGGGGTGTGTTGGGCTTGCCAGTGGCGTTGGTGATCAGTGGTTGTGCGAGCGTTTCGGAAATCAACCAGACGCTACCGACCATGAGCGTGATTTCCGGCAAGGATCCCCATGAATATGCGCAGTGCTTGAGCGAAAAGCTCGCCGACAGTCGCGGCGCCTTGCAGATCGAAGCGCAGAAAGATGGCGTACGGGTGATCGTGCCGCAAAAACTGTCATCCGGGCCTGCGGCGGTATTCGATATCGAAGACCGCGCCGGCGGCAGCAGTATCAAGCTCCACGAGCGTATCTCCAATGTGCCGCTGCGTCCCCGGGATGTGCGCAATGCCGCGACTGCGTGCATTTCCGGCTGATAGACTGTCGCCAGGTCACACCGATGCCGTCAAAGCGATGCTTTGGCGGCATTGTCATTTCTGGAGTCAGGCATGAAACGAGAGCAGGTACGGGCGCGGCACGCCGAGGGGCAGATCAACGCCACCCATGTGATTCAGAATCCGGCGAATCCGGGAGAGTGGATCGTGTTCTTCAAGAAGAGCGCCGGACGCAGTTATTTCCTGGTGGATGACAACGACGAAGTCGAGTCCTTCGCGCGCCTGGATGACCTGGTCGAAACCGTGCGCGGCCTGGGAATCAAGTTCGCCGAAATCCACATGTAGGGCAGGGTGCCTTACTTGCAGACCACCACCACGCTGCGGTTCTTGTAGTTGCCGACATCTACGCCCAGGGTTTTGTCGCTTTCCTTGGGGGCCGGGGTGCCATCGGTGCCGACGATGCGGTAACCGGTGCCGGCACAGGATGCATCGGCCTTTTCGTAGCAGGTCGCCCATGAATTGGCTTCCCCGGAACAGTCGATGGCCAGGCCCTGTTCACCATTGTTCAGGTAGGTGGTTTGGGAGGTGGCGCAGCCGCTCAGGGCCAATACCGCAATCAGTGGCAAGAATTTAGTCATGTTTATTCGTCGTCAAAAGGGTGGGCATAGCCTGTGACAGCGCCGCAGGCAAAAGGTTATAGCCAAAGGCCACAATCCGTTTTTCGCTCACAAAAAAGCCCTGCAATGGCAGGGCTTGGTGGTCGATCAGTTCTTGTCCTTGCCGCGTCGCTTGGGCTCGGGATGCTCAAGCTCCAGCACGGCCGCAACTTCAACGGCCATGGCTTCGGTCGGGAAAGGTCCGGCGATTTGCTCGCCGGCAGCGCTGTCGATCGACCACTGGCCGTCCTTCTTTTTGTTGATCAGGTACCCGTTGACGCTCTTTGCTGCCGACATCTATCTGCCTCGTTGGCTGGTTCAATTGCGCCATGATAGCGCCAAATGCCCGCAACGGGTGCCGATGAGAGTAGGGTGGGGTGATGGTCGATCCGCTTGACGGGTGTGCAATCCTGCCGGTGTCTGCTATCACTAACAGGCTGTTCACGGATCAATGCATGCCGTGCGGAACTATCGGCAAGAATATTTCTCTATGATGGCATCGGTTAGCCAGCGCGGGGCATTGTAAGGTGCACGCGGCCTGATTAGACTGCGCCGAAACTCGTACAACACAGCCCTTTCAAGGACTTATATGATCAAGAAATGCTTGTTCCCAGCAGCCGGTTACGGTACTCGCTTCCTGCCAGCGACTAAAGCCATGCCCAAAGAAATGCTGCCGGTGGTAAACAAGCCACTGATCCAGTACGGCGTCGAAGAAGCACTGGACGCTGGGTTGACTGAAATCTCCATCGTCACCGGTCGCGGCAAGCGCGCCCTGGAAGACCACTTCGACATCAGCTACGAGCTGGAAAACCAGATCAAGGGCACCGACAAGGAGAAATACCTGGTCGGCATCCGCAAACTGCTCGACGAATGCTCGTTCTCCTACACCCGTCAGACCGAAATGAAAGGCCTGGGTCACGCGATCCTGACCGGTCGTCCGCTGATCGGTGACGAGCCGTTCGCCGTGGTACTGGCGGACGACCTGTGCGTCAACCTCGAAGGCGACGGCGTACTGACCCAGATGGTCAAGCTTTACAAGCAGTTCCGCTGCTCGATCGTGGCCATCCAGGAAGTCGACCCGCAAGAGACCAACAAGTACGGCGTGATCGCCGGCGAGATGATCCGTGACGACATCTACCGCGTTCACAGCATGGTCGAGAAGCCAAAGCCGGAAGACGCACCATCGAACCTGGCCATCATCGGCCGCTACATCCTGACCCCGGACATCTTCGACCTGATCGAACAGACCGAGCCAGGCAAGGGCGGCGAAATCCAGATCACCGACGCCCTGATGAAGCAGGCCCAGAACGGCTGCGTCATGGCTTACAAGTTCAAGGGCAAGCGTTTCGACTGCGGCGGCGCCGAAGGTTACATCGACGCGACCAACTTCTGCTTCGAGAACTTCTACAAGACTGGCAAGGCGTACTGATAGCGCCCTGTTTGATCATAAAGCCACCTTCGGGTGGCTTTTTTTTCGCCACCATATCGAATGCAACCCTTGCCCAATCAATGGCGGCGGGTATGCTGATCACCTGCCCAGGAGATAGACGATGGCCTACGATTTTGACCTTTATGTGATTGGCGCCGGTTCCGGCGGTGTGCGGGCGGCTCGTTTTGCGGCCGGGTTTGGCGCGAAGGTGGCGGTGGCTGAAAGCCGTTACCTGGGGGGGACCTGTGTCAATGTCGGCTGCGTGCCGAAAAAACTGCTGGTCTACGGCGCGCATTTCGCAGAGGACTTCGAGCAGGCATCGGGTTTCGGCTGGACCCTGGACGAAGCGCAGTTCGACTGGGCGACGCTGATCGCCAACAAGGATCGCGAGATCAATCGCCTGAACGGCATTTACCGCACCCTGTTGATCAACAGCGGCGTGACCCTGCATGAAGGTCACGCGAAGATCGTCGACCCGCATACCGTGGAGATCAACGGCGAACGCCATAGCGCCAAAAACATCCTGATCGCCACCGGCGGCTGGCCGCAGATCCCGGAGATTCCGGGGCACGAGCACGCGATCAGTTCCAACCAGGCGTTTTTCCTCAAAGAGCTGCCAAAACGCGTGCTGGTGGTAGGCGGTGGTTACATTGCCGTTGAATTCGCCGGGATTTTCCATGGCCTCGGTGCCCAGACCACGCTGCTGTACCGCGGTGATCTGTTCCTGCGCGGCTTCGACGGTTCGGTGCGCAAGCATTTGCAGGAAGAGCTGACCAAGCGCGGCTTGGACCTGCAGTTCAACGCCGACATCGAGCGCATCGACAAACAGGCTGATGGCAGCCTCAAAGTGACCCTCAAGGATGGTCGTCAACTGGAGGCCGATTGCGTGTTCTACGCCACCGGCCGCCGTCCGATGCTGGACAACCTCGGGCTGGAAAATACCGGAGTCACGCTCGACAAGAAGGGGTTCGTCGAAGTCGATGAGCAGTATCAAACCGCCGAGCCGTCAATTTTGGCGCTGGGCGACGTGATCGGTCGTGTCCAGCTCACGCCGGTGGCCCTGGCCGAAGGCATGGCCGTGGCGCGGCGCCTGTTCAAGCCTGAGCAATACCGCCCGGTGGATTACAAGATGATCCCGACGGCGGTGTTCAGCCTGCCCAACATCGGCACCGTCGGTTTGAGCGAAGAGGAGGCGCGGGACGCCGGTCACAAGGTGGTGGTCTATGAGAGCCGTTTCCGCCCAATGAAGCTGACCCTGACCGAATGCCAGGAGCGCACGCTGATGAAACTGGTGGTCGATGGCAAGACTGACAAGGTACTGGGCTGCCACATGGTCGGGCCGGATGCCGGCGAAATCGTCCAAGGCCTGGCGATTGCCTTGAAGGCGGGTGCGACCAAGCGCCATTTCGACGAAACCATCGGTGTGCACCCGACGGCCGCCGAAGAGTTCGTGACCATGCGTACGCCGGTCGCGGGCTGATCGTCATTTGTTGGGTCTGGCGCTGACGCCGCCAGACCTGATGGTTGCCCGCCCCCTGTAGGAGCTCGCTCGCGATGGACGTCAACGATAACACTGCAAACCTGACACCCTGCGGTGTTCTCAGGTTCATCGCGAGCGAGCTCGCTCCTACAGAGGGTCTGCGTCGTTTTGACGGGGCCGTTCCACAAGCTCCGCCTGGGCCTTGGTCAATTCAAGTTCCAGCGACTTGTTGATCTGCACCTGCTCATCGACATTCTGTTTCAGCGACTGACTTTCCAGCAGGGCGACGCGCAAGCGTTCCTGGAGGAGGGTGCGCTCGCCGTCGACCCGCGCGGTCTGTTCCAGTAACTGATCCTGACGACTGTTGCTCTGCTTGAGCTGGTCCTGCATCAGGCTCAGTTCACGCAGGGTGCCACGGTTCTCCGTCAGCAAGCGCTCGTTGTCGCGGTGCAATTGGGTAATTTCGTCCTGGCGCACCAACGCGCTCTGCTGCGCCTGACGCAACTCCATCTGCAACTGTTGCACCTGACTTTCATGCCGGCTGTGCTCCTGCTCGCGCTGCTCCTTGACGGCATTGCGGTAGTGCTCCAGCGCATCGCGGGCATGCAGGTGCTTCTCTTCCAGGGAGCGAATCTGCTCTTCCTTGTCCTGCAAACGTAATTCGAAATCCGCCAGCGCCTGGTTCAGCCCTGCATTGCGGGTTTGCTCGGACTGCAGAAGGGCGCGGGTTTCATGCAGGGCTTCGGATTCCTGGGTCAGCGCCAGGCTCTGGATCTCGTACTGCTGATGCAGTTCGATGTTCGCTTCCCGGGCTTGCTCCAGCTGGCTTTCCAACGCCTTGCGTTGTGCCTCGAACTGTTCGCGGGCCTGATCGATCGGGGCCTGGGCTTGTTCTTTCAAGCGTTGTGCGAGCCGCGAAACCAGCGCCAGCAACTCATCGTCAATAGGCTCGGACGGCTCTGTCTCGGCCGGTTGCTGGTCTTCGCCCAACTCTTTCAGATAGCGATGAATCGTGGTTTTCGAGCCGGTGTTGCCCATCTCGATGCGCACGGCATCGATCGTGGGGTTTTCACCTCGGGCGAGGATCGCCATCCGCGCAGCTTGAACCACTGCCTTATTTACACCGCCCCGGGCCATGACTTTTCCTACGATTTCGTTGTGTGGTACGTACCACTGGAATACACATTGTACCATCGAATGGAAGAAGATAAATACAACCGGTAATTGACACGGGATATACTGGTATTACCCCGTGTCATACCGTTTTCCGCGCCATTGCACCTTCAGATCCGTACACAACAGGCCCACCACCCATGAGCGATCTCGATCGTTACCTGCAAGCCGCCACCCGCGACAACACCCGCCGCAGCTATCGAGCGGCGATTGAACACTTCGAGGTGACTTGGGGCGGGTTCCTGCCGGCAACGGGCGACAGCGTCGCGCGCTATCTGGTGGCCCATGCCGGTGTGCTGTCGATCAATACCCTGAAGTTGCGTCTGTCGGCGCTGGCGCAATGGCATAACAGCCAAGGCTTCGCCGATCCGACCAAGGCACCGGTGGTGCGCAAGGTGTTCAAAGGTATTCGCGCTTTGCACCCGGCCCAGGAAAAGCAGGCCGAGCCCCTGCAGTTGCAGCATCTGGAGCAAGTGATCGGCTGGCTCGAGCAGGAAGCGCAAACAGCCCGGACTGAGGGCGATCGGCCGGCATTGCTGCGGGCCAAGCGCGACACCGCGCTGATCCTGTTGGGCTTTTGGCGCGGGTTTCGTAGCGATGAGTTGTGCCGCTTGCAGATCGAGCACGTACAAGCCAGTGCCGGCTCAGGCATCACCCTGTATTTGCCGCGCAGCAAGAGTGACCGCGAAAACCTCGGCAAGACTTACCAGACGCCCGCCTTGCAGCGGTTGTGCCCGGTGCAGGCGTATATCGACTGGATCAGCGAAGCCGCTCTGGTGCGCGGCCCGGTGTTTCGCGGTATCGATCGCTGGGGCAATCTGAGCGAAGAGGGCCTGCACGCCAACAGCGTGATTCCCTTGTTGCGACAGGCGCTGGAGCGAGCGGGGATCGCGGCCGGGCTCTACACCAGCCATTCCCTGCGCCGCGGGTTTGCCTCATGGGCGCATCAGGCAGGCTGGGACTTAAAGTCGTTGATGAGCTATGTCGGCTGGAAGGACATGAAGTCGGCCATGCGCTACATCGAAGCCAGCCCGTTCCTGGGCATGGCCCGCCTCACTGAGACCTGACGCCTGCACCCCTTGTAGGAGCGAGCTCGCTCGCGAAAACCCGGAGAGCGCCGCGTAATTCAGGGAGCCAGCGTCTTCGTTGATGTTCATCGCGAGCGAGCTCGCTCCTACAGGGGGGCGTATGCACCTACGAGATTCCAATTTCTTCTATTAATACGGCTGGCTAATAGCGAAAGTCGATCAGCAGCATCGTATTTGCCAATGAGCCAACCGTCGGTCCAGTGGGTAAAGTTCACTTCATCAACTTCACAACCCCTGACGGAGAGTCAACGATGCCTATCATCAACAGCCAAGTAAAACCGTTCAAAGCTGACGCATTCAAAAACGGCGACTTCGTAAAAGTTTCGGACGCTGACCTCAAAGGCAAGTGGTCTGTGGTGTTCTTCTACCCGGCCGACTTCACCTTCGTTTGCCCAACCGAACTGGAAGACCTGGCTGACAACTACGACGCATTCCAGAAGCTGGGCGTCGAGATCTACAGCGTTTCCACCGATACTCACTTTGCCCACGCTGCCTGGCACAACACTTCGCCAGCCATCGGCAAAATCCAGTACACCATGATCGGCGACCCGACCCACGCCATCTCCCGCAACTTCGACGTGCTGATCGAAGAAGCTGGCCTGGCTGACCGTGGCACCTTCGTGATCAACCCTGAAGGCCAGATCAAAATCGTTGAGCTGAACGACGGCGGCGTTGGTCGTGACGCTTCCGAACTGCTGCGCAAAATCAAGGCTGCTCAGTACGTCGCTGCTCACCCAGGACAGGTTTGCCCAGCCAAGTGGAAAGAAGGCGAGGCCACTCTGGCTCCGTCCCTGGACCTGGTCGGCAAGATCTAACTCCGTGACACGCTCCACAGGGCGGTACTCCGCACCTACTCAGTAAGCTGCACCGCCCAATAAAAACGCCCGGGCGAGATTCGCTCGGGCGTTTTTTTGTCTGAAAAATTCAAGGAAATCGCCCGTATGTTGGACACCAATCTTAAAGCCCAGTTGAAATCGTACCTGGAACGGGTCACCCAACCGATCGAGATCGTTGCTTCTCTCGACGACGGTGCGAAATCCCAGGAAATGCTCGAACTGTTGAAGGACGTTGCCAGTCTTTCCACCCAGATTACCTTGATCGACAACGGCGACGATGCACGCAAGCCATCGTTCTCGATCAATCGCCCAGGGGCCGATATCAGCCTGCGTTTCGCCGGCATCCCGATGGGGCACGAATTCACCTCGTTGGTGCTGGCCCTGCTGCAAGTCGGTGGCCACCCTTCGAAAGCCAGTGCCGAAGTCATTGAACAGATCCGCTCGCTCAAGGGCCAGTTCAGCTTCGAAACGTACTTCTCGCTGTCCTGCCAGAACTGCCCGGACGTGGTCCAGGCGTTGAACCTGATGGCGGTACTGAACCCGAACATTCGCCACGTCGCCATCGACGGTGCGCTGTTCCAGGCCGAAGTCGATGATCGCAAGATCATGGCCGTGCCGAGCATCTACCTCAATGGCGAGGTGTTTGGCCAGGGCCGCATGGGCCTGGAAGAGATCCTCGCCAAGGTCGACACCAGCGGCGCCGAGCGCCAGGCCGAGAAAATCAACGCCAAGGACGCCTTTGACGTGCTGGTGGTCGGCGGTGGCCCGGCCGGTGCTTCGGCGGCGATCTACGCGGCCCGTAAAGGCATTCGCACCGGTGTTGCGGCCGAGCGTTTCGGCGGGCAGGTGCTCGACACCATGGCCATCGAAAACTTCATCTCCGTGCAGGAGACCGAAGGGCCGAAACTGGCCAGCGCCCTGGAAGAACACGTCAAGCAGTACGACGTCGACATCATGAACCTGCAGTGCGCTACTGCGCTGGTTCCGGCGAAGAACCCCGGCGAGTTGCACGAAGTTCGCTTCGAGAGCGGCGCCAGCCTTAAAACCAAGGCGCTGATCCTCGCCACCGGTGCCCGCTGGCGTGAAATGGGCGTGCCGGGCGAGCAGGAATACAAAGCCAAAGGCGTGTGTTTCTGTCCGCACTGCGACGGCCCGCTGTTCAAGGGCAAGCGCGTCGCAGTGATCGGCGGCGGTAACTCCGGCGTTGAAGCGGCGATCGACCTGGCAGGCATTGTCAGCCACGTCACGCTGCTGGAGTTCGACAGCAAGTTGCGCGCCGACGCGGTACTGCAGCGCAAGCTGTTCAGCCTGCCCAACGTCGATGTGATCACCAGCGCACTGACCAGTGAAGTGAAGGGTGACGGTGAGAAGGTCAGCGGCCTGGTGTACAAGGATCGCGATTCAGGCGAGTTCAAGACGATCAGCCTCGAAGGTATCTTCGTGCAGATCGGCCTGCTGCCCAACACCGATTGGCTCAAGGGCACCGTCGAGTTGTCGCCCCGTGGCGAGATCATTGTCGATGCCCGTGGCGAGACTTCGCTGCCAGGCGTGTTCGCCGCCGGTGACGTGACGACCGTGCCGTACAAGCAGATCGTGATTGCGGTGGGCGAGGGCGCCAAGGCTTCCCTGAGCGCCTTCGATCACCTGATCCGCACCTCCGCCCCGGCATAAAACGCCAACGCCGGAAACACAAAAACCCCATGAGCGATCATGGGGTTTTTTTGTGTCTGCACCTATCAAAACTGTGGGAGCGGGCTTGCTCGCGAAGGCGGTGTATCAGCCAACATGATCGTTGAATGACGCACCGCTTTCGCGAGCAAGCCCGCTCCCACGGGAGGTGCTTAAAGTGGCGCCGGCTGGATGATCTCGACCCAGTAGGCATCCGGGTCCTTGATGAACGCCAGGCTCTTCATGCGGCCGTCGTTCAGGCGCTTCTGAAAGTCGCAGCCCAGGGCTTCGAAACGCTCGCAGGCGGCAACGATGTCCGGCACCGAGATGCAAATGTGGCCAAAGCCGCGCGGATCAGTGTTGCCGTTGTGGTAGGCGAAGTCCGGATCGTTTTCGGTGCCGTGGTTGTGGGTCAGTTCGAGAATGCCGGGGATCGACTTCATCCACTCGGTGCGCGCGGCGGCGTCGGCCGGGATCTGGCTTTTATCTACCAGAGCGAGGAAGTACAGGCTGAATTCGGCCTCCGGGAAATCGCGCTTTTCCACCAGCGAGAAACCCAGGATGCGCGTATAGAAGTCCAGCGACTTGGTGATGTCCTTGACCCGCAGCATGGTGTGGTTGAAAACGAATTTCTGGGTCGCGGTATCGGGTTGTGCGGTGACGCCGGGGAAGGTGTTCAGTTCTTGCAGGCTCATGGGCCCTCCGGAAAATATGCGGGGCGATTGAATGGTGACAATGATACGCAACGGATCGGACATCACCAAACCGAAAGCGTTTGCCTGACAGTCGGTCGGAGCTCAGACTTGAAGTTCAATTCCTGAGTGTTATTGGCAAATGATTCAACTGAGTAAATCGCTGTTTATCCTGATCGGCACACTGGCTGCAGCGGCCAGCGCTTACGCCGAAGCGCCGGTCATGACCTGGCCTGCTGGCTGGCAGGTCGAAGACATCGCGCAGGATAACGCCACTGCCGGCGTCTCTCGCCAGCGCGCGGTGAAAAACGATGAAGGTGGCACGCCGGTGATGGTGATGGAGTTGACCATGACCCAAGTTCAAAGCGGTCATCAGGTGAATCTGCAGGGCGTGTTGCTGGAAATGCGCAAGTCGGTGCAGAAGGACTTTTTCCAGGGCGGTTATCAAAGTGTCTGCAATCGAATTCATCCGGCGACCCTGAGCCGCTTATCGGCGCTGGAAACCACCTGCACCATTACCCAGAATGGTCGCCATGTGCTTTCGCAAACTTTGGTCGCTGCGGTGGACGCCGACAAGGCCTACGTTCTTTCCTATGCAGGGCAGACCGAGGCTTATAAGGCAAGCCAGGATGAAATTGAAACGGCGCGTAACGCCTTGAAACTTTAATTGCAGACTTTAGTCCCTGCAGCCTTGGCGCCGGCGCGGAAATCTTTAGATACCCAAACGGATTAAGCACAAAGTTAAAGGCGCAAGTAGCGAGTTGCCCGCTCAATATCGTTGCATTTGTAGGGTATTCATGAAAAAGCCCTGCAGTGCAGGGCTTTTTTTATAGCGTAAATGATTACCCGCGCAACCAGGAGTCAACGGTGCTGGCACCGTATTGTTCCTTCCATGCTTTCAGGCCGCGATGGTTGCCGCCCTTGGTTTCAATCAGTTCGCCGGTGTGCGGGTTCTGATAAACCTTGACCACGCGAGCGCGGCGGGTTTTAGGTGCCGGGGCCTGTTGCAGACCGGATTTGCCCGGGTTCGGATCGAGGATGGCAATGATGTCGCGCAAGCTCTTGCCGTAGGTTTTCATCAGCCCCTGGAGCTTTTCTTCGAATTCGATTTCTTTCTTGAGCCCGGCATCGTTCTTCAGGGACTCCAGCTGCTTGAGCTGTTCTTGAAGGGCCTTTTCAGCTGCACGAAATTCAGCGAGTCTGGACAATATCTTTACTCCAATAGTGTGTTTGGCTGATACCAACCGCAAACAAAGCTATAAGCCAAGAGCCTTGAAGCGACTCGGTGATAAATGGCTCACCTGCCAAATTACCGCAGGCATGAAAAATTGTAGTAGTTAATTGCTCAAGAGTAAATCATGTCTTTTTTTTCATGTAACAAGAGCAGTATTTTGATTCAAATTGGTGCGCTGTACTGCGCTGCCGGAGATTTTTCCCCAAGCTTAATGGCCACTTAATGCACTAATGAAATCTGCACCGGGCATCGGCCGGCCGTACAGATAGCCTTGCAGGAAGTTAACGTTATGATCGGTCAGGTATTCACTTTGCGCTTGGGTTTCCACACCTTCGGCCACCATGGCCAGACCCAGTTTGTGCGCAAGTTCAATGATGGTGTCCAGAATATGGCTGGACAGGGTATCGATGCCGATCATCGCTACGAAGCTCTGATCGATCTTCAGGAAGTCCACACTGAACTGGCGCAGATAGCCGAGGCTGGAATGGCCGGTGCCAAAGTCGTCAATGGCAAGTTTCACCCCCAACCCGTGCAACTGGTCGAACAGTTGCTGGGTGATGGCGGTGGACTCGATCAGTTCACGCTCGGTCAGTTCAAGTATCAGGTGAACGGACCCGGGGGCAAATCCGTCGAGAAATGCGCGGCAATCCTCGATAAGCTCCAGGCTTTGGCAATGTTGGGCAGTAATGTTGATACCGATATGAAAGGGCTCTTCAAACGATGCCGACAGCGGCGCGAGCAGCGCGGCGGTCTGCTGCATCAGCGAGCGGGTCATCGGTACGATCAGCCCCGAGTGTTCGGCAAACGGAATAAACAGGTCGGGGCGCACCAGGCCTTCTGTCGGGTGATTCCAACGCATCAACACTTCGACGCCTGACACTTTCTTGCTGTCGCCATGCACCACTGCCTGAAAATAAGGCACGAACTCCAGCGCCTCCAGAGCCCGCTTCATTTCATGGGTCGGCGAAGACGAACGCTTCTGCAAAACATGCCCGATAAAGCCGGCCACGGCACCGAAAAAGATCAGCAAACTGAACAGCGCCGGATATTCACTGCTCATGTAGCGCCAGGTTTCACCTTCGGGGAAACCGGCTTCCACACCGAAGGCATATCGGGACGAGTCGAGTTGGATCTGTGCCACCGGGAAGTCGGGCGTTTCGCCCTCGTGAAACTGGCCGTCGGCCGTCAACCAGTTGGGGCCGACGTGCAGCGCCAGCAATGTCTGCCGGCCTATCAGGCGCAATACGTTACTCAGATGGTAACCATCGAGGGTGCTCATCGCGCCGCGTTTACCGTCGCTGATCCGATAAACCAGCAATGCCGTATTGGGCGTGACGGGGTTGCCTTTCATCAGCAACAGGCGGCCGCCGACATAGTCGCCGGGGGTAATCTTTTCGTGATAATCGCCAAACAGCGAACTGCAATAGATGCTGTCGTCCCACACCAGGTTGGTCGAGCGGACGAATGGACGACGGGTGACCTGTTCGCGCAGGGCGAGGTTGACGTCAATGCAACTTTGCCCGGCCAGGGGCAGTAATTCGCGGGCCGCCTGTGCGGTGTTGTCGAGCATCAGTTCGAACTGGCGCAGCGCTTCTTCGGCGGTCTGACGTGTGCTTTGCTCAAGCGTTCTTTCGGCCTGGATATAGAGGATGCCTGCACCCAGCACGATCGGGAGCAGGGCACTGGCGAGGGTGACAGAAGTTCGCAGTCCGTGTTTGCGGGGCTTGGCTCTCAATGGCATTCGCGAAACCTGTGACGATGAAATAGGGCTCTCAAATGCTGGCGGCGAATAACGCCCTCCAAAAAGAGTTCACGTGGCAGTCATGATAGTTGGACCTGTGCACTCCTGTCGCTTGTCGGCCATCAACCCCTTGCATCCACGTGTAAAAGGGGGATTTTATACAGAAGGCGGACAAACTGATTTACGCTGTGTAGAATCTGTTTACGCATACAAGAATAAAACGTCTTCTGGCAGCAGAAGCCTCGCCCGTCATAGCCTTGGGTCGACAATGAAGATATTAGGGTTTCAATTGATCTACGGTGACTTCCTCGCCCGCAGCGTGCGGGGCATTTCCTGCGCGCCACCCACCGGCCTCGGCATTGCTTGCAACTAACCTTTGTTAATTGAAAAGAATGATGAGGCGCCAACCATGGCAGATTTATACGAAAACCCAATGGGCCTGATGGGCTTTGAGTTCATCGAGTTCGCATCGCCGACCCCCAACACCCTGGAGCCGATCTTCCAGATCATGGGCTTCACCAAGGTCGCGACCCACCGCTCCAAAGACGTGCACCTGTATCGCCAAGGCGCGATCAACCTGATCCTCAACAACGAACCCAACAGCGTCGCTTCGTACTTCGCAGCCGAGCACGGCCCGTCGGTGTGCGGCATGGCGTTCCGGGTCAAGGATTCGCAAAAGGCCTACAAACGCGCCCTGGAACTCGGCGCCCAGCCGATCCACATCGAAACCGGCCCGATGGAGCTGCACCTGCCGGCCATCAAAGGCATCGGCGGCGCACCGCTGTACCTGATCGACCGATTCGGTGAAGGCAGCTCGATCTACGACATCGACTTCGTGTACCTCGAAGGTGTTGATCGCAATCCGGTCGGCGCCGGCCTGAAAATCATCGACCACCTGACCCACAACGTGTACCGCGGTCGCATGGCCTACTGGGCCAACTTCTACGAGAAGCTGTTCAACTTCCGTGAAATCCGCTACTTCGACATCAAGGGCGAATACACCGGCCTGACCTCCAAGGCCATGACTGCGCCGGACGGCATGATCCGCATCCCGCTGAACGAAGAATCGTCCAAGGGCGCAGGCCAGATCGAAGAGTTCCTGATGCAGTTCAACGGCGAAGGCATCCAGCACGTGGCGTTCCTGTCCGATGACCTGGTCAAGACCTGGGACCACCTGAAGAGCATCGGCATGCGCTTCATGACCGCGCCGCCGGATACCTACTACGAAATGCTCGAAGGCCGTTTGCCGAACCACGGTGAGCCGGTGGGTGAGCTGCAGGCGAGGGGAATCTTGCTGGACGGTTCGTCCGAGTCGGGTGACAAGCGACTGCTGCTGCAGATCTTCTCGGAAACCCTGATGGGGCCGGTGTTCTTCGAGTTCATCCAGCGCAAGGGCGATGACGGTTTCGGTGAGGGCAACTTCAAGGCACTGTTCGAATCGATCGAGCGCGATCAGGTTCGGCGTGGGGTGTTGGCCACCGAGTAACTCGCTGCACGGATAAACCGGTGGGAGCGGGCTTGCTCGCGAAGGCGTCGTATCAGTCAACATCATTGTTGAATGAAAGACCGCTTTCGCGAGCAAGCCCGCTCCCACTTTTGTTTTGTGTTGGCTTAAGGCCTGCGCTGGCGCATCAGGTGCTTGAACCCTTCAAACACCAGCACCACCACCGCCAGCCAGATCGGGATATAGGTCAGCCATTCCCCCGACTTGATGCTTTCCCCCAACAGCAACGCCACGCCGAGCAACAGCACCGGCTCCACATAGCTCAGCAATCCGAACAGGCTGAACGGCAGCAGGCGACTGGCGATGATGTACACCACCAGCGCCGAGGCGCTGATCAGCCCCAGCAGCGGGATCAGCCACGCCAGGGCAGGGTACTGATCGAACACCCCGAAACCCTGGTCGCCACCGTGCACGAACCCGTAGGCGATCGGCAGCATCAGGGTCATGTCCACCCACAGCCCGCCGAGGTTGTCGGTCTTCAGCCATTTACGCAGCACGAAGTACAGCGGGTAGCCGATGACCACCACCAGGGTCGCCCAGGAAAACCCGCCGACCTGATACACCTCATTGACCACGCCCAGGCTGGCGAAGAACACCGCGACCTTTTGCAGATAGGACAGGCGTTCGCCATAAGCGATGCGTCCGGTCAGCACCATGGCCAGCGGCAACAGAAAGTAACCCAACGAGACATCGAGGCTGTAGCCGTTGAGCGGCGCCCACATGAACAGCCAGAGCTGCACGCCGAGCAGGGCTGACGACAGGATCAGGCCGGCGACCAGTTTCGGTTTTGCGCCGATGCGCCGCAGCAGGTCGGCCACGCGCCGCCATTCACCGGACACCCCCATGAACACGGTCATGCAGGGCACGGTCAGCAGCATGCGCCAGCCGAAAATCTCCACGCCGCTCAAGGGGGTGAGCAGCGACGTGTAGTAATACATGACGGCAAACAGCACCGAGGCTGAAACCGATAGAGCAATACCTTTAGACAAACTGTCCTCGCGAAGTCGAACGTGAAACGGGGGGCGGAGGATACGTGGTTTCGGTGACAAATACTGACCAGATGATCAGCCCCCCCAGCCTTTGCGAACAACCGGAAAACTGTGGAAGCGGGTTTGCTCGCGAATGCGCTGGGTCAGTCGACATCGATGTTGAGTAGCCGTCCGTCTTCGCGAGCAAGCCCGTTTCCACAAGGATCTGCGACATTGCAGGAGCAAGGCTTGCCCGCGATGAGGCCGGCACATCCAGCATCAACTGCGGGAATTACGCCCGGACACAAAGTGGCTCACATCATTGAACCCCGGTGTCGACGCATGTCCCGGTGTCACCAGCGAATCGATGAACGCCTCATCGTCGGCCGTGATCTTCACCGCCTGCGCCTTAGTGTAGGCGTCCCACTGTGCTTCGGTGCGCGGGCCCACGATGGCTGAGGTGACGGCGCCATTGTTCAACACCCAGGCAATCGAGAATTCAACGATGCCCACGCCACGACTCTGGGTGTAAGCCTGGATCTGTTGGGCGATGCGCAACGACTCCACACGCCATTCGGTTTCCAGAATGCGCTTGTCGGCGCGACCTGCGCGGCTGTTGGCATCCGGCGCCACATCCGGGGCGTATTTGCCGCTGAGCACGCCACGCGCCAAAGGACTGTAGGGCACCACCCCCAGGCCATAGTTGTGCGCCGCAGCGATCTGCTCGGCCTCGGCCTGGCGATTGACGATGTTGTACAGCGGCTGGCTGATCACAGGGCGGTCGACGCCGAGCGCATCGGCTACCCGAATCACCTCGGCGATGCGCCAGCCACGGTAATTAGACAGGCCCCAATAGCGGACCTTGCCCTGGCGGATCAAGTCACCCATCGCCGACACCGTCACTTCCAGCGGCGTGTTGTGGTCTTCGCGGTGCAGGTAATAGATGTCAAGATAATCGGTGCCCAGGCGCGTCAGGCTGGCGTCGATGCCGTTGAACATATGCTTGCGGCTCAGGCCGCTGCGGTTCGGCACACCGTCCACCGGGCCGAAACCGACTTTGGTTGCCAACACCCATTCGTGGCGGTTACCGGCTATCGCTTCGCCGACGATTTCCTCGGAGCGACCGTGGGTGTAGACGTCCGCGGTGTCGATGAAATTGATGCCCTGGTCCCAGGCCTTGTCGATGATTCGCAGGGAATCTTCGGTGCTGGTCTGTTCGCCGAACATCATGGTGCCCAGGGTCAGGGTCGACACCTGCAAACCCGAGTGACCCAGCGTGCGGTAGCTCATGATGAATTCCTTTTGCCAGTGGGAAAGCTTCAATCAAATACCAGAAAGCCCGGGCCCGGCAAAATGAATTATTGAGGCCGCAACCCGCCCGTGCGAACGAAGCCCGGCGCCAGCCCAAAAACCTCAACGCCATCGACGCTCGATCGCCCAGTGGTAACGGTCATCCGCTGAACAGGGCGGTCCATGGCTTCTCGGTAATCCACCACCCGATCCGGACCTTCCTGGCGAATCGCCTGCGGCGGCACCACGATCGCCTGCTCATTGCGATACGTGGTGATGGACAAGCGTGCGCTCATGCCCAGGCGCACCCTGCGCAACTGCTGGGGTGTCAATGGCGGCAGCGACAGGGTGAGCGAGAACTTCGCACTGCCGTTGGATTCTTCACCGGGGTCGGCCAGGCTGCTGACGATGTGCACCTTGCCCGACAGGCGCTCACCCTCGAAGCCATCTCCTTCGATCTCCACCGGTTGCCCCGGATGCAACTGATTGACGTCGAGCTCCGAGGCCAGGGCCACGATCTTCAGGCGTTCGATATCGGCCAATCCGAACACCACCTGACCTTGACTCAGCCGGGAACCGGCCTGCAACGGTGCGGTGCCGGCATCGGGACGCGATGAGGTATTGGCAGGCACGATCACCCCGGTGTAGGGCGCAACGATGTGCTGGCCGTCGAGCAACGCGCGCAAGCCCTCATATTTGACTGTGGCATTGGTCAGCTCCATCTCGGCAATGCGCCGCTGTTCGCCGGTTCCCTGGGCCAGGGTTTGCTGCAACTCGTTTTGCGCGGCGCTCAGTTCAAGCCGTTGCATCTGCAACTGCTGGCTCAGGTCATCCAGTTCATTGCGCGGGATGATTCCGCGCGCCAGCAACTGTTGGGTGTCGTCAAGCCTGCGTTGCAAGTTGCTCAGCGTCATTTCAGCGGTACGCACCGTGCGCCGCGCCCGCACCACCTGCGCACTGTTGTCCCAGTCTTTCATTTCTTGCTCGACGCGCTGTGCCTTGAGTTGCGCCGCCAGGGCATCGCGCAGTTGCGTTTCGATCAGGGTCGGATCCAGGGTCAATAACCGCTGCCCCTGTTCCACCCGTTGTCCTTGCTCCACCAGCAGCGCTTGAATGTTGCCTTCAAAGGGCGCGCTCAGGAACACCGTCTTGTGGGGTTCGATCTTTCCCGCCAGGGCGATGCTGTGGATCAGGGGCGCGTTGTTTACGCTCAACCATTGCTCGCTGTCGGCAGCGGCAGTGAGTGGCGCCTGCACTTTGATGATCGCCAGGCCCGTCAAGACGATCGACGTCAGCAACGCCAGTTTTTGCCAGCGGCGCAGGCCTGTTTTATCAGTAGTCATTGAGGGCAATCTCCCAACTTTCCAGTGTCATGCCGAGGGTCAGGTCGAGTTGGGTCTGGGCGTTCAGATAGGCAATCAAAGCACTGAGCCGGGCATTCTGCGCTGCACGCAGGTCGCCTTCGAAACTGATGATCTGAAAATTGCTGGAGCGCCCGGCATTGAGCTTTTCCCGTTCGATCTCCAGTTTGCGTCGCGACAGTTCAGTGGCTCGCTGGGCGATTTCATATTGGCGCCATCGGGTGCCGAGGTCGCGCACCACGTTGTTGACGTCCCGTTCCAGTTCCTGGCGAGCGTCGGCCAGTTGGATCTCCTGAGTCTCGACATTGACCCGCGCGTGAACCTCGGCCTGGCGGGTACTCAGGTCGCCGATGGGGATTTCCAGCTGCACACCGGCGTAACTGTCCCAAGTCCGCCGGGCGCCGATGCCTGAGTCCGCGCGGCCGTTGAACTGATTGGCGCCGGTGACCAGCGACAGGTCCCAGCGCGCCTGATCCCTGGCGACCAACAGGTTCAGCTCGGCCTGTTGGCGGCCGAGCAGCGTCGACAAATACTGCGGTTGTTGAATCTGCGCCAGGCGCAGGGCTTGCTGCGGGTCGATGGTCACGCGGGAGGCCTCGAGGATTTCACTGGCGTGGACCGGCGTCGACAGGTCCAGTGCCAGCAAACGCAGCAGCGCCAGGCGATTGATGTGCAACTGGTTTTGCGCGTCTTCGACACCCAGTTCCTGCGCAGCGATGTCAGCTTCGGTCTGGACGACTTCGAACTCGGCCATGCGCCCGGCGCTGATCAACGCCTTGTTCACCTCCAGCAGTGAGCGCGTGCGTCTGAGCGCCTCCTGGGCAATCGTCAGTTGCTCCTGGGACCTGAGCAACTCGCGGTAGCTGGCAATGATGTCGGAGATCGCCCGGGACACGCTGGCCTTGAGGTTCAGGCGGTTGGCCTGTTCCGACACCTGCGCCAGGCGCAAGGGCGCTGTGGTCACGTCCCGGCCTGCACCGCGCAGCAGCGGTTGAATGATGGACAGGTTCAAACCGTCGCTGCGCACACGTCCGGCCCGCTCGGCGTCCCCCAGTTGGCGGGTCCAGCCGGTGCTGAGGCGGGTGCCGTATTCACTGAGCAGACTCACGGTGGGGGCCAGCGTCGTATGGCGGCCCCGGTCTTCGCTGCCTTGGGTCCCCTCGTGTTTTGCCTTGATCAGCAGCTTTGGATTGAACGCGTCCCGGGCCACGCGCAAGTCGAATTTCTGCGCCACCCGTTGCAGGTAAGCGCTGCGGATCCCCCGATGATTACGCAACCCGAGGTACACCGCGTCGCCCAGGGTCAGGTGCGTCGATTGCTGGCTCAACAGCACGCTGCGGTCATTGCCACGCGTTAATGATGGCGCGGACACGTCCACCGATGCGTGGCCGCTCTGCGCAAACACGCAGAGCAGGGTGATCGCCGCGACTCGCCCGTTATTCATCGCGCAATGCCTCGACCGGTTGCAGCCGGGAAGCCAGCATGGCCGGGTACAGGCCAAAAAATACCCCGACCAGCAACGTACTGAGCACGCCGATGGGCAGTGACAAAGGCGCGAGGAAGAACGTCCAGCCCGACACGTTGGCATAAGTGAACGCACAGGCAATGCCCAGCAGCCCACCGCACAACGCCCCCACGGCAGTCAGCGTGATGGCCTCGAACATGAACAGATTGCGGATGTCCCGCCGGCGCGCGCCCAGCGCCATGCGCACACCTATTTCGCGTCGTCGCGACGACACGTTCATGAGCATCACGTTCATCACGCCGGTACCGCCGCCGATCAGTGATAGGCCACCGAGCGCCATCAACAGGTAGGCGAAGGTGCGGGTTTGCCGGGTCATGCCCTCCATGAGTTGCTGCGGGATCATCATGTCGACGTCCTGGGCGCCGGACAGTCGTTTCAGCGGGTCGGTCAATGCCGCCGCGGTCGCACTGATGTCCTGTTGGGCTGCCACGCGAATGATCACGTCACGGATGTGCACCGAATCGCTGAGCCGGCGCATGCCGGCCAGGGGGATGAACAGCGAGTCGTTGGCCCGCACCGGAATCAGCAGGCTGTCGGGTTGGTTGCGCAGAATGCCGATCACCTGGAACAGATAATCGTCAACGCGTATCCGATCACCAATGCGCAAGGGATCAGCCGCCGTGCCGAGGTCTTCAGCCAGTCGGTGCCCGACCACGGCGTAGGTATCACCCTGATCGAAGGCCGACAAAAAACGCCCTTCACGGAGCGTCAAACCCATCGCCCCCGGCAGTTCCGCAGTGCTGCCCACCAGTTGGGTGTACTGGGTGCGGCCCTTGAACGTCACCGAACTGCCGGTTTGCGCAGTGGGTGCGATGTTCAGCAGGTTGGGGACCCAGGCGCGCAGTTGATCGGTATCAAGCGTCAGGCGAGCAACGCTTCCAACCCGGGTGGATTCGGGCAGTTGAGCGACCAGCGTGGTGACGCCCATTCCCTTGAAAATCATTGAAGCCTCCTCGGCGGCGTTGCTGCCGATGTTGATCATGGCCACCACCGATGAACTGCCAATCGCAATGCCGATCAGCGCCAGTACCGAACGCTTGCCCAACGCCCGCAGGCTGGTGCCCAGGTCCTGCAGCACAAGGGTGCCTAGCGCGGACAAGGGCAGATCTCCTGCAGCACACCGTTATCGACCCGAACCTGACGGTCCAGGCGACTGGCGATCGCCGGGTCATGGGTGACCACGATCAACGTCACGTTCCGGGTCCGGTTGAGCGACAACAGCAGCTCCATGATCTCGTCCGCCGTGCGCCGGTCCAGGTTGCCGGTGGGTTCGTCCGCCAGGATCAGCGACGGCTCGCCGATCAACGCCCGGGCAATCGCCACCCGTTGCCGCTGACCGCCGGACAGGTCGGCGGGACGATGCCGGGCGCGCTGTTCCAGGCCGACCTGGGCGAGCATGTGCAGGGCGCGTTGTTGCGCTTGGTTGCGCGGGGTATTGCGATAGCGCAGGGGCAGGGCGACGTTGTCGAGGGCACTCAGGCGCGGCATTAGGTTGAAGCTCTGGAAAATGAAGCCGATGTGGCGATTGCGGATGGCGGCGAGTTCGTCCGGAGTGGCGGAGAAGATATTTTGACCGGCAAGGCAATATTCACCGGAGTCGGCGCAATCCAGTAAGCCAAGAATATTCAGTAGTGTGCTTTTGCCTGAACCGGAAGCACCCAGCAGTGCGCAACTTTCGCCTTTGTTTATCGTCATGGAAACGTTATTCAGGATTGAAAGACTTTCGTCGGAATGCGGATAGCTTTTGTTGATATTTGACAGGCGGATGAGATGATCATTAACAGGCATTTGGGTCATTGATGCGCCAGTCGACTGCTGATTAAGTTGCTCGCCATCTAAATCATTGGCGAGCAACATTGTATTGATGATCAGCTGAAGTGATGACTCCGGATTTTTCAGCTCAGATCAGGAGTTCCACAGCGCACCTGGGGTCCTTTTCTCCTGGTCTGGAAAAAATGAATTCGACGCTCGTCAGCACCTTGCTTCTGTTGTGCTCTAGTGGAAAGTTTATTTCCGGATTATTGACATGACTTCAACTCATATCATTAGTTCTGCAATGCACGTGGGGTCTTTTTTTCCTGGCCTGTCAAAGACAAAGTTGACTCGCACCAGTACCCTGCTTCCGGAAATGTTTGGAATGTTTTGGCTCACGCTGTGCCATTGATTGTCCTGTTTGCGGTTATCCGGGGATGCCACCTCTTTGACAGTGGTCTCGCTGAATGCAATCAGATTTATATTTGCTCGCGGGCCATAGGTTGCTAATTCATCGTCTTGATACATTTTATACTGGGTTATGTAGATGCCTTTGCTGCTGCCGTAATCATAATAATGGCCTTTGACATCGCCTCGGAATACACCGTTTAAAGCTTCACAGGAAAGGTGCAAGGGTTTAGCAACAGCTCCGCTCATTTTGGCATTGCCGGCGTCGGCAGCGTTGCCGGCCAGTGGCAGGCAGGCCAGTAATACGGACAACAGAGAGCCTGCAATAAACTTGTGCATTCAAACATCCTTTTTTTGGGTAAGACTCGCGGCCTGATACCGCCGCGAGTAATGCTCATGCTGCTTATATGAGAAGCAACTATTTGAATTTCATATTCAAGTTGCGTGAGCTGAATTTAATTTATCCAAGGTTGGCCCAACCATCGCACCGGGGATCTCCGCCTTTCTTATCGAAAACAAACTCCACCCTTACTTGAGTGGCTGGCCACGGCGAGTGCCAGAAATCACCCAGGTCGTGCCACTGGCCATCCTGTTTCATGCTGTCGGGAGATTTGAACGACTTGCTTCCGCCTCCGCTGGCGTTGGCAATGGTCGTGTTCACATTGGCTTTATTGCGATCAGGGTCAGCATTGAGGATTCTGTATTGATCCACATAAACGCTTCTGCCATTTTGGCCATAGTTATAATAATGGCCCCTGGCTTCGCCTCTCAAACCATCTTTGCTGCACGAAAGGCTGAACGGATAGGAAGGCATTTTTGCAGAATCAGACTGGGCGGGGAGGGCCGCATTACTGGTCAGCGGCAGGCAGGCTAACGACAGGGACAGGCACAGGCTGGTTACAGAAAGTTTGATCACTTTTTACACCCTTTTAGATTTTTTTATACCTCGCTAAACCGTCAGTGAAACGAGGCGATCGCAGACTATCGCCTCTTCGAATTTATTAATGTAGGAAGCCCCAGCGCTGGAAGTAGGAAATCTCGTACTTCCTGCGTGGAAACTCGCCTACGAACTAAACAGCCATTACACCCGCAGCGTCCGGGTCATGCGCAACGCCAGCAAACTGCCGCACACTATCACCCCCGCCAGCAGGTACAGCGCCGCATCGGTTGAACCGGTACTGTCCTTGACCCAGCCCACCAGGTACGGGCTGAGGAAGCCGGCCATCTGGCCCATGGAGTTGATCAGCGCCAGACCGCCAGCGGCCGCGCCGGCACTCAGCAGCGCGGTCGGTACCGGCCAGAACATCGGCAGGCCGGTAAGGGCGCCCATGGTGGCGATGGTCAGGCCGAGGATGGCGATGGCCGGTGTAGTGGCGAAGTTCACGGCGATCAGCAGGCCGGCCGCACCCATCAGCATCGGCACTACCAGATGCCAGCGACGTTCCTTGCGCAGGTCCGCCGAACGACCGACCAGCAGCATGAACACCGCCGCCAGCAGGTAGGGAATGGCGCTCAACCAGCCGATCACCAGGTTATCGCTGAAGCCCAGATTCTTGATGATCGACGGCAACCAGAAGTTGATCGCGTAGACGCCGCTCTGGATGCAGAAATAGATCAGACCGAAGGCCCAGATCGCCGGGTTCTTGAACACCGCCAACAGCGAATCGGTGGTGGTTGTCGGCTTGTTGGCCAGGTCTTCTGCATGGTCGGCCTCCAACACCGAGCGCTCGAACGGGGTCAGCCATTTGGCGTTGGCGTAACTGTCGCTGAGCAGGAAATAGGCCAGCGCTCCGAGGATCACGGTCGGAATGCCTTGCAGCAGGAACATCCACTGCCAGCCGGCCAAGCCACCCTGGCCGGCGGCGAAGTGGTTGAGGATCCAGCCGGAAAACGGGCTGCCGAGCAGGCCGGACACCGGTATCGCCGACATGAACAGCGCCATGATGCGGCCGCGGCGGAAGGTCGGGAACCACTGCGAGAGGTACAGCACCACGCCGGGGAAGAACCCGGCTTCGGCGGCGCCGGTGAACAGGCGCAGGGTGTAGAACTCGGTGGGGGTGGTGACGAACAGCAGGCAGGTCGACAACGTGCCCCAGGTGATCATCATCAGTGCGATCCAGCGACGCGGGCCGAACCGGGTCAATGCCAGGTTGCTCGGCACGCCGCACAGCACGTAGCCGATGAAGAAGATCCCGGCACCGAGGCCGTACACGGTTTCGCTGAACTTCAGCGCGTCGAGCATCTGCAGCTTGGCAAATCCAACGTTCACCCGGTCGAGGTAGTTGAACAGGTAGCAGATGAAAATGAAGGGGATCAAACGCAGGGTAATGCGTTTGTAGACGGCATTTTTTTCGTCAACGATGGCCTGGGTAGCGGCGGCGCTCTGTGACATGGCGGGCTCTCTCTTTATTATGATTTTTTGCGATGCAAAGGGTAACGTTGATCGCCCTGTGAGTCTCGGCCACGGGCAGGGTCGCTGTCTTTGTGCCTGAGCACAGGGTTTGCCGCCCGGCCCTGTGCGGCTGAACAACCCCCGATCCATTCGTTTGCAAGGATTCCCCCATGTTTGAACTCGATCACGACCTGGCCCAGGACATCGTCGACCGGGCGATGGCCATCCTGCCGTACAACGTCAACGTCATGGACAGCCAGGGGTTGATTCTGGGCAGCGGCGAACCGGAGCGGATCAACACCCGCCATGAGGGCGCGCAACTGGTACTGGCCAATGGTCGGGTGGTGGAGATCGACGCGCAGACGGCGATTCATCTCAAAGGCGTGCAACCGGGCATCAACCTGCCGCTGATGCTCGATCAGCGTCTGATCGGCGTGCTGGGCATCACCGGCGAGCCCGACCAGTTGCGCACTTACGCGCAACTGGTGCGCATGACCGCCGAAATGCTCGTTGGCCAGCGCAACCAGCAGGACGAACAGCAATGGCGGCGCCAGCGTTGCGACGATCTGCTGGCGCTGTTGCTCAGCGAGGCGGGCAGTTCGCCGCGGCTGATCGACGAGGCCCAACAACTGGGGCTCAAGCCGCAACTGAACCGGGTGCCGTACCTGTTCGAGCTGGGCATGGAGCACGGGCCGGGGCAAACCGCCGAGGCGCTCAGTGCCTGGCTGACCACGCGTTATCCGGATAGCTGGTGCGTGAGTTCGGCCAAGACGTCCCTGTTGTGGTGCCGACCGGCCAGTCAAAACCTTGAGAACGAGCGGTTGCTGGAAAAGCTCGACGGCCTGGGCTGGAACATCCTGCGCATCGCGGTGGGCGGGCAGGCCGATGGGCTGACCGGGCTGCGACGTTGCTATCGGCGGGTCGGCGACTTGTTGGCCTACGGCCGTGAGGTGTTGCCGCGCTCGCGTCTGCTGACCCTCAATCGTTATCGACTGCCGGTGATGCTCTGGCGCCACCGCAACGACGATGCCCTGGACGAGTTGCTCAACCCCTTGCGCAAAGTCATCGCCAAGGACAACAGCGGCCAGTTGCTGGCGACCTTGCGCAGCTGGTGCGACCACGACGGCCAAAGCCAGGCCTGCGCCGATTCCCTGGGCATTCACCGCAATAGCCTGCGTTACCGCATGGAGCGGATTGCCGAGCTGAGCGGCGTTGATCCGCTGCGCCTGGACGGCATGCTCGCGCTTTACCTTGGCGTGCAGCTCCTCCCCCAAACCGACACCCCCACCCTGTAGGAGCGAGCATGCTCGCGATGGACGTCAACGATGACGCGGGGTGCCCTGAATCACCGCGGCGTCCTGTCGTCAATCGCGAGCATGCTCGCTCCTACAGGGGGATAGCGTGCGACTTGACGCTGCGCTTTTGTGGAAATGAACAATAATCCTCATGGCCTCTTGTGCAGCGGCCCGGCGTTATTGTGCGTGCCGGCTGGCAGCATGGGGGTAATGGAACTGGAGAATTCCCATGAAAATCGTGATTGCCCCCGACTCGTTCAAAGACAGTATCAGCGCCCAAAGCGCGGCCGATGCCATTGCCCAAGGCTGGAAAGAGGTCTGGCCCGACGCGCAGATCATCACCTGCCCGATGGCCGATGGCGGCGAGGGCACGGTGGCGGCGGTGCTGGCGGCGTGCGGTGGGGAACGTCAGCGGGCCGAAGTGCGTGGCCCGCTCGGCGAAACGGCCTATGCCTCCTGGGGCTGGCTGCCCGACAGCCACACCGCGATCATCGAAATGGCCGAGGCCAGCGGGTTGCAACTGGTGCCGGTGGATAAGCGCGATGCCTGCATCAGCAGCACCTTCGGCACCGGCCAATTGATCCGCGCCGCCCTCGATGAAGGCGCGCAGCGAATCATTCTGGCGATCGGCGGCAGCGCTACCAATGACGGCGGCGCCGGTGCGATGCAGGCCCTTGGCGTGCAACTGCTCGATGGTCACGGGCAGGAGCTGGCGCCGGGCGGCCTGGCATTGGCAAACCTGTGGCGCATTGACCTGAGCGGGCTCGATCCGCGTTTGGCCCAGGTGCGCTTCGACATCGCCGCCGATGTCAACAATCCACTGTGCGGCGAGCAGGGCGCCTCGGCGATTTTCGGCCCGCAAAAAGGCGCCTCGCCGGAGCAGGTGAGACTGTTGGACAAGGCTCTGGGGCTGTTCGCCAATCATTGCGCCAAAGCCTTGGGCCATGATGTGCGAGACGAACCGGGCAGTGGCGCGGCAGGCGGCCTGGGGTTTGCCGCAAAGGCGTTTCTCGGTGCGCAATTCAAGCCCGGCGTGGAAGTGGTCGCCGAATTGGTGGGCCTGGCCCAAGCCGTCGAAGGCGCCGACCTGGTGATCACCGGTGAAGGCCGTTTCGACGCCCAGACCCTGCGCGGCAAGACGCCCTTTGGCGTGGCGCAGATCGCCCGCGAAAAGGGTGTGCCGGTGATCGCCATCGCCGGCACCCTGGGCGAGGATTATCAGGACCTGTACAAACACGGCATCGACGCCGCGTTCTCCCTGGCGAGTGGGCCGATGACCCTGGACCAGGCCTGCATCGAAGCGCCACGGTTGTTGTGGGAGCGCACCAGCGATATTGCCCGGGTGTGGCGCATCGCCAAAAACCAATAACATTTCCCTGTAGGAGCGAGCATGCTCGCGATGGACGTCAACGATGACGCGGGATGCCCGAATGAACGCGGCGTTCTCGCGTCCATCGCGAGCATGCTCGCTCCTACAGGGGCTCTGGTGTTTCAGGGTTGAAACACTCGTAACCCCTTGAAAAATATTTCGCAAATCCCCGCAGAATTCCTCAAGCCCCGCCGATACAGATCACAGGCGCCCATGGCGCCGGACTGATCACGCAAGGACGCTCGCCGCCTCACTCATCCGAGTATTGTCCTATGTCCTTGCGTCAACTGAACATCGCGCCCCGCGCCTTCCTCGGTTTTGCTTTCATTGCCTTGCTGGTCATCGTGCTGGGCGTGTTCGCGGTCAACCGCATGTCGATCATCCGCCAGTCCTCGATCGACATGGGCAGCACCCAACTGCCCAGCGTCCAGCAATTGGGCGTTGTCACCGAAAACATTTTGCGCATGCGCATCCTGTCGTTCCGCATCCTGGTCAACCGCGAGCCCGCCAGTCTGCAAGAGGCGCAAACCCGTATCGGCGTGCTCACCGACAAGGCGCGCAAGGCCCAGGCCGCCTACGCCGAACTGCCAGCGGGGCCGGATGAAGCGGCGCTGTACAAGCAATTCAGCGCCACCCTGGACAGCTACATGCAGGCCCAGCGGGAAATGCTCGACCTGTCGCGGCAGAACAAGGTCGACGAGATGCGCACCCTGATCAACACCCGGATCAAGGACGGCACCGACCTGATGGGCGAGCAGCTCATTCGTCTGGTGCAGTACAACGCTGACGGCGCCAAAGCCGCCGGGGTGATCGCCGAAAGCAACTACAACACGGCCGTGAACGGAATCATTGCGGTGTCGGTGATCGCGGCCTTGGCGACCGTGCTGCTGGCCTGGTTGCTGACCCGCAGCATCGTCAGCCCATTGAGCCGCGCGGTGCAGGCTGCGCAAACCATCGCCGGCGGTGACCTGAGCAAAACCATCGAAGTCGATGGCAAGGACGAACCGGCACGCTTGCTCGGCGCCCTGGCCACCATGCAAACCAATCTGCGCCAGACCATCGAGCAGATTTCCGGTTCCGCCACGCAATTGGGTGCCGCCGCTGAAGAACTCAGCGCCGTCACCGAAGAAGCGTCCCGTGGATTGCATCAGCAAAACAACGAAATCGAACAGGCTGCCACGGCCGTCAACGAGATGACCGCCGCCGTGGAAGAAGTGGCGCGCAATGCCGTGTCGACTTCCGAAGCGTCGAACCAGTCGACCCAGGCCGCCCGCGAAGGTCGAGACCGCGTGGTGGAAACCGTCGACGCGATCCAGACCATGACCCACGACGTGCAGAACACCTCGCTGATGATCGAAGGCCTGGCGGCGCAGGGCAGGGACATCGGCAAGGTGTTGGACGTGATTCGGGCCATCGCCGAACAGACCAACCTGCTGGCGCTGAACGCCGCGATTGAAGCGGCTCGCGCCGGGGAAGCCGGGCGGGGGTTTGCGGTGGTGGCGGACGAGGTACGTGCCTTGGCCCATCGCACCGCGCAGTCGACCCAGGAAATCGAGAAGATGGTCGCCGGCATTCAGAACGGCACGGGTGAAGCCGTGTCGTCGATGCAGCAGAGCAACCAGCGCACCCAAAGCACCCTGGAAATGGCCCGTGCCGCGGGGGTCGCCCTGGAGCAGATCACCCAGTCGATCCACTTGATCAACGAACGTAACCTGGTGATCGCCAGTGCCTCGGAAGAGCAGGCCCAGGTGTCCCGCGAAGTGGACCGCAACCTGGTGAACATCCGCGACCTGGCGACCCAGTCCGCCGCCGGCGCCAACCAGACCAGCGCCGCCACCCACGAACTGTCGCGCCTGGCGGTGGACCTGAATGCGATGGTGGCGCGGTTTGTCATCTGACCGAAGCACCGCGTTTTTATGCATGGCGCAGGGATCTGTACAAAAAACCTCGCCGTGCATACCCCTGTATAAGCACACACCTGTCAACTCTGACAGTATCGCGACAAAAGAAAACCGCGCTTAATTTGCCCCAGGCTTCACTGGACCGGCAGAACGACAGGGCGTCTCTTGCAGTGCCACCCCAGTTTGATCGTGCTGCCTGGCAGTCATGGCTGAATACCCCCCGTCACTGGAGAATTCGCAATGGCAGTCTCGCAAAAGCAACTCAAGGCACAGCAAATTCGTGATGACTACATCAAATACCGTGCCCAACGCGCACAGGCACAACCCCGGCAGGTACTGGCAGACCTCAAGCCACCGGATCTGTCGGCGGCCATGGCTGACGCCACCGATGGCACCCTCATTGGGCCGCTGCTCGCCAATGGTTTGTCGGTAGGAATCGAGTGGTGGGATAACCTGCCGGACTTTCCTGGTGATGACGAAGTCGTGAGTTTGCATCTGGCAAAAGGGCATGACCCGATTGACGCCAATCTGTTCTATACAAAGGTGGACGAAGAAACCTATACGGTGCCCGACTACCCGGACAAACCTCGGGATCTCAAAATACCTGCTGAAAATCTGGCGGCGGATGGCAAGTACACGCTCAAGTATTCATTGAGGGACTATAAACATGATGAGTTCTGGTCAGCACCGTTCCCGATCATCTGCGATCAAACCCCACCCAGAGGGGTGACGGAGCTGGAACCGGCGCCCATGACGTTTCCGGCCATCATCATCACCGATGCCGAAGTGAACAACGTGGTTGGGACCATCCCCCGTTACCTGCTCTGGAGCGAAGGCGATTCGGTGATCTACGGTTGGGAGCGCGACCTTCCAGCGAATCCGGAAGACTTGCCTTATGAAGGCCCCGTGCCCTTATCCAACAGTCCACAAACAGTCACGTTCGACCCCAACCACATCAAGCGCATCGGTGACGGCCACTGTTTCATTGCCTATGCGATATACGACAAAGCCCGCAACCGAAGCCGTTTCGCCGGTTGGACCCGAGTGCACGTCGCCTTGGGCCCACTGCCCACCAACCTTCATTTGCCCAAGGTCGATTTGGCTGACGATGGCATCGACATCGAAGACGCCATCGCCGGCATCTGGGTCGATATTCCCCTGTACGACAACTGGAAGCCCAGGGACCAGATCGCGATCATGTGGGGCGCCACCGAGCTGGACATCTTTGATGTAGGCCCAACCCCCAACCCCGAACTGAGTCTGCGGGTTCCTTCCGATACGCTGAGGGCTGAATACGGCAGCGCCACCGGGAATAAACCCACCGAAGTCAGTTACCGGGTACTGCGCGGCGGTGCGCCTTTCGGGGGCAAGCAAGCCATCACGGTCGACGTCAACTTCTCCTTCATCGGCCCACCTCGGCCCTTACCGGACATCACCTGGCCCGACCCGGTCAACAGAGACCTGGAGGAGGGCAACGTAAGGAGTCACTCAGGGAAGTTGAATGTGCTGGAAGCCGCGGACGAGACCTTCGATGCCGATTTCATCTTTCACATCTACGACCCGGTCAAGGATGGTGAAACCATCAAGTTTTACTGGAGCGGCATCTACATGCCGGAGGCGGACATCACCATCGACGGCGAAGTCGCGGGTGAGGAAGTCACCGTGACGGTTTTATGGAAGTACATCGAACAGGCCGGCAATAGCGACGTACTGACGATGCACTACCGAATCGGCGGCCCTGACACGCCGAACGAACAACAATCCCCGCCCAGGGACGTCATCGCCAATGCCGTCGTCCTGCGCCCCGACGCCGCTACGTTCAGGGATGTAAACGGCGCCGGCTGGCTCACCTGCAAATCGCTGGATGGGCCGGACAATGCCATTGTGGTGTTGGTGCCGGACCTGAGCGAGTGGCTGGCGGCAGGCGATACCGTCGACATGAAATGGTGGGCGCTGCCGGGGCGCACCGGTGAGCCGGCACCGATCACGGACACCCCCCTCGATGAGACGATAACGCTGACCGATGCCGCCGGCGCCTATCCGGTCACTGGCTTCGAATGGCGAGTTCAACCCTACGATAAACACGTCCTGCCTACCTACGTGGACGAAAACGACAAGGACGGCAGGGGCCGAGTTACCTACGGCTTCAAGTTCAAGGGCGTGGATGTGACTTCCAAAACCCTGCAAGCCAACGTCGGCATGCACGAGTCCACCACCCCGGGGTCTTGCCCCATTTAGCCCGCGCAAATCGGTAGAAAAAGAGCAAAACGGAGCCCGGTGAGATCCCGGGCTCCGCAGGGGGAGGAAATTTGTCTGAAGACTCGCAGGATTAGTCCTACATATTTTCGGAACGGCTGCCGATAGTCTCGCCCCCTTTGCAGGTTCATACAGGCTCTTCAGAAGGTTCTGACAGGGCGTAAGCGCTATGTACCGATCATCCGAAGGTGGACTCAATGCCAGCAACCTATTCGTTCAAGCTCACTCCATTGGCACTCGTGCTTAAAACTGTCGCGATTGCGCCCGTACTACTCTTCACTCAACACGCCCTGGGCGTGGCGTTGATCGGTGGCGAGACCACGCTGCCGCCGACGATCCCCCTCAACACCTACGAACTCAGCGCCGGTGCGATCCTAAACGCCACCGGGGTCGGCACTTTGCAGATCAGCGCGTTGGGTGGCTCGACGGTCAACCTCAATGGTGCCACCACCAATGCCACCGGACAGGCCAACGCGGTGTCGCTGACCGCCAGCACGGCCAACATCAGCAACGGCAGCACCATCAACAGCGCCACCACTGGTTTGAGCCTGAACCGCGACACCGCCACCAACACCGGCTCGACGGCGCTGGTCACCGACAGTCAGATCAACGGCGCGTTGCGCGGTGCCGCGGTCAGTGCCGGCAGTACCCTGACACTGGTGGGCAGTGAACTGAACGGCACCAATGCCACCGGCGTCGGCGCGTCGATCTTTGGCGGCAACCTCACTGCGACCGGCAGCACCATCACCGGTGGCTTGAATGGCGTGCAATTGCGCCCGACCGATCCATTGGCGCCCACCAACAGCCTTGTCCTGGACAGCACCCGCGTCGAAGGCCTCAGCGGTGCGGCGATCGCACTCAACGGTGCGGCGCAGACCAACACTGAACAAAGCCACATCGTGGTGAGAAACGGTTCGACCCTGGTGGGCGGCAACGGTGCGATTCTGGAAGTCAGCAGCGGTGCCAACGCAGACCTGCAGGTCGACAACAGCACGCTGGTGGGGGATGTGGTCGTGGACGGCGCCAGCTCGGCGAGCGTGGCTCTGAACAACAGTGCGTCGCTGACCGGGCGCCTGGTCAACGTCAATTCCCTCGCGCTCGACAACAACGCGAAGTGGGTGATGACCGAGTCCGGTTCCGTCGCCAACCTGGCGATGAACAACGGCGGCGCGATCCAGTTCGGCAACCCGACCGAGTTCTACAAGTTGTCGGTGGGCAACCTGACTGGCACCGGCGGCCTGTTGATCATGGACGCCAATTTCGCGACCGGCCAGGTCGATACCCTGGAGGTCACCGGCACTGCCACGGGCGATCACAAGGTGCTCATGGGCAGCAGCGGCGAGGAGCCTTCTGTGGCGAACGTGGTCCCGGTGATTCACATCGCCAGTGGTGACGCGACCTTCTCGATGGACAGGCCGGTGGACCTGGGTACCTTTTCCTACGACCTGGTCAAGCAGGGCAACAACGACTGGGTGCTCAACACTGCGTTGAAAACCATCAGCCCGGGCACGCAATCGGTGCTGGCCCTGTTCAACACCGCACCAACCGTCTGGTACGGCGAACTCAGCACCCTGCGTACGCGCATGGGCGAAGTGCGTCGCGATGAAGGCAAGTCCGGTGGCTGGGCACGGGCCTATGGCAACAAATTCGATGTCAGCGCCAGTTCCGGCGTGGGCTACGAGCAGACTCAACAGGGTATTTCCTTCGGCGCCGATGCGCCGTTGCCCATCGGTGGTGGCCAATGGCTGATCGGGTTGCTGGGCGGTTACAGCCAGTCCGATCTGAACCTGAGCCGTGGCACCAGCGGCACGGTCGACAGCTACTACCTGGGTGCCTATACCACCTGGCTGGACCCGCAGAGCGGCTACTACTTCGACGGCGTGCTCAAGTTCAACCGCTTCCAGAATGAGTCCGATGTACAGCTCAGCGACGGCAAGAAAACCAAGGGCAACTACGACAACAATGGCGTAGGTGCCTCCCTGGAATTCGGTCGCCACATCGCCCTGCAGGACGGCTACTTCGTCGAGCCCTACACCCAGTTGGCGGGCGTCGTCATTCAGGGCAAGGACTACGATCTGGACAACGGCCTGTCCGCCGAGGGCGACAGAACCCGTTCGTTGTTGGGCAAAGTGGGCGCTACCGTTGGCCGCAACATCGACCTGGGCGACGGCAAGGTCGTGCAGCCTTACCTCCGTGCCGCCTACGCCCATGAATTCGCCAAGAACAACGAAGTCGAGGTCAACGACAACGTGTTCAACAACGATCTGTCGGGGTCCCGTGGCGAGTTGGGCGCCGGTGTGTCGATGTCGTTGACCGACAAGGTGTCGATGCACGCCGATGTCGACTACAGCAATGGCGAGCACATCGAACAGCCTTGGGGCGTGAACTTCGGTTTGCGTTACCTGTTCTAGTCCAGGCCAAAAAGTTCGCCCCGCCGCGTGCGCTGCGGGGCGCACCTAGCAGTTCTGCTAGTACCCCGATTTACCGAAAACGTATCTACTGTTCGTGACTGCTTTATTTAGCGGAGAACAGCTCATGCTTGGTAGCAATCAGGAAAGTCTCGCACCGCTGGAAGACCCCAAACCGGTTGGCGTGCTGGACGATATTGAAGGCGGCGAGCCGCATCTGCTGCCACGCAGCGCTCAGAACCAGGACTTGAGGGTCGAGTTCCCGCAATGGCATAACTCTGAACCCTCGGACCAGGACCCGGAATATGCCGAGCTTTTCTGGGACGGTGACAGTGTCGAGCGCAAAAAATACACGACCCATCCGATTGCCCCTTCCGACTTGTTCATTGATGTCCCGGTGCGCTACCTGAGCGAAGGTCAGCACGAACTTCTGTACGAGGTGACCAGTTACACCGGGGATGAATATGCGTCCCTGCCTTATACCCTCACCATCGATGTGACCCCGCCGGTTCTGGCGACTGACAACAAGTTGATTTTCCCTGCGCCCGTGTTGCCGCCCAATGCGTTGACTGCCGATTACCTGGCCGAACCGCAGAACGGCGACCGGGTGCTTGCCAGGGTTCCTGCCTACAGAACCCCGGCACCGGGTGATGTGGTGATCGCCACCTGGAAAAATCCAAACGATGGCACCTGGGGCGAACTGCGCAGCGATCCGCTGACACACCTCAATTACACCGACCCGATCACGCTGACGTTTAGCGGTGATTTCATTCGCAACCTGGGGGATGGCCAGCGTGAGGTGAGCTATCGGGTCGAGGACCGCGCATCCAACCCGACGCTTGAGTCCGATGCCGTGGCGTTGTTGGTGGCAGCCATCCGGCCACCCCGTTATGCGCCCAACCCCTGGGTCATGGAGATCGAGGATGAGCCGTCGGACTGGGGTGAGCTCAATCCGGAGAGAACCCTGCAAGGGGCAACCGTACGCATTCCGGCGGACGCGGTTTATTTCAAGGACGATCAGGTCGAGATCTGGTTCGGTGAGCCAGGCAGCCCCGGTGCCGTGTCAGTGCCTGTCGACCCGGATGCCCGGGATGTGAAGATCGACAAGGAAATCATTGCGGGATTTCTCGACAGTACGTTACCGGTGTCCTACCTGATTCACCTGCCGGACGGCTCGACGATGCCCTCGATGCGCTTGACCCTGAAGGTGCGCGCCTTCCCCCCGGGCAAATTGCCCACCCCTCAACTCGCAGCCCCCCACAGCGACCCGGTGTACAAAAGCCAGATCACCGCAGCGGGCTTGCCGGTGATCCAGCCCAAGTGGCCTTACATCAGCACGCGTTGCCTGATCACCCTCACAGTGACCGGGGGCGGTAAAAGCGAGACCCTGCTGGAGCCGCGCAAGGTACTGCCGGACGAAGTCACCGGCGGTGTCGCGGCAAGGATCACCCAAGGGTTCATGCTTGGGCTGGACAGTGACCTGCGGTTCACGGTGAAGACAACCGTCAGCTTCGACGATGGCGGCCGCTGGTTCGACTTCATCGAGCTGAGGCCGATGCTCAGGGATTGACATCTGTAGGAGCGAGCTTGCTCGCGATGGCGTCCCGGACTGCGCAAGGCGGTCAGGCAGCCGGTGTCATCGTTGACCACTCTCGCGAGCAAGCTCGCGCCTACAGTTGTCTGTGTTTTCAGCGTCACTGGTAGGTGAGGGTGAAGCTCAGTGAACCTTCGGCCTTGCCGGCGCGGATGTCGGTGCTGTTCTTGATCTGGTAGAAACGCGCCTTGAAATCCAGCACCTTGTCCTGGCCATCCTTGATCACGCCAAAGTCCACATCATTGCCCAGGGGCACGGGGGTCACGCCGTCCTTGTGCAGCACTTGGATGCCCATTCCGGCGGCCGTCGAGGCCGGGCTGAGGTTGAACACGCCGAGGCTGCCGTCACCTTCGGGCAACGAGCCATTGGCACCGTCGAGGCGGATGTGGGCGCTGGCTTCGTTGCCGCTGGACGGATCCGACTGGCAACTGGTCAAAGTGATGGTGAAGTCGGTCGGCGCGGTGGTGAAGCCTGGATGGATGAAGTCCTTGGCGTCCCAATCGCCCAGCGGCACCGGGTCGACACTCACCGGATTGGCGCCCACCGCACATTGCGATTGCACCACCGTGCCGTTCAAACCGTAGCGAAAACCCTTGCCGATACCGGTGAAGTGGCCGTCGAAAATCTGCCGGCTCAACAGGTGCGGCCCCGGGGGAATGTTGCCGGTTTTCACCAGGGTCACTTTGCTGCGCAGGCGCGACAGCTTGAAAGGCGACAGCAGGGTGCGGGTGATTTCCGCTTCAAAGGGCACGATCGGCTTGCCGCCAATGGGCACGAATTCATTGTCGAAATTCCCCTCGAAAGGCACTTCCAGGGTGACCCGCGCACCCACGCCGGGAATGTTGGTCATGAAAATCTTGCCGCTGACGTCCTCGCCGCCGATGGGCTCGTGATACCTGCGGTCCATGGGCGCGACCGGCAGGGCGCTGAAGTTCAGCGTGACGCTGCCATCGTTACTGCAGGTGATGCCCAGGTTGCCGGGATTACCGGTCTGCACCCAATTGATGTCCGGGCCGATGACGCTGCCGATCTTTGCGTCACGCGGCACATATACCGTACCGACGTTCGCCTGAAAGTCCAGCGGCCCCGGCGCGCTGTCCCAGACACAGGTGTTGGCCACGGCCGGCAACGCCAGCTGCCATCCCGCCACGATACCCGCCAGGCCGATGCCCCGGCGCAGTGATAATTTCATGAACCTTTTCCTTCGATAAGCGAGGCGCCGCAGCGGGCGGCGCCTTCTGAATGAGTGCGTTTCAACGACAGGTCACGTCCTGCAGGCGATAACCCTGGGTCGGCTCGGTACGTTGCGGATCGATGTCCAACCGGCACGCCTGATCACCCCAGCGAACTTCGAGCGACTGCGGCTGATCATCCACGCTGAGCATCAACTGGCCGGCCTGGCCCACCACGCCGACGGCTTCACCGTCACGATCCTTGACCTGCGCGCCGAACGGCAGCGGCTGGCCGTTGAAGGTTGCGTTGATCACCATGCGATTGACCGAACGGGCAGCGAAGGTGGTCTTGACCACCGCACCACGGCGAGGCACCGCTTGCGCCGTGCCGTTGTCGATCTCGACGTCCGGCCCCAATTGATCGGTGTCCAGTTCCACCTGGTTGACCCGGTAGGGCCGCAGGTAAGGCACCAGCGCATAACCCCGCTCATTGGTGCGCACCCCCGGTACGTTGGCGACGCCGACATCCTTGATGCCCGGCACTTCGACCAGCCCTGCGGTTTCCCCCAGATAAGGCCCCAGCTCGATGCCGTCCCCGTGCACCAGCAGGGCCCCGGTGGCGTTCACCGACACGTTGCGGTAGTCGTTGCCTTGGCTGACGCCGGCACCGACGTTGCCGAACGGCATCTGGTACCCCATCGACAGCTCCGCCGATTGTTGGCGGTTGTCTTCATTGGCCACCGAGGCCCGGTAGTTGAACCGGTTGCCATCGAGCGCACCGTTCAGGCTGGCCCGCTGGCTGTAGCTGTCGCCGTTCTTTTGCAGGTCGAAGGTCGCCGAGTTGGTGTGCCCGAAGTCCAGGGGCAGGGTGATGCTCAAGCCGAGCTGGCGATCGCTGCGTTCATCGCGGTCGCTCAGGGACTGGCTGGCGAACAGGGTGTAGCCCACGCCCCGGTGCTGGGTGTTGAAATTGAACTGGAACTGCCGGCGCTGGTAATCGCTGCGCCAGAAGTCCTCCTGGGACAGCGACAGGGTCAACGAGCTGCTCGGCGTGAGGTTCTGGTACACCGCCGCTTCCAGACGGCTGCGGCGGCTGCCGCGGAAACTCGCGTCCTGGCTGCGCTGGCGCACCGCTTCATCGAAGTCGCGGTAGCCCTCGGTGGAGTAGCGATAACCGGCAAAGCGCAGGCTGGTGCGGGTGGGGAAGGTCTTGCCGAATTTGATCGCGTAACTGGTGCCCTGGACCGAGTCCACGTCCCGGGTATCGAGGTCGGCATCGGAACGGGTGACGTCCAGGGCCAGGGCGCCGAAGCTGCCCAGGTCCTTGGCGATACCGACGTTGGTCGCCTGATAATGCTCGCTGGCCATCAGGCCGCCGTAGAAGGTCGAGCCCCAACCGCTGCCCATGGCCAGCGTGCCTTGCCAGAACAACGGGTCATCGATGTGGCTGGAGGCGTTGTAACGGCCGGCCGCCGCGCTGTAGCGCCACGAACCTTCACGCAGCAGATTGCCCAGCGTGGCGTAGGGCTGGGTGAAACGGCGTACTTGTCCATCGGCTTCGGTGAGGATGATTTCCAGCTCACCGCTGCCGCCGCCGGTACTCAGATCGTCGATTTCGTAGGGGCCGGCGCTGACGTAGGTCGAATAGATCGGATAGCCGTTCTGCCGCACTTCCAGCCGCGAGCGGCTCAAGGCCACGCCACGGATCACCGGCGCATAACCCTGCATGGCATCGGGCAACATGCCGGCGTCGGAACTGATCAGTGCGCCCTTGATCGGCAGGCTTTTGAAAATGTCACCGCCGGTGAACGCCTCGCCCAGGGTCAGGTTGGCGTTCATCCCGGGCAGGTCCCGCTGCGCGTAGGTGTAGGCGCGGGTCCATTCCCGTTCGCCACGGCTGTCCTGACGGCCGCTCTGGTTGGTGCGCAGGCGCCAGGGGCCGAGGTTGAGCCCGGCGTTCAGGTACAGGTCCTGGCTGTTGTTGGAGCCGTAGCGATTGGAGCCTTGCTGGGCCGACACCTGATAGTTGACGAACGCCGCATTGATGCCGTCATCCCAGCGCTCGGGGTCGACGTAGCCGGTGACATCGCGGCGCATGGCGATTTGCGGAATGGAGATCGCCAGTTGCAGGCGGCCACCGTCGAAGTCGGTACGTGCGCCTTCGATCAAGGTTTTCAGTTGCAGGCACGACCCCTGGAGCTGTTCGGGGTCGGCGATGGCGTCGAGTTTGACCCCAAAGCGCTCGAGCAACTCGGCGTCGAAGCAGGGAGTGAGTTGGTCGGCACCCTGGCGGACAAAGTCGAGCTCGTGCTGGCCCCTGTATTCGTGATTGACACGGACCTCGACCCGGTAGCGGCCCGGGCCCAGATCCTGGGCGTCGGCCAGCGCCTGCAGGGTGAGTTGCCCGGCGTCGGCCGGTTGCCCCACGCCCTGGTGCATGAAGCCGCTCTGGAACGACAGCGGCGAACTCGCCAGCACGGGCCCGGCCTCGACCAGCGCGGCACTGCCGCTGCCGATCAGGAACAACTGGGCAAAACGCTGGCGAGCGGGCAGGCGCCGGCGACCCGAATAAGGACTCATCATTAACTTCCTGGCTTATTGGAGGCGATCGGCGATCAGCGGCTGATCTGGACGGACGGGTTCATCGCTGGCGTGATGCCGCCGTAGTCATTGATGGTGGTGAATGACACACCCAGGTCCGGGCCCGGTTTGACCTGGTCCAGGGCGTACACCTGACGATCGAGCGGCGCGACCATGGGCGGCGTGGCCAGGGTCTGGGTCTTGCCGTTGGCGCTCACTTGCACGCGATGGAAGGTGTAGTGAAAGGGCGTGGGGTTGTTCACCACCAGGCTGGCCTTGCCGCAGATCTGCTGGACCGACCATTGCAGGTCCTTGAGCCGCAGGTTGGGGTTGTCCTGGAGCTGGGCAGGGCGGTAGAACAGCTTGATGCGGGTGCGGATGGCGATGTTCAGCACGTTGCTCTGCTCGCCTTCGGCCTGGGGAATCTCCTGGGCGTTGAAGAAGAACAGCGACTCGCGGTCGGTGGGCAGGTTGTTGGGCAACCCATTGATTTGCAGTTGTTGCTCCTTGCCCGGGTTGACCCGGAACAGGGGCGGCGACACCGCGAACGGCACGGCGGTGGTGGTGTCATCGGCGCTGGTGTTGACCCAGGCCTGGACCGCATAGGGCTTGTCGCTGGGATTGGCGACCACCAGCGAGACGCTGCGCTTGTCACTCTCGAACAGCACGCGGGTGCCGCTGAGGGTCAGGGCGCCGTGGCTGGCCGGGACGTGGACGGACAGCAACAGCATGACCAGGGCACAGCCGCGCGCGGTCCTGTGTCGGCGTAAGGATTTGATCGAACGGAACATGCAATACCTCAGGGCGATGCGGGGCGCGCAATGCAGCGCACGCCCTTGAGCGCAGACGGGCTCTGCGCTCAAGGGTGAGAGTTACGGGAGGGTGACGAGGAAGTTGATGTTGGCAATCACCGGACCCTGCACCACGGTTGCCGCGGTGGAGCGATACTTGGCGTGGAACGCCATGCGGGTTTCGCCGATCGCGTTCAGCGGATAAGGACGCGACGGGGTGCCGCTGTCGACGTTGTTGCCATCCTTGTCCTTGATCGCCAGTGCGACGCCGGTGGCCCCGCCAGTCTGGATGCCGTAGTACTTGCCGTCGGTACCGGCGTTGCCGTGGGTACTGTCGAAGCGCACGGTGGCGGTGTCGCCGGCGCTGAAGCCACAGGCCGCGCCGTCCTTGATCTGCAGCGCGAATTCACGGCCGCCGGTTTCGGTGTCGGCTGCGCCGCCGAAGTCGACGACGGCAACGCTGCCCAGGTTGATCGGGCCAGGAGCGCCAGTACCTGGATCGATCGGGTAGACCGGGCAGGTGTTGGCGTTGATGTTACCGGTGAAGTTCACCTGGCCGACGCTGTTGGCAAACGCGGAAGTGCCCGCCAGGGAGGTTGCCAGGCCCAGGGCCAGGGCGATGAGCGTTTTGTTCATGTGTGCAAATCCTTTGAGGTCCGCCCGTGCGTCACGCCGAAACGGCAGCGGTGCGGCACGCTTTTGACAGCGTGAAAACGTTGATGAGGGGAAGCGAGTGTTTCGGCGGGCGGATTCTAGGAAGGGCGGTGGGGGGGGGA
>NZ_LYVP01000044.1 GCF_001984065.1 Pseudomonas sp. KK4
GTCGTCTGTCAGGCCGCCTTCGCGAGCAAGCCCGCTCCCACAGGGGGGTCGGGTACATCCGCAAGAGACTGGTCGACTGTCAGGCCGTCTTCGCCAGCAGGCTGGCTCCCACAGGACATCCTCCCACAGCGGATCGGGTCAACCTGAAAGATCACGTCAGGCTTGAGATCGGCCAGCCCCCACAGGGCTTCACAAAATCGCAGGCAAAAAAAAGCCCGATCTCGCCAAGCGTTCAATCGGGCTGCAGCACTCAGGAGCAATAAGTGCGAAGGGAGGTTCTATGTGCGTACAGGCTTGAAGGGTTGCGCCAGGTCACTAGACCATCCAGCGATTATCTGGCGATTAACGGGTCAGGCCACCTGGGAAAGCTTGGCGTTCGCCTGGTTCAGGCCCTTCTCCTGGAAGTCGCCGCCCAGGTTCATGCCCTCGGCGTGGATGAACGTCACGTCGTGGATACCGATGAAGCCCATCACCTGACGCAGGTACGGTTCCTGATGGTCCGCCGGGCTGCCGGCATAGATCCCGCCGCGAGCGGTCAGGACGTAGGCACGCTTGCCGCTGAGCAGGCCTTGGGGACCGGTTTCGGTGTACTTGAAGGTCACACCGGCACGCAGCACGTGGTCGAGCCAGGCTTTGAGGGTGCTTGGAATGGCGAAGTTGTACATCGGCGCGGCCATCACCAGCACGTCGGCGGCCAGCAGTTCATCGGTCAGCTCGTTGGAGCGATCCAGGGACAGCTGTTCGACATCGCTGCGCTGGTCGACGGGTTTCATCCAGCCGCCCAACAGGTTGATGTCCAGGTGCGGCACCGGGTTGACGGCCAGGTCACGAACGGTGATCTGATCCTGTGGGTGCGCGGCTTTCCACTGGCTGATGAAGGTCTGGGTCAGTTGACGGGAAACCGAGTCTTGCTGACGGGCGCTGCTTTCGATGATCAGAACGCGTGACATGGGTTGTAGGCTCCATCTGAGAAGGTTGTAAGTCGATGGAGTGAAGGTTAAACAGAGTCATATCGATGAAAAAGCGCAAATAACTGCTATAACCGATCGATAAATTCGTTTATAAGCGGAGCATGACCCGTAGACTTGCTCCGCGCAATGTCATTGCGGCTTGCAGGTCATGCTGATGTACAGCTTGATGATCTTGCGGTTGAACTTGGCTGACAGGTCAGCGCTTTTACCGGCAGCCAGATTGATCCTGCGGGTCTTCGGTGATTCGGGACCGTTGCGAAACACCACCGCGCAATCAGCGGCGGTGTCACCATAGTTGTTCAAGGTGATCGAACCCAGGTCGTAGTCGGAGGCGTAGGTGGTGTAGTCGATCTTCAGGCCGTTGAGTTCTTTCTGTACATCGATCGGGTAGGCAAACGCTGTCAGCGGCAACAGGGCCAGCAGCACAGTAACGACTTTTTTCATTCAGCAGTCTCCAATAAGAACTGCGCAGCTTAGGACAACAGGAGCCCATCATGAAAGCGCCCCGCGTGACCCTTGATCAATGGCGCACACTCCAGGCCGTGGTCGACCACGGCGGTTTCGCCCAGGCCGCCGAGGCACTGCACCGTTCGCAATCCTCCGTCAGCTACACCGTGGCGCGCATGCAGGACCAGCTCGGCGTGCCGTTGCTGCGCATCGACGGCCGCAAAGCCGTACTGACCGAGGCCGGTGGCGTGCTGTTGCGCCGCTCCCGGCAACTGGTGAAACAGGCCAGTCAGCTCGAAGACCTGGCCCATCACATGGAACAGGGCTGGGAAGCCGAAGTGCGGCTGGTGGTCGACGCCGCTTACCCCAACGCCCGCCTGGTGCGCGCCCTCACCGCCTTCATGCCGCAAAGTCGGGGCTGCCGCGTGCGGCTGCGCGAAGAGGTGTTGTCGGGTGTAGAAGAAGTGTTGCTCGAAGGCGTGGCCGACCTGGCTATCACCGGGTTCAGCATTCCCGGCTACCTGGGGGCGGAATTGAGTGACGTCGAGTTCGTCGCGGTTGCCCATCCGGAACACCCGCTGCATCGCCTCAATCGCGAACTGAATTTCCAGGACCTTGAAAGCCAGATGCAAGTGGTGATCCGCGACTCCGGCCGCCAGCAACCGCGGGACGTCGGCTGGCTGGGCGCCGAACAGCGCTGGACCGTGGGCAGCCTGGCCACCGCCGCGACTTTCGTCGGCAGCGGCCTGGGCTTCGCCTGGTTGCCCAGGCACATGATCGAACGGGAATTGCGGGAAGGTACGCTCAAGCTGCTACCGTTGGATCAGGGCGGCAGCCGCAATCCGAGTTTCTATCTTTACTCGAACAAGGACAAACCCCTGGGCCCGGCCACGCAGATTCTCATCGAACTGCTGCGCACCTTCGACACCGCGCCGCTGGACGCGCCGTTCGCCGCCCCTGAACAAGCCTGACACGGAGTGTATGCATGGCCTATTTCGAACACGAAGGTTGCAACCTGCACTATGAGGAATATGGCCACGGCACGCCGTTGCTGCTGGTCCACGGCCTGGGCTCGAGCACCCTGGACTGGGAAAAACAGATCCCCGCACTGGCGGCGCGCTACCGGGTGATCGTCCCCGATGTGCGTGGCCACGGGCGCTCCGACAAACCCCGCGAGCGCTACAGCATCGCCGGGTTCAGTGCCGATCTGGTGGCGCTGATCGAGCACCTCAATCTCGGCCCGGCCCATTACGTGGGCCTGTCCATGGGCGGCATGATCGGCTTTCAACTGGGCGTGGATCACCCGCACCTGCTCAAGAGCCTGTGCATCGTCAACAGCGTGCCCGAGGTCAAGCTACGCAGCCGCGACGATTACTGGCAGTGGTTCAAGCGCTGGAGCCTGATGCGCGTCCTCAATCTGCACACCATCGGCAAGGCCCTGGGCGGCAAATTGTTTCCCAAGCCCGAACAGGCCGATTTGCGACAAAAGATGGCCGAGCGCTGGGCAAAAAACGACAAACATGCTTATCTCGCCAGCTTCGATGCGATCGTTGGCTGGGGGGTTCAGGAACGACTTTCCAGGGTGTCCTGTCCAACCCTCATCGTCAGCGCCGACCGTGACTACACACCGGTTTCGTTGAAAGAGAATTACGTAAGGCTGCTGCCCGATGCGCGGCTGGTGGTGATCGCCGACTCACGTCACGCCACCCCGCTGGATCAGCCGGAACGCTTCAACCAGACACTGCTCGAGTTCCTCACCGCAGTCGATACCACCACACTCAGGATCACTGACCCATGCTGAAAAAAATCGCCCTCGCCGCTGGCTCCGTACTGTTTGCCGCCAACCTGATGGCGGCAACGCCTGCCAAGGCGCCGCATGTTCTGCTGGACACCTCCAACGGCCAGATCGAAATCGAACTGGACCCGGTCAAAGCGCCGATCAGTACCAAGAATTTCCTTGAGTACGTGGACAGCGGCTTCTACAACAACACGATTTTCCACCGTGTGATTCCAGGCTTCATGATCCAGGGCGGCGGTTTCACCCAGACCATGCAGCAAAAAGACACCAAGGCGCCGATCAAGAACGAACACAGCAACGGTCTGGTCAACGTGCGTGGCACCCTGTCGATGGCCCGTACCTCGGTGCCGGATTCGGCCACCAGCCAGTTCTTCGTCAACGTCAAGGACAACGACTTCCTCGACCAGGGTGACGGCTACGCGGTGTTCGGCAAAGTGGTCAAGGGCATGGACGTGGTCGACACCATCGTCAATTCGCCCACCACCGTTCGCAACGGCATGAAGGACGTACCGGCTGATCCGGTGTTCATCAAGTCGGCCAAGCGTATCGACTGAGACTAAGTTGGACAGGGACGTCCGAGCCGTTGCCGGCTATGCCGGCAACGCTCACACCGCTTAAAGGAGTGCCCGCTCGCGGGTGGAAAACCGATGCTTTATCGCCGTTTTGAAAAACTGATCGACATTTTTCGCGACGCTCCGACAGCGGCGCCGCCCGATCGGGTATGGCCTTTCTACACCTATTACCTCAAACAGGTCTGGCCGAGTTTCGCCGCACTGCTGACGGTGGGCCTGTTCGGTGCGTTGATCGAGGTGGCGCTATTCAGCTACCTGAGCCGCATCATCGACCTGGCCCAAGGCACGCCCAATACTGAGTTCTTCAAGGAACACGGCCTCGAACTGGCCTGGATGGCGGTGGTGGCGCTGATCCTGCGCCCGGTGTTCGTCGCCCTGCATGACTTGCTGGTGCACCAGACCTTAAGCCCCAGCATGACCAGCATGATCCTCTGGCAAAACCACAGCTACGTGCTCAAGCAGAGCCTGAATTTTTTCCAGAACGACTTCGCCGGGCGGATCGCCCAACGCATCATGCAGACCGGCAACTCCCTGCGCGACTCGGCTGTGCAGGCGGTTGACGCGCTGTGGCACGTGCTGATCTATGCCATCAGTGCGCTGGTGCTGTTCGCCGAAGCCGACTGGCGCCTGATGATCCCGCTGCTGAGCTGGATCGCGGCGTTCATCGGTGCGCTCTACTACTTCGTGCCACGGGTCAAGGACCGCTCGGTGAGGTCTTCCGATGCGCGCTCCAAACTCATGGGGCGCATCGTCGATGGCTACACCAACATCACCACCCTGAAGCTGTTCGCCCACACCCACTTCGAGCAGCAGTACGCCCGCGAGGCGATCAAGGAGCAGACCGAAAAAGCCCAGATGGCTGGCCGTGTGGTCACCAGCATGGACGTGGTCATCACCAGCATGAACGGGCTGTTGATCGTGTGCACCACCGGCTTGGCCCTGTGGCTGTGGACGCAATCGCTGATCACCGTGGGCGCCATCGCCCTGGCCACCGGCCTGGTGATTCGCATCGTCAACATGTCGGGCTGGATCATGTGGGTGGTCACCGGCATCTTCGAAAACATCGGCATGGTGCAGGACGGCCTGCAGACCATCTCGCAACCGGTCAGCGTCACCGACCGCGACCAGGCCAAACCCTTGGCCGTGGGCCGCGGCGAAGTGCGCTTCGAACACGTCGACTTCCATTACGGCAAGCACAGTGGTGTCATCGGCGATCTCAACCTGACCATCAAGCCTGGCGAAAAAATCGGCCTGATCGGCCCTTCCGGCGCAGGTAAATCGACCCTGGTGAACCTGCTGCTGCGCCTCTATGACGTGGAAAGCGGTCGCATCCTGATCGACGGCCAGAACATCGCCGAGGTTAGCCAGGAAAGCCTGCGCGAACGGATCGGCATGATCACCCAGGACACATCGCTGCTGCACCGCTCCATCCGCGACAACCTGCTGTACGGCAAACCCGACGCCACCGAGGACGAGCTCTGGGAGGCCGTTTACAAAGCGCGGGCCGATGGTTTCATTCCCACCCTGTCGGATGCTGAAGGCCGTATCGGCTTCGATGCCCATGTCGGTGAGCGTGGAGTGAAACTCTCGGGCGGCCAGCGGCAACGGATCGCCATCGCGCGCGTACTGCTCAAGGACGCGCCGATCCTGATCATGGACGAAGCCACCTCGGCGCTGGACTCGGAGGTTGAAGCGGCGATCCAGGAAAGCCTGGAAACCCTGATGCAGGGCAAGACCGTGATCGCCATCGCCCACCGACTCTCGACCATCGCCCGGATGGACCGGCTGGTGGTGCTGGAAAACGGCAGGATCGCCGAAACCGGCAGCCATGCCGAGCTATTGGCGCACGGCGGCTTGTATGCGCGGTTGTGGCAGCATCAGACGGGTGGGTTCGTCGGGATCGACTAAGTCTTCAACTCAACACTACCTGTGGGAGCGGGCTTGCTCGCGAAGGCGCAGTGTCAGACAACAACTGTGTTGACTGATCCACCGCCTTCGCGAGCAAGCCCGCTCCCACATTGGAACTGTGTGATCTTCAGAGCTGTTTGTAGGGCAGCGCCGTCTTCGCTTCCTCGGCATAGGCCAACACCCCCGCCCGCTCCTGCTGCAGGAAGTCCTTGACCGCCGCCTTCAGCCCCGGATGACGCAGGTAGTGCCAGGAATGGGTGATGACCGGTTCAAATCCGCGAATCAATTTGTGCTCACCCTGGGCACCGGCATCGAAACGCTGGAAACCGTTGGCAATCGCGTACTCCATGCCCTGATAGAAACAGGTCTCGAAGTGCAGCCGATCGAACTCCGCCAGACAGCCCCAGTAGCGCCCGTAGAAACTCTCGCTGCCCACCAGGCTGAAGGCCATCGCCACCGGGCGTGACCCTTGTTTGGCCAACACCACGCGAATCGATTGCGGCATGCGTTCGGCCAACAGGCTGAAAAATTCCCGTGTCAGGTAAGGCCTTTGCCGGCGCACCGCGTAGGTGTTGGCATAGCAGGCGTAGACAAAATCCCACTGCGCCTGGGTCAGTTGCCGCCCTTGCAGCCACTCGAACTCAAACCCCTGCCCCGCCACCTGTTCGCGCTCCTTGCGCATCTGTTTGCGCTTGCGCGAACTCAAGACGTCGAGAAAATCCTGGAAATCCCGATAGCCACGGTTCTGCCAGTGGTACTGGCAGCCGATGCGTTGCAGCCACCCTGGTTGTTCGGCCAGGGCGGCATCGGTGAAGGGGTCGGTAAAGTTGATGTGAGCGCTGGAGAGTTGTTCGATTTCCAGATACCCGGGCAGGCTTTTCAACAGTTCGAAACCGTCCTCGACCCTGGCGGCCAGCAGGCGCGGACCGCTGACCGGGCTGAATGGTACGGCGCTCAGAAATTTGGGGTAGTAATCGATGCCGGCGCGCTCACAGGCATCGGCCCAGGCATGGTCGAACACGTATTCGCCGTAGGAGTGCCATTTGCGATAACCGGGCAATGCGGCAATCAGGCGATCGCCTTCGACATGCAGCAAATGCTCGGCTTGCCAGCCGGAATGAGGCCCCACGCTGCCACTGTCCTCCAGCGCACTGAGGAAGGCGTGGCTCAGGAACGGCTGGTCTTCGGGCACCACGGCGTCCCAGGTTACCGGGGCAATCTCGGACAGACTTTGCAGACGTTGCAGCGGCATCACCATCCTCACTGATTCATGGCGTGAAAGCCTGGCGAGTATCGCTTATCGCCGCTGTTTTCACATCCGCCGTTCGACGACAGCGCTCTAGATCAATAGTTCGCGGGCACTCTGGATCGTCATCGACATGCCATCACATTGCCACTGCCCTGTCATAAACCGTCGCGATACTGGCGCCTGTTTTTAGAGCGCCGGGTTATAGCCGGCGTCTGTTTTCCGTCCATCAATGGTCGGTTCTGCCCGGGATGGCTCCGTCATCCACTCTCATCTTCGGAGATTGATATGCGTCTTGCTTCCACGAAAACTGCGGCAGCCCTGTGTGGCGGTCTGTTGCTGGCCATGAGTGTTCCTGCCAGCGCCGCAGTCGACGCCAAACTGCTCGACATGCTCAAGGCCAACGGCTCGATTACCAACGCACAGTACAGCGAACTGCAAGCCGAACTGGCCAGAGACCAGAAAGAACAGCAAATCGCCCGTCAGGCTCAGCAAGAGACCAACGAGCAGATCGCGGCCACCGCGAAGAAAACCAATGAGCTGAGCACTTTCGACCAGAAGCTGGCATGGGCCGCCAAGACCCAATTCAAGGGCGACGTGCGTTTCCGCCAGGAAACCATCAAGAACGATGGCGTGCCAAACAACCGTGACTCGAACCGTCAGCGCATTCGTGCCCGCCTGGGTGCCTACAGCGAAATCAACCCGCAGGTCGACACCGGTATCCGTATCGCTACGGGCAGCAACGACGACCCTCGTTCCACCAACCAGGATTTGAACAACTACTTCGACAAGAAGCAGATCTGGCTGGACCAGGGCTATGTCGATTACCACCCCGACGCCATCAAGAACCTGCACATCGTTGGCGGCAAGATGCCTCAGCAATGGGTGAGCATGGGCGATGTGATCTGGGATAGCGACATCAGCCCGGAAGGTCTGTCGGTTTCCTATAAATACCCGCTGAGCGGCAGCACCGAACTGTTCGGCAGCGCCGGTCACTACACCCTCAAGGACAACGTCGACGGCGAAGGCGTGCAGTTCAAACACGACCTGCGCCTGTACGCCGGTCAGTTGGGCGCGCGTTTTGCCATCACCGACAACCTGAAACTGACCCTGGGTGGCAGCGTCTACGGTTACGACAACGACAACGACATCACCCCTGGCGGCACCACGATCCCGACCGCACTGGCCATCAACGGCAACAGCCCGGGCGAACAGTTCAAGCTGTACGAAGGCTTCGGTCAACTGGACATCGCCGGTCTGCCACTGCCACTGTCGATCTACGGTCAGTACGTCAACAACGACGATGCCAGCAACGACCAGGACACCGCCTGGCTGGCCGGTGTGAAGACCAAGATCTACGGCTTCGCTGTGGACTACAACTATCGTGACGTACAGCGTAACGCTGTGGTTGGCGCCTTCACCGACTCCGACTTCGCCAACGGCTTCACCGGTTCCCGTGGCAGCAAGCTGAAAGTGAGCTACGAGCTGGACAAGAACTTCGCCCTGGGTGCGACGTACTTCATGGCTGACTCTGACTACACCAACGCCACCCTCAAGGACTCCGACATCAACACCCTGCAACTGGATGCTGAAGCGAAGTTCTAAAAACGCAGTGGCAAGCTACAAGTTTCAAGCTGCAAGTTGAAGCGGCGCATCCGGTCACTTGAGGCCTACCGCTTGAAGCTTGCAGTTGCTCCCATTCAGCCTCGCGTTGATCCGGCGGTCCCCATCATCCGTCCGCCGGATCAATGCGAGTCTGTTTTCCAGACACCGCAAAAATCCCTCCGTCAAAATCAGCGCCGGTCTTCAGTCCGTCCCTGACTTCTGCTCCAGTCATTCAACAGGCTGTACGCCACCGCCAGCAACGTCGGACCGATGAACAGGCCGATGAAGCCGAAGGCAATCAAACCGCCAAACACCCCCAGCAACACAATCACCAGGGGCAGGTTGCCGCCGCGACTGATCAGGTAAGGCTTGAGCACGTTGTCCACGCCACTGATGATGAAGGTGCCCCAGATCCCGAGGAAGATCGCCATCCCGTACTCGCCCTTCCAGGCCAGCCATGCCGTGGCCGGAATCCATACCAGCGGCGGGCCCATGGGAATCAGGCTGAGCAGGAAGGTGACAATGCCCAACACCAATGCGCCCGGCACACCGGCAATCAGGAAGCCGATCAAGGCCAGCACCGCCTGGGCCGCCGCCGTGCCGATCACCCCGTTCACCACCCGCTGCACGGTGCCTGCCACCAACTCGATGTAATAACCGGCGCGATCGCCGATCAGGCGTTCCAGCAGGCCATGAACGAACGCGGCCAGTCGCGGGCCGTCACGATAGAAGAAGAACACGAAGACAATGCTCAGGGTCAGCTCGAGGATGCCACCGCCGATCTGCGCACTGCGCGCCAGCAGCCAGTTGCCCATCTGCCCGAAATAAGGCTTGAGCGATACCATCATGGCCGCGCCCTGCTGGTCGATGCTGTTCCAGATGCCCACCAGCCGAGCCCCCACCAGAGGAATGCTGCCCAGCCAGACTGGTGCCTCGGGCAAGCCATCAACCTGCACGTCCTTGATGAATGCCGTCGCATCGCGCACGTGATCGGCCAGGTTGAACCCCAGCCACACCAGAGGCGCTGCCACCAGCACCATCCAGCCAACGGTCAACACCGCGGCCGCCAGGGACTCGCGGCCATTGAGCCAGCGGGTCAGCAGACGCATCAGCGGCCAACTGGCAAACGCCAGTACCGCGCCCCAGAACAATGCCGACCAGAACGGCGCCATCACCCAGAAGCTCGCGCCAAACAGCACCAGGAGAAGGATCTGTACCAACAGCCGATCGTTATTGATCATTCCATTTCCCGAAAACAGACAGTCCGCAAGAGAGTAGGCGAACGCGCAGAACGCGTTCGCCGTTGTAGCTTATCGCAGCAGTTGGAAGTGCAGGCCAGAGCCTTGGACGCTGCCGGTTTCCATCCGCGCCGCCCGTACACCCTGGCCGATCAGGGCCTGACGCCAGGCTTCGGCATTGGGCCCCGATACACTGACACGCAAGGTTGCGTCCAGGTTCAGGCCACGGGAGATCAAGCGCAGCCAGGTCTCATCCGGTGCGTCAGTGAGTGTGGGGAAATCCAGTTCCCCGGTGCTCTTGAGTTCCCGCAGCAAGGTCGCCGAGGTTGGCAGCAAATCGCCCAGCGGCGCGTTGGCCTCGAACTGCTCGACATGCAGGTAGGCTTTGCGATTGCCCCGGGTGATGCTGTAGAGCGCCACCAGCGTGTTGTCCTTGGGGGCTGCCAGACGCAACAGCAGATAAGCCTGCTCATTGTCCGAGCCGTAAAGCTTGGCGTTGCCGAACACTTCGTTGGCCCACAGGCTGCTCTCGCCGCAATCGCGGGCCTGGCACCAGAACAGCAATTGCGCTTCCTGCTTCTGCAAGGCTTCGCGGGCGGCGGTGAAGGCTTCGATGGAGGAATGATCCGGCGGCAGCTCGTAGGTCACCGAGGTGGCGTTGCCACGGGCGCTGACCTGACCGTCGAAACGCAATTGGCCGCTGATCTTGCGGATGGAACCCAGCGGGTAGATTCGCTCCAGTTCGACCGCGGGGCGGTAGTCGACGATCTGCGCATCAGACATGCGCGGCACGATCGGCAGGTCCTGACTGCCAGGCACATCAGCGGCGAACAACATGGGACTGACACTGCACAGCGCCAATAGGCTGAGGGAACGCATCGATGGACTCATCGGATCAGCATGGCCTGGGCACCCGTGACGACTTCGTGTCCATCGGGCGTTGCAACGGTGTAGAGATCTAGCATGGTTGTCTCCCTTTTCAACCCGCCCAGCCTCGACAGTTGCCCAGCGCAAGTCAAGGAACGGCGAAGAACCGATTGAAACAGTCTGCGACAAGATCGGCACCGTGCTCGTCATTCAAGTGCAAATGATGGCCGCCTGGCAGCTGCTCACGGCTAAAGGGTAGACGCTCCAGCAACTCGGAGTGTTTGGCGAGCATACCGTCGGCAGCCACCACCAGTCTGGCCGGGCAGGCGACGCGCTGGACGAAGGCCATGGCTTGTTCGGTGGTCAGGCGGATGGGCGACGGCAGGGTCAGGCGATTGTCGGTGCGCCAGGTATAGCCGCCCGGCACCGGCATCAAGCCGCGCTGTGCAAGCAGTTCGGCAGCCTCGCGACTGACCGCCACCAGCCCTTTCATGCGCGCTTCGATGGCCCGCTCGAGGGTGGTGTACACCGGCTTGCGTTTTTCCCGCAGGTCCAATTGCGCCTGCAGGGCCATGCCCATGCGTTCGGCCGCATTTTCGCCTTTGTCTGTAGGAGGAATCACGCCGTCGATCAATGCCAGGTGCGTGACACGTTCGGGCAGCGATCCGGCGATGATCACGGAAGCGATCGCGCCCATCGAATGCCCCAGCAGCGCGAACCTCTTCAAGCCGAGCTGTTCGGCGACTTGCAGCACATCGTGGGCGTAATCCCACATGGCATAACCGGCGCCCGGGGGGCGATGCCCGGAGTGACCGTGACCGGCCATGTCCAGGGCAACGATGCGCAGGCCTTTGAGTTTGGGCGCCAGGCGCGCAAAACTGTTGGCGTTATCGAGCCAGCCATGCAGGGCGATCACCGGCAATCCGTCTTCGGGACCGAACAGATGGGCCGCCAGTTCGATGTGCGGCAAGCTCAGGCGGACTTCTTCGACGACCTGGTTCATGCGCAATCCTGCTGGCGGCCGTCCCAGCGGCTGAACAGGTTTTTCAGCATGGCGGCAGTGTCCTGGGGGCGTTCGAGGGGAAACATATGGCCACCGGGCATGGTCAGGCTTTCGCCCAGCGGCATGCGCCCCACGGAGCTGGCGTGATGACGCATCACCACCCGGCTCTTGTGGCCGCGAACCACCGCCAGCGGCACCTTCAGTTGCCGGGCACGGCCTGGGCTGGTGTGGGGCACGCCACGGTAGATGCTGATTTCAGTGGCCGGGTCGAAGCGCAGCCGCAGCTTGTCGCCGACCCGATGCAAACCGTGTTGCAGGTAGGCATCGAAGCAATCCGGGTCGAAGCTGCGAAACAGGGTTTTGCCGGCGAAATAGCGTCGAGCACTGTCCAGGTCGGCGAACTCTTCCCGCCGTCCCAATGTGCGGCCGGCGGGGGTCAGCCTGTCGATGAAACCGAAACGCTTGGCGGCGCGGATCACCCATTGGTCGGCGCGAGTCAGCACCGGCGAATCGAGCATGACCACACCGCGATACAGCTCGGGGCAGCGCAATGCGGCGTGCAGATGCAGTACGCCACCGAACGAATGGCCGACGCCCCACACCGGCTCGGCTTGCTGGCGCAGGTGATGGATCAGTTCATCCACCAGGTTGTACCAGTTGTCGTCCGCCGGGAAACGCGGGTCGTGGGCGTGCTGCTCCAGATGCGTCACCTGATACTCGGGCGCCAACGCCGCGAACAACTTGCCATAGGTGCCCGAAGGGAAACCGTTGGCGTGGGCGAAAAATATCCGTTGCGACATAACCGGCAAATCCATGAGCGAGGACAGGCGTTGATTGTCCGTAAGACCGCGTCCTACGGCAATGACCGTAACTGACAGGAATGATGACAGTCCGGCCAAGACGACGGAGCCCGGTCACGGTGACTGCGCCGGCTCAATGTGGCGAGCGAGCTTGCTCGCGTCTGGCTGCGAAGCAGTCGTATTTCAGTCGATGCGACATACCTGTCATATCAATAAACTGGGGCTGCTTCGCAGCCCAGCGGGAGCAAGCTCCCTCGCCACAGTGGTAACCGCCAGTTGCAAGGTCGCAGTCAACGGGCGGGCGGATTCTCGCCCAACGGCACCACCGCCATGGTCAACCGCGACACGCAGCTGGCCTTGCCTTCGTCGCTGGTCAGGCGGATGTCCCAGACATGGGTGGTGCGGCCGATGTGAATCGGCTTGGCCACTGCCGTCACCCGCCCGCTGCGCAAGCCACGCAAGTGATTGGCGTTGATTTCCAGGCCCACGCAGTAAAACTTGCTGGCATCGATGCACAGGTAGCTGGCCATCGAGCCGACGGATTCGGCCAGTACCACCGACGCGCCGCCGTGCAGCAAACCGTAAGGCTGATGAGTGCGGTGGTCGATGACCATGCTCGCGGTGAGGGACTCGTCATCGAACGATTCGAAGCGGATGTCCAGCACTTCGCCGATGGTGTTTTTCTGGATGGCGTTCAATTGCTCGATGTCGGGAGTGGTGCGCCACAGGCTCATCGCGGATTTTCCTTGTTGGTTTTGTTCGTGACTCAATCCTGCCACAGCACCGCTTCGCTACGCTCGCTCCATTCTTCGAAACGCGAGCCGTAGGTGGCTTCGATGACGTTGCGCTTGATCTTCAGGGTCGGCGTGAGGAAGCCGTTTTCCACCGCCCAACTGTCCTTGACCACCACCAGCCGCCGCAGACGCTCATGCTTGTCCAGAGCGTTGTTGACCTCCTCCAGCAGCTTTTCCAGACTGGAATGCAGGCCCGCCCGCGCCTCCTGCTGACCCACCGCCGACAGCACGCACAAGCCCAGCGGCGCGCTCAGGCCATCCCCCACCACGCACACCTGTTCGATGCGCGAATGCACCGCCAGGCGATTCTCGATCGGCGCTGGCGCCACGTACTTGCCTTTGCTGGTCTTGAAGATTTCTTTCAGGCGCCCGGTCAGGCGCAGGTTGCCTTCGGCGTCCTCCTCGCCCTTGTCGCCGGTGCGCAGGAAGCCGTCCTCGGTGATGGTCTCGGCGGTTTTCTGCGGTTCCTTGAAATAGCCGAGCATGGTGGCGCCACTGCGCACCATGACTTCACCGGTTTCGTCGATCCGCACCTCGACGTCCGGGCAGGGTTTGCCGATCCAGCCTGGCTTGTTCTGCCCCGGCAGGCAGATGTGCGAGTAGCCGCAGCTCTCGGTCATGCCGTACACCTCCAGCACGTCCAGCCCGAGCTTGCGGTACCACATCAACAGGCTAAGCGGCACGGGGGCGGCCCCGGACAAGGCCACGCGCAACGCATCCAGGCCCAATCCCGCCAGGACCTTATGACCGACCCGCTTGCCGATGATCGGCAGACCGAGCAGGAGATCCAGGCGTTTCGCCGGGATCTTGCTGTACACGCCCATCTGGAATTTGGTCCAGATCCGCGGCACGCCGAACAACGCCGTTGGCCGTGCTCGTCGCAGGTCAGTCAGGAAGGTCTCGAGGCTTTCGGCAAAGAATACTGTTTGCCCGGTGTAAATCGACGCCAGTTCGACGAACATTCGCTCTGCGACGTGACATAGCGGCAGGTACGACAGCAGGCGATCGGACTCATTCAAACCGAACAGTTGCGTACCGCGAGTGGTGGCGAACCCCAGGTTGGCGAAGCTGTGCATCACGCCCTTGGGCATGCCGGTGGTGCCGGAGGTGTAGATGATGGTGGCGAGCTGATCGGCGCCAGGTTTGGGGTCGTCCTGAATCGGCGAACATTGTTGTAGATCGGCCCAGCTGAAATCGAAATCGCCCGGCGGGTGCAACGGCAGGCTGATGGTTGCCAGGTCCGGGCTGACACCACGGGACATGCTCGGCCAGTCGTCGAGTTTGCCGATAAAGGCCAGCGCCGCTTCTGAATGCTCCAGCACCTGAGCGACGGATTCGGCCGTGAGGTTCGGGTACAGCGGCACCGACACGTGCCCGGCCATCCAGATCGCCAGGTCGGCAATGATCCAGTGGGCGCAGTTTTTCGAGATCAGGGCGATGTGACTGCCTTGGGGCAATTCGCGGGCTCGCAGCCAGTGCGCCGCGCAGCGTGCCCGATGGCCGACGTCAGCCCAAGTCAGCGTCTCAACCTGCCCGCCGCCCATGGGTTGGACCATGAAGCGCTGCCGGGGATGCCGGGCCTCGCGCTCGTAGAACACGTCCAGCGGCAAACGAAAAGCAGCAGACATGCGACTCGCTCCTGTATTTTTGTTTGGAGCAAGCGTAGTCAACCAAGCAAGTGCTTGGTCGTCTATTTCATACAATTTTTTTCAGTTATCTCAATCCCATGTGGCAGCGGGCTTGCTCGCCAAAGCGGTAGGTCAGGCTCCTACCTAGATGGCGACTGACACTGCCTCTTCGCGAGCAAGCCCGCTCCCACAGTGGATCGGTGTTGGAGAACTACGGGTGTTTCAGGCTGCTCAGCTTCATCGAGCCGATCACCAGTTCATCGCCCTTCAATTCAGCCAGGCCCGCGGTGCTGACTTGTTCCGGAGGAAAACCGGCACCGTGTTGCAGGTAACTGAGCAGATTACCCACCAACGGGTTGTGGCTGACCAGCAGCACATCACTGACCGACACCAGTTGTTCGGCCACCTTGTCCGGATCGGTTTCCGGGGTCAGCCATTCGACGGTGCGGATGTCCGGCTCGAAGCCCAGCGCGTCACGCACCAGTTGCGCAGTTTCCTGCGCTCGCAGATAAGGGCTGGCATAGATCGCACTGACAGGTTGCCCAATCAATCGGGCCGCACTGCGCAGCACTTCTTCCCGACCGTGTTCGGTCAACGCCCGCTCCGAATCGTGGGTTTTGGAACCGTGGGGTTCGGCTTCACCATGACGCAATACCCAGAGTTTCATAGCTTGGGTTCCTCATCTCGGGCCGGATGCGGGGCTGGCGCCACGACGTGCGGCGCTTCACCTTCCGGCGTACGCGGCGTTGGCCAATCGGCGAACGGCCAAGGCTTCTGGTCGCTGTGAAAACTGCCGAACCGGCCGATCTGTGCCAGGAACTGGCTCAGACTGTCGCCAAAGTTCATCAGGCTGGCGCTCGGAGCACCATAGATCAAACGATAGATCAACTGCACCAGCACCACGGTGCCAAGGATGAACTGCGCCACTTGCCAGACCAGCACAAAGACGATCATCCACAGCACCCGCAACACAATGGACTCGTATTTGGCTTCTACTTTTTGATCGCTCATGTCTTGCTCCGTTCCTGTCAAGTTGGGCTCAGTTGAAACCGCTGGTGGAAATGAAGTCGACATCGGTCTTCGGCTCGCCGCGCATCAGCAGGCCGATCACCTGTTCAAGCGTGCGCCCTTCGAACAGGATCGCGTGCAGCCCGGCGACCAGCGGCATGTACACGCCCACTTCCTGGGCCTTGGCCTTGAGCACCTTGAGGGTGTTCACCCCTTCGGCCACTTCCCCCAGGCGATTGACCGCCTCATCCAGGCTCAGACCTTGTCCGAGGGCGAATCCGACCTGATAGTTCCGGCTTTTCGGCGACGAACAGGTCACGATCAGGTCGCCCACGCCCGCCAGGCCAAGGAAGGTCATCGGGTTGGCGCCCTGATTCACGGCAAAGCGCGTCATTTCCGCCAGCGCCCGGGTGATCAGCATGCTCTTGGTGTTCTCACCCATGTTCAGGGCCACGGCCATGCCGGCGATGATCGCGTAGCAGTTTTTCAAGGCCCCGCCCAGTTCCACGCCAAAACGGTCGGCGCTGGCGTACACCCGAAAGGTGCGACCATGCAGCACGGCTTGCACCCGTTCGCACAGTGCTTCGTCTTCGCTGGCGACTACCGTGGCAGTCAGCGCATGTTCGGCGATTTCCCGAGCCAGGTTCGGCCCCGACAACACGCCGATGCGCGCCTGGGGAGCGATCTCTTCGAGGATCTGGCTCATCAGTTTGAACGTGTGGGCTTCGATGCCTTTGGTCAGGCTGACCAGCATCTTGCCGCTCAGCCGTTCGGCGTGAGGGGCCAGCACCGAGCGCAAGGCGCTGGAGGGCAGCGCGACGAAATACAGGTCGCTGGCGTCCAGGGTGGCTTGCAGGTCAGTCACCGGGGTTACGCCCGGGAGGATCTTGATGCCTTTGAGGTAACGCGGGTTCTCGCGATTGACCCGAATGGCCTCGGCCTGTTCGGGATCGCGCATCCACTGCAGGACCTGGTGCCCGTTTTCGGCCAGCAGGTTAGCCACGGCGGTACCAAAACTTCCGCCTCCCAGAACCGCAATCGGGCGCTGTTCAGTCATATGTAATCCGTTAATCCATACCAGTGGCGATGTCGGCATTATACGGAGCGTCCCGGTGGCGGCCAGTCCCCGCGTCAATTACCCCGCCCGTGGTCGGCGAAGTCCAATAAAACCGCGCAAAGTGCAGATAACGTGACTGGAAAAGTCATCGGGCTCGGTTAACATGCGCGCCAACAATCATTAACAAGGATGTGTTGTGTCGCTGGATTCGCCTTCGCACCGCTCGCCGCTGGTCCTGGCGCTGGTCCTCAGCTCGCCGGTGCTGGCCGACGACCTGTTTCTGGAAAGCGATCCATTGCCACAAGTGCTGACGGCCACGCGCCTGAAGCAATCGCCGGCCGCCGTGCCGGGCAGCATGACGTTGATCGACAACGCTCTGATCAGCGCCAGCGGCGCCCGCGATATCAGCGAACTGCTGCGCCTGGTGCCTGGCATGATGGTCGGCAACATCAGCGGCAATCAGGCCGTGGTGAACTACCACGGCACCGATGCCACGCAGGCGCGACGCATGCAGGTGCTGATCGATGGCCGTTCGGTCTACCGGGCCGGCCTCGCCACCGTGGACTGGAGCGACATCCCGGTGGCCATGGAAGACATCGAACGCATCGAGGTTTTCCGCGGCCCGAACACCGTCAGCTATGGCGCCAATGCCTTGATGGCGGTGGTCAACATCATTACCCGCAACCCCGCCGACAGCCATGGCACGCGGATCAAGGTCACTCGCGGCCAGCGCGGTATCGACGACTTTTATGCCAGTGAGGGTGTGGGCTGGGATGACGGCGATATGCGCCTGTCCCTGTCCGGCCAGCAGGACGATGGTTTCGATACCGACCGCAATGGCGCCGATTACCGCGACAGCCGCCGCTTGAATCGCTTCAACCTGGCCGTCAGCCAGGCGCTGGACGAACGGCACAGCATCGATTGGCAGCTCAACGCCAAAGAAGGCAGTAACCAGCGTCCTTATACCTACCGCCCGGTGTTCTCCGGGATTACCAGTTCCGGGAACAATTCCGACGTCAGCGCCAGGGACTACGCCGGCTCGCTGCGCTGGAACCTCGACATCGATCCCGATCACAGCCTGTACGTTCAGGGCTCGGCCCAGCACTGGGACCGCCAGCAGACCTGGCGCGCCTGTGATGCCGAGGTCTCGTTCAGCCCGCAACTGACCGAGCTCTGGCAGCTCAACCCGAACTACACGGAGCGCCTGGCCCGCAATATCGAAAGTTTCCTCGTCACCGGCGCGCCCGCCGGCACTCCCACCGAGCAGACACTGGCCAATCAGGCTCTCGATCAATGGCGCAACGGCGCCCGGCAAACCGTTTGCGGCAACATCGACCAAAGCACCCGGGAATCGCGCTACGACCTTGAATTGCAGGACACCCTGGGCCTGGCCGATAACCTGCGGCTGGTCAGCGGCCTGAACTATCGCTACGACCGTGCCGACTCCGAGACCTACTTCAACGGCACCCTGGACGACACCACCTGGCGGGCCTTCGGCCAACTGGAGTGGCGCGCCAGCGATCACTGGTTGTTGCAGGGCGGCGCCATGTTCGAAGACACGCGGTTGATCGGCAGTTCGTTGACTCCGCGGTTGGCGGTCAACTATCTGATCACTCCGCGTCACGGGTTGCGTGCGGTGTATTCCGAAGCCATCCGCTCGCCGGACATGTTCGAGAACAGCGTCAACTGGAGCTACCGGGTCACCCACATCCGGCCCGAGGCCTTCGGCCAGTCCAGCGCCCGCTATTTTGTGAAAACCCGCGGTCCCGGCAACCTCGATCAGGAGCACATGCGCTCCCGGGAGTTGGGCTACAACGGCTATTTCGCCGAGTGGGGCCTGGCGGTGGATGTGAAGCTGTTCCACGACGAAATCACCGGGATGATCAGCGAACCGCTGCGCAACAATCAGTACATTGCCAGCAACGCCAACAGCGCACGTTTTTCCGGTGCCGAAACCCAACTCGACTGGCGCATCGGCCAAGCCGACCGGTTGCGCCTGAGCTATGCCTACGTCGATGCCGACGCGAGCAATCCTCAGGACGCGCAACAGACTGCTCGCAATAGCGGCTCAGCCGGCTGGCTCAGGGACTGGAGCCACGGCTGGAACAGCGCCCTCTTCTACTATGGCGATGATGCCCTCAACGGCTACCGCTTCGAGCGGGTCGACACCCGTATCGCCAAACACATCGACCTGGGCAAGGCCAGCCTGGAACTGGCCGGCGTGCTGCAGCAGCGGTTGGACAATCAGCCCACTACCTTCGTCGACAACAACTACGATCAGCGCCGGGTGATCTACTTCAGCGCGGAGCTGGCGTTTTAAGATGGCTCACTTTCCGGCACGCAAATCAGCCAGTGTTGCCCGCCTGCTGACGATTCTGTGCGTGGTAATCGGCGGTTGGCTCAACAGCCTGCCGATCTACGCCGCCGACGTTCTGTTGACCGGTGCCGAAGACAGCCCTGGCGTGCAAACCTTCGTCCAGGCGCTGCGCGAATTGCGCCCTGCCGATCAGGTAAGATTCCAGCCGCTGGCGGACATGCCGGCGCCGCGACAACTGGCGAACGACATCCGTTTGATCCTGCTTGACCTGCCGAGCCTCGATTGGCGCCTGCAAGATGCCCAGGGGCCTGCGACGCTGGTAATGCGCATCAGCCGTCTGCAAGCCCGCCAACGCCTGGGCGACAACCTGCCCCCACACCTGAGCCTGCTGTGGAGCGATCCGCCGCTGGAGCGCCAGTTGCGCCTGATCCGGCTGCTGCTGCCCCAGGTCAAACGCATCGGCGTGCTGTACGACAGCCACAGCGAGTTCCTGCTGAAAGAACTGCGCCAGGCCGCTCAACCTATGGGGCTTGAGGTGGTGACCGAGCGCTGGGACAACATCCATGACAGCCGCCCCTTGCAAGCCCTGTTGAATACCAGCGATGTGCTGCTGGGCCTGGATGACCCCGACCTGTACAACCCGAAAACGGCCAAAAACCTGCTGCTCAGCAGTTATTCGCGACAGCTGGCGCTGATCGGCCCCAACGCCGGGTTCGTCCGGGCCGGGAGCCTGGCCAGCAGCTACAGCGATCAAAGCGACTGGCTGGCCATGCTCAATGAACTGCTCGACCGATCACCGACCGCCTGGCCGCGCACCTATTATCCGCCGCGCTTCAAGGTCTCCAGCAACGCGCAGGTGGCTCGCTCATTGGGTATTGAACAGATCAACGAAGCATCTGTCGCAACACTGTTGGCTGAAAGAGAACGCCGCCCATGACTTTGCGTCGCCGTTGGGACATCAATACCCGCACCCAGCTCATCAGCCTTGGCCCTGCCCTGTTGCTGACTTTGCTGTTGATCAGCTTTTTCACTTTCGTGCGGATCCAGGACTTGCGTCAGGAGCTCAACCACACCGGGCAACTGATCGCCAACCAACTGGCCCCGGCCACCGAATACGGTGTGATTTCCGGCAACAACGAGGTGCTGGAAAGCCTGCTCAAAGCCACGCTTGCCACGCCCAACGTGCGGTTTCTGGAGGTTCAGGACAGCGCCAACCGGATCCTGGTGTATGTCGAACAACCGTCGGCCAGTCACGGCCACGCCCAGCAGGTCGACGTGTTTCAGGCGCCGGTACGCTTGCAGCGTATTGCGCTGCACAATGATTTCTTCCAGGCGGACAAGGTTGCCCTGGTTACGCCTTCGGAAGATTATCTGGGCCGTGTGGTGGTCGGCCTGTCCAGCGATGCGTTCAGCCAGCGTCAGCAAGAGATCCTGCTCAAGGCCGCAATTCTGGCGTTGTTCGCCCTGCTGTTTACTTTCGTGTTGGCCCGTCGCCTGGCCGGCAGCCTGTCGCAACCGATCCGCGACATCGGCAACGCGGTCAAGGCAATTCAGGAAGGCGACTACAAAACCCCGCTGCCCATTGTCGACGACACCGAACTGGGTGCCCTTTCGCAACACATCAACAACCTGGCCAGCGGCCTCGAACAAGCCAGTCGCGAACAGCAGCAGGCCATGGCTCAATTGATCCAGACCCGCGAAGAGGCGGAGAAGGCCAACAACGCCAAGTCCGACTTCCTGGCCATGATGAGCCATGAACTGCGTACGCCGATGAATGGCGTGCTGGGCATGCTGCAGTTGCTGGAAACCACCGAGATGACTGACGAGCAGGTGGAATACGCGGCGCTGGCTTCGGAATCCACCGAGCATCTGCTCAAAGTGATCAACGACATCCTGGATTTCTCGCGCATCGAGCGCTCGGAACTGGAGCTGGAACACATTCCGTTCAGCCTCGCCGAGCTGATCGGTGCTTGCGCCCAGTCCTTCCAGCACAGCGCGGCACAGCGCAAGCTCGACTTGCAATTGGTGATTCCCCAGGACATGCAGGGCTTGCAGGTCCAGGGCGACCCGACCCGGATCCGGCAGATTCTGGTCAATCTGATCGGCAATGCGCTGAAGTTCACCGAACAAGGTCGGGTGTCGATCGAACCGCAGTGGCAGTCACTGGACCACGAGTTGTTGTGGTTCACCTGCACGGTGCGCGACAGCGGCATCGGTATCGCGGCCGAGAGCCTGGAATTGATGTTTAACGCGTTTCAACAGGCCGACAGTTCTATTTCAAGACGTTACGGCGGTACCGGCCTCGGCCTGCCGATCGCTCGCACCCTGGCCGAGCGGATGGGCGGTACTCTGCGTGCACAGAGTGAAGAAGGCCGAGGCTCGGTGTTCACCCTGGAGATTCCGTTGGCGCTCTATCAACAGCCGCTTCCCTCAGAGGTTGCCCGTACACCCACCGGCAATGGCGACGGCGCGGGGCGCAACGTGTTGCTGGTCGAAGACAATCCGGTCAACCAGACGGTCATCGAAGCCATGCTGCGCAGCCTGGGTTTTACGGTGAGTGTCGCGGTCGATGGCGCGCAGGCGGTGCGCAGTGCCGAGAACCTGACATTCGAGGCGATTCTGATGGACTGTCGATTGCCGATCATCGACGGCTACGAAGCCACTCGCCAGATTCGCCGACTGCCCGGCTGCAACGACTTGCCGATCATCGCCCTGACCGCCAATGCCTTGCAGGGCGACCGTGAGGCCTGCTTGTCGGCGGGGATGAACGATTATCTGGCCAAGCCCTTCAAACGAACTGACCTGCAGCAAATTCTCAAGCGCTGGGTGCAGTAGTACAGGCCTTTCGAGCATCTGCGACTGGCGTGAAAGGCGAAAGTGCGGCAGTCTTAGGCACCCGAACAAGCCCGAAAAGGGGCTTGAATAAAAATTTCAGTGCACAAGTGTACATTCATGTCCTTGGTGCTGTGACTTTCACCACAACGCAATAGTCTATGAGTAGGCTGCCGGTTCGAGGCATGAACGCTTCGATCGGCCGGGAAGATTTGCCCCACCTGCCGCATGGGACTATTGAGGAGCTCGCATGACCAAACAAAACGCCTTTACCCGGGAAGACCTGCTGCGCTGCAGTCGCGGTGAGCTGTTCGGCCCAGGTAACGCGCAACTGCCCGCCCCGAACATGCTGATGGTTGATCGCATCACTCTGATCAGCGAAGAGGGTGGCAAGTACGGCAAAGGTGAATTGGTCGCCGAGCTGGATATCACTCCGGACCTGTGGTTCTTCGCCTGCCATTTCGAAGGCGATCCGGTGATGCCGGGCTGCCTGGGCCTGGACGCCATGTGGCAACTGGTCGGCTTCTTCCTGGGTTGGCAAGGTCTGCCAGGCCGCGGTCGTGCCTTGGGTTCTGGCGAAGTGAAATTCTTCGGCCAGGTCCTGCCGACCGCCAAGAAAGTCACCTACAACATCCATATCAAACGCGTCCTCAAGGGCAAGCTGAACCTGGCCATCGCCGATGGTTCGGTCACTGTCGACGGTCGCGAAATCTACACCGCCGAAGGCCTCCGGGTCGGCGTGTTCACCTCCACTGACAACTTCTAAGGGTTATTCGCATGCGCCGCGTCGTTATCACTGGTCTGGGCATTGTTTCGTGCCTGGGCAATGACAAAGAGACCGTCTCCGCTAACCTGCGTGCAAGCCGCCCTGGCATCCGGTTCAACCCGGAATATGCTGAAATGGGTCTGCGTAGCCAGGTTTCCGGCTCCATTGACCTCAACCTTGAAGAACTGATCGATCGCAAGATCTATCGCTTCGTCGGCCACGCGGCGGCATACGCCTACCTGGCCATGAAAGACGCCATCGCCGACTCCGGCCTGACCGAAGAGCAAGTGTCCAACCCGCGTACCGGCCTGATCGCCGGTTCCGGTGGCGCCTCCACCCTGAACCAGATGGAAGCGCTGGACATCCTGCGCGAGAAAGGTGTGAAGCGTGTCGGCCCATACCGTGTAACGCGGACCATGAGCAGCACCGTTTCCGCTTGCCTGGCCACACCGTTCAAGATCAAGGGCCTGAACTACTCCATCGCTTCTGCCTGCGCCACCAGTGCTCACTGCATCGGTACCGCCATGGAACAGATCCAGATGGGCAAGCAGGACATCGTCTTCGCCGGCGGCGGTGAAGAAGAGCACTGGAGCCAGTCGTTCCTGTTCGACGCCATGGGCGCCCTGTCCAGCAAGCGCAACGACACCCCGGAACAAGCCTCCCGCGCCTACGACGCCGACCGTGACGGTTTCGTCATCGCCGGCGGTGGCGGCATGGTGGTGGTTGAAGAGCTGGAACACGCTCTGGCCCGTGGCGCGAAGATCTACGCGGAAATCGTTGGCTACGGCGCGACCTCCGACGGCTACGACATGGTTGCCCCGAGTGGCGAAGGCGCGATCCGCTGCATGCAGCAGGCGCTGTCCACCGTCGACACCCCGATCGACTACCTGAACACCCACGGCACTTCGACCCCGGTCGGCGACGTCGCGGAAATGAAGGGCGTGCGTGAAGTGTTCGGCGACAAGGCTCCGGCCATCAGCTCCACCAAGAGCCTGTCGGGTCACTCCCTGGGCGCCGCCGGCGTTCACGAGGCGATCTACTGCATGCTGATGATGGAAGGCAACTTCATCGCCGGTTCCGCCAACATCGACGAACTCGACCCTGAAGTGGCCGACCTGCCGGTGCTGACCAAGACCCGCGAGAACGCCACCATCAATACTGTGATGAGCAACAGCTTCGGCTTCGGCGGCACCAATGCCACCCTCGTACTGAAGCGCTGGGAAGGCAAGTAATTCCCCGCTGCTGAGCCACACATGAAAACGCCCCGACTGGTTCGGGGCGTTTTTTTTTGCGCCGGATAAATGCCCGCGCAAATGTGCTTGCGTAGGGGATCAGCTTGCTGGCGATGGCAATCTTGAGGACGCTATCGCCAGCAAGCTGGGCTCCTGCAGGAAATCATTCAAGCCGCAGGTTTTGCTCGATAAACATGAAGCTTTTGTCATGCAACTCGCCCCCCTGCGACTGAATGTCGCGGTTTTAGCGGGCTGCAGGATTCTGTCCGATTCGGCAACAAACCCTTTCCAAATCCAGTCATTTACTTAGCAAGCTACCAAAACATATAACGGAGTCCTGCACACGCCTTGGTGCAGATATCAGAGAGATTGGAGCTAGCAGATGACTGTAAAAGTAACTGAACGCGACGATTCACATAAATCCCACGAAGGCGTAGCCGCCGGTATCCGGATCTGGGATGTGTACCAACAGGACCTGCTGGTCGGGATGTTCCACAACGAAATTGACGCCCACAACTACAAGTCCGAGCTGGAACTGCAGGAACGGCAACGGGAAGTACGCTCTGCCTGAGCCAACCACACCATTGAAAACGACAAACCCCGCCATGTGCGGGGTTTGTCGTTGTTACAGACAGCGCGGGTTTACCACATCAGATCATCAGGGATCTGATAGGCCGCGTACGGATCGTCTTCGGCCGCGACTTCTTCGGTCTGCACATTCAACTGCACGATACGCTGTGGATCACGCTCCTGAATCTTCAGGGCCGCTTCACGCGGTATCACTTCGTAGCCGCCGGCGTGGTGGACGATGGCCAACGAACCGTTACTGAGCTTGTTGCGCATCAGTGCGTTGACCGACAGGCGCTTGACCTTCTTGTCATCGACGAAGTTGTAGTAGTCCTCGGTAGTCAGCTTCGGCAGGCGGGTGGCTTCGATCAACTGCTTGATCTGCGCGACCCGGGCCTTGGCCTCGGCCTTTTCCTGCTGCTGGCGGTTGAGCTCCTGATCGCGCTTGACCTTCTCGGCCATGGCTTCCTGGGCAGCTCGCTGCTGGGTGTCATCGAGTTCGATCTGGCCCTTGTGGGCCAGGCGCTGCTGTTTCTGCTTCTCTTTGCTGACCTGCTTGGCCTGCTTCTGGTTGACCAGCCCTGCTTTGAGCAACTGGTCGCGAAGGGAAATGCTCATGGTGCTTATTACTCACTTAGGCAACTGCTCAACCGCAGCTGGGCACATTCTTTTCCTGACGTTTGGCTTCACCCCACAGGGCGTCCAACTCTTCGAGGGTGCAATCTTCCATGGGACGGTGGGTGTCGCGCAATGCCTGTTCGATAAAACGGAAGCGCCGTTCGAACTTGCCGTTGGCGCCGCGCAGCGCGGTTTCCGGGTCGACCTTCAGATGCCGCGCCAGATTGACCACTGAAAACAGCAGATCACCGACTTCATCGGCAATCGCCGCCGGGTCGTTATCGGCCATCGCCTCGAGTATTTCGTCGAGCTCCTCACGGACCTTGTCCAGCACTGGCAAGGCATCCGGCCAGTCGAAACCCACCTGCCCTGCGCGTTTTTGCAGCTTGGCCGAGCGGGACAAGGCCGGCAAAGCGGCGGGCACGTCATCGAGCAAGGACAGCTGTTGCGGCGCGTCGGATTTCTCGGCGCGCTCTTCGGCCTTGATTTCCTCCCAGCGCTGCTTGACCTGCTCTTCATTCAAACGCGGTACATCCAGCGGCGCGTAGAGATCGCCGGTAGGGAATACGTGAGGATGACGGCGGATCAGCTTGCGGGTGATGCTGTCGACCACACCGGCGAATTCAAAGCGCCCTTCTTCCCGGGCCAGCTGACTGTAATACACCACCTGGAACAGCAGGTCGCCCAGTTCACCCTGCAAGTGATCGAAATCACCGCGCTCGATGGCGTCGGCAACTTCGTAGGCCTCTTCCAGGGTATGCGGGACGATGGTGGCGTAGGTCTGCTTGATGTCCCACGGGCAACCGTACTGCGGGTCGCGCAGGCGGTTCATGAGGTGTAGCAGATCATCGAGGCTGTACATCATTTATGTCTCACCACAATAAACCTGTGGGAGCGGGCTTGCTCGCGAAGAGGGAGTGTCATCAACGTTTCACTGTCTGACACACCGCTTTCGCGAGCAAGCCCGCTCCCACAGGACGGCCATCTTCAAGGCGTACGGTTACGCCGGGTTTCGATGATGTTCGGCAACTGGGAAATCCGCCCCAGCAACCGCCCCAACGCATCCAGCCCCGGAATCTCGATGGTCAGGGACATCAACGCCGTGTTGTCCTCCTTGTTCGAGCGGGTATTGACCGCCAACACGTTGATCCGCTCGTTGAGCAGCACCTGAGACACGTCACGCAGCAGCCCCGAACGGTCGTAGGCACGGATGACAATGTCCACCGGATAAGTGAGCACCGGCACCGGCCCCCAACTGACCTGGATGATCCGCTCCGGCTCGCGCCCGCCCAATTGCAGCACCGAGGCGCAATCCTGACGGTGAATGCTGACGCCACGGCCCTGGGTGATGTAACCGACGATCGCATCCCCCGGCAACGGCTGGCAGCAACCCGCCATTTGCGTCATCAGGTTGCCGACGCCTTGGATCTGAATGTCGCCACGCTTGCCCGGTTTGTAACCGGTGGCCTTGCGCGGAATCAGCTCCAGCTGTTCGTTGCCGCGCTCCGGCTCGACCAGTTGCTGTGCCAGGTTGACCAGTTGCGCCAGGCGCAGGTCACCGGCCCCGAGGGCAGCAAACATGTCCTCGGCGGTTTTCATGTTGGCCTTGTCGGCCAGCTTGTCGAAATCCACCGCTGGCAGGCCGAGGCGATTGAGCTCGCGCTCGAGCAGGGTTTTACCGGCGGCTACGTTCTGGTCGCGCGCCTGCAGCTTGAACCAGTGCACGATCTTCGCCCGCGCCCGGGATGTGGTGACGTAACCCAGGTTCGGGTTCAGCCAGTCGCGGCTCGGCGTGCCGTGCTTGCTGGTGATGATCTCGACCTGTTCACCGGTTTGCAGGCTGTAGTTGAGCGGTACGATGCGCCCGTTGATCTTGGCGCCACGGCAGTTGTGACCGATCTCGGTGTGCACGCGGTAGGCGAAGTCCAGCGGCGTCGCCCCCTTGGGCAAGTCGATGGCGTGACCGTCAGGGGTGAAGATGTAGACGCGATCGGGCTCGATATCGACCCGCAGCTGTTCTGCCAGACCGCCGATATCGCCCAGCTCTTCGTGCCACTCGAGCACCTGACGCAGCCAGGAAATTTTCTCTTCGTAGTGATTGGAGCCGGACTTGACGTCGGTGCCCTTGTAGCGCCAGTGCGCGCAAACGCCGAGCTCGGCCTCTTCGTGCATGGCGTGGGTGCGGATCTGCACCTCCAGCACCTTGCCCTCGGGCCCGATCACCGCGGTGTGCAGCGAGCGGTAGCCGTTCTCTTTGGGGTTGGCGATGTAGTCGTCGAACTCTTTCGGGATGTGCCGCCACAGGGTGTGGACGATGCCGAGCGCGGTGTAGCAGTCGCGCATTTCCGGCACCAGCACGCGAACGGCGCGCACGTCGTAGATCTGGCTGAATTCCAGACCCTTGCGCTGCATTTTGCGCCAGATCGAATAGATGTGTTTGGCCCGGCCGCTGATATCGGCTTCGACGCCTGTGGCCTGCAGCTCGTTTTTCAGCTGGCACATCACGTCGCTGATGAAGCGTTCGCGGTCCAGCCGCCGCTCGTGGAGCAGCTTGGCGATCTGTTTGTACTGGTCGGGCTCAAGGTAACGAAAGGATAAATCCTCCAGTTCCCACTTGATGTGGCCGATCCCCAGACGGTGGGCGAGCGGCGCGTAGATGTCGAAGACTTCACGGGCCACGCGGTTGCGCTTCTCGTCGTCGGCGGTTTTCACCGCGCGGATCGCACAGGTGCGCTCGGCCAGTTTGATCAGCGCGACACGAACGTCGTCGACCATGGCCACCAGCATCTTGCGCAGGTTTTCCACCTGGCCCTGAGTGCCCATCACCATGGACTTGCGCGGGCTCAGACTGTCGCTGATCGCCGCCATGCGTTGCACGCCGTCGATGAGTTTGGCCACCACCGGACCGAAGCGCTGGCTGACCGCCGGCAACGGAATCTGGCCTTCGCGCACGCCGCGGTAAAGGACCGCAGCGACCAGGGAATCCTGATCGAGCTTGAGGTCGGCGAGAATCTCGGCAATTTCAAGGCCGGTGCGGAAGCTGGAATTGCCTTCCGACCACAGATTCTTCGCCGCATTGGCTTGTTGTTCAGCCTCGCGAGCGTACTCGCAGGCTTCCTTCAAGGCTTCGCGATCCAGTGCCAGATCGACACTGACCGCATGATCGAGCCAAGCCTCGAGATTGATACTGCCGTCGGTGTTGATCGGCTGGTGTGCTCTCACCTGTACCATCTTGCTTACCTTCCCTACGACGCAGATTCAATGCGTCAAATCGCTGACCTTCGTTGCCCGTGCGCCCACGTCGGGCTGGTGCGCGGCTGCACGGGCGGGCCAGTCGGACCAGACGAGCCTTCCTAGCTCGCTTCAAATAACGCCATGGCTTCGACATGTGCCGTTTGAGGAAACATATCGAGAATCCCGGCACGTTTTAACCGGTAGCCCTGCTTGATCAATTCGACCGTGTCGCGCGCCAGAGTTGCAGGGTTGCACGACACATACACCAACCGTTCGGCGCCCAGGGTCTTGAGCTTGCGCACCACCTCGAAAGCACCGTCACGCGGTGGGTCCAAGAGTACCGCACAAAAGCCCTCGCGCGCCCATTCGGCGTCGGTCAAAGGCTGGGATAAATCCGCCTGAAAAAACTTCACGTTATGCAGATTATTGCTAATGGCGTTCGCGGCTGCCCGCTCGACCATCACCTGCACCCCTTCCACCGCCACCACTTCGCGAACGGATTGCGCCAGCGGCAAGGCAAAGTTACCCAAGCCGCAGAACAAGTCCAGCACCCGCTCATCCGCGGTCGGTTTCAGCCATTGCAGCGCCTGGTCCACCATCGCTTCGTTGACCCCGGCGTTGACCTGAACGAAGTCGCCGGGACGATACGCCAGTTCCAGGTTCCATTGCTCCAGACGATAGCCCAACACTTGATCGGCTTCGACCGGTTGTGGTTCACCCTCGCCGTGCAGCCACAACTGGGCCTGATGGAACGCACAGAAATCCTTGAGGATCGTCAGGTCCGTCTCGGACAACGGTGCCATGTGGCGCAGCAGCACCGCCAGCGACGATCCGGCGAACAACTCCACATGCCCGAGTGCCTGGGGCTTGCTCAAACGTCGGAGCATCTCCGGCAAACGGGTCATGATCGGTTGCAAGGGCTGTACCAGCACCGGGCATTCGTCGATGGCGACGATGTCCTGGCTGCCGGCGGCGCGGAAGCCGACTTCGAGCTTCTTGGTTTTGATGTCCCAACGCACCGCCACCCGGGCGCGGCGACGGTAAGCGAATTCCGGACCGCTCAAAGGGGCGGCCCACTCTTGCGGCTCGACGCCGGCGACTCGGGACAATTGCTCGGCGAGCATGCGCTGTTTCAGGGCAAGCTGTTCGCTGTGCGGCAGATGCTGCACGCTGCACCCGCCGCAGCGACCGGCATGGACACAGGGTGCCGGGCGACGCAGTTCGCTGGCCTTGAACACCCGCTCGGTGCGCGCCTCGACCACTTTGCCATGGGCACCGAGCACCCGCGCCTCGACCTCTTCACCGGCCAACGCGCCGATGACGAACCAGGTACGACCTTCGAAAAACGCGATACCGCGACCGTCATTGGCCAGGCGCTCGATGGTCAGGCGCTGCTTTTTGCCGGTCGGGACTTGCGGGGCCTTGCTGCCGCCGGTGGGCTGGAAGCGCAGGCCTCTCTCATGCTTGGCCATCAGTTGGGCGCGTCGAAAATGCCGGTCGACAAGTAACGGTCGCCACGGTCGCAGATGATCGCGACGATCACCGCGTTTTCAACTTCTTTGGACAGACGCAGCATTGCCGCCACCGCACCGCCCGACGACACGCCGCAGAAAATGCCTTCCTCGCGGGCCAGACGACGGGTCACGTCTTCGGCTTCGCTTTGCGCCATGTCGACGATCCGGTCCACGCGATCGGCCTGGTAGATCTTCGGCAGGTATTCCTGCGGCCAGCGACGAATGCCCGGGATGGCCGAGCCTTCCATCGGCTGAAGACCGATGATCTGCACGTTATCGCTCTGCTCTTTCAAATAGCGCGAAACGCCCATGATGGTACCGGTGGTGCCCATGGAACTGACGAAATGGGTAATGGAGCCCTGGGTCTGGCGCCAGATTTCCGGGCCGGTGGTGGTGTAGTGCGCCTCGGGGTTGTCACCGTTGGCGAACTGATCCAGCACCTTGCCGCGGCCTTCGGCTTCCATACGCTGGGCCAGGTCGCGGGCGCCTTCCATGCCTTGTTCCTGGGTGACCAGAATCAGCTCGGCACCGTAGGCGGTCATCGCAGCCTTGCGCTCGGCACTGGAGTTGTCCGGCATGATCAGGATCATCTTGTAACCCTTGATAGCGGCGGCCATGGCCAGCGCAATCCCGGTATTACCCGAGGTCGCTTCGATCAGCGTATCACCGGCGTGGATCTGCCCGCGCAATTCGGCACGCGTGATCATCGACAGCGCCGGACGGTCCTTGACCGAACCCGCCGGGTTGTTCCCCTCGAGCTTGAGCAAAAGGGTATTGCTGGTGGCGCCAGGCAGGCGCTGCAAACGGACCAGCGGAGTGTTGCCGACGCAATCGGCGATGGTTGGGTACTGCAAGGTCATGGCGTATTCGCAATCCAGACTGCGGGGGCGCCTATCATACCGGCAAACCTGCGAACGCCATATCACGCAAAGTGAGGTGCTTATGGTTTGTGGGAATAAGGAAAAATCGGTGGCGAATGTGAGGTTTTTCGCCACGCTCCTACAGATGTCTCGATTGAGTACGAAACGTCTGTCAGAAGTGCATTTTTCTGTAGGAAAGAAGATTGAATGGATCGGAAGTTTCCCGCGCTTTGAAGCGGCATGCATGAACTAGTGCCAGCGAGCGGCAGTAGATAATCTTTTCCGGTGGGCGGTGACTGCTCACAGACGCATTAACACACTCAACGTCTAACGCAACGTTCAGACGCCAAGCTGATTTTCGTCAAGGAAGAAACAAATGAAAACATTACTTGCACTTCCGCTCGCCGCTTTAATATTGGTGAGTGGTCAAGCCACAGCTGCATGCACTTATATACAGAACACCTACAGTGGGATCGTGCCTGCAAATTCGGAAGTTATCGTACAAGGCCCTTTCACCATCACTGGCTCCAATGGCTGTCGACAGGCAAACATTACCTCCACCATTACTGGCCTTGGCAGAGGTTCACCTCCAAACTTGGTCATTGAAAAACTGGATGGATCAATCTGGAGATATGCCGACGGAGGCAATCGTAGCAATGCGTCAGTACTGGGTTCGCTGGGAACTTACAGAGTTCGCCATATAAACAATGAAAACGTGCCAAAAGGATATTCCGGCACTACTCGATATGGTCGATAACTGTTAAGGCTGCCGGTGCCCGCCTGCGGGCCGGGCACCGCGGCTTCAGGCCTTGATGCTGATGGAAAGCTCACTTTGAGCAGAGGTCGCAAAATACGAGAGCGCGCCAAGGACATGATTTGCCCGAATCAAGCTTCTGGTGATTTCATGAAAACCTCTCGCCTCACCTTCGCTATTTTCCAGTCGGTCTACAAGCATCTCATTGAACATCGCTATCGCATTAAATTTGACGTCAGTACCCGTTGGGCGACCAGCCTCATCATAAGCCATTCTGCCTGAAGTAAAAAAGTTAGCGACTTCATCGCCTATCAGGCCACTTTCATACAGCAAAGAACCAGCCATTGCGAGTTCATGACTACTTACGGATGAAAAATCATATCGCCTCAATGAGTGCTTCAAGTCTTCGATCGACAGCTCATTCGTCAGATCTAGCGCACGAACAGCATCATCAGCAGTTTTCTTGGTGAAACCATTAATCGTCTCAGAAGGATTTTGGATAACAAAACCTTCTGACCTCATCGACAACGTGGGCAATTGAATATTCACAAGTATCTCCTTGGTTTTATATCTTCTTCTAAATATCGCCACCCACTTTCAAACCTTTAGACTTCACTTTATGTTCCGACCCATTAACATGTTGCGAATTATCTCAAACCTGCCAATCGCAAATATTCCTTACTGCGCATCAATCCGCTCCGCATTCTGAACATGGAACTCATGCAGTTTTGCCTGCAACAACTGCTTGTCCGGCAAGCGGGTCTGGCGACCTCGACGTTGTGTGACCAGGACAATTGTCACGCCAGTGGTGCGACTTTTTCTTCGCCGCGGTAGATCTCATGGAATTGGCGCATGCGGAACAGATTTGACCGAGTAAAACCACGCAATCCCGGCTGTGTCATAGCCAGATGCTCAGCCAGTTGGCCAACCACCGAATCCCCCCACTCGGCGTTTTCCAGCTTGCGGCGGATATACGCACCAACCTGCCAGTACCGTTCGATCAGTTGCGTATTGACCGTCTGTATCGCCTGTTGGCGGGCTCCTTTGATCAGCGCAATCACTTCATTGAAACGGTCGACGGGTAGCTTACCGGGCACTTCGGGCGCGTTCATGCTCAACTCCTGACGGGAGTAAAAGCCAGAGCCTAACCTGTCAAGCACGCGTAAAAACGCCGCTGATACCCTTTAGGAAATGTCATACAAGATTACCGGAACGCTCCGGCAAATCAGCGTGATGGCAATGCCACACTCAATGTGGGAGCGGGCTTGCTCGCGAAAGCGTCATCCGCCACCTCACCGACATCAGCCAACAACCGCATATTCATCCGCAACCCAACTTCAGTATTCTCAGCCCAAAGCCTGCCCCCCTGCCGCTGCACCGCATTCCTGGCAATGCTCAACCCCAACCCGAACCCGCCATCCCCGGGCCGCGAGCCATCGAGTCGAGTGAACGGCAGGAAGATCCGCTCCAGATCCGCTTGCGCCACGCCGCCGCCCTGATCCTCCAGCCACAAATGCCAGTAGTCACCATCCCGCCGTCCGCCCAGGTGAACCACGCCACCCTCGGGGGAATGCCGAATGGCATTGCGCAGCATGTTTTCCAACGCCTGGGCCAGGGTATTGAGGTGGCCGCGCACCCAGCAGGATGCCTCCACCGAGCACCGCAACTGCCCGCCCGGCCAGCAGCTTTCATAGCAGGCGTTTTCGGTGAGCATTTCCCACAGCGCCTGGATCTGGATCGCTTCGTCGGGAAGGCGGGTGCGTTCGGTGTCCAGCCAGGCCAGTTGCAGGGTGTCTTCCACGAGCCGCTGCATGCCGTCGACCTCGCGGCCGATGCGCTCGCGCAACGGCTCAAGTTCCTGCTCGCTTTCGCTGGCCACCCGCAGGCGGCTCAGTGGCGTGCGCAGTTCGTGGGACAGGTCGCGCAGCAATTGCTGTTGCAAGGCCACGGTGGTTTGCAGGCGTTCGGACATGTGATCGAACGCCCTGCCGAGTTCACCCAGCTCATCGACGCGGTTGGTGGTGCGACTGGACAATCGGACATTCAGTTGATCGGCGCGCCAGGCATTGGCCTGGGCGCGCAGGTGATTGAGCGGCACCACCAGCAGGCGGTACAGGCCGACGCACAACAATAAAGTGAAGAGTCCGGGTATGACGCCATTGGTGATGACGCGCCAGAACACCTGGTAGCGGCCAGGCAGGAAGCGCTCAGGCAATTCGATGACCAGGCTGCCGGCAGACGCGTCGTGCGGGAACGGTACGCGCATCCACGGTCGGCCTTTCTTGTGCACGGGCCAGTCCAGGCCACGCAGGAAGGTCAGGTGTTCGATGTCCTTGTCCGACAGCGACTGACTGCTCAGCGATTGCAAATCACCGCCGATGACCCCGACCCAACTCTCCTCCTGCGTGCGCATGTTCTGCAGCCAACTGTCGACGCCCGCGCGCTGCCCCTGCTGCCACGCCTGTTCCGCTTCCTGCGCATAGCGCGTGAGGGTGCCGCGGGCTTCGTCGGACAGGAACTGATTGCGCTCTTCCATGTAGCGCCCCCAGGACCAGCTCAGCCAGATCATCAGCAGACAGAATGCCACCAGCAGGCAGGCAAGCTTCCAGAACAGCGAGTGCCGCCCTGGCAGATTACATTTCATCGCCGGCACTCAGGACGTAACCCTTGCCCCACACCGTGCGCACTTCGCGGTCGATGTAGCCGATGGCCTTTAGTTTGCGGCGGATCTGGCTGATGTGCATGTCCAGGCTGCGGTCATGGGCGGCGTAGCCCCGCTGCAGTACGTGCTGATAAAGGAAGGCTTTGCTCAACACTTCATCGCCGTTGCGGTTGAGGGTGTCCAGCAGACGATACTCGCTGCGGGTCAGGCCGGCGGCGTGCTCGCCATAGAACACCTCGGACAGCTCATCGTCGAAACGCAGGCTGTCCGCCACCGCAGCCATCGCCGCCGCCGCCGGCGTCGGCTGACGATCCAGCGCAACGCGGCGCAGAATCGCCTCGATGCGCACCCGCAACTCGACCATGCTGAACGGCTTGGGCAGGTAATCGTCCGCCCCCAGACGAAAGCCGCTGATGCGATCCGCCTCGGCACCGAGCGCCGACATCAGCAGCACCGGGGTCGAGTGGCTCTGGCGCAATTGCGTCAACACCGAGAGCCCGTCCAGGCCGGGCAGCAGAATGTCCATCAGCACCACATCGAAGGGTTGCCGACGGGCCGCATCCAGACCTTCCTGGCCGTTCTGGCACCAGGTCACCTGGAAACCGCTACGGCCCAGGTGTTCGTGGACATAGGCACCGAGCACGAGGTCGTCTTCGATGGACAGGATACGGGGGTGGCCGGCTGCGATGGGAGTCATGACTATCTGCAAATAATTCTCAGTTGATGATTATTCAAGATTGAACGGTCAGGAACAAGTCGAGGCGCCGAACGCGGTGCGAAAGCCCTGGCCTGAGCGATGAATGACGTCATCAATTTTTACGAAGATTGCCTGCCTGCAAATCGCTACACTGCGCAAGTGGTGCGTGCCGGATGCATGTGCGGGTCTATGAATAGCGGGATGCAGGAGAGAGGCGTGCTCACGAAACTGGGAATTAAAGGCCGCGTGCTGTTGCTGACCCTGTTGCCGACCAGCCTGATGGCGTTGGTGCTGGGCGGTTATTTCACCTGGATGCAGCAATCGGATCTGCACGCCCAACTCATGAAGCGCGGGCAGATGATCGCCGAGCAACTGGCACCGCTGGTGGCGCCCGCCATGGGCCACAGGAACACCGAACTGCTGGAGCGCATCGCCACCGAATCCCTGGAACAACCGGACGTACGCGCCGTGACGTTCCTGGCGCCGGACCGCTCGCTGCTGGCCCACGCCGGGCCCTTGATGCTCAATCAGGCGCCGCTGGGGGATGCCTCGCGGATGCTCAGTCGCAGCGGCAATGACGCGACCCGTTATCTGCTGCCGGTTTTCGGCAAACACCGCAACCTCTCCGGTGATGTGATTCCCGAGGAAACCGACCGGCTGCTGGGCTGGGTCGAACTCGAACTGTCCCACAGCGGCATGCTGCTGCGCGGCTACCGCAGTCTGTTCGCCAGCTTCATGATGATCATCGCCGGCCTGGGAGGTGCGGCGTTGCTGGCCCTGCGCATGGGCCGCACGATCAACCGGCCGTTGGACCAGATCAAGCAGGCCGTTTCCCAACTCAAGGATGGCCATCTGGAAACCCGCCTGCCGCCGCTTGGCAGCCAGGAGCTGGATGAACTGGCGTCCGGCATCAACCGCATGGCCGGCACCCTGCAGAATGCCCAGGAAGAATTGCAGCACAGCATCGACCAGGCCACCGAAGACGTGCGTCAGAACCTGGAAACCATCGAGATCCAGAACATCGAGCTCGATCTGGCGCGCAAGGAAGCTCTGGAAGCCAGCCGGATCAAGTCCGAGTTCCTGGCCAACATGAGCCACGAAATCCGCACCCCGCTCAATGGCATTCTCGGCTTCACCCACCTGCTGCAAAAGAGCGAGCTGACCCCGCGGCAACTCGATTATCTGGGCACCATCGAAAAGTCCGCCGACAGCCTGCTGGGCATCATCAATGAGATCCTCGACTTCTCCAAGATCGAGGCCGGCAAACTGGTGCTCGACCACATTCCGTTCAACCTGCGCGACCTGTTGCAGGACACCCTGACCATCCTCGCCCCCGCCGCCCACGCCAAACAGCTGGAACTGGTGAGCCTGGTCTATCGCGACACGCCACTGTCGCTGGTGGGCGATCCGCTGCGACTCAAACAGATCCTCACCAACCTGGTCAGCAACGCGATCAAGTTCACCCGCGAAGGCACCATCGTCGCCCGAGCCATGCTCGAAGAAGAGCACGAGGACAGCGTGCAACTGCGCATCAGCATCCAGGACACCGGCATCGGCCTGTCGAACCAGGACGTGCGTGCGCTGTTCCAGGCCTTCAGCCAGGCTGACAATTCGCTGTCGCGGCAACCGGGCGGCACCGGCCTGGGGCTTGTGATTTCCAAGCGCCTGATCGAGCAGATGGGCGGTGAGATCGGCGTCGACAGCACGCCAGGGGAAGGCTCGGAGTTCTGGATCAGTCTGAGCCTGCCGAAAACCCGCGACGATGCCGAAGACCTGCCCGGCCCACCGCTGTCCGGGCGCCGGGTGGCGGTGCTGGAAAACCACGAACTGGCCCGTCAGGCCTTGCAGCATCAACTGGAAGACTGCGGCCTGATGGTCACCCCGTTCAGCAATCTGGAAAGCCTGACCAATGGCGTGACTGCCGCTCACCAGACCGATCAGGCGATCGATCTGGCGGTGCTCGGCGTCACCAGCAACGACATGCCACCGGAGCGCCTGAACCAGTACATCTGGGACCTCGAACACCTGGGCTGCAAGGTGCTGGTGCTGTGCCCGACCACGGAACAGACGCTGTTCCACCTCTCGGTGCCCAACCCCCACAGCCAACTCCAGGCCAAGCCGGCGTGCACGCGCAAGCTACGGCGGGCGCTGTCGGATCTGGTCAACCCGCGCCAGCTGCGCAGCGAGCCCGGCGAGCCGGTTTCCAGCCGCGCACCGAAGGTACTGTGCGTCGACGACAACCCGGCCAACCTGTTGCTGGTGCAAACCCTGCTCGAAGACATGGGTGCCAAAGTGCTGGCCGTGGAAAGTGGATACGCCGCCGTGCGCGCGGTGCAGAGCGAGACCTTCGATCTGGTGCTGATGGATGTGCAGATGCCCGGCATGGACGGGCGTCAGAGCACCGAGGCGATCCGTCAGTGGGAAAGTGAACGCCATGGCACGCCGCTGCCGATCGTCGCCCTCACCGCCCACGCCATGGCCAACGAGAAACGCGCACTGTTGCAAAGCGGCATGGATGACTACCTGACCAAACCCATCAGCGAGCGGCAGCTGGCGCAGGTGGTGTTGAAGTGGAGCGGACTGGCGCTGCGCAACCAGAGCCCTGAGCGCCCGGGCGACACCCAAGCCAGTGGCTTTGAGTTGCAGGTGCTCGATCACGAAGAAGGTTTGCGCCTGGCCGCCGGCAAGGCCGATCTGGCCGCGGACATGCTGGCGATGCTGCTGGCATCGCTCGAGGCCGACCGCGAAGCCATCCGCCAGGCTCGGGAAAGCCATGACCATAACGCCCTGATCGAACGAGTCCATCGCCTGCATGGCGCCACCCGTTATTGCGGCGTACCGCAATTGCGCGCCGCCTGCCAGCGCAGCGAAACCTTGCTCAAGCAACAGGACCCGAAAGCCGTCGCTGCGCTTGAAGAACTCGACCGCGCGATCAATCGCCTGGCGGCACAGGCGCGGATCAATGCTTGATGTGGCGCAAAAACGTAGGTAGTTGGACGAGCTAATGTCGGTGTGAAAACAAGGAGAACCGCATGCGTACGATTCTTTTCAGCAGCCAGACCTACGACAGCGACAGTTTTCTGGCCGCCGACCTGCCGCCCGACATCGAGCTGCATTTCCAGGCTGCGCGATTGAGCCTGGACACAGCAACCCTGGCCGAGCATCACGAGGTGGTGTGCGCCTTCATCAATGACGACCTCGGCGCCCCGGTGCTCGAACGTCTGGCCACCGGTGGCACGCGTCTGATTGCCCTGCGCTCGGCCGGTTACAACCATGTCGATCTCGCTGCGGCGAAACGCCTGGGGCTGACGGTTGTGCGCGTACCGGCCTACTCGCCCCACGCCGTGGCCGAGCACGCGGTGGCGTTGATCCTGGCGCTGAACCGGCGCTTGCACCGCGCTTACAACCGCACCCGCGAAGGCGATTTCACCCTGCATGGGCTGACCGGTTTCGATCTGGTGGGCAAGACCGTCGGTGTGGTCGGCACCGGGCAGATAGGCGCCACCTTCGCCAGGATCATGAACGGTTTCGGCTGCCAACTGCTGGCCTATGACCCCTACCCCAACCCGCAGGTCGAGGCGTTGGGTGCGCGTTATCTGAGCTTGCCGCAACTGCTGGCCGAATCGCAGATCATCAGCCTGCACTGCCCGCTCAACGAACAGAGCAAACACCTGATCAATCGTCAATCGCTGGCGCACATGCAACCCGGTGCCATGTTGATCAACACCGGACGTGGCGGGCTGGTGGACACGCCCGCGCTGATCGACGCCTTGAAGGACGGTCAATTGGGTTACCTGGGGCTGGACGTGTATGAAGAGGAGGCACAACTGTTCTTCGAGGACCGTTCCGACCTGCCGCTGCAGGACGATGTGCTGGCGCGCCTGCTGACCTTTCCCAACGTGATCGTCACCGCGCACCAGGCCTTCCTGACGCGCGAGGCACTGGGCGCGATTGCCGCGACGACCTTGCAGAACATCGCCGCATGGGCCGCCGGTAGCGTGCAGAATCAGGTCGAGGGCTGAGCGGTTCAGGCCCTGGACAAGGCGATCATCAACCCCAGCCAGCCGAAGCCGATCAAGCGCTGCATGTTCGAATGGCCCGGACGCAGCAGGAACCAGACAAAAAACGGCGGCAGCAAAAACACCATGATTTTCAGCCAGAGTTCCACCGGGCGTGGTCCTGCGGGTGTGGCAACCGGGGCCTCGACCTTGTTTCGACGTCGAAACGCCGCAGGCGTGGCCCGTGAGGCACTCTTTTTTGTCGGCAAAGGCTCGAAGGACAGCGCCGCCTGCTCCTTGACCGTTACCTCAGGCAAGGCCCGTGGCACGCGCTCGTCAGTGGGTAGGCGGCCGAAGGAGAGCGGTGCCTCATCAATGCTGGTTGGCCCAATCGCGGCCCGAGGCACGCTCTGCCCAGTGCTTGACTGCCCGAAGTAAAGCGGCGTTTGCTGAAGTTGCGTGGGCGTTGCCACCAGCATGACCCCGGTGGGCGCACCGCAATGGATGCAAGCGGGCGCCATTGAACTGATGCTTTGCTTGCACTCGAAACACTCGATTAACGCCATGTGCCTTCCCTGACCCTGCAAAAGCGGCAGTGTGCCATGACTGGCCCCGTCAGTTGAACCTGATCGAAGGTCACATGCCCGCACCATGCTGCGCGTATGCCCGTGCTAGCATATCGCGCATATTTGGAGGACCCATGGTCGAACACGATTTCCGCTACAGCCTGATGAACCCGCAACACACCCTCACCGAATGCCGCGCCCTGGTGCCGGGGCGTTATCAAGTCACCGGCAACGGCGGTTCGATTCGCAACAATGACGTGCTGGTCGTGACCCTCAAAGGTGCCAAGGACCTGTCCATGCGCCTGACCGTCGAAACGGTTCGCCACCTGATCAACCCGCCCGGGCAATGGGTCGCGGTGGCCAGTGGCCCGGTGTTCGGCGAACTGGCGATCCACACCTGGAAAGTGAACTGCGACAGCTGCGCCAAGGTGCTCGATTTCGAGTTCGCGGTCGACGCCAAGCTGGGCAACAAGGCCGAAAAGCCTGCTGCCACCGCGCGGATTGCCGAATTGGGCTGGAAGTCGGTCGGCGAGAAACACCTTTGCCCGAAATGCCAGGAGCCAGCGTAATGAAACGCCTTGCTCTGGCTGCGATGATGGGCGCCGGCCTGATGGGCTGCGCCGCTGAACCGGTGCAATTGCAACAGAACCGCAGCTACATTCTGGAGTGGATCGGCGAACGCCCGCTGATGGATTACAGTCATCTGACCATCACCCTGGGTGAAGACGGTCGTGCCTACGGCAACGGCGGCTGCAACCACTGGTTTGCGCCCTACACCCTCGAAGGCGACAAGCTGACCTTCGGCAAGATCGGCAGCACCCGCAAGCTCTGCGCACCGGCGTTGATGGAACAGGAAAACCGCTTCCTGCAGGCCCTGGAAAACGTGCAGCGCTGGGACGTTTCGCCAATCGAGCAAATGCGCTTCTGGCCCGCCGAAGGCAAGCCGCTGCGCTGGTGGCTCGAGGAGGGTTGATCGCCCTTCAGTGATCGTCTGGAGCAATCCCCCTGTTTCTGTAGGAGCACAGCTTGCTGGCGATGGCGTCCACAAGATCGCTATCGCGGGCAAGCCCTGCTCCTAAAGGACCGGCCAACGATTCAATTCCTGGCCTGCAACGCCTCGAGCTTCGCCATGACTCCCGCCGCCGTCTGCTCGCCCATCAACTGTTCCCGCACCTTGCCCTTGTTGTCGATGATGTAGGTCACCGGCAATGCCTCGCTGCGTGGCAGTTCGAAAATTTCCGACGGGTCCTGCGCCAGCACGGTGAATTGGATGCCGAGCTTCTCGGCGGCGCCTTTGAGCTCCTGGCCCTGCACGTTGTCGAAGTTGACCCCGAACACACCGATCTTCTTGTCCTTGAGCTGATCGGCCAGGTGGTTCAATTCCGGAATCTCGGTGCGGCACGGGCCGCACCATTCGGCCCAGTAGTTGAGCACCAGCCATTGTTTGTCCAGACGACCGGCGTCGACCTTCTGGCCGTTCTGATCGATACCGTAGTCGTTACCGCACCCCGCCAGCATCAACGCCCCGATGATCGCCAATGCCGCTGCCAGTCGCCTTGCCATGTCGTGATCCTTGTCGAAAAAAGAATACTGCCGCGACCCATTGCCTCCCAAGGTTCTGGATTACGCGTTGCACAGTTAGAATAGCCGCCACCTTACCCAAAGTGCGACCCGCTCATGACCGATCTGACGCTTTATCACAACCCGCGCTGCTCGAAATCCCGCGGCGCGCTCGAACTGCTTGAAGCCCGCGGCCTGACCCCGACCGTGGTGCGCTATCTGGAAACCCCGCTGGACGCCGCGCAAATCCAGAGCCTGCTGACCAAGCTGGGCATTGGCGCGCGGGAATTGCTGCGCACCGGCGAAGACGAATACAAGACCTTGAATCTGGCCGACACCCGCCTCAGCGAAGCTCAATTGATCGCGGCCATCGCGGCTCACCCGAAACTCATGGAGCGACCGATTCTGGCTGTGGGCGACAAAGCCGTCATCGGCCGTCCACCGGAGCAGATCCTGGAGTTGCTGCCGTGAGTGCACCCTACATTCTGGTGCTGTATTACAGCCGCAGCGGCTCGACCAACGAGATGGCCCGGCAGATTGCCCGGGGCGTGGAACAGGCCGGGCTCGAAGCGCGACTGCGCACGGTGCCGGCGATTTCCACCGAGTGCGAAGCCGTGGCCCCGGATATTCCGGACGAAGGCGCGCTCTACGCCAGCCTCGACGATCTGAAGCACTGCGCAGGCCTGGCCTTGGGCAGCCCGACCCGCTTCGGCAACATGGCGGCGCCGCTCAAGTACTTCCTGGACGGCACCAGCAACCTGTGGCTGACCGGTGCCCTGGTGGGCAAACCGGCGGGCGTGTTCACCTCCACGGCGAGCCTGCACGGCGGCCAGGAAACCACCTTGCTGTCGATGATGCTGCCGTTGCTGCACCACGGGATGCTGATCACCGGCCTGCCGTACAGCGAGTCGGCATTGCTGGAAACCCAGGGCGGCGGCACCCCTTATGGCGCCAGCCATCACGCCGGCGCTGATGGCAAAAGCGGTCTGGATGCCCACGAAGTGGCGCTGTGCCGCGCACTGGGCATGCGCCTGGCCAAGACCGCGCAGAAACTGGAGGGCTGAGGGTGGCCAAGAAGCCGAAGATCCTGCCCGCCATCCAATGGCTCGAACCCCGAGTGCGGGCCATGCGCGTGATCAGCCTGCTGTGTTTTTTCGGCCTGGCGGGGCTGCTGTGCATCTACTACCTGCTGGTCGCGGATCTGCACGGCGCCCGGCCCTGGGTGATTCTGCTGATCGAACTGGTACCGCTGCTGCTGTTGGCGCCGGGCATGATCGTCGGCAGCCCGCGGGGGCATTCGTGGATGTGTTTTGTGGTGAACCTGTATTTCATCAAGGGCGCACTGGCGGCGTATGACCCGAATCGGCAGGTGTTCGGGTTGCTGGAGATGGGCGCTAGCCTGGCGGTGTTCTGCTCGGCGCTGCTGTATGTGCGGTGGCGGTATCAATTGAATCGCAAATTGGCTGGGGAAGGCGAGATCTCTGTCGCCTGACATGGCCTCTTCGCGAGCAAGCCCGCTCCCACATTGGATCTGTGAGCGACACAGATCCAATGTGGGAGCGGGCTTGCTCGCGAAGGGGACGACACGGTCTCAATGATTGGCGGTATAGGCCAGCATCATGGAGATCTGGCTCATCGCCCGCCCACCGCTTTCTTCATGCCACTGGTTGAACACATCCTGCACCAACGCCAGGTCGCGCAGGCTGCTCGGCACCTTGTCGATGATGTTCTGGGCATTGAGTGCGGCAACCACGTCGTAGCTCGGCACAAAGGTGTCCTTGCCGACCATGCGCAGGAAGCGCGGCGCCGACAGGCCACCCAACTGGGAACCGCGCTTTTTCAGGAAGGTCCAGAGCCCGACGATATCGGTTACCGGCCAGTCGGCGATCAGCGCGCCGAAGCTGCCCTTCTCGTGGGCCACGTCCAGCACGAACTGCGCATTGCGCGGCACGCTCTTGAGCTTGCCCAGGTGGCGGATGATCCGCGCGTCCTGCATCAGCCGCTCCAAATGTTCGGCGCTCATCAGCACGACTTTTTCCGGGTCGAACCTGAAGAACACCTCTTCGAACGCCGGCCACTTGGCGTCCACCAGACTGTGCTTGAGCCCGGCACGGAACACCCGCAGGGCCATGGTCGACAGGTAGCGGTCGTCAGTGATGTCGCGCAATTGCGCCGGGGTCTTTGGAACGGGCAGATGGGCTTGCAGTTCCGCCGCCGAACCGAAGCGGTTCAGGCAGTACTCGTTCAGCCACTTGTAGTCGCGCATGCCTCTCTCCCGAGGAAATCGAAAAACCAATGTGGGAGCGGGCTTGCTCGCGAAAGCGGTCTGTCATTCAACATTGATGTTGGCTGACAGACCGCTTTCGCG